>CACXMM010000009.1 GCA_902768785.1 uncultured Prevotellaceae bacterium
AATATTTATATTGATCGCCTGCGGCGACTAAAAGAAAAAGAATATACAACCGAAATATGAATTATTATTATTTTAATTCGTGGGATAATTATTCAAATTATTCAAATTCGTTTCCAATAAATCGCCGAAGGCGACCCAAAGAACCCTCAAAAGTTGAAACCACTCATTTTCGAAGAAGCGTCATCTAAGGGTTGTTCCGAACGGCGCTTACACCTGTTCCGATGGCACCTATCACTCATTCCGCCGTCATCTATAGGGGGTAAGGTGACGTCGGAATGACCCTTAGATGACGTCGGAATGGGTGTAAGTAACATCAGGAACGACCACAAGTAACCTTTACTTGCCTTCAAAGTAACCTTTACTTGGGTTTGAAGTAACCTTTACTTACATGTAAAGTAGCCTTTACTTTGAATCCAATCAGCCTTTACTTGCACAAAAATGTCCTTTTGGGCACTTCCATTCACTTCAATCTTTCACGTTCTCCCAATTAGAGAACTTTTGCAAGTCTTAAATTTTTACGAATATTTTTGACAAAGCCTCTGCACGGGATAAAAATCTATATACATTCTCATATTGAAAAAGGAAACTCACATAGAGTACCTTTGTGACAAAAGTAACGAAGTTTCTCCGTCTCGGCAAAAAAAAGAATTAATTCTTTTGTTTTGCTCTCGACTTTTCGTACCTTTGCACTTGTTATAACATTCTAAAGTGCACAACAAGAGACAAGGCAATCATGAATAAGCATCAAATGGAAGGACATGCCGCGGTGATGACGGCGAACGTGATTTTCGGTCTGGGTGTTCCCGTGACCAAGTATCTCCTTGATCAGTGGGTGACTCCCATGACGTATATGGCGACACGCTGTATCGGTGCTGCCTTGATCTTCTGGGTGATCAGTCTGTTCCTGCCGAAAGAGCATGTGGAACGGAAGGATCTCTTCGTGATCATGCTTGGTGGTTTGCTTGGATTTGTGATTTCACAGACACTCACGGCATGGGCGCTGGATTTCACCACCCCCGTCTATTTCTCACTGATTGCCACACTGACACCGGTAGCCACGATGCTGATGGCCGCCCTGTTCCTGAACGAGAAGATCACGGGTATGAAGACACTGGGTGTGGTACTGGCCATCCTCGGTGCTGCCCTGATGGTGTTTGTGGGATGGGTAGGTGGTGCAGGCCGTAACGACCTGCTGGGTATCTTCCTCGCTATTCTGAGTGTGCTCACCTGGGTGGTTTATCTGCTGATTACCCGAAAGGTGTCGCAGAAATATACAGCCGTGACGCAGATGAAATGGATCTTCCTGGTGAGTACCATCGCCGTACTGCCCTTCTTATGGCGGGAGTTCCCTGCAACGGCACTCTATGGAGGTCAGGCCGACTGGGCCGGTATCGCCGCGATGGCGTTTATCGTGATCTTCGCCACCGTACTGGGCTATTTCATGATTCCCTTCGCCATGCAATACCTGAAGGCCACTACCGTGAGCATCTATACCAATATCCAGCCTGTGGTGGCTTCGTTGGTGGCCATCGCCATCGGACAGGATCTGATGACATGGGATAAACCTGTGGCTGCCGTGCTCGTATTGCTGGGCGCCTGGCTGGTTACGAGGGAGAGGTGAAGGATTGAAGGATTGAAGAGTTGAAGGATTGAAGAATTGAAGGATTGAAGAGTTGAAGAATTGAAGGATATAAATATCTTTATATGATTTACAAATACGATTTTCTCATCATCGGGGCCGGAGTGGCCGGTATGAGCTATGCCCTGAAGGTGGCAAGGGAGAAAAAGGGGACGGTGTGCATGATCTGCAAGACATCACTCGACGAGGCGAATACCAGCTTCGCACAGGGTGGTGTGGCCTCAGTGACGAACCTGAAACTGGATGACTTCGACAAGCACATCGAGGATACGATGGTGGCCGGTGACTACATCAGCGACCGTGCTGCCGTGGAACAGGTGGTGAGAAATGCACCGTCGCAGATCCGTGAGCTGGTGAACTGGGGGGTGAACTTCGACAAGAACGAGAACGGTGAGTTCGACCTTCACCGCGAGGGCGGTCATTCGGAGTTCCGTATCCTGCATCATGCCGATGATACAGGTGCTGAGATCCAGCGTGGCTTGATGGCTGCCGTCCGTGCCTGTCCTGATATTGAGATCAAGGAGAACCACTTCGCTGTGGAGATCATTACCCAGCATCATCTGGGAGCGAAGGTAACCCGTCGTACACCTTATATTAACTGTTACGGTGCCTATGTGCTGAATCCCGACACCCAGAAGGTGGATACCTATCTGTCGAAAATCACGGTGATGTGTACAGGAGGCTGCGGTGCTGTGTATGAGACGACCTCCAACCCCGTGATTGCTACGGGTGACGGCATCGCCATGGTGTATCGTGCCAAGGGAACGGTGGCTGATATGGAGTTTGTGCAGTTCCATCCCACCGTGCTCCATCATGTGGGAGAGACGCATCCTGCCTATCTGATTACCGAGGCGATGCGCGGCTATGGCGGTATCCTGCGACTGCCTAATGGTGAGTCGTTCATGGAGAAATACGATGACCGACTGTCGTTGGCACCACGTGACATCGTGGCACGGGCCATCGATAAGGAGATGAAGATCCACGGTTTGGACCATGTGTGTCTCGATGTGACACATAAGGACCCTGCGGAGACTCGTCACCACTTCCCCAATATCTACCAGAAATGTCTGTCGATAGGCATTGATATCACCACAGATTATATCCCTGTACGCCCTGCTGCCCATTATATGTGCGGCGGTATCAAGGTTGACTTGAACGGGTGCTCCAGCATCGAACGCCTCTATGCCCTCGGCGAATGCTCTTGTACGGGTCTGCATGGTGGTAACCGTCTGGCCTCCAACTCTCTCATAGAGGCAGTGGTTTACGCCGATGCTGCTGCCAAGCATTCGTTGGAACATGTCGATCTCTACGACTTCAACGACAAGATTCCCGAGTGGAATGATGAGGGTACGATGACTAATGAGGAGAAGGTGCTCATTACGCAGAGTGTCAGGGAGGTAGGACAGATCATGTCGAACTATGTGGGTATCGTACGCTCAGATCTCCGTCTGAAACGTGCCTGGGTGCGTTTGGATACGCTCTATGAGGAGACAGAGCAACTCTTCAAGCGCGTGAAGGCCAGTAAGGATATCTGTGAACTCCGTAACATGATCAATGTGGGCTATCTTATCACACGCTGGGCCATCGAACGGAAGGAGTGCCGTGGACTGCACTTCACCACCGACTATCCCGTACATGCGTACGATAAGAATTGAAGGATTGAAGAATTGAAGAATTGAAGGATTGTAAAATTGAAGGATTGAAGGATTGAAAAATTGAAGGATTGAAGGATTGAAGAATTGAAAAGTTGTGGATAGTGATAAAAAGAATCCGATGAATCACGGCGATTCATCGGATTCTCTTTTTATAAACTTCAATTTTTCAATTCTTCAATTTTTCAATTCTTAAAGCTGTCCAGATCCTCTACCTGGAAGTTCTTGATATAAGCAGCCTTACCGATGATGTCCTCCTCGGCCATGCGTACATAGACATTGGCTGACTTCTCAAAGAGTTCAGGCGCCTTGGCGGCATCACGGATAATCAGTAGCGACATCACTAATTCGGCAGTCATATCATACAGACGACGAGCGAGGAAGTCGAAGGCATCCTGATTGTTGAGGCTCTTGGCATCGTTGAGTGCTTCCTCATAGACAGGGATGAGCTTCTCCACACGAGCCTTCAGTGCTGCATTGGCCTCTGCGGGCAGGGCAGCCAGCATCTCCTTGATGTTGTTCAGCATGGTGCCATTCGAGATATAACGGATGGCAGCCACCACCTGCAGCTGGGTGGTACCCTCGTAGATGGAGAAGATACGGGCATCGCGGTAGAGGCGCTGACTCTTGTACTCCATGATGAAGCCGGAGCCACCGTGCACGCTGATGGCATCATAAGCGTTCTGGTTGGCATATTCAGAGTTCATACCCTTGGCCAGTGGGGTGAAGGCATCGGCTAAGCGCTGATACTTCTTCATCTCCTGTTTCTCTTCAGGAGTGAGTTTACGATCGCGCTCGATATCTTCCAGACACTTGTAGATATCTACATAGCAGGCAGTCTGATACAACAGGGAACGACCGGCATCGAGCTTGGCCTTCATTCTGCTCAACATGTCATAGACAGCGGGGAAGTTGATGATCTTCTCACCAAACTGGGCGCGCTCCTTGGCATATGCCAAAGCCTCGTTATACGCTTCCTGCTCCACACCTACCGACTGGGCTGCAATCCCTAAGCGGGCACCGTTCATCAAGGCCATCACGTACTTGATCAGACCGAGACGGGTACTTCCGCAAAGTTCAGCCTTTGCGTTCTTGTAGGTGAGCTCACAGGTAGGACTGCCATGGATACCCAACTTGTGCTCGATGTGACGCACGTTCACGCCACCCTGCTTCTTGTCGTAGATGAACATACTCAGTCCACGGCCGTCCTTGGTACCTTCCTCAGAGCGTGCCAGTACGAGGTGGATGTCAGAGTCTCCGTTGGTGATGAAACGCTTCACACCATTCAGGCGCCAGCAACCTTCTTTCTCGTCATAGGTAGCCTTCAGCATCACGCGCTGCAGGTCGGAACCGGCATCCGGCTCCGTGAGGTCCATAGACATACCCTCACCGGCACAGACACGGGGGATATACTTCTGACGCTGCTCCTCGCTTCCAAACTCATACAGGGTGTCGATACAGCTCTGTAAGCTCCAGATATTCTGGAATCCGGCATCGGCAGCTGAAATCATTTCGCTCAGCATGGAAAATACGGCGTTAGGCAGGTTCAGACCGCCATAACGGCGAGGCATCGAGACACCCCAAAGACCAGCCTTGCGGGTGGCATCGAGGTTCTCGTAAGTTTTAGAGGCGTAGATCATGCGGCCGTTCTCGAGGTGCGGACCTTCGAGGTCAACGTCCTCAGCGTTAGGAGCAATGATGTTGGCTGCTACATCGCCAGTGATGTCGAGAATCTGCTTGTAGTTCTCGATGGCATCGCCCAGGTCAACGGGAGCGTAGTCATATTCTTTCGCATCTGCGAAACCCTTTTCTTTCAGCTCAACGATACGAGCCATCAGGGGATGGTTCAAGTAGAACCCGATCTCAGGATGATCGCTATAATAGTTTGCCATGTTATTCCTTTTCTTTTATTTTAAATATACCAAAAATCCAACACCCAAGAACACCTCCAACACCAACGATAAGGGCATGTATAATCTTTGCTAATACCGTGTTGTAATCGATGACGTTATTTGCTGTGAGCATAGACCATGCTAATATTACCATGATCCAGCATGCAACGGCTAAAATCTTCTTGGTCTTGGTACTCATGTTTTATTTCTCTTGATTCTTCTTATGGATTCTTCCTCCTACTCTTGAGCCCAAAACAGCACCGCATGCAAAAGCACAGAAGTTTACTAAGGCTGCAAGTCCAAAATTACCTTTCGTATTAAGGAAATAGGATACACCGAGCAGAGCTATGGTGCAAATAAGGAGGAAATAATCTAATGCTTTCATCTTACTTCGAATTCTGCTTGTAGTACTTGATCAGTTTGGGAACAACCTCTTCCACAGTACCAACAATCACATAGTCGGCAATTTTGTTGATAGGAGCATCGGGATCATTGTTCACTGAGATGATGATGCCCGAATCCTGCATACCGGCAATGTGCTGAATCTGTCCAGAGATACCGCAGGCGATGTACACCTTCGGATGAACGGTAACACCCGTCTGACCAATCTGACGGTCATGGTCCAACCATCCGGCATCCACAGCGGCACGAGAGCCACCCACTTCACCGTGAAGTACCTTTGCCAACTGGAACAGCATGTCGAAGTTCTCCTTCGAGCCCATACCATAGCCACCAGCGACGACGATGGGCGCACCCTTCAGGTTGTGCTTGGCAGCCTCCACGTGGTGGTCGAGTACCTTCACGACGAAAGCCTCGGGGCTGACATACTTAGAAACCTCAGGATAAACAACCTCCTTGCGGCACTCACCCTCGTAGATCGCTTTCTGCATCACACCACTACGAACGGTAGCCATCTGAGGACGATGGTCGGGGTTCACGATAGTAGCCACAATGTTTCCACCGAAGGCAGGACGAATCTGATAGAGCAGGTTCTCATAGACCTTGTTGTTCTTCTTATCCTCATAAGGACCAATCTCCAACTCGGTGCAGTCAGCCGTCAGACCAGAGGTCAGTGAAGAACTAACACGAGGACCGAGGTCACGACCAATCACAGTAGCACCCATCAGACAGATCTGCGGCTGCTCCTCTTTGAAGAGATTCACGAGGATGTCAGTATGCGGAGCAGAGGTATAAGGGAACAAGTCCTTAGCGTCGAAGACAAACAGTTTGTCGACACCATAAGGAAGGATCTGGTCCTCCACCTTACCCTTGATGCCTGTACCGGCAACAACAGCATGAAGCTCCACTTTCAGTTCATTGGCGAGCTTGCGACCCTTGGTCAGCAGCTCCTGAGATACTTCCTGTACCTGAGTACCTTCTATTTCGCAATATACAAATACGTTGTTAGCCATATCTCTTAACCAATAATCTTTTCTTCCAACAATTCTTTGATCATTCCCTCGATATCAGCATCAGAAGCCGTCAAAGTTTTCGACTCCTTTGCCTGGAACACAATGTTCTTCACGGTCTTCACCTTTGTGGGAGAACCGGCAAGACCACACTGGTTCACATCACCGTCCACATCAGCCACGCTCCACTGGTTCAGTGTCAGCTCAGGACGCTCCTCATAGAGATAGTCGTATGCTGTACCCTCAGCAGGACGCTCCATCGGACAGGTAGCACGCTTGTACTTCATCACCAGCTTGGCGTTCTGCGGGCGACAGGGGGCAGCACTTCCGTTCACGGTGATCACCACGGGCAGCGGAGCCTCTACGGTCTCAACACCACCATCAATCACACGCTTGATAGTTGCCTTGCCATCCTTTACGCTCAGAACCTCCTCTGCATAAGTCACCTGATTCAGTCCTAACTTCTGAGCCACCTGCGGACCCACCTGTGCGGTATCACCATCAATAGCCTGACGACCACCAATCACGATGTCCACATCACCAATCTTCTTGATGGCTGTAGCCAGCGCATACGAAGTGGCGAGGGTATCGGCACCAGCAAACAGGCGGTCGGTTAACAACCAACCCGTATCGGCACCACGATACAGTCCTTGACGGATGATTTCACCTGCACGTGGAGGACCCATCGTGAGGATTCCTACTGTAGAGCCAGGATTCTGCTCCTTCAAACGGAGAGCCTGCTCTAGGGCATTCAAATCTTCGGGATTGAAGATGGCGGGTAGGGCGGCACGGTTCACTGTACCTTCAGCGGTCATGGCATCCTTACCCACGTTTCTTGTGTCTGGTACTTGCTTGGCAAGTACTACAATTTTTAAAGCCATATATTATTAATAAATAATGTATTCCTTTACGGACGATTTAATCAAATCGACCGCAAAGGTACTGCTTTTTGCGCACACAGCAAAATAAAATGCACAAAAACACTTCAATTGTGCACAAATTGCGTTTTTTGTGCAGTTCTGCTCTCACGTAGAGACGCAGAGCGTGGTCGCTTTGGTTCTGAAAGAAATTATCATAATTATCATAATTATCCCAGAAATATTTTTACATTATAGATTAAACATTAAATATTAAACCCTTGGCCCTTTGGTTCTTTGGTCTCTAATCCCTTGGTCCTTTGGTTCTTAAAATTACATAAAACTAATCATAAAGTTCAATGTTCAAAGCTCAAAGTTCAAAGAAAAAAAGTATCTTTGCAGCAGAATCCCCCCGTTTCCCTCCTACGGAGGGGGTAAGGGAGCCTCCAATCTTAAAACTATCCGCTTATGAAACCAACATCCATTATTCAACGACTGGTTATCCTATTGATAACCCTGATGAGCGCCATTGGCGCCAATGCCCAAGAGGCTTATGCCAACTATACCCCGTCGAACACCACGCTGACGTTCTACTACGACAACTTGCGCAGTACACGAACGGGCACAACCTACGACCTGAACGAAGGTAGTAATTTTCCTGGTTGGTTCACTGATAAAACATATTACAAAGTGAAAAAGGCGGACATTGATCCGTCGTTTGTAGGTGCCCGTCCGACGAGCACTTACAGATGGTTCTATCAAATGACGAATCTTGAATCCATTGAAGGCATTTGCTATTTGAACACCAGCGAGGTGACTAATATGAAATCCATGTTCAGTGAATGCAGTAGTCTGAGAAACCTTGACTTGAGCCGTTTCAACACATCAAACGTGACTGATATGGGAGACATGTTTTATTATTGTTCTAACTTGACGAGTCTTGATATAAGTACTTTCAACACGTCAAAAGTGACCAGGATGAGCTTCATGTTCATGGGCTGCACCAATCTGCAAACCATCTATGCGGGCATTGGCTGGAGTATTACAGCTGTGGGCTATACCGAAATGATGTTCACAAACTGCACGAGTCTGGTGGGCGGTCAGGGCACTAATTATTCAGAAAGATATGTTACTCTGTCCCACGCTCACATCGATGGCGGTCCCAGCGACCCGGGCTATTTCACCGAGAAAGAACGTGAAGCCTATGCCTATTACACGTCTTCAAATACAACGCTTACGTTCTGCTACGATAACTACCGCAGTATCCGTGAGGGCAAGACCTACAACCTGAACACTGACTCAAACGCCCCCGGTTGGTACACTGATGGCACCAATGCCAATGTGACCAAGGTGGTCATTGATCCTTTATTCGCTGATGCTCGGCCGACAACCACTTACAGTTGGTTTAGTGATATGAATAAACTTGAAACGATTGAGGGTATGAACTACCTAAATACCAGTATGGTGACTAACATGGTAGCTATGTTCAAAGAGTGCGTACACTTGACCAATCTCGACCTGAGCAGCTTCAATACATCCAAGGTGACAAATATGAACGCCATGTTCTATAACTGTAGCAGTCTGCAAACAATCTTTGTGGATGATGGCTGGACCACAGCAGCTGTGACGAAATCCAACTTTATGTTCACTAACTGCACCAGTCTGGTAGGCGGCAAGGGCACGACATGGAGTTCATCTAATCCGACGGACAAGACCTATGCCCGCATCGATGGACGCCCCAGCAACCCAGGCTATTTCACAGAAAAACCGATAGAGACCTATGCCTACTTCACGTCAGAGAACAGGACACTGACATTCTACTACGACAATAAACGTAGTTCACGCATGATTACAGGTACGACCTACGACCTGAACACAGGCTCAAACGACCCTGATTGGTACACTGATGGCAACAAATCCAAAGTGGCCCAGGTGGTCTTTGACCCCTCGTTTGCTGATGCTCGTCCTACGACCACTTATTGCTGGTTCCACGGTATGACGAATCTTGAAACTATCGAGGGTATGAACTACCTGAACACAAGCGAGGTGATAGATATGACATATATGTTCGGAAACTGTGAGGATCTGACGAGCCTTGACTTGAGTAGTTTTAATACGTCCAAGGTCATCTCTATGTACTGTATGTTCGATGACTGTTATCGATTGACAAGCCTTAACTTGAGCAGTTTCAACACGGCCAGCGTGACCAACATGGTATTTATGTTCTCCAGTTGCTGGAGTTTGCGAACTATCTATGTGGGCAGTGGGTGGAGCACAACTGCAGCGACGGGCTCCAATTATATGTTCGATTACTGCAACAGCCTGGTGGGTGGTCAGGGCACGACCTATGATGCCAACCACATTGACAAGACCTACGCCCACATCGACGGCGGCCCCAGCAACCCGGGCTACTTTACCGCTGCGGGTACTGAGCCCTACGCCTGCTATACACCAGGAAATACCACGCTGACGTTCTACTACGACAATCTGCGCGGTTCCCGCGGGGGCACGACATACGACCTAAATTTGAATAATTATCCTCGTTGGACTTCAAACGGAACCTATGAAAATGTGACCAAGGTTGTCTTTGACTCCTCATTTGCAGGTGCCCGTCCGACGACCACTTACGCATGGTTCTATGGAATGGAGAACCTTACAAACATCACAGGCATGAGTTATTTGAACACCAGTAAGGTGACCAACATGAATCAGATGTTCTATTGCTGTAGCAGTCTGAAGTCCCTTGACATAAGCCACTTCAACACGTCTGAGGTGACCGATATGGGATACATGTTCATGCTCTGTAATAATCTGCGAACAATCTATGTGGGCGATGGTTGGAGTACGGGAGCAGTGACGCAATCAACAAATATGTTCTCTAACTGCACCAGCCTGAAGGGCGGCAAGGGTACAACATATAACGACTCTAATCCCAAGGACAAGAGCTACGCTCACATCGACGGTGAAGGTGGTCCCGGCTACTTCCGTGATATCAATACAGGCATCGCCACAGACCTTCATCAAGTGACAAGTGATAAGCAACAGGTACAAAGCGATGAGTGGTACACAATTGATGGTAGGAAGTTGAACGGAATGCCAGCGAAGAAGGGAGTGTATATTCAAAACGGGAAGAAGAGCATTGTACATTAAACATTAAATATTAAACATTAATTTCGTTGAGATTTTTATCTACTTTTGCAAACATAAACAGACAGATAAATCGGAACTTATGAATGCATTTGTAGAATATTTCAAAAACATACAAGAGTGTAACGGGAATATCGGATATATCCATTCGTGCCCCGAGCTGATGGAATGTATCCGTCAGGTAGGTTTTCTGCCGCTGTTGGAAAGTGGTATTCAGGGCTATGCAGCAGAGAGCCTGATGGCCGAGGAATGCCGATTCACACAGTTCCCCGATGGCACTTGGGAATGGCCGTTGTGGCAGTGGAAAGGTTCCGTTGTGCGTGAGGGCGGCTGCCTCTATGGAAAGTTCTTTGCAGGCAAGGCGGGCTTCATCAGTCGTGAGTGGTGGCCAGACTTCTATAATTGGCGTCGCAGCAATAATCCTGTGCCTGAGGAAGGTAGCATTGAGGATGTCATCCTTACCACTCTGCGCGAACATGGTCGCATGATAGCTCGTGAACTTCGTGCAGCGTGCGATTTCACAGGCAAGAACATGCGCTCTAAGTTCGATGCTTATGTTGGGCGATTGCAGATGGGCACCCATATCGTGACCGAGGATTTTGTCTATCCTGTTGACAAGCACGGACGGGAATATGGCTTTGGATGGTCGCTGCTGACCACACCAGAGCAACTGATAGGACGCGAGGCTTGTCTGACAGACAGGGCTCCCGAGGATTCTTATCAGCGCATGGTGGAACATCTGGCAGGACTGTTGCCCAACGCTACTGAGAAGCAAATCAAGAAATTGCTCAAATGAGCGAGCATACTATGATGATAGGTACCAAGAACGTATCGAATTCGCAGATTGAGTCACAAAACATACAGACTGCCATAGTTTGCACCAGAAAGTGCCATATTTTGCACTGAAAAGTGCCATAGATCATCTTAACGGCCATCATTGCCAGCTGCCTCATAATGCAACATGCAACGTGCAACAAAAGAATTCCCAGTTCCTTTCCACTATGGAGGGGAACTGGGTGACTCCTTTGGGTCAGCTCATGCTGCTGGTTACACCGAGGGCGGTTTAGTGAACCTCTTTCACCGTAGTAATGATGCCATCGGAATGTGTGGTTACAACGATGTTGACACCTTTAAACGGTTTGAGACTTACCTGTCCTGCAGTGTTTACGTATTTCACGCTGACAACTGTGGCAGCATCGGTGGTGTTGACGATTCCAGTGGCAATAGGCAATTCCTTGGCTTCGTATTCGATAACTTCAGCTGCCAGATTATCGATAGCGTTGGAATCTGACGGTTTGATGCGAGGGGCAATATCCTGCCAAGGCTCTTTAAGAGTGATAGCAGCCTTGATGTTGTACATTCTGCCCTCTACCATACCATCAGTATTATAAAG
This sequence comes from uncultured Prevotellaceae bacterium, assembly GCA_902768785.1. Taxonomy (GTDB): domain Bacteria; phylum Bacteroidota; class Bacteroidia; order Bacteroidales; family Bacteroidaceae; genus Prevotella. The sequence goes on from CACXMM010000009.1 coordinate 11,990, forward strand.
TTCGATAGACGGATTGTAATTGCCACTTTGGTCGTTGTATGCACAAAGTACGCTCATGCCGTCTTGATCGAAGAACCAGCCCTCGAGGTTCACCACTTGACAGGGCTTGGGCATTGGCTCGAAAGGCTCAGCAAGCGAATAATTGACAATGACAGGCACTTGCGGGTCATCTGAGTAATATGTGAGCCAACTATCGATAGTGAAGGTGGGTTGTGTGTCTTTGCCACTGAAGCCATTGGGAATAGTGTTGGTGAAATCGACACGGTAGCCCTCGGATAGTTCATCGGCATTGTACACGCTTTCGAGACGCAGCCAGTCGGTGCCGTTTGTTACATACACCTTGTTCAGGTATACGGCTGCCACATAGAGGTTATCTGAAATGTTGCCAGAAATGCCCTCTAAAGCTTCGGCAAGGGTTATGTCTCCAAATCCCACGACAGTGAGCTTCAAGGCATCATCATTATCGGCAAGGATAAACTTGTAGCTTCCTGTGGTGTTGATGATGAAGTTGGAGCCAGGGTCGCCTTCGGTCAGTGGCACATCAGTGCACCATTCACTGTGAATCTGGTAGGTATCGCCATTCCCCTCGGTATTGCCACCATACCAATTTCCATGATGGTCACGGAACTTAAATTGGTTGTCATCATCAATGGTCATCACAATGCTGTAGGAGCCATCTGCGTTCTTGGTCATCGGCTCGGGTACCCAATTGTTAAAGTCACCGCACATGTAGTAGCCATCGGTGGGGAAACCGGTAACGGTGAGTGTTTCATCTTGTATGGTGAGCGTGTACTGCGCCGGCAGCTCAAGTCGGAGGTTTTTCTTTTCATTGGCACTCGTGAGCAAGGCGCTGTTGCCAGTTGAAGTGAATATGTAACGGTCGCCATCGGTACAAGTGCCAATCCAGTTGCCATAGCGATCCTTGACGAGGAAGTCGCCACAGAACGACTGTTCCAACTTGAACACTCCGTCGCGCTTGACAAATGGCACCATATACTCATCGTCCCAGTCGTTGAACTCGCTTATCAAGAAATATGTCGGTTTTAAATCAGGAGAGATCTCGCCTTGGATGTTGATTTTGGAAAAATCGGACGATACCGTGAAAGTGCACATGCCGCCAACATCAAAATACATGTTCTTGTTGTTGGAAGTTAGGGCTATATCGCCCAGAGTTTGCTCTGTAACCCAGAACATGTCATTGGCATAGGAACCATACCATACGTCATCAACACTTGACAGACTGCTGCGCTTGACCACCTGGAAACGGTAGCCTGCAGGAATGTCGGTTTCTCCAAGAATGTAGTTGCCGGTGTTTGGGTCGAGCGTCAATTTGAAATTCAGTTCGTTACCCTGCCAGTCTTCGTCGGTCGCTCCAAGCAGCCATGCGCTGATGATCTCTTCTGGCCAACCACTCACAGAAAGTACACCGTTCTGGATGGTGAGCGTGTATTCACCTTCATTAGCCACGTAGAGGTTCTTTTTGTTGTCGGTGGTCAGTGTCACGCTGGGCCAATCCTCGTGAAGCACGTAGCGGTTGTCGTTAGTTGCTCCGCCCAACAGGGTGCCAAAATTATCCAAAATAAGGAACTCACCCACCATTTCCTGAGTGAGTGTCGATACACCGTTTTGGGCTACAAAGGCCACCTTTTCATCCTGATTCCAGTTGTTGAAATCGCCGACCAGAAAATACTGTGGCTCGACATTGTAGGAGCCGTTGATATTCAGCGTGCTAAAGTTGGGTGACAGTGAGAAGGTGAATATTCCATTGTCGGTAAAGCGGAAATCAGCGCCTAATAATGATTCCAGAGGAATATCTGATGCGCCTTCAGGAATCTCTATGGTGAAATTGTCAGATAAACCACCGTACCAAGTGTCTCCAACGCTGTTGAAGCTGCTGTGCTTGAGCACTTGGCAATTGAAACCTGCAGGGATGCCCGTCGGCTCGCTGATGTATTTGCCTGTTGACTGGTCATACGTGAGTGGGATGACTCTCGCGTTAGACATATCCCAGCCAGGGACGGTTGAGCCGACGATGCTGACGGTGACCACTTCCTCAGGCCAATTCTCTATTGTGAGCTTGTCATCTTCATCAATGATGAATGAGTAGTAGCCTTCGTTTGCGAGGTAGAGATTTTTCTTGCCTTGAGCTTCTGTAGCAAGTTCGACATTCGGATTTTCCTCAGTGATGGTGTAGTAATCTTCGTCAGTTATTCCACCCAGGTAATTGTAATCCTGATCAATAATGAGGAACTGGCCGCTTATAGGTGAATTAAACTCAGTATTGGTGTCGAGCGTATATTCGCCAACCCAAGCTATGAACCTAGTCTCACCCCAGTTGTTGAACTCTCCCGTGATAAAGCGGTTCTCTTCGAATTCTCCCTCAAAATGGAACTGGACACTGTTGATGTCATTGTCATTCAAGGTGAAGGAGAACTTACCTGGATGGCCGATACGGAAATTGGGAGCATTACTTGCGCTACTGCATTCTACAATGGTACCAGGTGATGCGCTCTTCAGTGTCTGGACATCATTGCTTTTGTTGCCAAACCACACATCACTCTCTTGTTCTTCCGGATTATTGATGTGGAGTTTCAGTTTGAAAGTGGTGACGTCGTTAATCTCGACGTCATCGAGATGCCACACGCCGTCGCCGTCTTTCTCGAAATGCCCAATAGGCTCATTCCAGTCGTTAGGTGAACCATATAAATCTATGCTTGTGACATAAGGTGCCAGCTCGCTGGCCTTAGCCACAGTGCTGATGGCCGCTATAACCCCCAACACCATCAGTGTAAATAACCTTTTCATCATATATAAAATATTTAGAGCCACATCAAAAAGAATAAGCGTATTATAAATGTTAGTATTTTGTATGCAAAAATAATGATTTTTTTCAATAATACAAATACTTATAAGGAAAAGTTAATAAAAAAGATGAAGTTATAAGAACCAATCTCTGCAGTAAATTTACTGTTTATACATCGAAGATACTTCATCACGATATAAAAAACAAATATTTGTTTTGTTATGCACTTGGTTTTTTGTATCTTTGCATACGAAAAGTACTTCATGAGGGATGATTGACCGGGTGACCGTAGATAGGATACTGGATGCTGCGAACATCGTGGACGTGGTGTCGGAGTTTGTGACGCTTCGCAAGAGTGGTGCGAACTTCAAGGGACTGTGCCCATTCCATAACGAGCGCACCCCATCGTTCTATGTGTCACCTGCTCGCAATATCTGCAAGTGTTTCAGTTGTGGAAAGGGTGGTAGTCCAGTGGGTTTCTTGATGGAACACGAACAGATGACCTATCCAGAGGCTCTTCGTTGGTTGGCTAAGAAATACAACATTGAAATACAAGAACGAGAGTTATCGAACGAAGAGAAAGAAGCAGAGAGCAGGCGTGAGTCGATGTTTATTGTGAATGAGTGGGCTGCAGGCTATTTCGAGGATATCCTGCACAACCATGTGGACGGTGTGGCCATCGGTATGCAGTATTTCCGCAGTCGTGGCATACGCGATGACATTATCCGCAAATTCCGTTTAGGTTTCGATTTACCTGACCGCTATGCGTTACCCAACGAAGCAAAAAGAAAAGGATATCAGAAAGAGTTCCTGTTGAGTACCGGACTGTGTTATGAGCGTGATAACCGGGGGAATGAAGGTGATGTAGAGCGGGAGAAGGTGAATCATAGTACATCAGGAACACTTGTGGACCGCTTTGCAGGACGTGTGATTTTCCCCTGGATAGGCATCAGTGGAAAGGTGGTGGCCTTTGGTGGACGAAAGCTTGATCAGGCCACGAAGGGGGTGCAGCAGAAATACGTTAACTCGCCTGATAGTGAGATCTACCACAAGGAACAGAATCTGTACGGTATCTATCAGGCGAAGAAAGCGATCGGCCAAGCTAACTGCGTGTATATGGTAGAAGGTTATACCGATGTGATCTCCATGCACCAATGCGGACTGGAGAACGTGGTGGCCAATAGCGGTACGGCTTTGAGTACCCATCAGATACGGATGCTCCATCGCTTCACACCGAACATCGTGCTCCTTTATGATGGGGATGAGGCAGGTATCCATGCGGCCATGCGTGGTACGGATATGCTACTGGCAGAAGGTATGAACATCAAGGTGTTGCTGTTGCCCGATGGAGAAGATCCCGATAGCTTTGCCCGCAAACACACGGCATCCGATTTTAGAAAATATATCGAAGAGCATCAGACGGACTTCATCCAGTTTAAGAGTGATGTGTTGCTTAGGGGGGTCACAGATCCGATCAAGCGTTCTGAGGCCATCAGCAGTATCGTCAAAAGTGTGAGTGTCATCCCCAATCAGATTGTGCGTGCTACCTACATTGCCGACTGTGCCCATCGTCTGGGTATCAACGAGGCTACGCTGATCTCCACCATGAACAAAATGATCAGGGGGGAGAAGGAAGAGAACAGGAAACGAGAGGAGAGGCAGCAGGAAGGAATGCAGACCCCCCAAACCCCGTCATCCACCAGCACCCGTGTGGAAGATTTGCTTATCCGTATGGTGATCCGTTACGGTGAACGAGTCATCTTCCGAGATGTGGAAACGGAAGACGGTGGGACCGTTGACCTCACAGTGGCGCAATATGTAAACATAGACCTCAGTGCGGACGAACTGCAGTTCTCTCATCCTTTGTACAACCGGATCCTGGAAGAGGCTGTGGCTCACTCTGGAGAAGAGGGATTCAAAGCCTCCGACTTCTTCTCCCGTCATCATGACGTGGCTGTCAGTCAGCTGGCTGTTGATATGCTGTTGGATCGTGTTCAACTGAGTAAGAGCTTACAGATGATCGTCGATGAGGAGTCGTTAAGAAATGAGGTGAAACATTTGGTGTTGGATTTCCGCCTCGACTACGTAAAGGCTCACATTCGTGCCCTCCGCACACAGATAGCACAGTCGGACAGCAACTCCGAGCAGTGGCCGCAGTTGTGTCTGGATATGAAGAGAATGATGGAGCTGAGGAATGCGATGGCTAAGAAATTAGGAATGGATATTATCATTTGACCCAAGGGTCGCACAAAAGAAGAAGGATATGTATTACGTACAAAAGACACTGGAGATTTCCTCCGCACACCGCCTTGATCTCGACTATGAGAGCAAGTGTACACACTTGCACGGACATAACTGGAAGATTACTGTCTATTGCAAGGCACGCGAGTTGGATAAGAACGGGATGGTGGTGGATTTCGCGATGATCAAACGGCGCATCAAGAAAGTGCTCGACCATCAGGTACTGAACGAAGTGCTGCCGTTCAATCCCACTGCTGAGAATATTGCGCGCTGGTGTACTGAACAAGTACCGCATTGCTATAAGACCGTGGTACAGGAGAGTGAAGGGAATGTGGCTGCCTATGAGGTGGAGGAAGTGTGATGTACCGTGTGAATGAAATCTTCTATTCATTGCAGGGAGAAGGCAAGAACACAGGTCGTGCTGCCATCTTCGTGCGTTTCGCGGGCTGTAACCTGCGATGTCCGTTCTGCGACACCTCTTTTGATGACTACCGTGAGATGACGGCCGAAGGAATCCTTCATACTATTCAAGAGTACCCGTCACACTTCATGATCCTCACAGGGGGAGAGCCTACCTTGCAGGTGGATGAGTCGTTCGTGGATTATTTCCATGCCGCCGGTTATGAGGTGGCCATGGAGAGCAACGGTACGCTTGCCCCTCCCAGGAACCTCGACTGGCTTACGCTTTCACCGAAGGGTCCTTTGGTGGTGGACAGATGTAATGAACTGAAGCTGGTGTTCGAAGGTGACGATGATGAACAGCTGCGACGAATCGAAGCATACAGAGAGCAGGTGAGTGCCGACTATTACTGTCTGCAACCTTGTGACACAGGAGATGAAACATACAACCGACAACTGACCACCCAGTGTGTTGACTATATCCTACGTCATCCGCAATGGCACCTGTCGTTACAAACACATAAGCTGGCACATTTTAAATAGATGATTTATGTTCATTGGCTTCTCCTGACCGTCTATGTCTTGGCGGTTGTAGGCACCATGATCAGGGTGCTGATGGATAACCGTCAGCCTGCCAAGACCATGGCGTGGATGCTAGTGCTGGTGTTCCTTCCGTTCGTGGGAATTATCCTGTATTTCTTCTTTGGACAGAACACACGGAAGGAACGATTGATCTCCCAACAGAGTCTCGACCAGCTCACCAAACGGTCGATGCTGGAATTTGCCGAGCAGAAAAACCTGATGCTGCCCGTTCAACATGAGATGTTGATCAAACTCTTTGCCAGTCAGAACTGGGCCTTGCCTTTCAAAGACAATCTTGTGGATGTCTATACCGATGGCTATCAGTTTTTCCACGCATTGTTGCGGGCAATCGCTCAGGCACGACGTCATATCCACTTGGACTCCTACATCTTCAACGATGATGAGTTGGGCAATATGATTGCCGATGCCTTGATAGCCAAAGCCAGTGAGGGCGTGGAGGTACGTGTGATCTACGATGATGTAGGGTGCTGGGAAGTGAAAGGAACCTTCTTTGAGCGCATGCGCGATGCTGGAATTGAGGTGCATGGGTTCATGCCCGTGAAGTTCCCTGCGTTCACCAGTAAGGTGAACTACCGTAATCACCGCAAGCTTTGTGTGATAGATGGTGTGGTCGGGTTTATCGGTGGTATGAATATCGCCACGAGGTATGTGAAGGGTCGCGAAATCGGAAAGAAGAAACGAGGTCAGGAAACCCGGCGACGACCGTGGCGTGACACCCATCTGCGCATCAGGGGTGGGGCGGTATATGGCATTCAGCGTGCTTTCTTGGTTGACTGGTATTTCGTGGATCGTACGTTGATTACCAACCGTCGTTATTACCCTGAGATGGAAGAACTCCACAGAAATAATTGCTTGGTGCAAATCGTCACAAGCAGTCCAATATCCCAGTGGCCTGATATCATGCAGGGGTATGTACGCATCTTGTTGGAAGCCAAACGGTATGTCTATATCGAGACCCCTTATTTCCTGCCTACGGAACCTGTGCTCTTGGCCATGCGCACTGCAGCCCTTACAGGTGTTGACGTTCGTGTGATGATTCCTTACAGGACAGATGCCAAACTGGTGGAGTGGGCAAGTAGAAGCTATATTCACGAGATAGTGAGTGCAGGTGTAAAGATCTATCTTTACCAGAAGGGTTTTAATCATTCTAAACTGTTGGTGAGCGATGATTCCCTGTGCACTGTGGGATCAGCCAATGTGGATTTTAGGAGTTTCGAGAACAATTTTGAAGGTAATGCCTTTATCTATGATAGTGACATGGCCTCCCAAATCAAGGAGGTTTTCATGGACGATGTCGCCAACAGTGTGCTCCTTGATGATGTGGAGAATCTGAACCGTCGTCCTTTCTATCAGCGGTTGTGGGAGTCTCTGGTGCGTCTGCTCTCACCCCTATTGTAATATGAGATTCTCACTCTTCACTTGTTATTTCCGGCAGTGGATGTTTCGGATTCTCCTTGGCTCCCATCTCCAGTAGTTTGCGAGCTGGAACCAGCAAACTCTGATTTCCTTTCAACTTCAATTCTGCATAATCGTAGGCTGATTGTAGTTTCTTCATCTTCTCACCCACCTCTTCGAACCGTTCCATGAAATCACCCACGCGGTCGAGCAAGGAGTTGGCCAAACCATATACTTTTTCCTGATTCTCGGCTTGTCGTTGTTGTGTCCACGTAATCTGCAGCATGCGCAGGACGGCAAATAAGTTCTGTTCTCCAGTGATGAAAATCTTCTTGTCAAAAGCATAGCTCCACAGCTGGGTGTCGGCAGAGACGGCTAATTGCATTGCAGCCTCCTGGGGAACGAACATAATCATAAAATCGAGGGTCTCCCTGCCCTCCATGGAGTAACGGCAATACTGCTTGTCGGCCAGTTCGTTGACATGCTTACGTACGCTTCTGCAGTGTTCCTCCAGGAAGGTCTTGCGCTCCTCATCGGTCTGGGCATTCACATAACCGATGAAAGCGGTGAGGGATGCTTTTGCATCAATGATTACATCTTTTTTGTCTGGATAGTGCAGAACAACATCAGGGCGCATCATGTCGTTGGTGTCGTCATTGCGGATCACCTTGCCCTTGGCATCGCGCATCACATACTGCATATCGTATTCCAATCCTTTGGTGAATCCGAACTTATCCAACAGGTCGTTTAGTTTCATCTCTCCGAAGTCACCTTGCACCTTCGGTCCTGTCTGCAAGGCTCGTGAGAGTTTCTCTGCCTCGGCACCCAGAGAGGATGTGGCATGGAGCATCGTCTTCAGTTGTTCGCTCAGCGCAGAAGTACTCCGAGTAAACGATTCTTTGTTATCATCCATCGATTTCCTCATCTCGCTCATCACAGCCCGTAGAGGGGCGATGATGGCACCCAGCTGACTCTGATTGGTTTTGTCCAGCTCTTCAGACCGTTGTCGCAGTAACTGTTCCGTTGCGTTCTTCAGCTGTTCCTGAACCAAGGTAAGCCGCTGACTGAACTGCTCATCCACCCGTTTCCTGTCCTCTTCTGCATGTTCCCGCAGGTTCAGCACCTGCAGCTCATGCTGCTCCTTCAGGTAATCGATCTGTTGAGCATACTGAGATTTCATCTCTTCGATCTGCAGCTTTTGCTTTTCTTGCAGGTCGTCTATCTGTTTGCTGAGCATGGTGAGCTCACTGGTCTTGGCGGCTAGTCCCATGGCAAGCTCGTTCTTTTCTTTTATGATGGGTACGGCTTTTTGTTGACCGATGAAGAACAGGATGATGGCTCCGATGAGGAGTCCGACGATGAATAGGAGTGTTTCAATCATTTTCTTTGAACTTTGAACTTTAAACTTTGAACTTTTGAACTTGACGATATCCATTGAACTTGATCCTTTGACCGAGTCCCTTTGACCTTTAGCTACGTTGATATTTGTGTGGCAGGCCAGTTTACGAGGAACAACTTATCGGTAGCTCGGGTGAAGGCAGTGTAGAGCCAGTGGATATAATAGGGTGTGAGCATGTCGTCTGTCATAAATCCTTGGTCGATATAGACATGTGCCCACTGTCCGCCCTGAGCCTTATGACAGGTCACGGCATAGGAATATTTCACCTGGATAGCGTTGTAGTAGTCATCTTCCTTGATGCGCTGGAGACGATCCCTTTTGGTGGAGATGTCGGCATAGTCAGCCATCACCTCGGTGAAGAGCTGTTCATTCTGTTCCGCCGTGAGTGCTGGCGCCTCGGTGGTCAGACTGTCCAGGATGACGGTTGTCTGCAGCTCATAGTTGTCATAATCTGGAAACAGCAGGAGGACATCGGCAAAGCGGAACCCATAGAGTTCTCTGATGTTACGAACCTTTACCACTTGTGCCCTGTCTCCGTTGGCAAGGAAGCTGAGGGCTTGTGATTTCTCTTGCTTCACCCAGTGATAGTTGTTCTTCACGATCATGAGAAGGTCACCAGTACACAGCTCCTCTTCCCTGTCGAGGATACTGTTCCGGATACCATTGTTGTAGATGTTCGCCCGTTTGTTACTACGTGTGATCACGATAGTCTCATCGATACCTACCTGAGAGTAAGAGAAATTCAGTTGCTCAATCAGTTCTTCACCTGGTACCACCTGAATGTCCGCAAAGCCATGGAAGCGGATATGAGGCAGTTGGGTGAGTGCTTGGTGGGTAATCATCTGTCGGATGACCGTGGCATTATACAGGATACCGCTTTGTTCACTCTGTCGGAGTACTTCGTTCAGGTCGCATTCATAGACCTTCAGTCCGTATCGTCTCATCTCTTCTGCCATCAGGGCAGGTGACTCCTCCTCTCCGACGGGAGGGAGCTGGGCCTTGTCACCGATGAGCATCATACGACAGTTCCTGCCACTATAGACATAACGTACCAGATCGTCAAGAAGGCGACCGCTGCCAAACATGTTGTCATTGCCGACACTTCCTGTTCCATTGGCAATCATCGAAGCCTCATCCACTAAGAACAAGGTGTCAGTGCGTAGATTGTCGTTCAGGTTGAATCCTGACCAGTCACCAGAAAACACCTTCTGACGATAGATCATCCTGTGGATGGTGAAGGCCTTGGATCCGCTGTTCTGTGCAAATACCTTGGCAGCCCTGCCGGTAGGAGCCATCAGCACCACCTTCTGTTTTATTTGTAGCAGAGAACGCACGATGGCGCTGGCCAGAGTGGTCTTGCCAGTTCCCGCAGAGCCGCGCATAATCATCACTGCCCCCGTATGGTTCCTGCTGGCCATGTGGTCGGAGAAGAACATACAGAACGTCTCCATCGCTTTGTCCTGCTCGTGGGTAGGCTCAAAGCGAAAGTTTTGTCTGATATGGTAAAGCAGTTCCGTGCTCAGGCTTGATCCGTATGGCTGTGTCTCACTCATCATTGGCAAAGGTACGAATAAGCGGGCGAAAAACAAAATAAAAACCATATTTTATGTCAATTGTTTTGTGTTCTCGAAAGATTTCCGTAACTTCGCGGTCAAATTATTGTCAAGTAAGATGAACAACGATTCCACGTTATCCGTTACCCACGATATAGAGCCTGTCAAGCCAGTGCGCCGTCCCCGTCTGACGATCCGTATAGGACAGGGCTCCCTGGCCTTTGCCGCCCCCGATGCTACTGCTGTTGGTCAGGTGCGCTATCTTCCCTATACGGTGAGGAGTGGGGTGAGCATGGCTGCCAATTTGAGGGAGGCGTTTAAGACGGAAGACATGCTGAACGAGGGGTGGACGCGTGCACAAGTGATGGTGGATACGCCCACCGTCATGCTGCCCTTGGAGGATTTCTTCGAGCAGGATGAGCAGAGGAACAGCCTTTTCTACCATCATGCGATTACAGGACATGAGCACGATGTGGTGCTGTCCACCGTGCTTCCTTCGTTGAATGCCGCCGTCCTTTTCGCGATGAACAAGGATCTGAAGCTGGTGGTGGATGACCATTTTGAGGATGTCCGTTTCATGGCGGTGTCACAGCCTGTATGGGGTCATCTGCATCGCAGGAGTTTCACGGGAACGCGCAGGAAACTGTACGGATATTTCCATGATAAGAGTATGGAGGTGTTCGCTTTCCAACAGAACCGTTTCCGATTCTGTAACCGTTATGCCGTAACGACTGCCCTCGATGCCGTGTTCTTCCTGTTGGCCGTATGGCAGCAGATGGGAATGGACACACAGAAGGATGAGCTGCATGTGGTGGGGACACTTCCTGACAAAGAGGCTTTCTTAACGGAGATCCGGAAGTATTTACAGAATGCGTATGTCATCAACCCTGTTGCCGATTATAACCGTGCTCCCATCACGGCAATCAAGGATATCCCCTATGACCTGTGTGCTTTGATAATGCGGAGTTGAGAAGTAGAAGCAGAAGATGAGGATCATCACAGGAGAATATAAAGGTAGGCATTTTGATGTACCTCGCTCGTTCAAGGCGAGGCCTACCACCGACTTTGCCAAGGAGAATATCTTCAATGTCCTGAACGGTTATATGGATTTCGAAGATACGCAGGCACTCGACTTGTTCTCTGGAACGGGCAGCATCTCCTTGGAACTGGTGTCACGTGGCTGTCAGCAGGTGATTAGTGTGGAGGCCGACCGTGATCATCATGCGTTCATCAAGCAATGCCTGAAGAAACTGGATACCGACCGCTGTATAGCTATCCGTGGTGATGTGTTCCGTTTCATCAAAGGATGTCGGCAGCAGTTTGACTTCATCTTTGCCGACCCCCCCTATGCCCTCAAGGAACTGCCAACGATTCCTGATTTGATTTTCGAAAAGAACATGCTCAAAGACGAGGGCATCTTCGTCTTTGAGCATGGAAAGGATTATGACTTTTCCCAACATCCCCACTTTGTGGAGCACCGTAGTTATGGGAGCGTCAATTTCTCACTTTTTACTTAGAATATCAGTTTCTCCACCCAGTAGAAGAACATGCCGGCGAGGTATCCAACGAAGGCGATCCAGGTGATTCTCTTCATGTACCACCCGAAGGTGATCTTTTCCAGTCCCATCACCACCACGCCTGCAGCACTGCCGATGATCAGCATCGAACCACCCACACCTGCACAGTAAGCTAACAGCTGCCAGAAGATGCCATCCACAGCCATGTCGCCAGCTGCGGCAACAGGGTACATACCCATGGCACCAGCCACCAGTGGTACGTTATCAACGATTGACGACAGAACGCCAATGATGCCCGTCACTAAGTAGTGATTTCCTCCAGACACCCCATCGAGCCAGCCACCTAAGGCTGTCAGCACACCCACATGCTCCAGACAAGACACAGCCATCAGAATGCCCAGGAAGAACATGATGGTAGAGAGGTCGATGCGTGACAGCAGGTCAGTGACACGTTTGGCCATGGTGTCCTCTTCATTCTCACGATGGACACTGCGGTGGAAGATCTCCGTGACGGTCCATAGAACACCCAGCACCAGCAGGATACCCATGAACGGAGGCAGGTTGGTGAGATAACGGAATATGGGCACGAAGCAGAGTCCGCCCACGCCTAACCAGAAGATGGTGTCGCGCTGAGCAGTGGTGAACGTGCTCACCTGTGCTTTGGGCAGGTTCTGTTCCTTGGGGAACTTCCCGTTGAGGGAGAATTGCATGATGAAGGCAGGTACCAGCATCGACACCAGCGAAGGCAGGAATATTTCCGTGATGACTCCCTGTGTGGTGATCACGCCCTTGATCCATAGCATGATGGTGGTCACGTCGCCGATGGGAGAGAAGGCACCACCGCTGTTGGCTGAGATAATCACCAGTGCGGCATAGATCAGTCGTTCCTTGCGCTCCTGTACCAGTTTGCGCAGTACCATGATCATCACGATCGATGTAGTGAGGTTGTCGAGGATGGCCGACAGGAAGAAAGTCATGAAGGCGATGCGCCACATGAGCTTCCGCTTGGAGCGTGTCTTGATGGTGTCGCGGACGAAGTTGAATCCGCCGTTGGCATCCACGATCTCCACGATGGTCATGGCACCCATCAGGAAGAACAGCGTCTCTGCCGTGTCTCCCAGACTCATCTTGATCTTCTCGCTCACCTGTGAGAATACATCAGCGCCAGTGATATAGCTCTCTGGAGCCATCATGAACAGGGTCCAGCACACCACACACATCAGCAGGGCAATGGCAGCCTTGTTGATTTCCAGTAAGCTCTCGGTAGCGATACAGGCATAGCCAATCACGAAAGCGATGATAATACATAGAGTAAGTGTCGTCATTTCAGATATTGTTTTGTTATTACTTCTTGCAAAGGTAAGCAAAATATTCGAGATAATGCGGTTTTTCCAAGAAAAAGTTGTACCTTTGCCATCAGAATCAATCATCTACTTAAAACTATATGGAATCAAACAAATATTTCTTTGCCGTTGACCTTGGTGCGACCAGTGGAAGAACCATCCTGGGTACTTTGAAGGAAGGACGGATGGAACTGGAGGAAATCACCCGCTTCCCCAATAACCTGATTGAACAGGGCGGACATTTCTACTGGGATATCTATGCCTTGTATTTCGAGATGATCCGCGGACTGAAAGCCGTGGCCCAACGTCAGGTGAAGATTACCAGTATCGGCATCGACACCTGGGGTGTTGACTTCGTGATGATCGGTGAAGATGGAGCCATCCTGCGTAACCCCCGTGCCTACCGTGATCCTATCACGTTCGAGGCCATGGACGACTACTTGCAGCATATCATCAAAAGGGATGAGGTGTATGGCATTACAGGTATTCAGTTCATGTATTTCAACAGCCTGTTTCAGCTCTATGCCATGCGTAAGGAAGGGAACAGTGCCTTGGCGCATGCTGCGAAGATCCTGTTTGTGCCCGATGCCCTGAGCTGGATGCTCACAGGAAAGGAAGTGTGCGAATATACCATTGCTTCCACTTCTCAGCTGCTCGACCCGCGTACAAAACAGCTGGATGAACGTCTGTTAGATAGCTTGGGTCTGAAACGCGACCTTTTCGGACAGATGGTGCAGCCAGGTACCTGTATCGGCACACTGTCAAAGGAAGTGCAGCAAATGACAGGGCTGGGAGCCGTTCCAGTGATTGCCGTGGCAGGTCATGACACAGCCTCTGCCGTCGCTGCCGTGCCTGCTCGTGATGAGCGTTTCGCCTATCTGTCGAGTGGCACCTGGAGTCTGATGGGCATCGAGACGAAGGAGGCAGTGATCAACGACCGCAGCTATGAGCTGAACTTCACCAATGAAGGCGGTATTGAAGGTACCACCCGTTTCCTGAAGAATATCTGTGGCATGTGGCTCTATGAACGCTGTCGGAAGGAATTGCCTGAGGAGGTGAGGAAACTGTCGCATCCAGAGCTGCAGGGGTCGGCGATGACCGTGGAGCCTTTCCGTTCGATCATCAATCCTGACGATGCTGTCTTTGCCAATCCTGCCTCGATGATCGGAGCGATTCAGCAGTATTGCCAGGACACGCAGCAACCTGTGCCTGAGACTCCAGCGGAGATCTGTCGTTGTATCTTCGACTCATTGGCCCTTCGCTACCGTCAGGTGTTTGGCTGGCTGCAGGAGTTTTCTGACTATGATCTGGACGTACTGCACATCATCGGTGGAGGTTCGTTGAACAAATTCCTGAACCAGTTCACGGCAGATGCCCTCGGCGTGAAAGTGCTGGCAGGTCCGCAGGAGTGTACGGCTTTGGGAAACATCATGTTACAGGCCAAGGCATCGGGTGATGTTGATGACATCTGGCAGATGCGACGCATCATTGCCGATAGCGTGGAGATGAAATGCTTCACCCCTGTTGCCGATCGGTCATCATGGGATGAAGCTTATGGCCGCTATCTCGAGATAATGAAATGTCGAAATATCGATATAACGATATACCGATATACCGAAATAACGAAATAACGAAAATTTGAACAACTAAAACAATAAAATTATGGCAAAACCATTAGTAGAGACAAGAGCAAGGGTGGGTGTGTTCTCCATCGCATTGGGGGCATATCTGCCACAATTCCCTCAGCTCGTTCCTGAGTTCGAGGCACAGTATGAGGCATTTAAGAAAACACTGCCTGCCACGGTGGAGATCATCGATGGCGGCATGGTGACCACCAAGGAGATGGCACAGGCTGCTGGTGACAAGTTCCGTGCGGCCGATGTGGATCTGGTCATCCTCCAGCTCCTCACCTATTGTACCTCTTATAATATGCTGCCGGCTGTGCGCGACCTGGATGTGCCTGTCGTCTTGGTGAATGTGCAGAAGAAGAAGGCGCCCGACTATCCCAATACGGATATCCCCACATGGCTGGGTGAGCTCTATGCCTGTGGTGCCGTGGGTGAGATGGTGGCAGACTTGGAGCGTGCAGGAAAACGCCATGCTGTGATTACGGGTGTGGTAGAAGGTGGTGATCCGCAGGTACAGGCAGAGCTCGAGGACTGGTGTCGTGCTGCCCAGGTGCGCCGCCGTTTCCGTGATACGAACATCGCACAGATCGGCCGTCCCTATCCTGGCATGATGGACCTGTATATCGATGAGACGAATCTCTACCACCGTATGTTTGTCTATACCAAGCAGTTCGACTGGGAGAAGATGTGGGCCATTGCTGATGATATCACTGACGAGGAGGCTATCCGTGCCAAGGCGCAGGATATCCTCGATACCTTCGACATCGAGGGTGGCGGAACCATCGAGAAGGTATGGGACATGGCGAAGTATGTGGTGGCCTTCGAACAATGGGTGAAGGATGAGCAGCTGGGTATGATCGCCTCCCACTATGATGGCTTTGCACAGGGCATTGCCGGCAAGCTCGACTCCATGCTCATCCCTGCCTTCTCCATGCTCATCAAACAGCATACGGCCTGTGCCGTGGAAGGTGACATGAAGGTGGCCATGGCCATGAGTATCCTCAAGACCATCTCAGGAACGGGAACGCTCTCGGAAATGTACAGCATCGATTTCAACAAAGATATCTGCATCATCGGTCATTCCGGCTCGGGCGACTATGATATCTCGCAGGCAAAGAAGCCTACGATGAAGATCGTGCCCGTGTTCCATGGTAAGGCTGGCGGCGGCTATCTCACCCAGTTCTATCCCCCTACGGGAGATGTTACCTATCTCGCCATCACCCAGGACAAGAACGGTGTGTTCAAGTTCGTGGTGGCAGAAGGAGTGAACGAAGATGGTCCTATCTTCACCTTCGGCGATACCAACATGCGCACCCGCTTCTCCATCGGAGCCCGTGAATTCTGTAACCGTTGGAGCGAGGCTGGTCCCACCCACCACATGGCAGCTGCCGTTGGGCATCATATCGACACCATCCTGAAGGTGGCAAAGATTTTCAATATTGAGTGCGAGGTGGTTTGCAGATAAATTATCGAAATGTCGATATATCGATATAACGGTATAACGGTATAACGATATAACGAAAAATTGAAAGAAGAATCAAAATGGCAAATAGTGGAAGTTTGAAGAGCACGATTGCTGTGTCTCTCACCAATTATCTCGATGCAGGTGCCATCGTGGCAGGTGCCAGCGGATTATCCTTGTGGCAGAATTACCTTGGACTCTCCGAGGTGCACCTGGGCTGGCTGAACTTTATCAGTGCCAACTGCTTAGGCGCCGCCATCGGTGCCATCATCGGCGGTTTCCTGGCAGATAAGTACGGAAGGAAGTTCATCTTCACCTACAACCTGCTGGTATATATGCTGGGCGTGCTGCTCATCATGCTGAGTGTGAATTTCCCCATGCTGCTCTGCGGATTCCTCATTACAGGAATCTCGGTGGGCGTGGGTGTCCCTGCCTCCTGGACGTATATCTCTGAGAGTAGTGAGGTGAACAACAGAGGACGGAATATCTGTATCTCGCAGATGTCATGGGGCTTCGGACCGATGTGCATCCTGCTCCTGGGAATGCTTTTTGCACCAGGCGGTTACCTGTTCGGATGGGTGGAGTCGGTAGCGCACCTTGTGGGTGGTAGTGGCTTGTCAGTGGAAGCCACCAATGTGTTCAGCTCTCGCATTGTGTTCTTCTCCCTGTTCATCGTGGCCTTCATCGCATGGAACCTGCAACGTGGCTTGCAGGAGAGTGCGGAGTTCGAGGCTTCGAAAGAGAAGAAGAGCGGTCTGCTCGACAATATCAAGGTACTGTTCCAGAACAATATCGCCATCAAGACGGTATGTTTCCTGGCATCCATCTACCTGACATGGAACCTCGTAGCTTCGGTGATGGGCTTCTTCCAGCCGCATATCTATGAGACGGCAGGTGGCGTGAGCAACGAACAGGCCAATTGGATGAACTGCATCCAATGGGCCATCATCGTGGGCGTGACGTTCCTGGTATCGAAGGTGATCGACAAGACCAGTCATAAGGCCATCTATACCTTCGGTCTGCTGGTGGCCATCAGTGCATGGGTGATCATTGTGACAGTGGGTGTGAACGGCTCCGTAGGACTGTGGGCCTTTGCCATCCTTTGGGGAATCCAGGGTGGATCGTCTCCCCAGATCTTCTACGCCCTGTGGGGTAGTGAGCTGTTCCCTGCAAAGTTCCGCGCTGGTGCACAAGGACTGATGTTCTTCATCGTACGTGGACTGTCTGCCGTATGGGGACTGATCTTCGCCTATATCTATGGTGACAACGGTGAGGGATTCACCATCGCTGCCTACTGCATGATCATCCTGCTGCTCATCTCACTGATAGTCGGCTTCATCGGATGTCCGAAGACACGTGGAAAGACATTGGCTGAGATTACCAAGGAGCGCTACGGGGATATCCAATAGCTTGTTTGGTGCCCTTCGGGCAGAAATCCAACAAAATCTATCCAAAATCTTTCAAAATCTATTATAGTCTATCAAAATCTATTAAAGTCTATCGAAGTCTATAAAAGTCTATCGAACTCTATAGAATCTATAATTTGTAAGATTTTGGATAGATTTTGTTCAATTTTTCTCTCCGCTTCGCTTTGAGTGACCGTTGGTTCTCGCCGAAGGCGAATCCTTCCCCCCCAAAAATTCCGAAGAGCATCAGCTCTTCGGGATTTCCCTTATTTTATCAAGTAGAAAACCTTACAGCTTCTTTGCCAGTTTCTCGGCCTTCTCCTGAGCCTTCAAGGCTTTCTGCTGGGCTTCAGCAGCCTTCTCGGCAGCCTTGGCAGCCTTCATCGGGTCACCACCGGCAGCCTTGGCAGCCTTCTGTGCAGCCTTCTCAGCAGCCTTGGCAGCCTTCTCAGCCTTCTTCTGAGCTTTCTCAGCAGCCTTGATAGCCTTCTCACGCTTCTCAGCCTCTTTCTGCTTCTTCTTAGCTTCCTTCTCAGCCTTCTTGGCTTCCTTCTCGGCCTTGGCTTGAGCCTTCAAGGCTTTCTTCTGCTCCTTGGCTAATTCCTTTTGTGCCTTTGCCTGCTGTGCGGCGACGGTGGGATCAACCTGAATCCCTCCTACTGCTTGTGCGTTGGCGCTCATGCTCAGACAGAACATGACAGCAATGGCCAACAGTCTCAATACATTCTTTTTCATACGCTTTATTGTTTAAAATAAATATATTTTCTTTGGTGCCCCAAACTTTATTTCGGCAAGTTAAACGCCTCGCTCATCTCCTTCATCTGTGCCTCGCTCATACCCTCAGGAACAAATCCCATGCTGCGGGCATCGATATAGATCTTGGCAGCCTTGGAGAGCACATCGATCTGATCGAAGGCATCCATCACATCCAGTCCCTGGGCAAACACACCGTGCTTCTCCCACAGCACCACATCGTAGTCGTCGAGTTCCTTCAGGGTGGCATCGGCCAGCTCCACACTTCCTGGAAGCTGGTAGGGGATGATGCCCAGGCCTAACGGACAGAACGCCTTGGTCTCTGGAATCATGCTCCACAGGATCTTCGTCAACACGTCCTTCCCCAAGAACTCACGGTTGTGACTCATCGCCACCAGCTCGATGGGGTGGGTGTGCACCGTGGCGTTGTAGGCACTGCCCTTTTCTATCAGATGGTTGTGGACAGTCAGGTGACTGGGCAGTTCACTGGTAGGCTGCACCAGATTGTCGGCGATGATCACATACGAGGCGCAGTCGTCCAAGATGCGGATTACGCTGCCGTTGTCCATCGGCCATCGGGCGAGGTCGCGCATGCGCTTTCCTGTTCCCTTGCAGTAGAAATAGTTACCTTTCAGCTGCGGGAGTGTCACGCCGATGGTCTTCACCTCACTGATGGCTGGCATCTGGCGGATCTCGTCGTCGATGAACTTTGTGATGTTCACGGTGATGTTACCGCCGTTTCTCTCTGCCCATCCGTTCTGCCACAGGTATCCTGCGACTTCTGCTATTTTCTCAATCTCCTGCTTCAGCGCAGGTCTTCCTTCTAAGATACTCTTCATTGTCGTTCGATTAGTTATATTTGTTTCCGTGATGCAAAGATAATGCTTTTTATTGATATATGTAAGCTTTCCCCCCTTTTTTTTTATTCCTTAAGGTTTCAGCCGTGCGCGCGGCAAGATTATTTCAATCCCATGGATTCATTATTTTAATCTGGGAGATTGCTCCGCCCTGCAGCCCCCATGCCGTCCGCCTGCCGTTTTCCCGTTTTCCCGTTTCGTCAAGCGTTTTCCGATCCGTTTGCCGGTGAGAAATTAAGTTATAATTTATAATATAATATATATACTTATATATATAATATATATATTATATATATTATATATATAAGTAAAGTTAGATGTCACAGTTATCATCACCATTCAAATCACATGACGAAACGGGAAAACGGGAAAACGGGAAAACGGCAAGCGGCGTCTCACAGTATTTCCGATCTCGCACTGAACACGGATATATTTCAGCGTGATTTTACGGTTTCCCTCCTTATGGAAGGGCTTGGGTGGCCCTTGTCACGCACTCTTAACATATTTTAATCGGCAAACTCTTCCTTTTAATCGGTATTTTTCGTAAATTTGCAACATATAAATTTGAGCACCAACCAATTAAAGGATCGATCATGAAAACAATAGCAATGAAAACAAAAACGAACGCAAGTAGGGTTTTTCTGTTAACCTTCTGCTTATTGATGATGAGTTCGCTCAAGGCGGCGGCTGCCACGAAGTATGGCTTCTGGGTCGGTGGCGTGGAAGTAACCAGTGATAACTATACCAACATCACAAGCAGTGCCATTACAAGTGGCACGGTGAAGTACGTCCCAAGCACGAATACACTAACGCTTACCAACTGTACCATCAAGCGCACGGGTAATAATGAGCGTGCCATTGAAAACAACAGTTGTGAGGGTTTGATCGTGAAATTCGTGGGAACCAATAATCTCAGTTCAGTCAAAGCTTCAGCCGTGCGATTCGAAACTAAAGGAACGCTTGAGGTGGTTTCTGGAACCACGACTCTTTCAAGTGAGAACTATGAGGGCATATATCTGTATAACAAGGCTAAACTGAATATTAAAGGGCCTGGCAATTTGGTTGTAAAATCCACTAATGATTGTGCTATTGAAGGAGGCTTTGTCGATGGTATTTGGTGTGAAGTCTCTTTTTCCGATGGGTTAACAGCAACAATCCAAGGGAAAAAGGGAGACATTGTTGATTTGTATAGTACTTTTAAAGAAAACTCAAATATTGAAATAAGGTTCAAAGCAACGGGAGATAGTTCTTGCCCTAATGTCAAAAACACCTATGTAATTAATGCACACGAAAGTGACGAAAAAGGTCTATCTCCAGGGGAATCTCCGGTTATTGTTGAACCTTTCGGTGCAATATTGGGTAAAGATGATTATGGATCGGATATGGGAGTGTTGTATTATCCAGGTGTTTTACCTGTAGAAGTCTATAATCAAGATGTTGTCGTGAACACCCGTTGGAAAGTTCTGCTTAATGGATTATATTTTTGGGATTCTGCCTTAAGTGGATTCTTGCGTAATAAATATGGGAAGGGGTATCTCACAGAGAGTGAAGTGGCAGGACTTACCGATTTGGACGTAAGCGGCCAAGGCATCACCAGTTTAAAAGGCATTTATTGTCTAACTGCGTTGAAATCAATAAATTGCAGCAACAACAATTTCTCCGCTAATCAAATAACTGTTGAACATCCATCGTTGACCGTCCTAGATTGCTCGAATTGTCAATTAGAGGAGGTTTTAAGTGCTGCACCTTTAACTACGCTCAACTGCGAGAATAACAAATTGAATAATCTGGCTATAAGTAATAAGAATGGTCTCAAAACACTTAAGTGTGGTAATAATGTCTTCACATATTTGGATTTAGGAGACTATTCAAGTCTCACCACGCTGGATTGCAGTAACAATACTAAACTCAAACAGCTTGATTGTTCAAATCTATCCCTATCTTCTCTTAATGCAAGTGGGTGTTCTCAGCTTACCAGTCTTAACTGCTCTAACAATGCCCTAAATACTCTTAATGTAAGTGGGTGTTCTCAGCTTACCAGTCTTTACTGCAGTAACAATTCCCTAAATTCTTTAAATATAAGTGGGTGTTCTCAGCTTACCACCCTTAACTGCTCTAAGAATAAATTGGGAAGTCTTTCTGTTT
Source organism: uncultured Prevotellaceae bacterium (assembly GCA_902768785.1). GTDB lineage: Bacteria > Bacteroidota > Bacteroidia > Bacteroidales > Bacteroidaceae > Prevotella. Next base: position 33,494 of record CACXMM010000009.1, read on the forward strand.
CTGGAAAGACAAATCTTCAAACCCTCAACTGTAGTGGCAATACTTCGCTGACTTACCTTAACTGTACGAACGACAGCAAGCTCAGTACGTTGGATTGTTCCAGCTGCGCTTTGACATCAATGAATCTCTCTGGCTGTTCCAAATTGAGTTCGCTTAATTGCAAATCCAATCAGTTCGCAACGCTCAGTATTAAAAACTACACATATCTTAAAACGCTCAACTGCAGCAGCAATACAAAGATGACGGAACTGGATTGTTCAAACAATAGCCTGACAAGTCTTACTGTAACAGGCAACTCAAAGTTGGAGGAACTGAATTGTTCAAACAATAGCCTGACAGGTCTTTCTGTAGCAAACAACTCAAAATTGGAGTATTTGTATTGTTCAAACAATAAACTGACCGGTCTTTCGACCACAGGCTGTAGTAGTCTTGGGCTTATCCACTGTGACGGTAACCAATTCACCTCACTTTCCCTTTCTAACATTCCATAGCTTTATGCACTCAATTGCAGCGACAACATAAAGCTGCAGACACTTAGTTGTTATAAAAATGCACTTTGTGAATTAAATGTGGATGGTTGTACTGCATTGCAGACACTGGAGTGCTACAGCAATAATCTGAATTCTCTTTACGTGTCGGATTGTACTGCATTGCAAAAACTGTCCTGCTACAGTAATCCATTAGGTTCTCTTGACGTGTCGAAATGTACCGCATTGAAAACACTGACCTGCAGCTCCAATAACTTAGATGTTCTTGACGTGAAGAATTGTACCGATCTGTCGTCATTAATCTGCAATAATAATATGACAGGTCTTGATTTATCGGGAAACAGGAAATTGAAGAGTCTTAATTGTAGTAATAATTCGATAAGTGGCGTTCTTGACCTGAGTTCAATTGATCAAGGGACATTAACAGATTTGAATTGTGTTCATAACAGAATAACAGGGATACTTTTCTCAAACAGTATTCCCACGCTCGAGTCTGTGATTTGTTATGATAATTGTATCAGGAACATGGATGGTATTGTAAGAAGCCTTCCAGACAGAAATGGTATGACAACAGGAGCATTGAAGGCGATTGTACCAGACTCATATTCCGAACAGAATGTCATCACTGTGAGCCAGGTGCAGAGTGCTATGTTGAAGAACTGGACGACATACCGGTATGTAGATGGGGGAAATTGGTCTGTGTATTTGGGAAGTGAAGATGTAGGTGTAGCAACCGGCATCGCCCCCATAGGTACATCTACCGAAGACTCCACACCGCTCTATAACCTCAGCGGTCAGCGTGTAGGCAGCAACTACAAGGGCGTTGTTGTCACAAAGGACAAAAAGGTTAGAATGAAAAAATCCTTGTAAGACACTACAAAAAGAATGCGGGCAGGGAAGCCCGCATTCTTTTATATACCACTGCTACATGTTCCCATGTTGGGAACAACAGGGAATCATCATTACTACTGTTGCTTTTTCTCAAAAAGACCAAGAAATCCTTTGTCGTTTCACCTAAAACCCTTATCTTTGCAAGTGCGAAGGAGTGAGATTGTGTGCCACAACCTTAGTTCCGATAAATATTGTTTCACTTAAATCTTTGCTATGAGCAGATTTATCAACCCGTTTACTGATGTCGGGTTTAAAAAAATCTTTGGGCAGGAGATGAACAAGGACCTGCTGTTGAGCTTCCTCAACAATTTGTTGATGGGTGAGCGAGTGATAAACGACCTGCGTTTCCTGGACAAGGAACAGATGCCTGAGATGGGATCTTCGCGAGAACTGGTCTTTGACGTGTTCTGCGAGACCTCAGATGGTGAGAACATCATCGTGGAGATGCAGCTGAAGGGTCAGGACTATTTCAAGGACCGTGCAATCTTCTATATGTCTCAGGGCATCATCAGGCAGGGTGTACAAGGGAGGAAGTGGAACTACAAGGTACATTCGGTGTATGGGGTGTTCATCATGAACTTCCGCGATGAGGATTATTTTAGGGGTAAGTTCCGCACAGATGTCGGACTGCTGGACATGAGGACCCACGAACTGTTTTCCGACCGCATCCGCATGATCTTCCTGCAGATGCCCTGTTTTCTGAAAGAAGCATCTCAGTGTCGCACACTGTTTGACCGTTGGATATATGTATTAAAGAATATGGAAGTACTGGAAAGAATGCCCTGGGAGGCTCGTATAGCCGTGTTCAAGAAACTGGCAGATGTTGCCTCTACTGCCGCGCTCACACCTGAGGAGCGCGATAAGTACGAGTATAGCCTGAAGAAGATCCGTGATGAGCTGTCGATTATGTCGCATGAAAGGAAGCAGGGCATCAAGGAAGGTGAGAAGAATGCACGACTTACCATTGCTCAGCACCTGAAAGAGAAAGGAATAGATGCCAGTCTGATTGCTGAGACGACAGGCTTATCCATCGAAGAGATAAACGACCTTTAATTAAGAGTTGAAGAGTTGAATAATTGAAGAGTTGAATAATGAAGAGGCTCTCTCTTTGTTAATTCTCAACGATCAAGGAAAACAGCATGATTGAACAGAATATGATGGATGGTGTCTTACAGCATGAAGGAGGACAGGAGCGTTGGAGTGAGAATGTCATCGTGGTGGATGCTGACTATGCCGACCGCGTGGCATTTAACCTCATTGTGAACTTCGAAAGGATGCTGGGGAGGAAGATTCCGGCAGCTGACATGGCCCGTTGGATAGACTGTGTGGCCTTGGACGGAGGAGTCTCTCCTGTGGATAATCCTGAGGGGAACGTTTCCGTGGTGCTGATCCATGAAAAAGACTCTAAGGCTTTCAAGCACTTCGTTCCTGCTTCGTACAGTGAACTGCACGGCAAGGCGTTCAAGGATCATCTGGGGGAGTTTGTGTTCTCGACAGTTCCAGTGGAATCTCTTACCACAAAGGATGACCTCCTCCTGGATGTGGTACAGGCAGTCGTGGGATCCAAGGAGGTGAAACGGCTGATGGTGGTTCCCAATGCAGAGGATGGTGACTGCTACGACCGTCTGCGCCAAATGCTCCGTCATGCTGATGACGACAAGCGAATCACCCTTTTTGCCATGCAGCCCATGGCGGGCGGCAATTTCCGACAGGAGATTCTGGGCTATTCGCTGATGCAGGCTCTGGGCATCCGTGCGGCAGAGCTGGAAAGTAAAATGTAAATCTGACACATGCAATAACTATGGAAATATCAATAGGCAAATGGCTGAGAGCCACCGTTCTTCTTGTTGCTCTGTGCTGGGATGTTTCTTCTTATGCCCAGCAGCTGACGATCACGAAATACGACATCGACAAAGTTCCAGTGAAATGGAACGACATGGAGGCGCAGCTGACGATCGATGCCGAGTATCCGGAAGGGAGTTCCCCTGCTGCCAGAACGTTGCATCGCTGGCTCTGCGAATTGTTTACTGCCAGGGAATTCCAAGGACAATTCTCTACGAGTAAGCAGCTGATGGAGCGCGTGGAGGCCGACTTCATGGAGACTAATTCCGTTGAGATGATGAAGCGTGTGGCCGAGGAGGGAACGGAAGAAGGAAACTGGTACTTTAACTACCGTGTGAAGAAAGAATATGAAAGTAGCCGCATCGTTTCCTACACTTATAGCTGGGACGCCTTCCAGGTGGGGAATGCCACGTCGAATGCCAATATCATTGATGTGACGGTTGCCAAGACCGACGGACGCATCCTGGGTTGGGAGATGTTCACCTCTGTGCGGCAGCTGAAGAAACTGCTGGATAAGCAGCTGGTAGAGAAATACGGTGAGGATGGGGCTGACCTCTACCTAAAGGGGACACCGCCAATGCCGAGGGCTCCCCTGTTTCTGAAGGACGGTGTGAGGTTCGATTTCGGCGATTATACCATCTATGTACCGCATGTGTATGAGGAGACGGGGGAGTATCCCTGTGCCTTTCTGAGATATGCCGATATCAAGCATCTGCTTACCGATGAGGCAAAGGCTTTGCTGGGACTGTCACAACAGGCACCTTCTTTGAACGAGCCGGAACCCGCTTCCGACCCTCAAGTGAATGCTGAGCTGTTCCGTGTTTATCTGAAGAGCTGGGATGATCTTCATAACCTTCGACAGAATGATGATTTCGTGTACGAATATACTCCGAACGTGGATTATTATGGGACGAAGATGGCAAAGGAGAAGGTGCAGCAGTCGAAGGTGGCCTTCCTGCAGAAGACGCCTGACTATGAGCAGGTAAGCTATCGGCTAAAAGCAACAAAGACAGACGACCGTCATGTACGTTGCGACTTTCAGAAACGGACGGTCACCCAAGGTAAGACGCGTGTCTATCCTTCCTATCTGATCTATGTCACAGAGGATAATGGCCTCAGTTGGCAGATAGAGCGGGAGAGTGATCTGGTGACGGATAAGAACCTGCAGAAACAACGGGCGCAGGCGAAAGGAAAAGCAAAATGAAAATATAATCAAAAATAGAAAGAAAATGAGCAGAATTTTGATGATTGGCGCCGGAGGCGTCGCAACAGTGGCAGCGTTCAAGATCGTGCAGAATGCTGATGTGTTCACTGAGTTTATGATTGCCAGCAGGCGCAAGGCAAAGTGTGACAAACTGGTGGAGGCCATCCATGCCAAAGGCTATCAGATGGATATCAAGACGGCACAGGTGGATGCTGATGACGTGGAGCAGCTGAAAGCATTGTTCAACGACTATCAGCCGGAATTGGTCATCAACCTCGCATTGCCCTATCAGGACCTTACCATCATGGAGGCTTGTCTGGCTTGCGGTTGCAACTACCTCGATACGGCCAACTATGAGCCGAAGGATGAGGCACACTTTGAATATTCATGGCAGTGGGCATACAGGGAACGTTTCGAGAAAGCAGGACTGACCGCTATCCTCGGATGTGGCTTCGACCCTGGTGTGACAAGTATCTTCACGGCATATGCTGCCAAGCACCACTTTGACGAGATCCATTACCTTGACATCGTGGACTGTAATGCGGGCGACCATCACAAGGCGTTTGCCACAAACTTCAACCCAGAGATCAATATCCGCGAGATCACGCAGAAGGGACTCTACTGGGAGAACGGACAATGGGTGGAGACGGAACCGCTGGAGATTCATAAGGACCTGACATACCCAGGCATCGGACCGCGTGACAGCTACCTGCTGCACCATGAGGAGATCGAGTCGCTGGTCATCAACTTCCCCACCATCAAACGGGCACGGTTCTGGATGACCTTCGGACAGCAGTACCTGAAGCATCTGGAGGTGATACAGAATATCGGCATGAGCCGTATCGACGAGGTGACCTATGAAGCACCGCTTGCAGACGGTACAGGCACGGCGAAGGTGAAGATCGTTCCGCTGCAGTTCCTCAAGGCCGTATTGCCTAATCCGCAGGATCTGGGCGAGAACTATGAAGGGGAAACGAGCATCGGCTGTCGCATCCGAGGAATCGGCAAGGATGGTAAGGAGCACACCTATTATATCTATAATAACTGCTCGCATCGTGCCGCCTACGAGGAAACGGGCATGCAGGGCGTCTCTTACACCACAGGCGTTCCCGCCATGATCGGTGCCATGATGTTCTGCAAGGGCATCTGGAAGAAACCAGGTGTGTATAATGTGGAGGAGTTCGATCCCGATCCGTTCCTGGAGCAGCTGAATCAGCAAGGACTGCCGTGGCATGAGATCCACGATGGGGATCTGGAGCTGTGATATCACTCTATCGCAATATCGCAATATCGTTATATCGATATAACGTAATAACGTAATACCGAGATTATAAAATAAAACAACAATGGCAAAAAAAGAATTGGAAAACGAGGCCGCTGGTGCTCAGAACGAGAAACTGAAGGCCTTGCAGGCCGCCATGTCGAAGATTGAAAAGGACTTCGGCAAGGGGTCTATCATGAAACTGGGTGACGATCATGTGGAGAATGTGGAGGTGATCTCCTCAGGAAGTATCGGACTGAATGCTGCATTGGGCGTGGGGGGCTATCCGCGTGGACGAATCATTGAGATCTATGGTCCTGAGTCATCTGGAAAGACGACCTTGGCTATTCATGCCATCGCTGAGGCACAGAAAGCGGGTGGCATCGCGGCCTTCATCGATGCAGAGCATGCCTTCGACCGCTTCTATGCAGAGAAATTGGGCGTGGATATCGATAACCTGTGGATCTCACAGCCGGATAATGGGGAACAGGCCCTGCAGATTGCTGATCAACTGATTAGCTCGTCGGCTATCGATATCCTGGTGATCGACTCTGTGGCAGCACTGACTCCCAAGAAGGAGATAGAGGGTGACATGGGTGATAATGTGGTGGGACTGCAGGCACGACTGATGAGTCAGGCACTGCGTAAGCTCACTTCCACCATCTCAAAGACCAACACCACCTGCATCTTCATCAACCAGTTGCGCGAGAAGATAGGTGTGATGTTTGGTAACCCAGAGACCACTACGGGTGGTAATGCCCTGAAGTTCTATGCATCTGTGCGTCTGGATATCCGTCGTGTAACGAGCATCAAGGATGGTGATGAGGTGATAGGCAATCAGGTCCGCGTCAAGGTGGTAAAGAACAAGGTCGCTCCTCCTTTCCGTAAATGTGAGTTTGAGATTACCTTCGGTGAGGGAATCTCCAAGGTGGGAGAGATCGTTGACCTCGGCGTAGAGTACGGTATCATTCAGAAAAGTGGCAGCTGGTTCTCGTATGAGGGTAGCAGACTGGCACAGGGACGTGATGCCGTGAAGAAACTCCTGCAAGATAATCCTGAACTCTGTGAGGAACTGGAGGGAAAGATTATGCAGGCCATCTCCGACAAGAAAGACTGACAGCGAGGTAGTCTTGAGAATAATTAATTAATGAGGAGCCGCAGGTGTTGCAAGACACATCTGCGGCTCCTCTTTCTATCCGAACAAAAACGGGGATCCTAACTGGACTATAGGTTCGCCAACTCAATGACTTTATCCACAGCGGCACTGATACCATCGGCATTCTTACCACCTGCTGAGGCAAAGTGGGGCTGGCCGCCACCACCACCCTGTATCAGTTTGGCAGCCTCACGTACCAGTTGTCCGGCATTGAAACCATGATCTTTCACCAGGTCGTCACTGATGCTGACATTGAGCATCGGACGGTTCTCAAAGACTGAGCCTATCACGCAGAGTGAATGTTCCGGCTCTGCAGCACGTACTTTGAATACGAGATCCTTTGCAGCTTCCGGTTTGATGGGCAGAACGGAAGAATACACTTTGACACCATTGATGTTACGACCGTTTGCGAGGATCTTCTCTTTCATGCGCTCTACGGCATCAGCATGGAACTGTTCCATCTGCTTCTTCATGGCATCGTGTTCGTTGATGTACTTCACGATGGCTCCTTGCAGGTCCTTGGAATTGTTGAACAGCGACCTGATGGCCTTCATGGCATCTTCCAGATGATACAGCAGTTCTTCACATTCCTTACCTGTCTTGGCTTCGATACGACGGACGCCGGCAGCCACACTGGCCTCACTGACAATCTTGAAGATACCGATATGACCAGTACTGTGGGCATGGATACCACCGCAGAACTCAACACTCGGACCGAACTTCACCACACGTACCTTGTCACCGTATTTCTCACCGAACAGGGCAATGGCACCTAATTTCCTGGCTTCCTCGATAGGGGTGTCACGGAATTCCTCCAAACAGATGTCCTGACGGATCATGTCATTGACCAGTCGCTCCACCTGGCGGATTTCCTCATCGGTTACCTTCTGGAAATGGGAGAAGTCGAAACGCAGCGTATCAGGTGAGACGAATGATCCCTTCTGCTCTACATGATCGCCCAGAACTTGCTTCAGGGCATAGTCGAGCAGGTGGGTAGCGGTATGGTTGGCGGCACAGGCCTCACGCTTGTCGGTATCCACACAAGCCATGAAATCGGCCTCAGGATGCTCAGGCAGTTTCTTGACAATATGAATGCTCTGGTTGTTCTCACGCTTGGTGTCGATGATCTCCACGGTCTCATGCTCACTGACGAGCACGCCCTGATCACCTACCTGACCACCCATTTCACCATAGAACGGGGTGTAGTCGAGTACCAGTTCATAATAGGTGTTCTTCTTTTGGGTGACCTGACGGTAGCGCAGAATGTGGCACTCATATTCATTGTAGTCGTAACCCACAAACTGCTGTTCACTCCTCACTCCACACTCCTCACTCCTCGAGACTTCAATCCAGTCACCATTCTCCACCTGTGCTGCATTGCGGGCACGTTCCTTTTGCTTCTGCATCTCTACATTGAACTGTTCCTCATCTACAGTAAAGCCGTTTTCACGACAGATCAGTTCAGTAAGGTCGAGGGGGAAGCCATAGGTGTCGAACAGACGGAAAGCGTCAGAGCCGCTGAGGACGGTCTTCTGATGGGCTTTCAGTTCATCCATGGCTCCGTTCAAAAGGTTGATACCACGGTCGAGGGTACGCAGGAAGGAATCTTCTTCTTCCTTGATGACACGTGTGATCAGCTGCTGCTGGGCTTTCAGCTCAGGATAGGCATCGCCCATTTCATGTACCAGCATAGGAATGAGCTTGAACATGAAGGCGTCTTTCTGATCGAGGAACGTGTAGGCGTAGCGTACGGCACGGCGAAGGATACGGCGGATGACATAACCAGCCTTGGCATTGCCTGGCAGCTGACCGTCGGCAATGGAGAAACTCACGGCACGGATATGGTCGGCGATGACACGCATGGCCACATCAACCTCTTCTGAGGATGCCGTGCCATACTCCTTTCCACTAAGACGCTCTATCTCATGGATCATCGGCTGGAATACGTCAGTATCGTAGTTGGAGTGTTTGCCCTGAATGGCACGCACCAGACGCTCGAAGCCCATTCCTGTATCGATCACATTCATGGAGAGCTTCTCCAATGAGCCGTCAGCCTTACGATTGAACTGCATGAACACAAGGTTCCAGATCTCAATCACCTGTGGGTCGTCCTTATTCACTAACTCACGACCAGGAACTTGTGCTTTCTCCTCGGGTGTACGACTGTCGAGATGAATCTCTGAGCAAGGTCCGCAAGGACCCGTGTCGCCCATCTCCCAGAAGTTGTCGTGCTTGTTGCCGTTGATGATATGGTCGGCAGGTACATGCTTCAGCCAATATCCGGCAGCCTCATCGTCACGCTCCAGTCCTTCTGTCTCGTCGCCTTCGAAGACGGTTACATAGAGATCTTCCGGTTTAAGCTTCAGTACATCTACCAAATACTCCCATGCCATGTCGATGGCACCTTCCTTGAAGTAATCACCGAAGCTCCAGTTGCCGAGCATCTCGAACATGGTGTGGTGGTAGGTGTCGTGACCTACCTCTTCCAAGTCGTTGTGCTTACCACTCACACGCAGACATTTCTGCGAGTCGGCACGGCGGCGTGGTTCTGGATCGCGTGTTCCCAGAATAATATCTTTCCACTGGTTCATACCAGCGTTGGTGAACATCAGGGTGGGGTCGTCTTTGATCACCATCGGTGCGGAGGGCACGATGGCATGCTGCTTTGACTCGAAGAACTTCTTGAACGAGTCGCGTATCTCATTGGCTGTCATCATATCTTTAAAGGATTATCTTTTAAAAATTTGGATGCAAAGGTACTAAAAATCTGAGTAAGTGAGAAGAAAACAAGAAGATTTGTTTTCTCGAACGTGAAGATTTTATTAAATAGGTGAGCACAAAATGCAAATAAAGCTTGTTTTAAATTTGCATTTGTGCTCACTAATTCGTAACTTTGTCCCCAAATCATAAATAACGAGATTATGGCACTGAACACAGACAAGAACCTGAAACTTTATTACTCCATCAAGGAGGTGGCTGAGATTGTGGGGGTCTCAGAGAGTAACCTGCGTTTCTGGGAAAAGGAAATCCCTTTGATCAAGCCCAAGACCACTGGAAACAATATCCGTCAATATACTGATAAGGATATTGAGAACATCAAGGCTGTGTATAACCTCGTCAAGAGACGTGGCTTCAAGTTGTCGGCTGCCCGTAAGATGCTACACGAGAACAAGGCGGGCGTTGATCATAACACTCGTGTCATGGAGAGTCTCGTCAAAGTGCGTGATGACCTGAAAGCCCTGAAAAAACAGTTGGACTATCTAAGCTGAGGGACGATCTGATTCCCATGCTTTGGGGGAATGGATATAGAAAAAGAACCCGCCGACAGTTACTGTTGGCGGGTTCTTGTATGAAAGGGGTGACTATTCGTTCTTGAAGCCGTAGCCATTGGTGAAACCACCATTGCTCAGCACGTTCGGCGTGAATGGCCAGTAATGGATGGGTGCCTTGGTGTAGTCGTAGTCGAGGAACAAGTTCTTCTCATACTCATCACGGTTGTTTACAAGGGTGTTTCCCCAATCAACAGCCTTATAACCGTCAGCCTCCAATGCAGCGATCTCATCTGCGGAGAGTTTCTTGAACAGACCCTTGATGGCCAGGTTCGGCGCATAGCTTGCATCCACAGCCAGACCATAAGAAGCCCAGTCGTCGTTCACACCACGCCAGCTCGGATAGAGTACGGGGTTGTCCTCCATGCCTTCCGGACACTGAGCGGTCAGACGGTGCTTGTAGAGTGCCTTTCCATCCACGTTCTTGGTGTAGATCTTTGCGGAGATGACATTACCGTTGTCGAACTGGTAGTAACCGTCGGAGGCCAAACCATTCATCATCTTCGTGGTTAGCTCCTTGATAGCCTTGATCTTCTTTCCAATCAGACCAGTACGGATGAGTACAGTACGACGGTCACCTTCACCAGCAAACTCGAAGCCACGCTCATCGATGATGGCTTCCAGGAGTGAGCCTTCGCTGGAAATGAAAGCATCCACATTGGCCTTGCCCTTCGGGAAGGCACGCTCACGGATGATGGTGAGATATCTCTTGGCCTCACCGTCGTCGCCAAGAACGGCGCATGCCTCTGCGTATCCGAGATACATCTCAGACATACGCATGTAGGGTGCATTGATACCTGACTTACGCTGTGCTGCTGTCCATACCTTAGCCTGACGGTTCTCATCCCATTTGTTAAAGGAAATACCACCACCCTTGGCCTGTGAACCAGGGTTGAAGGGAAGGATGATCTCTGTTCCCTTGGCACCGTCGCTTCCTGTTACGGTACAGCTGACATCACGACGCATGTCGTTGGGGTCGAACATACCATAGTAGAAGGCGGGGTTGATACGTCCCTGACCATAGTTCTTACAGGGGTAGTTGTTCTTACCGGCACCTGTTGAAGGACGGCCGAAAGAGTAGGGACGAGGACAGTTATTGCCGGCACCCTGTGCGAGAGAAACCTCAAAGATGGACTCATCGGCATAGTCGTCGTCACCTTCGTGCATCTGCTGGAAGAAATACTGATAAGGGTTGCCATAGGTGCGTCCGTTCTCATCAGCACGTGGGTCGGTGGTGTAGAACTTGGCAGAACCTGGGTTGTCAATGACAGCCTTGAAGTACTTCTTGGCAATCTCGTAATAGTTCCTCCAGTCAGAACGACGTCCGTAGGAAGCACCATTGTTCTCTGTGCCCATCGTCTCGAATGTCAGGGTGTTACCCTTTCCATCAGTGCGGGGTGAGATGTCACCACGGCGGGTCTGGTATCCAGCGGCCTCCAAGGCAATACGTCCGATCAGGCCCTCCACATAGGTACGAGAGAAATAGTTCTTACCAGTGATACCAGGGATGGAGCCTACGCGGTACATCAGGGGTGCAGCAGCAATCAGCTCATCGAGAATGACATCGTAGATAGAGTCACGACCACACAAACCACCAGAGTCTGTGGCCTTTCCACTCAGGTAGGGCACGTCACCGAAGTATTTCAGCAATTCGCGGTATGCGGTAGCTTTCAGGGCCACAGCCTCACCATATAGCTGTCCCATGGTACTCTCCACACCTGATGCGATCATCTCTTCGAAACCGTCAGACTGCTGTGTGGCTGCCACAACGATATTGGCTTTGTTGATGACAGAGTAGAGAGAAGCGTAGGTGTCGTTCTCTTTTTGATAGCTCAGCAAGCTATAGCTGTTGGCATAGGTGCCGTTCTGATAGAAACATTCCGGATAGTGGCGACCCGGCTGTGCAGTGAATCCTTCGGGATGGCGCTCGATGTCAGAGCCAGCCACGTCGGAGGCATAGAAGAGTCCGTCACCGAACACCTTTGAGTTGGCAGCAGTGGTCCAGTCTGCATATGCCCCTTCGAGGGCGGCGCGAGCTGTTTCACTGGTAGAGAAGACAAAGGCGGCGTCGGTCTTCGACGGAGAGTCTGTCTCCAGAAAGTCGCTACATGCGGTGAGTGTCAGAATGCCTGCGGCACATAGCATAGAATATATTACTTTTTTCATATCTTTATTTCCTCCCATAAATTAGAATGCGACATTAAGACCAAATGTATAAGTTCTGGCACGAGGATATGAGTTCCAGTCGTAGTTGGGAACAGGGAATCCGTCTTGTCCGCCCGGACGGGTGTTCACATCGGGATCGATACCGTTGTATCCTGTGATGCAGAAGAGATTGCTACCCGTGAAATAGATACGCACATTGCTGATGCCCACTTTCTTGGTGAGGTTCTTCGGCAGGGTGTATCCGATGGTCAGGGTGTTCAGACGGAGGTAGGAAGCGTCCTCGATGAACTCAGAGGAAACCATACCGTACTCGCAATAGGGCATGGCATGCTTGGCATTGGCGTTCAATGCTGCGAGGGCAGAAGGATCGGTAACGGGGAAGAGGTTACCACTGCCATCCACGTCGTACATTCTCCAGCTGTCGGAGATGAAGGCCAGACGGTTCCATCCGTAGCTGGTGTTCTTATTACCCATCATAGAGTGCATGGCGTTGGCATTATATACATCGCCACCGATCTGATAGGTGAAGCCGACAGAGGCATCGAAGCCCTTGTAGCTGGCATTGATGTTGAAACCACCCGTATGCTTAGGCATGGTGTGACCGATAACACAAGCATCGTCTTCCGTCACAACACCGTCTTTGTTGGTGTCAGCAAACTTCATCATACCAGGGATGGCAACCTGTCCGTCGGGCGTGTTATACACCTTATTTCCTACGCCGGTGTAGTTCACCACACCACTAATGTCGGGAACGTTGCTCTTCAAAGTCCAAACACCATTCACAACGTCAAAGTCATTGACTGTATAGAAACCTGCCGACTTGTAGCCGAAGATGGTTCCTACAGGCTCACCTTCGCGGATGATATAGTCGTTGTACGGACGTTTCATCGAAGAACCCCAGTTGGTGTGTGTGTCTGCATTTACGCCGTCAACCACTTCTTCCACGTTGTTCTTGTTGTAGTTGTAGGTGGCGTTAAAGCTGATGTTGAGGTCTTTCGAACGGTAGATCTCATAGAACAGGGCAAGCTCAATACCTTTGTTGGAGGTTTTGCCGACGTTCTGGAACTGATAGCTGTGACCTGTTGTCTCGGCAACGGGTACTTTCATCAGAATGTCCTTGGTGGTGTTCCAGTAGAGGTCAACACTACCACGGAGTTTACCGTTCCAGAAACCGAAGTCCAGACCAAGGTTACGAGAGATGGTTGTCTCCCATTTCAAGTCGGGATTGGCCAGAATCTCACCAGGCGAGAATGTCACGGTGCGTTTGTCGCCGCTCCAAACGATCGATGGTGTCCAGTACTCTTTCCACAGACTGGCATCGATGGCATCGTTACCAGATGAACCATAAGAGAGACGGAGCTTCAGGTTGTCGAGCCAGTCGCGGGTATTGGCCATAAACGGCTCATCGTTGATACGCCATCCCAAGGCTGCTGAGGGGAAGTACCCCCAGTGGTTGTTGGGTGCGAAGTTGGAGCTACCGTCAGCACGGAATGTAGCAGTGAACAGGTAACGGCCCAGGAAATCGTAGTTGATACGGCCGAACCATGACAGGGTGTGCTTAGGCTCACCGATGGAGTTGCTGAAATCAGATACTTTCTTCGTATTGTCGTAGAAATCATCCTTCATGTTGTACATGTTGAACAGTCCGAAGGCACGATCCATATCAAACTCTGTGGGATAGCCGGCACCTGTCATCTTACTGCTGTTAGACTTGCTGGCCAGAACCTCGTTACCGAGAAGGAACGACAAATTGTGGTTCTCACCCAATCCCTGTACCTGATAGTTCAGCGTGCTTGCCCAACGGATGTTGTAACCATTACCCTTAGTGAGCTGTGCCTGATTGTAGGGGTTGGTTGATTGTCCACCGTCCCAGTAGTCTGTCTCACTCCAGTTTCGACCCAGAGATACTTCTGACTTGGCGGTAAGACCCTTGATGACATTCCATGTCAGTGAACCCATGGCACGGATACGCTGACGTGTAGTGACATTCGTGTAATTGTCAATAATCGAGAGAGGATTATAGCTCTCCTCCACGCTGGCACTACCCATAGAGAGCAGAGCAGGATTGTTGGAACCTAACGGATTGTCTATGGGTCGGTAGCCGTAAACGGAATTACCTGCAGCGTAGTCGAAATTGGTTCCTTCAAACTTCATCTCCGTGTAACGGAGGTCGGCATCGAAGGTCAGGTTCTTGGTAATCTTCTGGGAGATCTTGAAGTTGGCGTTCCAGCGGTTCATGCCCGACTTGATGCGGATACCATCATCAGTCAGGTAGTTGATGCTGGCATATAACTTGGTGTTCTCATTACCGCCCGAGAGGGAGAGATCATGACTCCAGGAACCTGCTGAAGAGCGCATCATGTCATCAACATAGTTGTGGATAGATACGTTCTTGTAATCGTTCAGGTGGTTGCCGAACTGTGACCCCACGCCGAAATATTCGGCGATACCGTCAGCTTCATTCATGCCATAGAAGGTAGCATAGCTCCAGTTGTGCAGCACGTAGTCGTACGCATCCATCACATCGAGGGTCTTGGGGTTCTTCTTGATCTGGTAGTACATATTGTACTTCACCTTGGCCTTGCCTTCACCTTTTGAGCCTTTCGTGGTAACGAGGATGACACCATTGGCACCGCGGGCACCATAGATAGCGGTGGAGGCACCGTCCTTCAACACGTCGATGCTCTCGATATTGTCGGCGGGGATGTCGCTGATGTCGCTTACCTGTACACCGTCAACGATGAAGAGAGGATCGTTGCTCTGGGTGATGGAGCCACCACCACGAACACGGATAGACATCGTGGCACCCGGACGACCGTCTTGTGACATCACACTCACACCAGGGAGCTGTCCCTGAAGAGCTTGTGCCACGTTGGCAACCGGGTTGGCAGCAAGTTTGTCACCACTCACACTGGCTACGGCACCAGTCAGGTCGCGACGTTTCATCGTACCGTAACCGATCACCACCACGTCTTCCAGGGTCGTGTTGTCTTCTTCCAAGACGATGTTCAGGTTACTCTGATTGCCCACCTTCACGTTCTGCGGCTTGTATCCCACGTAAGAGATATTCAGCGTGGTGGAAGGAGACACGTTACTAATGGTGAAGTTTCCGTCGAGGTCCGTCACGGCGCCCACGATACCGCCGGCGCTGATCGTCACACCAATCATCGGTTCACCACTGGCATCTTTCACTGTGCCCTTGACAGTCTGCTGCGCAAAAGCAACAAAGCACATCATGGACATAAGAGAAGCCAATAAGGCTCTTTTGATTTGTCGATACATAAATCTTTGTTTTAGTTAACGAATTATTGTTATTATGATTTCTCTTTTAAGTTGTTTGCTTGGAATGAGCGATGAACGCGATGTGGTTAGATTAGATTCGTTTATTGGTGCGAAATTACGAATATTTTCACAACCATTGTTGTCAGACGATGGTATTTTTGGTTAATTTAGCGAAAAGTTTAAAATTTTAGCATATTTTATGTTAACAGCTGACTAAGGTAGCCAGCTGTTGTCTTGACGGAATACTTCTAGCAATGTAATCTTGGCAGCCTCTTTCTTGGTAAGCTGACGGCTCCAAGGGGCACGATTCTGCGTGGCAGCACCTTCCCCAGTGTTGTTATATTCCAGATAGCGGGAGGTTTGTTCGTTGTCTTTCTTCCCCCAGTTGTGCCATCCTTCAGGACGGATATGCTTACCTAACTCACAGTTCATGAAAAGGGTGTAGGCATAGGGACGCCAAGGACGACCCAGAAACACTTGGTTGGCAGCTTCGTTGGCAATCAGCTTACAATGGTTAAAGATGTAGCCGTAGGTGACATCCTGTGGGGTGGAGGCGGCGGTGACGTACGAGTTCACTTTGCTCTTGATAGTACATCCCTCGAACCATGCCGTACTGGGGCCGAAGATGAAATCTGTGGTGCCTTCGATATAACAATTCTGGAAATACAGTCGGGTATTGGCAACACCGGTATAGACGGTGTCCTGATTACCGAGCAGTCGGCAGTTGATGAACACCAGACGGTCTCCTTCAGTATGCAGGGCCACAGCCTGTCCTAAGCGGGCTGCGTTGTTCTCGATAGTGATGTTCTTGAAAGTAATATAGTTTCCTTCCACTTTCACCGTATAGGTGCGGAAGGTGCCCATGCCCTGTGTGGCAGTAGCAGGATCTTTGATGTTGGGGTTGGGTTCGAAGCCGATCTTGGGAATCTGGATGTTCGCGTGGTCATCGTAGGTGATGATGGTGTTTTCCGCATCCTCACCACAGATCTCGATGTGGGTGAGCCAGGAGGGGATGACCACCTTTTCCTTATATACACCTTTCTTCACGAAGATCACCTTGTGGTATTCCATGAAGGCACGGCATACTTCCACGGCAGCGTTTACCGTACGGAACTCACCTGTTCCGTCACGAGCTACAAAGAGCGTGTCGGGGTTGTCATAGCTCTTGGCGATGAGATGACAGAATGGTGTCATCCATAAGACGAGACACAAAACGAGCACATTCTGTACTCTGCTTTGCAGAAAGGACTTGTTTGTTTTCATGATGTTGTTTTGAAAGTAGTTTGTCAAATCAATATTAATATTCAATAATCAAGTGTCAATTATCTAAATGATCTGTTGGATCTCCTGTATGCCGTTTACTGATTTCAATTCATCGATAACCACCTTGACATCATCGCGGTCGTGGACACGCAGTTCTATCTTTCCGTCGAAGATGTCGTTCTCACAGCTGATGACCACCTTACGGATATTGACGTTCAGCTGTCGGGAGATCACCTGGGTCACTTCATTTAGCAATCCGATACGGTCGATACCACCCAACTGGATGGTGGCATTGAAGAACAGCTGCTTGTGCATGTCCCATTTCACATCGAGGATACGGTTGCCATAGCTCGACTTCAGTTTGTTGGCGACAGAACAATTGCGCTTGTGGATCTCTATACGGTTCTTACCGTCGATAAATCCCAGGGCATCGTCACCGGGAATGGGATGACAGCAGGAAGGGAACTTAAACTGTGTGATGTTGTTCTCGGTGATATAGACAGGTTTCTTTCGATTGAAGTCCTTGGGAACGATGAAATAGTCTTGTTTCTTGATGAGTTCGGAAGCCGTTTTCGGATTGTCCTTTCCGATGAAGGGGAAGTAGCGGCGCCATCCGCGCCCTTCGCTGCTGTTCTTCTTGCCATGCAGTTCATCGATGTCCTTGTCACTCAAGATGATATTTTTCTTCCCTAATGCCATATAAAGGTTCTCGGGCTTTCTCACGTCGTGGAACTCACAGAGTTTGTCAAGCACTGAGGATGTGACTTCCATGTTATGCCGTTTTAGGAAATCCTCCAAGATCAGCTCGCCCTTCTTCTGTATCTCGCGGTTGTCACGGCGCAGGATGGCTTGGATCTTTCCTTTTGCCTTGGCGGTGCTCACAAAGTTCACCCATGTGGGTTGCACATGTTGTGAGTTACTGGTCAGTATCTCCACCTGGTCACCACTCTGAAGCTTGTGACTAAGGGGCACGAGCTTGTGGTTCACCTTTGCACCGATACAGTGACTACCTAAGAAGGTGTGGATTTGGAAGGCAAAGTCAAGGGCCGTACACCCGGCAGGCATCGTCTTGATCTCACCCTTCGGGGTGAAGACAAAGATCTCGGAGGCGAACAGGTTCAGTTTGATGGCATCGAGGAAGTCCATGGCATCGGGCTGCGGGTCATCAAGAATCTCCTTGATGGTGCGCAGCCAGTCGTTCAGTTCTCCCTCATCCTCCGTATATTCTGCACCGTCTTTGTACTTCCAGTGGGCAGCGAACCCCTGCTCGGCAATTTCATTCATACGGTCGGAACGAATCTGTACCTCAATCCAACGGCCTTGTTTCGACATCAGGGTAACATGCAGTGCTTGATAGCCGTTGGCCTTCGGATGACTGAGCCAGTCGCGCAGTCGGTCGGGGTGACTCTTGTATATCTTACTGATCGCAACGTAGATATTGAAGCACTCGTTGATTTCCTCCTCACGTTTGTTGGGTGTGAAGATGATGCGCACGGCGAGGATATCGTAGATCTCTTCAAAAGTGACGTGCTTGTTCTGCATCTTGTTCCAGATGGAGTAGGGACTTTTCACGCGGGCCTTAATCTCGTATTTTACGCCCATTTGGTCTAAGGCTTCGCGAATGGGTGTCGTGAACTTGTCGAACAAGTCATCACGCGACACCTGTGTCATGGTGAGCTTTTGTGTGATCGCCTGGTATTCCTCTGGGTGCTCGAAGCGGAAACTGAGATTCTCCAGTTCCGTCTTCACCTTGTTCAGTCCTAAACGGTTGGCCAGCGGAGCATAGATATAGAGGGTCTCTCCGGCAATCTTGTATTGCTTATTGGCGGGCTGGCTCTCTAGGGTGCGCATGTTGTGCAGACGGTCGCAGATCTTAATGAGGATTACACGGATATCGTCACTCATCGTCAACAGTAGCTTCTTGAAATTCTCAGCCTGTGCTGAGGCTTGCTCCCCAAAGATGCCACCACTGATCTTCGTCAGGCCGTCTACGATTTGTGCAATCTTCTTACCGAAGATGTTCTCAATGTCCTCAACGGTATAGTCGGTATCTTCCACAACATCGTGCAGCAGAGCCGAGCAGATGCTCGTAGAGCCCAAACCGATTTCGGAACAGGCAATCTGCGCAACGGCAATCGGGTGCATGATATAAGGCTCACCAGACAGTCGGCGCACACCTTTATGCGCTTGTCGGGCGAAGTTGAAGGCTTTGGTGATGATATCTACTTTTTTCCTATGGCGTGATGCCAAGTAGCTATCTAACAGATGCTGGAACGCATCGTTCACCAATTGATCTTCTGCCGTTTCTCTTGCAATGTCCTTGTTGTGGTCGTCCATATCTATTATATATAATAAGGTGTAGTGATGCTTGTCGCTGGCAATGTGCCCGGGAGGGTGTTATTTCACCTTGATCTTCTTTCCTGCACGGATATTATTGCCTTTGATGCCGTTCAATCGTTTCAACTTGTCAACGGTGGTATGGTTCTTGCGGGCAATCTGTGAGAGCGTCTGTCCAGATTTTACAGTCACACTCTGTGAGCGCTCCCTTCTGCTGTTCTTGCCACCTCGGGCATTCTTGTGCTTCTTGTCGTGGCGGCCGTTCTGAACGTTTTTCCCTTTACTGCGTGTGGCTTGATGACCTCTGGGGACCAGTGTGGTGCTCCTCAAAGGGGCTGCCTCCCTCACGTCTTCAGCGGTCACTTCCACTACGGCACGCTTGGTGAGCAAGTTCTCTACGTCATACTGGTAGATGGAATCTTCACGGTCAAGGAAGGTATTGACATACGACTGAGGTAAGCGGATTACTGAGGGCTTGCTGTATCCGTTCACGATATCACGGCGGTACTGCGGATTCAGGGAGCGCAATTCCTCCATGCTGATACCCGTTACTGCTGCAATCTGTTTGAAATGCACATCGCGGTTTACAACGATGGTATCCGACTTGGCGGGAATCTGTGTGCGCATCGGACAGATATTATGCTCACAGTAGTAGGTCATGATATAGTTGGCGGCGATAAAGGCAGGAACGTATCCCTGCGTTTCGCGGGGCAGGTACTTGTAGATAGCCCAGTAGTCCTTCACGCCTCCGGCGCGGTGGATGGCTTTGTTGATGTTCTGCGGACCGTAATTGTATGCGGCGATCACCAGGTTCCAGTCATCATAGATGCGATAGAGGTCGCGTAGATAACGGGCTGCGGCATAAGATGACTTGATCGGATCGCGGCGCTCATCCACCAGACTGTTCACTTCCAGTCCGTATTGCTTTCCTGTGGGTAGCATGAACTGCCAAAGACCAGCTGCACCCACGCGAGAGGTGGCGGTAGGACTGAGAGCAGATTCAATCACCGGCAGGTATTTCAGCTCTAAGGGAAGATTGTACATCTCAAGCGCCTCCTCGAAGATGGGCATGTAGAAATTGGCGGCTCCCAACATATAGCTGACAGATGCGCGAAGACGTACGGCATAGCGGTCTATGAATTTCCTCACCACGTCATTATAGGGCATCTCCATTACCGATGGGATCCTTTTCAGACGTTCTATGTAAGTCTCTGTGGAGAACTCAGGGTTCAGGTCTCGATAGTGGCAGTCATCGTCTTGTAAGTAAGTCTTCGAGTTATAGAGGTTGAGCAGACTGTCAATCTGTAGGAGCATGCCTTCAGGCACCTCGATGATGTCTTTCTCACCTTCTACGGTGGTCACAGTAATCTCGTCTCCTTCGGTCTGTGCCCAAGCGGCATAGTGACCTCCGAAGAGCATTGCGGCGATCAGGGTAAATAACTTTTTCTTCATTATCGGTTGAATCGTTTTATTCTATTTGTTAAAATGTAAGAGAGCATTGCACTCCCACAGATGTTGTCTTCACAGGGTTGAAGGAGTAGTCACTGTTTCTGAACAGGGTGGGCGACACCTTCATACTCAGGTCCTCTGAAATATCGAATTCCGAGAGGGAGGCATCCACGTAGGCATCAATGATCGACAAGGCATAGACACCAATGAGGATGAATGCACTCATGTCACGGTAGCGGCGGTAGTAGTCCTTACGTTTCTTGAACTTATTGGAATAACGTTGCACATCAGTGGGATTAGACTCGTCGATCTTGGCACCGAGATGCATGAACTGATTGTAGCTCTGTGTCTCCGGGTTGCCGTCCATCAGGTCCATAAAGCCCTGTGAGTAGTCACGGAACATCATGTTATTCCACCGCATCGCATAGTAGCATCCCAAGAACCCGCCGTAGAAGATCGGGAGCTTCCAGTATTTCCGGTTATAGATCTGTCCGGCGCCAGGTATGACAATAGCCAGCCACATGGCACGTTTGGGTGACGGTCGCCATGAGCTCCAGTCGCGTTTTGTCATCTGGATAGTGTCAGTCATCAGTGTCTGAGTCACGAGGGCGGAATCCATTTTCAGGATTTCCAGAGCTGAATCGTTCACCTCGACGCTATCATTCCTCACCCTCTCCATGCCTGAACATGTTACAGACGTGACGAGCAGTAAGCATACGGCCAGCCATCTTGTATATATCTTTCGGATACTGCTCACTCTTTCAGTCGGTCAAACATGTTGATGATGCGCTCCAGTTCCTCCTCGTTGGCGAAGGGGATGCTGATTTTTCCTTTCCCTTGTGTGGAACAGCTCATCTCCACCTTCGTGTGGAAGAAGTCCGACAAGCGTTTCTTCAACATGTCGAATCCTTCAGGGAGCTCTTTCTTTTTCCCGGCTGGCTTGGGTCCTTCCTCAGAATCCTCGTTCTTGGCATTCTTGACCAGCTCTTCCACCTTGCGCACAGAATAGTCGTTCTTCTGAATTTCCTTGAACAACTTGATCTGTTGGGCAGGACTATCCAACGACAGTAGTGCGCGAGCATGCCCCATGGTAATCTCCTTGTTTTGTAAGGCCATCTGTACCTGGGCAGGAAGTTTCAGCAGACGCAGGTAATTGGTCACGGCAGTGCGGCTCTTTCCCACACGTTTCGACACTTTCTCCTGCGTCATGCCACTGGTCTCCATCAAGTGCTCGTAGGCAAGAGCAATCTCGATGTCGTTCAAATCCTCACGCTGGATATTCTCCACCAGTGCCATCTCCATCACCTCCTCGTCCTTGATGGTACGGATATAGGCAGGTAAGGAGGTCAGACCGGCCATCTGCGAGGCGCGCCAGCGGCGTTCACCAGCGATGATCTGATAACGGTGCTCTCCGATTTGGCGTAAGGTGATAGGAACCACGATGCCAATTTCACTAATGCTCTGTGCCAGTTCCTGCAAGGCTGTCCCCTCGAACTCGCGTCGCGGCTGATTGGGGTTTGCCTCTATCTGGTCGATGGGTATCTCATTGATGGTTGATGACCCTTGGGTCTTCACGTCCTCTGTGGAGATCAATGCATCGAGACCACGTCCCAAAGCATTGTATTTCTTTCTCACTGCCATATCCAACTACCTCCGCGTATTTTTGTTGATGATTTCCTTGGCCAACGACAGGTGGTTCTTGGCTCCTGTTGACTCCGCATCATAAAGGATGACGGGTAGTCCGTGACTTGGACACTCCGAGAGTTTTACGTTACGCTGGATAACAGTCTTGAATACCAGTTCCTGGAAGTGGCGTTTCACCTCGTCGTAGATCTGATTGGCCAGGCGCAGACGACTGTCATACATCGTCAGCAGGAAGCCCTCAATCTCTAACTTCGGATTCAGCTTGCTCTTGATGATCTTGATAGTATTCAGTAACTTACTGATTCCCTCTAGGGCAAAATACTCACATTGTACAGGAATAATCACTGAGTCGGCAGCCGTCAGCGCATTCACGGTGATCAGTCCTAACGACGGTGAGCAGTCAATCAGAATGTAATCATATTCATGCTGGATAGGCTCAAGCATGTTCTTGATGACCTGTTCTCGGTGTTCAATGTTCAGCATCTCAATTTCAGCACCTACCAGGTCGATATGGCTTGGTATAATGTCCAGCCCCTCAATGTCGGTGGTGTACATCGCATCACGGATATCGGCATGATCGATGATACACTCGTAGAGCGAGCAGGTCACATCTTTGATATTCACACCAAGACCACTGGAAGCGTTGGCCTGCGGATCCGCATCAATCACCAGCACCGTTTTCTCCAGCGTAGCCAGTGAGGCCGCTAAGTTGATGGTGGTGGTGGTCTTTCCGACGCCTCCCTTTTGGTTGGCTAATGCTATAATCTTTCCCATTTTCTCCTCTTCTTTATGTCTTTGGGGTATAAAAAGAGCCCTTCAAACAAACAAAATTCTGTGCAAAGTTACATATTTTATGCGAGAATCGGGTATTTTCCAACCTTTTTTCGTAATTTTGTGCCTCAAACAAGGATTATTTATGAAAAATAATAGACCGTTAATACTTATTTCGAATGATGACGGCTATCATTCGAAAGGTATCAATATGCTTATCGACATGTTACGTGACATGGCTGACTTACTGGTATGTGCTCCGGAGTCGGCACGCTCAGGCTATGCCTGTGCCTTCTCTGCCACCATCCCTTTGCGCCTTAAGTTGCGCAGGAAGATGGAAGGGGTGGAGGTTTGGTCATGCAACGGTACCCCTGTTGACTGTGTAAAGCTGGCATTGAATCAGTTCTGTACGGAGCGTAAGCCGGATATGGTGATTGGAGGCATCAATCATGGTGACAATGCCTCAGTGAACACCCACTATAGTGGTACTATGGGTGTGACCATGGAGGGGTGTATGAAGTATATTCCCAGTGTGGCTTTTTCGTTGTGCGACCATAGCGATGATGCCGACTTTGAGCCTCTGCGACCTTATGTGAGGACTTTTACCCAGCGGGTGCTTACTGAGGGACTACCCCTCGGTGTATGCTTGAACATCAATTTCCCCTTGGTGGAGGAGTACAAGGGTGTGAAAGTGTGTCGTATGGCCAAAGGGACATGGGGCAACGAGTGCGTGAAATCCCATCATCCCCGAGGATACGACTATTTCTGGATGGTTGGCTCTTATACCAATGATGAGCCGGAGGCGGAGGATACTGATAACTGGGCACTGTCGCAGGGTTATGTGGCGATCACGCCCACACAGATTGATGTCACTGCCTATCGTGCTTTAGAAATGCTGAGATCTTGGGAACGCTGACAATGAATTGTTAATTATCAATTGTCAATTATCAATTGTCAATTCTATGAAATATTATCTGATTGTTGGGGAGGCGAGCGGTGACCTTCATGCGTCTCATTTGATGAAATCACTGCAACGGGAAGATCCTGAGGCTCAGTTCAGGTTCTTTGGCGGTGACCTGATGACGGCCGTCGGAGGAACCCGTGTGAAACATTACAAGGAACTGGCCTATATGGGCTTCATCCCTGTACTGCTCCATCTGCCTACCATCTTCAGGAACATGCGGTTGTGTAAACGGGATATCACGGAATGGCAGCCGGATGTGGTGATTCTTGTGGATTATCCAGGCTTTAACTTGAATATCGCTAGGTTTGTGAAGTCAAGGACTTCCATACCTGTCTATTATTACATCTCACCCAAGATTTGGGCATGGAAGGAGTACCGCATCAAGAACATCAAACGTGATGTGGACGAACTCTTCTCTATCCTACCGTTCGAGGTCCCGTTCTTTGAACAGAAACACCATTATCCCATTCACTATGTGGGGAATCCCACGGCGGATGAGGTGAGATCTTTTCTCGAGGAAGGAGAAAGGAGGAGGGAAGAAGGAGGTGGCCAACCTGCACAAAGGGAAAATAAGCCGATCATTGCCCTATTAGCTGGAAGCCGGAAGCAGGAGATCAAGGATAACCTGCCTGCGATGTTGGAGGCTGTGAAGGCCTTTCCAAATTACCGTTGTGTGGTGGCTGGGGCACCCAGTATTGAGGATGCCTACTACGAGATGTTCATCAAGGACTCTGACGTTGAGATTGTACACAACGAGACCTACGACTTACTCTCCCGTTCAACGGCAGCTCTCGTCACCAGCGGTACGGCAACGTTGGAAACGGCACTGTTCAATGTGCCGCAGGTGGTGTGCTATAAGACGCCCGTTCCCCATCTGATCAGGTTTGCCTTTAACCATATCATCAAATGCAAATACATCTCATTGGTGAACCTGATAGCCGACAAAGAAGTGGTACAGGAGCTGTTGGCAGACCGCTTCTCAGTGAAGACTATCCGTGAGGAACTGGCACGAATCCTACCAGGACAACCAGGACGGGAACAGATGCTACGGGGATACCAACAAATACGGATTGCCTTGGGGGAGACCTCTGCTCCTGACAATGCAGCCCGCATGATGGTTCGACTGTTGAAGTATGCCTAAAAAGGGTACTTCAACAAGCTGGCTTTCACATAAAACATGCGAAAGTGTTATTACAACGGATATTACTAACTGAGAATGGTGAGCGTGTAGATATAGACCACTGCGGCGGGGAAAGCCATGAGGGAGGAGTCGAAACGGTCGAGCATGCCACCATGACCAGGAAGGATGTTGCCGCTGTCCTTGATGTTGATGGTGCGCTTGAACAGGCTCTCCACCAGATCGCCCCATGTGCCGAAGACCACCACTACCAGTCCTAAGCCGATCCACTGGATCAGTGAGAGAACAGACGGGTTCAAAGCAGCGTTCGTCGGATCTGCTCCCTGCTGGTCGAACCAATTGATAAGACAGGCGGCGATGATCACGAAGACGGCACCGCCGATGCTCCCTTCCCAGCTCTTTCCCGGGCTGATCCGTGGAAAGAGCTTATGCTTTCCTAACAGGGATCCCACACAATAGGCTCCGGTATCGTTCACCCAAAGAAAGACAAAGACACTCAGGGGAAGGATGGTGTTGAAGCGAATCGTGCCGTCAGGACTCCCGTTGAATGCCAGGATGTTGATGACAGAGAAGGGTAGGGCGATATACATCTGCGACAGCATCGTATAAGCCCAGTTGTTCACGGGATTTGCCTGTTTGAGATACAATTCACTGATAAACAGATAGATGATGGTGAGCAGGTAGGGGATGAACACCCCGTTGCTCGAAACCAATCCGCTGCAATAGCCTGCCATGGCGAGGAAGAAATACACCCCTGCCACCGTACTGATGAAGCGGTTCACGGTGACTCCCGTGATACGGTCGTTCACCAATCCGCAGAACTCCCATATGGTGAGGCCTGTCACCAGGGCAAAGAGAAGGATCATAGCCTCCGGTCGCATGAAGGCTACCACGATGGCTGCTACGAAGAACACGCCGGTAATGGTTCTGACAATCAAGTTCTTCATGCCTCACCTCCTTTTTCTTCTGGTTGCTCCTCCTTCATCTCTCCTCTTTCCTCCTTCATCTCCCCTCTTTCCTCCTTCATCTCTCCTCTTTCATCCTTCATCTCTATGCTATCCTCTTGCTTCTCATCATTCGCCTGCATAATCTCCAAGGAACGGCTCACCCAAGGACGCTTGCCGAAGATCTTCTCCACATCCTCTGTGTAAATGACCTCGCGACTGATCAACAGTTCAGCCAACTGGTTATGTCCTTCCTTATGCTCGATCAGGAGCTGCTTGGCACGGTCGTACTGTTCATTGATCATCTTCAGCACTTCCTCATCCATGATGCGTGCCGTGGTTTCGGAATAAGGCTTTTGGAAGCCGTATTCATTATTGTTGTAGTAGCAGATGTTGGGGAGCTTATCACCCATTCCAGCATAGGCAATCATACCGTAGGCACTCTTGGTTGCTCGCTCCAAGTCGTTGATGGCTCCAGTGGATATATGTCCTGTGAACAGTTCTTCGGCGGCACGTCCTCCCAACAGTGAGCACATCTCGTCGAGCATCTGCTCCTTCGTGGTGATCTGTCGCTCTTCGGGCAGATACCAGGCGGCACCCAAGGCACGACCACGGGGCACGATAGTCACCTTCACCAACGGGGCGGCATGTTCACAGAACCAACTGATGGTGGCATGACCGGCTTCGTGTAGGGCAATGGAACGTTTCTCTTCGGCGGTCATCACCTTGGTCTTCTTCTCCAATCCGCCGATAATACGGTCAACGGCATCCAGGAAATCCTGCTTGCTCACTGCCTTTGCATCGCGACGGGCGGCTATCAGCGCAGCTTCGTTACATACGTTGGCGATATCGGCACCAGAGAAACCTGGTGTCTGCCGCGATAGGAAGTCGAGATCGACGGTATCATCTTTCTTCAGGGGCTTTGTATGTACTTCGAAGATGGCCTTTCTTTCACTGAGGTCGGGAAGATCGACATTGATTTGACGGTCGAAACGTCCGGCACGCAGCAAGGCAGAGTCGAGCATATCGGCACGGTTCGTAGCGGCCAGGATGATCACACCGCTGTTGGTGCCGAAGCCGTCCATTTCAGTGAGCAGGGCATTCAGTGTGTTCTCACGCTCATCGTTTCCTCCCATGGCGGGGTTTTTCGAACGGGCGCGTCCCACCGCATCGATCTCGTCGATGAAGATGATACAAGGTGATTTCTCCTTCGCCTGACGGAACAGGTCGCGAACACGACTGGCTCCCACACCTACGAACATCTCCACGAAATCGCTACCACTCATCGAGAAGAAGGGCACACCAGCCTCACCGGCTACAGCTTTGGCCAACAGAGTTTTACCCGTTCCTGGAGGACCCACCAGCAAGGCACCTTTGGGGATCTTTCCTCCTAAGTCGGTATATTTCTGCGGGTTCTTCAGAAACTCCACAATCTCCTGCACTTCTTGCTTGGCACCTTCCTGTCCTGCCACGTCTTTAAACGTGATGCCCAGGTCGCCACCTTTCTCATACATCTTGGCTTTGCTCTTGCCAACATTGAAAACACCGCCAGGACCTCCTGCTCCGCCGCTCATGCGTCGCATGATAAAGATCCATGCGCCAATAATAATGATCAGGGGAAGCAGGTTGATGAAGAGGTTCATGAAGTCACTTCCGCGCTTGTTTTCATAACTGAGATCCCCAGTGAAATGCTTAGCCTGGCGTTCGGCATCGATGAACTCTTCTAATTTGTCAGTGCTACCGTAGGTCACGAGGACATACGGATTCTTGCCTGTCTGATCAGTGCCACGACCGAACACATCACGGATATGTTCAGGTTTTACGTACATCTTCAGCTTCTTTTCATCGGAATTCACCACGATCTTCGAAGCATATTGTTTCTGCACCATGATCTTGAACTGACTGTAATCGACATCACTATGTGCACTGCCAGATACTGAGTCGCCACCGGTGAACCACACGGCAGCCAAGCCGATCAACACGAGGATATAGATCCAGTTCATGTTGAACTTCGGCATCTTCGGTGTGTTGTTGTTCTTCTCTTCCATGATTGATGTTAATCCAAGTCGGGCACACGCTCCAGATGAGCGTCTTCCCAAAGGTCCTCTAAATGATAATATTCACGCATGTCGGGCACAAAGATGTGCACCATCACGTCGGTATAGTCCATAGCCACCCATAGGGCGTTTTCCTGTCCCACGATGCGAACGGGCTTTTCCTGGACTTCCAAGCGGGCAGTCTCTTCCACAGAGTCAGTGATGGCCTGTACCTGCATGGGCGAGTTACCCTGACAGATTACGAAATAACTGCAGATGGTGCCGTCGATACCGTTGAGATCGGCAACCACGATTCCTTGTCCTTTCTTCTCTTGAATACCTTTAATAATGGCTTTTACTAAATCTTTTGTTTTCGTCATTGAATCAAATGATACATAATAATTCGGCACAAAGGTACGGATAAATGAGCACAAATCAAAATAAAAAGAGTTTTTTCTTTTTGTTTGTCGAATGCAAGTACCTTCGACTTGTCCATAGATGCTTTGATATCTCCATTTTTCATGCCCCCAAACCGATAATTTGACTTTTTTTTAGGAATGGAAGCAAAAAAGTCGGGAAAAATGTTGGTAGTTCAAAAAAAAAGCAGTACCTTTGCACCCGCTAATCAGTTATCGCGGGATAACGATAGTAACAGATTGGGGTATGGTGTAATGGTAACACTACAGATTCTGGTCCTGTCATTCTTGGTTCGAGTCCGAGTACCCCAACCCAATCAGTCGCTAAGCAACAGAAGTTCTGTGCTTAGCGACTTTTTTATATAATCGGATGATTGGGGATAGGGGGGCGATAGTTGATTTCTATTGAGAATCTTTGAAAATCAACTTCACAACTTCACAATGCTGCAAATTGTTGGGAGGTAGTGATTTACGTGTGAAGTTTAACTTCACGCAACTTCACATGTATTTGAGTTAGCTTTCAAAACCACTATAGTTAGTCATTGTAAACATAGTATTTAGCTACTGAAAACATAGTATTTAGCTGCTGAAAACACCGTTTTTAGGAGTCAAAAACGCCGTTTTCAGAATGTGAAGTTGGGTGAAGTCTAACTTCACACGGAACTTCTTTGTTTTCAATGACTTACCTAATTGTGAAGTTGTGAAGTTGAATTTCGACCTTTCATAGTGAAATGTTTTTTCTGATTGAAGGCTCTTTCGCCTTTTTTCTATGTGAGTTTGGGGATGAAAGTAGAGACAATTTGAGATGAAAGTAATGTCTAATTGGGATGAAAGTAAAGTCTACTTAATGTTTACGTAAAGCCTACTTAACGTTTACGTAGCGGCTAATTCAATAGGAAACAGAGTCTTGTTTATTTCTTGTATGTAAATCTACAAAAACGGTTGTGCTTGGTAGCACAACCGTTAGATGGATTTGGATGGTATTATCATTCTGTACTCTTATATTTCAGATAACGGGTATCTTCCTTGTTCTCTGGGTTCTGTACCAGGTCGGAGTTGGCACTCATGTCACTCTTCGGAATCCACCACAGATGTGTTTTGCTGGGTACGAACTCCAAAGGCAGTACCTGGTTGAACTTCATGGTGTTATACTTATGAACGAAGTATCCCACGCGCTTGCCAAGACGGTCGGTACGCAGCTCATCGAAATAGATTACACCCTCACCGATGAACTCCCAGCCGCGTTCATTGAAGATGGCCTCATCCACGGCATCGGCATCGCTGGAGATGTCGGCACGCTCATCATCCTTGTATTTCGCCATGGCATCAGCTGCCGTCACGGCAGGCAGACCGGCACGCTGGTGTACCATGTTCAGGTAGGTAAGAGCCACCGACTGGTTACCCAAACAATTCATGATCTCTGCATAGTCGAGCAGCACCTGAGCATAGCGCATTGTCATGAAATTGTTTCCTGAGCGCAGGGCGGTGCGGGCCTCCTTGGAGAAGTCATGCACTTTGATGTTTCCCGGACAGCAGCTACCCCAGCCTTCAGAGCCTTTCAGGGAACCTAAGTCGTTGATATTATACTTACAGTGAACCATGTTACCGCTTTTGCTGTAGGTACCTTCGGTGATGAGCACCTTCAGACGCTCGTCAGCCTGATCGTAGCTCAGCCATGCCTCTGCCGATGGACCTGTACGCAGGTAGTAGTAGCTGCCGCCACCACCGGTGGAGATGGTCTTTCCAAAGGAAACAATCTCCTCGGGGTAGGTGGAGTCGGCGAACATGCCGAAATTCTGATGCATACCGCACTGCTGTCCTGAGAGGGTGGAGAACTGCAGCTCGAAGATCGACTCTTTGTTGTTTCGGGCCTTGTCACCATTGAGTGAACACCACAGGTTACCGAAGTCAGGCTCCAGCGAATAAACTCCTGAGCTGATGACTTTCTCACAGTAGTCCTTGGCTTTCTCCAGCAAGGACTTGTCGAAAGTCTTGTAACCGCCGCTGCCTGCCATGGAGGCACGGTAGAGATAGAGGTTGGCTAAGTAGGCCTGTGCTGCTCCCTTGGAGGCACGCCATACATCGTAGCCGCTGGTGCCGCGAAGGGGAAGGTTCTCCTCTGCATATTCCAGATCCTCGATGATGAAACTATACACCTCATCAATGGTGTTTCGTGGGAAACTCAGGTTGTTGAGGTCGGTGGTCACTGTCTTGATAATCGGTGCACCACCGTAGATCCTGACAATCCAATAATAGCTCACACCGCGGAGGAATCTGGCCTGTGCGATGGCGCGGTTCCTGAGAGCCTCATCCATATTGGCGGCTTCAAACTGGGCAATCACGTTGTTGGCACGGTTGATACATGCCATTGACTTTGTCCAGACGGCTGTGAAGGTACCTGCATTGTTTTCCTGATTCTGGTACTTCCACGCATTGATATCGTTGATGTTGTTCTTGTTACCTTCACGGTTGGGCTGTCCATAGTCGGTGCTGCCCTCCAGACGCATGAAGGTACCGCCGTCGTTATAGATGGTCCTGAACGAGTTATAGACTGTGTTCAGCGCAGAGTTCAACTGATCTTCGTTCTGGTAGTAGGAACTGGGATCAACAAACGTGTATGGCTTCTCCTCCAAGTCGGTGCAGCTTCCAAGGGCTGTCACTCCGAGAAGTCCTGCTGCTATATATTGATAGAATTTCATATTGTTTCTTCTTTTATGGTTACCGATTAGAATTTAATATCTACTCCTAAGATGATGGACTTCGCCCAGGGGTTAGAGATATCGCCATTCACGGGGTTGTAGCCGCGGTGGTTGGCGAAGGTGACGAAGTTCTGGAAGTTCAGGTTTACCTTCAACGACTGGATGGTCTTGATCTTCAGCAGCTTGGTGAAGTTATAGTTCAGCTGGATGTTCTTCAGGATGAAATAGGTCCAGTCGCCATTGGTACGGTCGGAGAGGTAGGTTCCTCTGGAACCGGCGCGTGGGAAGTCACCACTGGTGTTCTGTGGACTCCACATCCGTTCGTAGGCATATTCAGAGGGGAAGTACATACGCTCCTGGATGTTGTTCTCACCCCAGAGGAGGTAACTGCCGTTATCTGAGAAGCTCAAAGCCCATTCTGTACCGTTGTTACCACTACTCTCAGCACCTGCGATGGAAGCGTACTTGAAACCACCCTGTCCGTAGATGCTTACTGAGAAGTCCTTGAAGCCGGCACTCAGGTTGATACCATAGAAATACTTGGGCTGTACGGAACCGATGCACTGATAGTCGTTGTAACCGATGCTGCCGTCACCGTCGAGATCCTCATACATCTCATCACCGAGAGAGGCGTTCTGGGCGGTCTTGGGAACATACTCCTTATACCAGTCGAGATCGGCCTGTGACTTGATGATGCCGAGGGAATGACGGGCATAGAGGCCATCGACAGGCTTGCCTACCACCAAGCGGCGGTCTAAGCCGGTACCATCCTGACGCAGGATGATCTCCTTCGTCTCCACACCGCTCACATTATACAGCTCCTTGATCTTATTCTTATTATAAGTGAGGTTCACGCTGGCATCAACGAACCAGTCGCGGTTCTTGAAGACATTACCGCCAATGGTCAGCTCCCATCCTCTGTTCTGGGTAGCACCGACATTGCTCAGTAAAGTGGAGAATCCAGTCTCGCGAGGAAGGGGCACCTCATAGAGCAGTTTGTTGGTGTCACGGATGTAATAGTCGAAGTTTACGTTGATGCGGTTGAACAAGCCGAGGTCGATACCGAAGTTCCACTGGTTGGTGCGCTCCCACTGCAGGTTGGGGTTGGCGAGCTTAGTCTGGGCATATCCCACCAGTTCGGTGCCGTCGAAGACATAGTTCGTACTACTGCCGCTACTCTCCAAACGAGCCAGCGACTGGTAGTTACCAATTTCCTGGTTACCGGTCACACCGAAGCTGGCGCGCAATTTCAGGTCACTGACGGCCTTCATGTTCTGCATGAAGTTCTCCTCGGAGATACGCCAGGCGATACCGGCAGAGGGGAAGAATCCCCATTTCTTGTCCTCACCGAAACGTGAAGAGCCATCCCAACGGGCTGTGGCCGTGAGCAGGTACTTGTCGGCGAAGGCGTAGGTGATACGTCCGGTATAGGAGATCAGACGGTTACCATAGCGGTTGGAACTGGGAGAGTAGGTATCGGTGGAACCCTTGGTGATATCCCAAGCACCGAGTTGGTCGAGAGTGAAGCCACGGGCAGAGACACCAGTGCTCTGATAGTCATAGTCTTGCCAGGAATAGACGGCTGTGGCACTGAAACGGTGCACATCCCATTGTTTGGCATACGTCAGGATATTCTCCATCAGACGACTGGCACCTTTGTTCCAGGAATGACCGCCGTTACCGGTACCGCTGGCACGGTTACCTACCAACAGACTGGTGTTGTAGCTGTATCCGCGGTTGATGCGGCTGTCGTAGCCTATGCTGAGATGATAGGTCAGCTCTGGCAGGATCTTCACTTCGGCGAAGGTGTTGATGATCACGCGGGTGGTGTTTGTCCTGCTGATGTGCTCGGGGAAGTCGATCAGTGGGTTCCAGGCATCGGATACATAGGGGTTCTCCGGTACTACCAGGTTACCGTTCTTATCGTAGGGGGAGTCGGTGGCCCATCCGTAGCGGGCGGCGTTACTCATCGCATTGTCCTGGGCATTACGGGTGGAGTAGGTGAACTGCAGACTACCGCCGATAGTCAGCCAGCTGTTGAACTGATGACGGAGGTTGCTGTGCATGGAGAACTTCTCGAAGTTCTGTGTCTCCACCAGACCGTCCTGCTTGTAATATCCGCCGGAGAGCATGTAGTTGGTATCTTTGGTGCTTCCGTCGATACTCAGGTTATAGTTCTGCAGCCATGCGTGGTCTCTCAACAGCAGATCCTCCCAATCGGTGTCGGCCTTCGGATTGGTTGTCCATGAGGTGTCACCATTGAGGAAGGGAGCCTTCGAGGGATCGTCGTTGTAGTTCGTATAGGCGGTGTTGATGAAGTTGATGAAGTCTTGGCCTTTCACAATATTGAGTTTACGGCCCGGCATCTGAGTACCTACCGAGGAGTTGAAGGTGAGGTTCTTACGACCAGCCTTACCCGTCTTGGTGGTGATCATCACCACACCATTGGCACCACGTGATCCATAGATAGCGGTGGCAGAGGCATCTTTCAAGACTTCCATCGACTCGATGTCGGCAGGGTTGATGTCACTGATGTCACCATCGCCCATCAGGGGGAAGCCATCGACCACATACAATGGGGCGTTGCTGGCATTGATAGAGCTGGAACCGCGGATACGGAGCTGTGGACTCTCACCCGGTTTGTTGTCGTTGAAGACGGCTACACCCGCGGCCTTTCCTTGCAGGGCTTCGAGGGCATTGCCGGTAACATTGGCCATGATGGCCTCTGTCTTCACATTGGAGGTCGTTCCGGTAAGGTCTGATTTCTTCATCGTTCCATAACCCACCACCACGACTTCGTCCAGGCCTAAGTAGTCGGGCTCCATCTTGATGTTGATGTCACCGCGACCTGCACTGACAGTCTGGGTCTTGTAGCCAGCATAAGAGAACTGGAGCTTTTTGCCTTCAGCCTTGTTCACGCTGAAGTCTCCATTGATGTCGGTGATGGCACCGATGTTGGTGTCCACCACTTTCACGGTCACTCCAATCATGGGTTCACCGTTTTCATCTACTACATGTCCTCTGACAGTACCCACTTGCTGGGTGACCGCAGGTGGATTCGAGGGGGTAACAGAGCTGCTTGCCCATGTCTTTGCAGGCAGGAGCAAGGATGTTACCAAACTACAAACCAAAATGGTTCTTGAAAGTTTTTCCATTTGCAAAACAGTTTTTAGATTAAATAAATTAGTAGTTTATTAACCTAAAAACGTAGACAAATGGCAAATGTAACCAAATAAATTATGATTTGTTAGTAAAGCAATGTGGAATGTGAAATGAGAATATTACTTGAGATCAAATCTCATTTAACAATCCTCATTCCACATTCCACAATCCAGGAAATAATGCTATTATTCTTCTGTATTCTCAGCGTCTATAGCCTTGATCTTCTGGCGCACCAGCTCGCAGTCGTCCTTCAACTTCTGTACCTTACGGTTCATCTCGTCGATGAGGCTGCTGCCTTTCTTGCTGGCGGCATTCAGGAAGCCCAGGTTATTCTCATAGGTTTGGATCTCCTGCTTCAGACCCTCATAGCGTCGCATCAGACGGGCACGCTCGTTGTCGAGGACGTCACCGCCACGCTCTGCCATGTTCTTAATGTTACTCTTGAAATTGTCAAGACGGCGGCGTGCCGTGGAGATGTTCAGGTCTTTGTACAACTTGTCGAGCACTTCATGATACTCCTTGTACAGCTTGTCCTTGTCCTTGAAGGGCACATGACCGATGGTCTGGTATTCATCCACCAGCTGCTGCACCTTCTCCTGTATGTTCTCTCCAGCCTCCTCGGCCAATGCTTTCAGCTGGGAGATCACATCGCGTTTCTTCTGCAGGTTCTCGCGCTCAGCGGTGCGTGTACCTTGGTTGGCAGCATTGCGAGCCTCGAAGAATTTATTGCAGGCACCCAAGAACTCGTTCCACAGTTGATCACCCAAACGCTTGGGAACCATACCGATGGTCTTCCACTCCTTCTGCAGGGCAATCAGTTTGTCACTGGTGGACTTCCACTCCGTACTGTCTTGCAGAGCCTTGGCCTGTTCGATGAGCGCACGTTTCCTGTCAGCATTCTCTGCGAACTTCGCTTTCATGTCCTTGAAGAACTCAGCCTTACGACCGAAGAAATCATCGCAGGCAGCACGGAACCGTTCGAAGATCTTCACATTCATCTTCTGCGGAGCGAAACCGATGGTCTTCCATTCTGTTTGCAGATCGATGATCTGCTTCGTGTGGCGCTCCCAGTCGCCGGCGCTCTTGTTCTCTTCCTTGGCAATGGCCTCCACCTTCTCGCACAGTTCAGTCTTGCGGGCCAGATTCTCTTCTTCCTTCGAACGGAGGTCATCGAAGTGCTGCTGGTGCTTCTTGTTGATCACCGTGGAAGCAGCTTTGAAGCGTGCCCACATCTCTTCACGCAGGTCTTTAGCCACCGGACCGGTCTCGCGGTATTCCTGATGCAGCTTTTGCAACTGGTGGAAAGCACTGATCACGTCGGTCTCTTCTGCCAGTTTCTCTGCGGCCTCACACAGACGCTTTTTGATTTCCAGATTTTTCTTGAAGTCGTATTCACGGGCTTCGCTGTTCAGTTTCAGCAAGTCGTAATACTGCTCCACATATAACTGATAATTACGCCATAATTCATTGGCTTTGTCGGCAGGCACCAGACGAATCTCTTTCCACTCCTGCTGCAGCTTTTTAAACTCCTGGAAGTTTTTGTTGGCTTCCTCGGGTGACGTAGCCATGCCTTTGATCTTCTCAATGATGTCGAGCTTCTTCTTCAGGTTTTCTTGTTTCTCCTGTTCCTGCTCTAAGAAGATCTTGGCACGCTTCTCCTTCACAATGCCCATTTCTGCCTTGAACACCTCTTCGTCCTCATCGGGAAGAACTGAATATTTCTCGGGGTCACCACCGCCTTCAAGATAGGCTTTCATCTCTGCCTCACGCTGTGCGAAATGCAGTTTGTAGAAGGTGGTCTTCAGCAAGTCAACCTCTTCTTTCGTAGGCGACTCGTCACCATGAGCCAGCTCTTTGAGCCGCTCAATCACCTCCTGCTTGGTGGCAAACACTTTCTTGGCGGGTTCTGCATCCGCGGATTCCTCTGCTACGGGCTCTTCGGCTACCTCGGCGGGTGCCTCTTCCTTAGCCACGGTCTCTTCTGCCGCAGGTGTTTCCTCGGTTTCTTCTTTTACTACTGTTTCTTCCACTTTCACTTCCTCTTCGGCCACTGGCTGAGAGTTCGTTTCCTCTAACTGTGCCTCATTGTTGAGGACGTTTTCTTGAGAGTCCATCATTTTAAATGATTTTTAGTTCGTATTCAAGGTAATTATTCACCATATCATGCCCTTCCCTTGTTGAGGGATGGGCTTTGAATGGTGTTATAGGGTGCAAACTTAATAAAAATAATTGTAAAATCCTAAGAAATGAGAAAAAAAATGATCTTTTTCTCTTAAATCAGTCGCTTGTATTTCAAAAACAGCCATGTGAGTGCACTTCCGCCGATGGAAATGACCAAAGCTACCGTGAATCCGAGCTTACTGTTTTCCATGCCATTGATCAGGTTCATGCCAAAAAGACCGGCCACGAGGGTTGGGAACATCATGATGATGGTCACCACGGTCAGCGTTCGCATCACATTGTTCATATTGTTGTTGATGATGCTCTGGTAGGTGTCCATGGTGGATTCGAGGATGTTCGAATAGATACTGGTGGTCTCTCGTGCCTGTGTCATCTCGATGTTCACGTCTTCGATGAGGTCGGCATCCAGCTCATCCACCTGTAGCTTGAATTTCAGTTTGGCGAGTAAGGTCTCGTTACCGCGGATAGAAGTATTGAAGTAAGTGAGTGAGTCTTGCAGACGTGACAGACCGATCAGGCTCTCGTTATCCACGTTGTGATCGAGGTTACGTTTGGCCTTCTCGATGAGTGTGTTGATCTGTTTGAGTCGTTTCAGGTACCACACGGCTGAGGAGAGGAACAGTCGGAAGATCATATCCACATAGTCGGTGAATCCTTCGCCGCGTTTCTGCTGGAAGCTCACAAAGTCGATCATCATGTTTGTCTCATAGTAGCACACCGTGATGGTTACGTCTCGCTTGTGGATGATACCCAAGGGCACGGTGGTATAGGGCGTACGGCTCCGGATCTCTTTGACATAGGGGATACGGAGGATGATGAGCATCCAGCCGTCATCATACTCATAACGGGCACGCTCATCGGTATCGCTGATGTCGCTCAGGAAATAGTCGGGTATTTGGTATTTCTCTTCCAGCATGTGCTGGTCCTCTTCTGTTGGGCATGTCACCTGTACCCAGCAGTTCGGCTCCCACTCAGGGATGGCTTTCAAGCCGTTGCTTGTGTTCCAGTATGTTCTCATTTTGCTAGTCCTTTTACAAGATGAAACGTTCTTGGCAAAGGATTAGCCCAGCGGACGGGTAACCCTCAGCCCCATGTAAAGTTCTCGTTATTTTCCGCCGGATAATCGTCCATATTGGTATGTTTAAGTGAATGAATAGTCGTCCGCACAGAGGGCGGATGACAGGATATCGGGTGCAAAGGTACGAATTAGTGAGTAAAAATCAAAGAAAATACCAAATTTTCTTTGATTTTTAGAGGAAGGTTTCTGGAGGAAGGAGGAAGGAGGAAGGACGACGGAGGAAGGAGATATGCTCTAAGTAACAGTATTACCATTTTTGGCCAGTATCTCAGTACTATTCTCCTTCCTCCTTCGTCCTTCGTCCTTCCTCCAAAAACCTTCCTCCTTCGTCCTTCCTCCTTCCTCCAGAAATATCACTTCACCGGAATATCTTCCAATGTCTTCTTGAGCAGAGCCCAGAACGGTTCAACGGTAGCCCAGAGGGCACGCTCTGTCGTGGTGTGCGGTGATTTCATCGTAGGACCGAACGACACTACGTCGAGGTGCGGGTACTTACCGAGGATGATCGAGCACTCCAGACCAGCATGATCCACCTGGATGATACCTTCGTTGCCGAAGAGTTCCTTGTATTCCTTCAGCAGCAGGTGCAGGATTTCGCTATCTGGATTCGGATCCCATCCGCCATAGCTGCTGTCGGTCTCCACCTTCATGCCAGCCATGTTGAAGCAGCTCTGGAGCATGTTCACGATATAGTCTTTCATATCCTCACGACTAGATCGTGGAAGGACCTTGATCAGTGCCTTGCCGTCGCCGATGTTGATGATAGCGAGGTTGGAGCTTGTCTCCACCACGTCGGGATAGGAAGGAATCATGCGCACCACGCCGTCATGACAGGCATAGATGGCGCTGATGAGGTTGTCCTGTATCTCCACGGGCACCTCCATCTTGGGCGTCTCCACATCCTCGGCATAGAACTCAATACCGCTCTCAATACCCTTGTATTCGTCGATGAAGTCAGCTTTCCAGTCGGCAACCAGCTCTTTCAGGGCATCTACGTTCTCCTTCGGCAGTGTGAGCACCACCTCAGCCTTGAACGGAATGGCATTGCGCATGTTTCCACCGTCCCAAGAGGCCAGTCGTGCCTCGCACTCCTCGATGGCCTCACGGACGAAGCGCACCATCAGCTTATTGGCATTGGCACGTCCTTCATGAATCTCCAGTCCGGAGTGTCCGCCGCGCAATCCTTTGAGTGTCACCTTCACGGCCACATCCTCAGCATCGGTCTCCACCTCTTTGTATTCCAGTGTAGCGGTGAGGTTGATTCCACCGGCAGAGCCGATGACGAACTTACCCCAGGTCTCAGAGTCGAGGTTCAGCAGGATATCCCCCTGCAGCTCTCCAGTAGGAAGGGCGTTTGCACCGAACATACCCGTCTCCTCATCAGCAGTGATCAGGGCCTCCACGGGTCCGTGCTTCAGACTCTTATCCTCCATCACAGCCATGATGGCAGCCACACCTAATCCGTTGTCGGCACCGAGGGTGGTACCCTTTGCCTTCACCCACTCCCCGTCTATCCATGGCTGGATGGGATCGGTCTCGAAGTTATGGGTACTCTCGGGTGTCTTCTGCGGCACCATGTCCATGTGAGCCTGCAGGATCACGCCTTTCTTGTTCTCCATACCCGGAGAGGCAGGCTTCCGCATCACGATGTTGTCGGCGGGGTCTTTGAAGGCCTCCACGCCTGCATTCTTAGCAAACTCCAGCAGGAACTGCTGTACTTTCTCAAGGTGTCCGCTTGGGCGGGGCACCTGTGTCAGTGCATAAAAGTTTTTCCAGATGCACTGCGGATTCAGATTTTTAATTTCGCTCATAGTTTTTTGTTCTTTATCGAGGAAGGAGGAAGGAGGAGGGAGGAAGGAGAATACCTTCATGCCATTCCTTACTCACAACCTGATGTTTGTACTATTTTGGTTAAAAGATAATTCTTTAATCCAGACATAACCTTAGAAAGGTGTTCCGCTTTTCTCTCTGCGATGTCTAATTCTTCATTGGTAATATATCCTAAGGCTTCGGATAAGTCCAATTGACACGACACCTCAGCCAGAGAACCGAATGCAATCTCTAAGAAATGGATTCTTTCCTTAACAGACATTCTTCCTAATCCCTCTGCAATGTTTGAGGGTATGGAAATTGCAGAACGTCGCATTTGGTCACATAATGCATAATTCTCACATTGAGGATAATTCTTCAGTAAAGAATATACGTAGATAACGTAGTCTTTTGCAATATGGTAAGCATCAACTTTCTTATAGAAAAAATTATTCATAATCGTATTTTTCATTAAGGTTAGACATAATGGTATTCTCCTTCCTCCCTTCTCCTTCCTCCTTCCTCGATAGGGAAACCTTGCGTTTCCCAGAGAACGAAAGAGCCACCCAAGCATACACTCCTAAGAGAATGACAAGCATGGTCTGCACGGTGTGCACGATGAGAACGAAGTAGAGGGCCTGCTCGTCGGCCACTCCATAGAGGATGAGCATGGTCTTCACGGCAAAGTGCCAGGGGCCGGCACCGTTGGGCGTGGGAACGATGACTGCGATGCTACCCACGACAAATGTCACCAGGGCACACGAGATTCCCAGATGCTCCGTGAAGTCAAAACAGAAGAAAGTGAGATAGTAATGAAGAAAATAGCTACCCCAGATGCCTAAGGTGAAGAACACGAACAGCGGAATGTTCCGTATGTCCTTCAGTGACAGTACACCTTGCCAGATGCCGTCCACCGTGGCTTTCACCTTATTATATATAGAGAGCCTGCGGAGCAGGAAGATGACCAGAAGGAGGACGGCAATACCGCAGATTGCCGTTACCAGATAGCCAGTAAGAGAGAATCCGTGGAGGATACTGTCCAGACTCGTTCCCGTACGGTCAAAGAAAGTGCCGAACACACTCATCTGGAACAGCAGGGTGATGCCCGTCACACAGAGCATCAGCAGGGTGTCGATGGCCCGTTCGGTCACCACCGTCCCCAATGCCTTCGAGAAAGAGATGCCATCGTATCGTTTCAGAACACCGCAACGGGTAAACTCACCGATGCGGGGGATGACCAGACTGGCGGCATACGACACAAAGATGGAGTGAACAGACGTGGAGAGACGGGGATGTTCGCCGATAGGCTCTAAAGTCTGCCGCCAACGCCAGCCACGGAACAACTGTGCCAGGATACCAAAGGGAAATGACAACAGCATCCACGTCCAGTCCATCTCATGCAGAAGGACATGCCGGATCTGTTGGAAGTCAAAGTCGCGGTACATCCAATAAAGGATGGCGCCGCCCAATATAAGGGGGAACGCGATCTTGATGATATTGCCCGTTACCTTTTCCTGTTTCATATTCTTTGCAAAGATACAAATAATCTGATGAAACGAGAAAGAAAAAAGAAAGAAAACGAATTGACCCTCGTCAATTGCGTTGACGGACATCAAAAAAAGGTCGTTTTTACATTCATTTCCCTGAAAAGCCATGGCGCGTTTCAAAAATCATCGTACCTTTGCATCGTCAAAAGGATAAAAAAGATTGGCCGTAAGGCTGAAGGATAACATTTCAGATTTAAGGATAACAATTAACAAACAGAGAAAGGAAAAAATGATGAACGTATTAGCAATTGTAGCATTCGCAGCAGCTGTTTGCACTTTCGTGGTAGTGTATGGTACTTACGTTGGAAAGAAGATCAACGAGTAAGAAACACGAGCAAACATAAAATATGAGTCGTCCGGCGGTATGGAGAGGTTCACTCCCATGCCGCCGGATTGTTTTTGCATTCGAAAAAGGGAAAAACTGCGCGCTTATTCGTTTTTTTACATTATCTTTGCACACAAAACGATAGCGAATGAAACAAGTAAGACCCAAGAAGAACCTCGGACAGCATTTCCTGACCGACCTGACCATTGCACGTGCCATCGCTGATACCGTGGACGCCTATCCAGACATTCCCGTTCTGGAGGTAGGACCAGGCATGGGGGTGCTGACACAGTTCCTGGTGGAAAAGCCAAGACCGTTGACGGTGGTGGAAATCGATCGTGAGAGTGTGGAGTATTTGAAAGAACGGTACCCGTTCTTTTCGAGGAAGGATTATTCGAGGAAGGAGGAAGGAGGAGGGAGGAAGGAGATTACCTCTGAGATACAGGACGCTATGAATACTGTATATGATTCTAAAGATTCTGTTAAGGACACATGTACCCAGTGCATATCTCCTTCCTCCCTCCTCCTTCCTCCTTCCTCGAAAGAAGATTCTTCTTCGAATGAGTTTCCTCGCGTTCTCCTCTCCGCTGACTTCCTCCGCATGGATCTCCGTGAAGTGTTTGACGGACAGCCGTTTGTGCTGACGGGCAACTATCCTTATGATATCTCCTCACAGATCTTTTTCAAGATGCTCGACAACAAGGAGCTGATCCCTTGTTGTACGGGAATGATTCAGCGGGAGGTGGCGTTGCGTATCGCCTCGCAGCCGGGCACCAAGGCGTATGGTATCCTGAGCGTTCTCATTCAGGCTTGGTATGATGTGGAGTATCTGTTTACGGTGGATGAGCATGTGTTCAATCCGCCACCTAAGGTGAAGAGTGCGGTGATACGCATGACTCGCAATGACGTACGGGAACTGGGATGTGATGAGAGACTGTTTAAGCGGGTGGTCAAGACGGTATTCAATCAACGACGTAAGATGCTGAGGGTGAGTCTGCGACAACTCTTCTCCAAAGACCATATGCCCGATGCCGTTTTCTTTGCTCAGGAGATCATGACGAAACGCCCAGAGCAACTGTCAATCCCGCAGTTCGTGGAACTGACGAATCTGTGTGCTGCGTTCTTAGTTTGACCCTCTCTTGCTTCGCTCGGGAATGGGGTAAGGGTGGATCAAATCACCACAAAGCCGATGAGGCAGAGAAGGGTCAGCACAAAGGTGATGATAACAGGCCAGGGCTCACGTCCTTGATATACGGTGCTGAACGGAGGCATAGCATGACTCATGCTCATGCGCTGGTAGGCCTTCTTGTACAGGAAATAGACAACAAAGGCGACGCATACGCCCAAGGTGGCACCCACCAGGATGTCGGTGGGGAAGTGCACGCCTAAGTACATCCTCGAATAACAGGAGCCAATGGCCCAGAGGAAGGCGCAGACAGTGATGCCAGGACGCCTATATAATAAAGTAAGGAAGGTGGCGGCGGCGAATCCGTTGCTCGCATGGTTCGAAGGGAACCCGTATAGTCCGCCATGATAATTGTTCACATAGTGGAGGATATTCATGATGCCCTCATCGTGTGAAGGACGGAGCCTCCCGAAGAGTGGCTTGAAGCTGGCGACGCAGAAGTCGCTCAGAAAGAACAGCAGGGCGATGGCGGCAACGAGCAGGAGCGCATTCCGCCAGTTCGTGCGGTATAGCAGACAACACAGAATGATGACGATGAAGGGTATCCACGTCATCTTGTCGCTATAGGCAAACCAGAATGTGCTATAGGCATCGGGACCGGGGAAGTTGATGGCATCCAGTGTGCTGTAGTCGAACTCCTTCACGGCATCCATGATGTAGTTGGTCGTCTCTTGCATGTCTTTTATTACTGTTTCATGCCGCATGGCGCTCCCCTCCCATTGTAGGGGTGGGGTCAGATATATTTTACTAATAATAGTGCTGCAAAGGTACGAATAAGTGAGAGAAATACAAAATAAATGCTTTTATTTTTATTTCCGAACGTAAGTACCTTCCACGAAGTAAAAGGTACGAATAAGTGAGAGAAATACAAAATAAAAATATGGAAAAGAAAGAGAAATACGAACTGCTACTCCAACAGGTGGAGAGCCTGATAGCAGGAGAAACGAACAAGGTGGGTGTGCTGGCGAATGTGTCGGCAGCCATCCACGAGGCCATGGTTTTTTTCTGGACAGGTTTCTATTTAGTAAATGACGATGAACTGATTCTTGGACCGTTCCAGGGCAGTGTGGCCTGCTACCATATCCCTTACAACAAAGGGGTGTGCGGTACGGCATGGGCCCGTCGGCAGACGGTTGTGGTACCTGATGTTGAGGAGTTTCCTGGTCATATCGCCTGTAGCTCACTGAGTCGCTCAGAGATTGTCGTCCCCGTGTTCAACGCCTCCAACGAGGTCGTTGCCGTGCTTGATATCGATAGCAAGGAGCTGGCCACCTTCGATGAGGTGGATCAGTATTACTTGGAGCGCATCGTGCAAATCGTTGCTCTGTCAGTTTATTCGGAATAGGATAAGAGGGGCAGGGGTGGGGTCAGTTATTTTCTACGATCCTGTACGTTTTTTTGCAAAAAAGTTGTCAGTTTCAAAAAAATGCCTTATCTTTGTCAAAAGAAAACTTTAATACCATCAATATGATTGACGTAAAAGCAACATTAGCAGAGAGTGAAGAGAGAATGGAGATGGCTGCCATGTTCCTGGAGGAAAGCCTGAACCGTATCCGTGCCGGACGTGCCAACGTGGCCATCCTCGATGGTGTGCGTGTTGACTCCTATGGCAGTAAGGTACCCCTGAACCAGGTGGCCAATGTGAACTGTCCTGATGCCCGCAC
This sequence comes from uncultured Prevotellaceae bacterium, assembly GCA_902768785.1. Classification (GTDB taxonomy): domain Bacteria; phylum Bacteroidota; class Bacteroidia; order Bacteroidales; family Bacteroidaceae; genus Prevotella. Next base: position 77,726 of record CACXMM010000009.1, read on the forward strand.
CATTGCTATCCGTCCGTGGGACAAGAAGGCGATCCGCGACATCGAAAAGGCCATCATGGACAGTGATGTAGGTATCACCCCCGAGAACAACGGTGAGATCATCCGTCTGAATATCCCGCAGCCCACAGAGGAACGCCGTCGTGAGCTTACCAAGCAGTGCAACAAGATTGCCGAGAAGGCCAAGGTGGAAGTACGCAATGTGCGTGCCGATATCAAGGACAAGCTGAAGAAAGCCATCAAAGACGGACTCAGCGAGGATAACGAGAAGGATGCCGAGCTCGATCTGCAGAAGATCCACGATAAGTTCATCAAGAAGATCGATGAGCTGATCGATGCGAAGAACAAGGAGATCATGACGGTATAATCTTGAAAGGCTTAGTCGTTAAAAACACAGGCTCGTGGTACTCCGTCCTCACGGATGACGGACGTACCATTGAGTCGAAGATCAAAGGAAACTTCCGTTTGAAGGGGATACGCAGCACCAATCCGGTGGCTGTGGGAGATCGTGTGGAGTTACTCGTCAATGCCGAGGGTACGGCATTCATCACCGCCATCGAGGACCGCCGTAACTATATCATCCGGAAGTCGCCGAACCTCAGTAAGCAGAGCCATATCATCGCCGCGAATGTCGATCAGGCAGTACTGGTGGTCACGGTGAACTATCCGCAGACCAGTACGACCTTCATCGACCGTTTCCTCGCCTCGGCAGAAGCCTATCGGGTGCCTGTCATCCTGCTCTTTAACAAGACGGACCTGCTGGATGAGGATGAAAAACACTATCAGGACTTGATGATCAACCTCTATGACACCATTGGCTACCAGTGTCTTCCCGTATCTGCTGCTACGGGTGAAGGACTCGACCGCCTCCTCCCTTTGCTCGAAGGAAAGGTCACGGTGTTCAGTGGGAACAGCGGGGTGGGGAAGTCCACCTTATTAAATAAGATAGTGCCCGGCATCAACCTCCGTACGGCAGAGATCAGCGATGCCCATAATACGGGTATGCACACCACCACTTTTTCGGAGATGATTCCGTTTAATTTATCGAGGGAGGATTATTCGAGGAAGGAGGAAGGAGTAAGGAGTAAGGAGAATACTTCTGAGATACAGGACTCAAAGGATTCTGTTCAGGACACATGCGCTCAATGCATATCTCCTTCCTCCTTCCTCCTTCCTCCTTCCTCGAATAATCCCCCCTCACGCTCTTGGCTCATCGACACTCCCGGCATCAAGGGCTTCGGCACCTTCGACATGGAACCTGAGGAGATCTGCGGCTACTTCAAGGAAATCTTTCATTTCTCTAAGGACTGCCGTTTCAGTAACTGCACCCACACCCACGAACCGGGTTGTGCTGTCCTCAAAGCGCTCGAAGACCATTATATCGCAGAGAGCCGCTACAACAGCTACCTCAGTATGCTAGAAGACAAGGACGAAGCGAAATACCGCACCTCGCTCCGCGAATAGGAAAGAAACGGAAATGAATGGAAAACAAATCCTTTTCATGCCTTTTTTCGCCTACGGCGATGAAGTTGGAAAGAAATTGGAATAATTAGAATAATTTTATCCAGAAATTTTAATAAATTGATCTTTCGGATGTTTGTGGGGATCGCCTACGGCGAGAAATCCTACAAAATCTAAACAAAATCAAACAAATAAGCCATATGGAATTATGTAAGATTATTGTAAGATTTGTAATATTTTGTAGGATTTTGTAGGATTTTGGTAAGATTTTGTAGGATTTCTCGCCGTAGGCGATCCCCACAAACACCTGAAATTTCAATAAAAAACTCTGTGTCTCTGTGTCTCTGTGTTTAATAAAAAAAACTGGCCGAAGGGAAAGCGAAAACTCTTTCCTGTAAACGAAAATAGTCAATGAATTTGTGCAGATACGTTGCACAAAGTGTGCAGATAGCTTGCACAAAGTGTGCAAAGCCTTTGCACAAGTTGTGCAAGCCTATTGCCTAAACTGTACTTGGCTTTGGATTGACTTGTTCAAACGTGATGATCATTTGCATATATGAAGAACACGTTGTCATTGCAGTATAGATACGCCGTTAGACTATTCAAAAGGAGCGATTAAAAATTATTTTTGTTTTTTTGATAGAAATGTCGATAAAAATATTTATCTTTGCAAACGAACAATCAAACTAACATCAATTATGGAAGTAGCTATCAATAGTAACATTTATCAAGAGGCACAGGCTTTTGCGCAGCAGAAAGGACTGAGTCTTCCTGCTGTTATAGAAAACTTTCTCCTCCGCTTTATGGGCAAGAATCAGACTGCCACGGATAGTTCTGTGCCAGATGTCGTGCTCAGTCTGCTTGGGGCTGCTGAACCAATTGCAGATGATGATTTGAATGCTCGTGAAGCATATTACCAATATTTAGAGAATAAGTATAAATGACACGACTGTTCCTTGACACAAATATCGTAGTTGACTTGTTGGAAAAACGAGAACCTTTCTGTCAAGATGCGTTACGCCTTTTTACGATGGCGTATGAAAAGAAAGTACAGCTGGTGGTCTCTCCAATGACCTACGCTACGCTCATTCTATTAATTCGAAGCTTCCTGTGATGACAGCAACGGAGTTCCTTGCAACAATATGATTGTTACTTAGTCATGCCCTTGATTGACGTGTTAAAGTTTTTCGAGGCTCGACAACCACAGATTCAAAGTAGTGTGATCTTTCGTTCCATTCGATGGCATACAAGCAAAACTGCGGGGAAACACGATATTCCTAATAATTTGTTAAAATTCTAAGATTTTTTAGCAAAACTTTTGGAGGTATGATATTTATTGTTATCTTTGCAGAGAAAATATGTACATATTACTAATTTTATAAAAAACTAAATTTATGAGAAAAGGAATCATTCAGAAACTTACGATGCTGGCCTTCGTAGCGATGGTTGGCATTCCCGCTTTTGCGCAAGGTGGTAAGTTCGGAACCAACGCAGGAGTGGCTACGACGATTGGAGAAGGTCATGTGCCAGGTGATGTCTTTGACCTTGAAGAGTTGCAGTATTACGTGATTGATACTGAAAGTGGACTTAATCTGAAGGTGATTGGCTTTGCCAGTTATATTTCTGGTGCTACAGGTGATCCCACTTTGTTGGAATCGAAGTATGCTGGAACTGTAACGATACCTCATTATTTGTATCCTGCAGATGTTGGTGTTGCTGCACACGTTTCTTCTGTAGCAGCCAATGCCTTTACGACGACTGTATTATATCCGACAGCTCCTGGCAATTCTGCAGACAGCAAGGATCAGTTCGCAACTGCTGCAGCAAAGGTGACTAAACTTGAAATCGATTATAGTCCTACAGAGATTACTGCAGGAATCGATGAAAATGCTTTCGCAGGGTTAACCGCTTTGACACAGGTGCAGAATTTTACACCGGGTGATAAGGTACTGGGAATTCCTGAGACTTCGTTCGATGCAAATGTGTTCAAGACAGCAACTCTAGTGACTCCAAATGGTTCTATGGGTAAATATAATAGTAATGATGCAAAGTATTGGAATCTCTTCATGAAAATTACGAATGTTGCTGGTACTGTCTTGGGTGATGTAAGTGGTGATGGAGAGTTATCTATTGCTGATGCTAAGAGAATACAGAAAATGATTGGTACAAATCCAGCACCTGAAAATGCAGACTTGAATGGTGATGGTGAAGTAACTATTGCTGATTATAAATTGCTGTTAAGAAAAATTTAAAGTTATTTTTGTTATATGAAAACATTGAAATTTATCTTTTTGAGTTTTGCATTGCTACTTGGTGGCAAGGCATTAGCTGCTGATCAAGTGACAGTAAAGGGTGAAGGTGGTAAAGATGATGTAACAGTAGCTCCTGGAAAGGAATTTGTTATTGAGATTCATCTGAGTAATACAACTACGACATTTACAGCCGACTTTTCAACAAACATCTATCTTCCTGATGGATTTGATTTTAATGGAACCCCTACGCCTACTAGCAGAACAAATTTTTCAGGTGAGACTGTTAATTTGAATGACAAAGGAACCTATCAAACACTTGTCCTTTCAAATTCAACTACATCTTATTTAAGCGCAGGGAGTGGTGCTATTGTAAGTATTCCATTAAAGGTGACAACGGCAGCTGCACAGACCGATCCTTATGTTATTAATGTGAAGAATTTTAGATTGTGGGATGAAGATCTAATTGACGAGGTTAAGTTCCCGGATATGACAATTAATGTATATGTTAAGGAATCTACTACCGTTGACATCACCCTCGCTAACGCAAGTGGTTACAACTCTTATTGCTGCGACAAGGATCTTGATGTATCTGGTGTAACAGACGCTAAGTTCTATGTAGTAAGTAGCATTACTGCATCTGAGGCTACATTGACACAGGTTACAACTGGTATTCCTGCTGGTGAGGGCTTCCTGATTGAAGGTTCAGGTACTGCTAACATCTCTGTTCCTGTAGCTGCTACTACTCCTACTGCTACTGGCAGTAAGCTGGTTGGTGTGACTACAGCAACTTCTATTGAGGCTGGCAATTATATCCTGAAGAGCGATGGCTCAAGCTTCGTTCCTTGTACCGCTGGTACACTGCCCGCTAACAAGGCTTATCTGAAGAAGGATGATGTTCCCGCTACTGCTAAGGAGTTCTTGATGATTGTTGAGGATGCAGTTGTTACTGGTATCAATGAGGTTCAGGCAGAGAACAGTGTGAACGGTCCAATCTACAATCTGAACGGTGCTCGCGTTTCCAACCCACAGAAGGGCGTTTATATCATGAACGGTCGTAAGGTGATCGTGAAGTAATGTGAGTTTAAATACAATGTATAACAATTGAAAAGAACTTGATTATGAAAAAGGAATATATAAAGCCGTTCGTGAATGTGAAGGTGATGGAGTCTGTCTTGATGATTCCGGTATCTGGTGGTGCAACTCCTGAGGATCCAGGGTCTGCAGGTAGCAAGGAAATGTTGGAGTTCCTGTTGGACGAGATGTAAGAATCAACAACAATCCCTATACAAAAGAATGGCACCGCATCGCGGTGCCATTCTTCATTTATCGACATCTACAAATTGTCTATCTCTTCAACTGTTAATCCTGTGTTGCGGGCGATAACATCAACAGGAATACCTGATGCCTTGAGGTTGCGGGCAACGGACAAAATACCTTCCGCACGTCCCTCCTCTCTTCCCTCTTCTCTTGCTTGCTCTCTTCCATCGGCAACACCGTCGATATATGCGGAACGCATCACATCATTTTCAGCCATCCGATTCTCCATTTCCCAGTAGTATCTTCTCCGTTCAGCGTCAGAGAGGCTGTCAATGCGAAGTTTCTTTCTGGCCTCAGGTAGCCCTTGGGCTGTGTAGTGGTCATCTATCTCACCAGTCTTTAGGAAACTGATCCATTCATCGAGTGGGGTTCTGGCTGTCTTGTCAAAGTCGTTCACTTTCAGTACATAATACTCTGGAAATATATCTCCTGCCTCTTTGCCGCGAAACATTTCCATTTGCCGTTTTGATAGATGTAGGATATCCTTCGTGTGGATGCCTCGGAATTCTGTCTTACCATGATATACGTAATCTGTTCCTTGTCCTAACTGGAAATAGACAATGTTGATTGAATATACCTTTCTTATGTGATCATAATCTTGTCCTAATCCGATATACTCTGTAATCACCTTAGATGTACCATAAAGCATCCTGTGGAAATAGGTGTAGGCCCGCTCATTCTGTACCTCAATGATAATCAGGTCGCCATGGGAGTCTTCGCAGAGGATGTCCACACGGTTGTACTTGTCGTTCTCCTCCTGTTGGTTTCCTTCACTTTCAAGGAAAGTCTTGATGTACACACTCTCTCCCAACAGCACTGAAAGGAACCCCTCCAATACCACATAGTTGGCTTTGTCGCGTAACAGGTGTTTCATCGCCCAGTCAAATCGGATGTACCTCATACTCTTCTCCTCCTTTAGTTTCTTTCTTTTAGTATTCTCCATAATACTTTATTTATAGTTTAACAATATGGGATGATGAGCTTGGCAAAGTCATCTGCCTTACTCTTATCTGATGCAAAGGTAATCATTATTCTGGAATAATCAAACGTTCAACTCGTTTTTTTGATCGGATATCATGGTTGATCTTCATCTTCATCTTTTTGTTTTTCTATAGTGCAATACAGAAAATAAAGTTGCTGTAACAAAAAATGAAGTATTGTTGAAAAAAACATATTACCTTTGCAGCGTGATTTTATGATGTCACCCAAAGAGAAAATGTTTAGCAGTTAGTATATATGTTATGTTTTGGTTTTTAAATAGTTTTTTAGAAGTTTTTTATTAGGTTATTTTGTTAGTTATGTTGTATCCAGCGTGGGCCGTGAGGTTTGCGCTGTTTTTTTTCTGTGTTCGCACACTTTTTTCCTGTTTTTCTTGGAAGTTATCGATAAATTTCTTACTTTTGCAGAAGAATATCTATAGGACATTTTACTACTTTTTATCAACTACATTCATGAATCACTTACGATCTTTACAGAACTTATGTAGGTTATTGTATCTGTTTGCATCGAGCTATGCAGATACGATGATTTGTGTATATTGCCGTAACCTAATGTCAAACCAAAAGATAACGAAATTCCTTTTTTCAATCTATGAATCACATGGAAGCCCGTGAGGGTTAGTAGCAGTGTGTGCCGGTCTGATGGCCCCATGCAATTGCAACAGATCGGACACATTGCCTTTTTATTCTTTTACTATATCCGTTCCGAGGGTAGCTCGATTGAACATAACAAGTAGAAAAAGTAATCCCTGATTCTCGAAGGAGGATCAGGGATTTGCTGTGATGATTGTCTTTACTCTGTGATCCGCTTGGGATTCAAAAATTGAAATACCGTGAAATGATTTTGAGATGATTTGCTTTGTAAATCAGGTGTTTACGAGGTTAAATATATTAAAGCGTTTCAAAAATGTGGTGCAATAATTTGGTTCGGTGGTGCAAAAAGAGTACCTTTGCACCACGTTTTAAACACGCTTTAATAATATAATAGGTATGAAAGGACTTACAATAGTAAAGAGGACAAGCAAGCAGGAAGGAACTATAAGGCTCCGTTTCCGTTTGCGCGATGGAAGAGGTGTTGACCTGTACCATAAGAGTGAAATTGACGCAGAACTAAAGGATCTGGATAAGTTTACCGATACTGGTGAGTTAAAACCCCGCGTAAGTGTATATAACAAGCAACTGAAACTTGATATAGACACGGAAATAGACGCTATGGAAACAGCTTATCGGCAGTTATGCGAGGTTAAAGACAAAACTCGTATTACGGCTGAAGACTTTGAAAAGGCTATTTCAGACGTATTACATCCCCAGAAGAATGTGAAAGCTCTGACTGAGATGACGCTAGTTGATAGGTTTTCAAAATACATCGATGATGGCTTGCGTGATGGTAATTTTGGCGAAGGCAGGCAGAGGCATTATAAGGTGTCATTAGGTGAACTCACCAGATTTCTTACTATCCAACATCGGCTGAAGGTCACTCCGTCAGAATTTGATGCGGATGACCTGATGGATTTTCGACAGTTCCTGTTTGATGAATACAAATACGTGGATAAACATAAGAGCCTGTATGATATGGTCAAGCCAAGGAATATACCTGCAGAACGCCGTGACCAGAACACCGTTGCAACAAAGATGAAAAAGATTCAGGCATTCTTCAATGAGTTGATAGAGAAAGGCGAGTTGAGTGCTTCGCCATTCATCTATTTGGGAAAGAACAAGAAACGAACCATGATGCGCGAGTCTTATGATCCACCTATTTTCCTTTTGCAAGAAGAGTTCCTGAAAGTTAGGGATACTGAAGTGCCAGGGCCTCTCCAGGAAACAAAAGATGCTTTTGTCCTGCAATGTGCCTTTGGATGCCGCATCAGCGAGTTCAAAAGATTGTCGATGGACAATATTGCAGTATCTGATGATGGTATCATGTATATTCATTATTTGCCAGAGAAAACACTCAGAGAAAATGTGAGCCGTAAAGAAATTGAGACTCCTGTGATGCGCTTTGCCTATGATATCATCATAAAGTATAAATTTAACTTCCATATCTTGAAATATGTCAGTGGCAAAAGTGGTTATAATATAAAAATCAAAGAATTGATGAAATATTGTGGCATTGACCGTAAGTGTGCAGTCTTTGACGAGGAACTTGGTAATAATAAATATCAGCCCCTTTACGAGCTGGCCAGCAGCAAAACTTGTCGAAAGACGCATGTTGATATTCTGACTAAGGCCCAGATAAACATGTATGCAGCAGGATTGCATCATGAGGGCAGTGATGCGGTGAATCACTATACTCACATGGATATGAAAGACCGTTTCGTGTTGATGTGCTATGCGTATAAGCAGCCGTTGTATTATGTAAACAAAGATTTGAAGATTTTAGAGTAAGGTATGGCAAAGAATAGTTTAGACGAATTTTATAAGAGCTTAGATAGAGAATATGGGAAGTCTATTGAGGATAGGAATGTTGATTATATAACATCGTTGCTCAAACTGAGAGAACAGCCAGACGGAACAATTGACGACAATATCCAGCCTCCCTCTTTACAATCTACAGCAGAGGTAATTATCTTGATTATGACAAGACACGACATCACTTATGATCAGTTCTGTGAAAAAGACAAAGGTTATAAGCGTGTAATTGAGTATATATTCATACGTGGTGTCAAGCATCGTGATGAGATTGTGAGTTATCTCAAACAATTGCTAAGTAAGTCCTTCCCCGGTCTTGGTCCGAAACTGGTGTTGGGCTTTATTAGGTTGTTAGACCAGTTTATCCCCAAAAGTACTAAAGATAAACCCACTTCATTCCTAAAAGTGATTCAGTTCCCAGAAAAAGCAAAGGAGATTATGGACACCCTTCATTTTATGACTAATGGCGAAATAGGGAAAGGGGCAGCGTTGGTGATGTTAGTAGTGAAGAAGGTCTTATAAAAAGCTGTAGGTATGAAGATATAAAGGAAGAGTTTCCATCTATAAGCCAGAAAGCATACAACAAAGAGCTTCCATTGCTACGCGACAAGACCCAAGAGGACTTAAAGATCCCTATCAGAGCATCGCTAAGAACGAGAATCGGATATACCAAGAAAGATGATGGTCGAATCGTATTCAAAAAGACCTCTATGTCACCACGAAACATGCTGTTTCAGTTCTGGCGATGGGTGATGTCGTTCTTCTACTAACTCATTTGACGAGTTGTTCATATTAAGGTCTGTAATCTCATGTTTACAGGCCTTTTTTTGTGCCTTTTTGCGTTATATCCGATTAACAGAAGTAGCTTTTGGTAGTCGACTACCGCAGACTACTCAGAATGAATCAAGCGTATTTCAAAAATTTGTACCTTCGCACCGTGAAATCGCTGCAAGCCTCATTGCAGAGGATGGATCCCGGCAGGTGCGAGGTCAATGTCTGACCGTGAGGATCGCCAAAAGAACCTGCTACATTAATAAGATGAAGTCAATAGCAATGTTAGACGATTCACAGTCAAATACTGTGGTGATAACAACTGTTGGTGTCCTGAAGTCTGCCTTTCTTGAATGGGCTGACGAACTTGCTCAGTCCCGAAAAGAAGCTGAGAATGACGTGATGATCGACGAGGCTGTAGTGATTAAGCGTCTGCGAAAGAGTAGGGCAACACTCTGGCGCTGGAATGCCAGTGGCTACTTGCCCTGTTATAAACTGGGTGGCAAGAATCAGTACAAGCAATCAGATGTTGAACGAATTGAGAAAGGATTGAAGTGATGGGAAAGGACATCATCAAACAATCATTCAAGGCACTCCAAGATGCTGAGCCTGTGAATGGAGGTGGATTCATCGTTGAGCCGATGAACAAGTGCATTGAAGATGCACAATTGTTGCCACCATTGGTCTCACTCTACCCAGACATTGTGCTCGAAGGTGATCTCAGTATCATCTTCGGACAGTCTGGCATTGGCAAGACGATCTTTGCAATGCAGATAGCAAGATATATTGCGGAACAAGGCAAGCGGGTATTATATGTGGACTGTGAGATGACACCCCGTCAACTTGGCAACCGCTATGGGACTCCCAATTTCCCTTCCACCTTTCTTCGCGCTGAGATGGATAGAGAGCATCCCGCAGAGGATGTACTTAAAGGGATAGAAGAAGTGGCTGCTGCCAATTATGCGGATGTCGTGTTTATTGACAATATTACAGCCTTGGGACAATCTCTTGATAGAAGTGCTGACGCTGGAACGCTGATGGCCTCGTTGAACACCTTAAAGAAGAAGTACAACTGGACGTTAGTGGTTCTCAACCATGTTCCCAAAATGTACTCAGGCAACGTTCCTCTTTCCCTTTCGGCCATGCAGGGCTCAGCCAAGATAAACCAGCTGATTGATGACGCTATAGGAATAGCACAATCCAGCATTGACTCAAACCTTGTTTATGTCAAACAGTGTAAGTGGCGCAATGGTGAGTTGACGATGGGCGCTGACCATGTGGCTATTTATGAGCGTCGTAAGGATGAATGTGGTAATCTG
>CACXMM010000010.1 GCA_902768785.1 uncultured Prevotellaceae bacterium
GAGTTTGCATGGCACTCGCTTAATCACATTTTTCATTATCGTTTGTCTTAATTGATTTATTTCAGATAATTTGTTTGCCATATCAAATTAATATTGTATCTTTGCAAAAGAAACAAATTTAGTTGATAATTATGGCAACAACATCATTGGAACGAATAACGTTGGAGATCCCTTCTATCGAGGTGGCATTTCTTCGTACATTATCCAAGAAAATGGGATGGACGATGAAGCGTCATCGCAAGAGCGGTATTCAGCAGGCTCTCGAAGACGTGGAGGCTGGCCGCGTATACGAGGCTAAGAGTGTCGAAGACTTGATGTCACAATTGGATGCATGAAATATACAATCCTTTATTCTGGCCGATTCAAGAAATCTTATAAACTCTGCAAACGTCGCGGGTTGAATATCTCTAATTTTGAGGAAGTGGTCCGTCTGCTTGCTGAGACGGGAACACTTCCCGATAAGTATCATCCACATATTCTTTCTGGCAAGTATGCCGGTATCTGGGAATGCCATATAGAACCAGACTGGTTGCTCCTATGGAAGCAGAACGATACAACGTTGACGCTGCTTCTGCTCGATACGGGTACTCATTCTGATATTTTCTAAGAACAGAATATCCGTTATTCCACCATTTGCCTCGGGAAATACTTGAACAGTTTCTGGTTGTCGCGTAGTTCCTTGATACTCAGGTCGGCCTTTACTTCGCCGCTCCAGCTGGCGAAATTAGCATTGAATGGCTCGCCCTCAGGAACGATATAGGTGATGGTTTCGAGGTTTAGCGGCAGGGGCTCGAAGATGAGCACGATGGCAAAGTAGTCGCCCGAATAGCCCTGCACCCAGAACAGCGTGTCGTTGGGATAGTCCACCACGCCCTTGCACTTATACTGATGGCCCGACTTGTCGATGAGGATGGTGTTGCCTCCACGGCCGAAATATTCCCTGCGCCAGTTCATCTCAGTGGAAATGGCGACGTAGGTGGCCTCAGGAGTCAGCCACATGGCCATCGTTCCCTCTGGAATGGGCTTGATGAGGTGGGCATCCTTGTATTCCGACCATGTGAAGAAGTTGTCTTTGTCGAAGTTCTTTGCCTCGGTGACGAGTGTTGGGTGGTGGAACTCAGGAACCTGGTCGTAGTAGTTTGCTACACCGTAAAACACTTGGCCTGACAGCTGACGGTTCAGTTTCACGTTCAAGCCTCTCAACTGCCAGTTGGGTACGCCATAGATGGCGATGTCCGTAGTGGTCTCGGGCAGTTTTGGGAAGAATATCTTGAAGTCGAGCACCGTTCCTTTCTTGCCCTTGATGCCGAAGCGTTTGTAGTAGCAGTCGGGAGCTGTGCGCCGGGCCCTGTAACTGATGCCGGTCTCGTTGTCGAGAATACATCCCTCTTCGTCGGTGAGCCAAAAGTTATCCACTATGTCGGCAGGCATCGGCAAATAGCAATGCAGCACGGTCTCGCCATTCTCTTCAGTCAACTTCCAAGGCATTAGCGTGTAGGGACCCGCTTTTAATTGAATGATTTCTTGATCGGATAACAATTCTTCCACATTGATGGTGGGGACGTTCTCTACCACCAGTCCAGAAGGTTCAAACCAGTCGTCCTTCTCTGTCCTTTCCCATCGGCAAACCGACTTCTTGGATTTCTTGTCAATGGCAACCGAAGGCTTCGGCACCCAGTAACCGCTGCTTTTAGCCAGAGTTACCACATCATTATTTGTTTGTGCCTGCATCGTGAGGCAAGTAATAGCCGTGAGGCTAAGGGTTACGATACGCTTGATCATATCTCTTTTGTTTTTAAGTTAATACTGTTTATATGCATGAGCTCATTGCGGTATTCTTGATAACAGGCGGAAGTTGTTTGGGCCCCGATGGGAGCATGGGTGCCGTAGAGCAGTATCTTGCCATTGATGCGCTCGGCAATCCAGCGGTACTGCAATTGCTTGCGCTGGTCCTTCAGTTCAAAGAAGAACTGTTGGTGCGAGAAGTTCAGGTGGTAGCCGGGCGTCTCGTCGCTATACCAGCAGGCCACTTGCAGCAGCCGTCCGAAGACGTCGACTTCCTTTTTGTCGGGGAAGACATAAACCCTCGAGACGACATTGCTGTCGTTTGCCGTAGCGCACTTCAGTTCACCCTCCTTTATATTGTGGTAGGATGCCATCTTTTCTATAAACTCATCCACGCGGGCCGGGGCCTGATAGGTGGAGTCGTCTTCTGACGAGTAGGCAGCATAGTGGAGGTTCTCATCCGATGGAGTTGGAGTAGTTGTCATTACAGACCCCACCTCTGCCCCTCCCCTTGATGGGAGGTGAGTGCCTGCGGACGCAACGACAGATGTTCCTCCTGGCTTTGATGAATGGACGATGCTTCCATTCTCCTGTTCAGCTGGATTTGTAATTCGGCGACTTTGAGTATCCGTCGTAGGAATTGGCTTGGACTTCGTCTGCTGAGCAACTATCTGCTCTGGTTTTGTCACGTCTTCTTTGTGCAGCAGCGTCACACCTACACCACAGATCAACAGCAGACAAGCAGCTGCGGCCATCCATCGAAGGATTCTGGTTCTCCCCTCCCTACTGGGAAGGGGTTGTGGGAGAGCCCCCTTCATAAAGTCAGCAGGCAGTTTCGGTGTATCGGCATATTTACGCCGTAGTGCCTCACGCAGATCGGTATCTTTATATTTATCTGTCATCTTCTTTCAGTTTCTTATAGAGTTTCTTACGTATTCGATACAATCGGTTGGCCAATGGTTTGGCTTCGACACCCATGATGTAGGTAATCTCCGTCAGAGGGAGGTCCTCGAAGTAATAGAGTGTGAGGAGTATCCGCTCATCGTCGGGCAGTTCGTCCATCATCTGCTCCAGTCGGATGATGCGTTCCTCGCGACCTGTGGAGAGTTCCTCCTCCAGTTGTTCGTCACTGATATCCGTCTGCCATACCTTACTATCCTCCATGGATATGATCTGTGGCCGTCGGCGTTTCAGGAAGTCGAGTGTCAGACGGTAGGCTATACGGCAGAGCCAGGTAGAGAGCGAAGCCTTTTGGGCATCATAGCTGTCAATATGACTGAAGGCGCGGAGGAAAGTATCCTGTGTCAGTTCCTGAGCGTCCATCACGTCGTTCACCTGTCTGACGACCATGGCGAAGACACGCTCCGCATAGCGACCGACCATTTCCGTCTGTCCCTCATGTCGTCCCTTGCGGACGGCTTTTATGATTTCTGTCTCTGTTAGAGCACTCGTATTCTGTTTCACATTGACTTCGTCTTCTTCACTCGCGACTCGGCATTGCTCAAGCAAGCTTGGCTCTGCACTCGCTGCTCGTTCACTTCTACTTGTTATACGACAGGTTCAAGAAAATATCCCGCATCTCCCTGAACTTTTTTTGAAAAAAATCTATAATCAGCAAATAAGCCCCTGCTCATCAAGAAGGCAGGGGCTTGTTTTATGATCTGTCTGTTGCGGCAGAAACTGTTGCTAACAGCAAGCAGCAACATCATTTCAATGACTCGAACTTGGCATTCTTCTCAAGCGTCCAGTCCTTGCGCTTCGACAGCAGGTTGTTCTTTCCCTTGAACATCTTGGCGGCTTCCTTGTCACCCTTCAACTGCCATTGCAGCCAAGCAAGAGCAACGACGGTGAACTCTCCACCATGAGGTTCACGGTAGGTTCCTCCATGGCCCACTGGGAAGTTTGCAGCACAGGCAGGAACATGGGCAATACGATGGAAGTCATCCATGCCGTTCTCATAGGCGATATCTGTCTTGCCACCCAGTAAATACATAATAGGTGTGTGGATTTCGTTCAACTTCTCCTTCGGTGGCATGGGCATTCCACCCACAGCCTGACCTGCATTCTGTCTGTTGAAGAGTCCGCTGTTACAGATCATCAGCAAGGAGATGCGCGGATCGGCACAGTTGAAGAGCGTCTGCAAGCCACCGCATGACATACCCGCCACACAAATATTCTTCACATCGATCTTCTGGTAATAGGGAGACTGCGGATTGCTGTTCTGAGCCATCACCCAGTCGATACTCTCAATCTGCTGCTCGGTGGTTGACATCGGACCGCGATACGGCTGTTCATCCATGGGGATATAACCAGTTGCCACCACGATGAAGCCGTATGAGGCAATCTCGTTCAAGAACTTATAGTGCTCCCAAGGAGAGTTGGTACAGGCACCGTTACCCCATACCAAGACGGGCAACGCATTCTTCTGATTGAACTTCGAGAGATCCTGTGGCACGAAAACCGTATGGGCCGACAGTCCGCTCTCCTCTTTCATGATCACCTTGTAAGGACCAGTTCCGCCATCCTCGACGATACGTGACTTCCCTACCCTCGCGGCATTGAGGAAGTTCACCATCTTCTGCAGGTTCTCCTCGGAATACATTCCCATGCCATGACCGCCCTCAGGAACAAAGGTGGCCTCGGTCTTCACACCAGCAGCCTTCAGCAGCTCATAGAACTGCTTACCCTGACAGCAGGGCACCACATTGTCCTTCTCACCATGGAAGATGATGATGGGAGGGTCGTTCTTATCAACATAGTTCGTAGCACTCAGACTCTTATACTTATCAGGTTCCTTCGAGAGCTTCGAGTTGAGCAGCACGTCCTCAGGACTGTTCTCTCCCATCTTCATCGACTCCCCACAATCCATAGCCGTCAGATCAACAGGACCCGACCAGTCACAGGCGGCATTCACACTGCTGCTCTCATTGAGGTAGTTACCCACCTTACCTTCCAGATCGATATCCACGGTACCCACCTTCGTCTGCTTCAAGCCACTGGTGGTGGCGGCAGTTGAAGAGAGATGACCACCGGAAGAGAAACCGGAGGTGGCGATAAACGAGGTGTCGAACTTATATTTCGCAGCCTCACCACGCACAAAACGGATCACAGCACGGATGTCATGGATCTGTGCGGGCCACTTGGCATCCATGCTTGAACGGTGGTTAGGACAGACCACGGCATAACCGGCATCCAGCAATGCCTTGACGATGGTGCCGAGGTCGGCAGCCCCTTTGCTGTTATTGCTGAACCATGCACTACCGTAGATATGAATCACCACGGGATAGCTGGCCTTCTCCTGCTTGGGGAGATAAATGTCGCAGGTGTGATAAGCCTGGTCGTCACCGGCATAGTTCACATCCTTCCACTGCTGAGAGGTTTCTAACTGTACCTGGGGCATCTGGAAACCACCGAAGCCCCCTGCTGGCTGTGCATCCATACACAGGGCACAGCCGAGTAACAAAACGGATAATAAGGTCTTTTTCATTTTCATATTATTTGTCAGTCATCTATTTCATTGACGTAAGACACACTGTGCCTCATTTCATACTGCCTGCAAAGATACGAAAAATCCCCCATATTACCTATTATTATCGTAACATAAACTTTTGTATGTCTATCACGACCTATGGCAAATCACCTGTACGCGTCAGTTTGAAGTCAGTGGCCGAGAACCATTTGGCCTGACAGGGTCTGCCTGTAAAGGACTTGTCTGTAGAGACACCATAGGCTATCGAGTCGCCCTTGACAACGATATTGTCGATGGTAACGACCGACCACCCCATGCCTTGCTTGACACGATACTGATCCACCACTTCATCGTTGATCTTCAATTCATCGTCATGATTGACCTCGAATTTGATTCCCATCACATTCATTTGCACACGGTGGGTAACACGCTTTCCCGAAGGGGTATCGGTTGCAGACAAGCTATCCGACTGCAGTTGGCGGATCTGTGCGGCGAGTTCCCCACCTTTGTCACCATAGACAGGAATCTGCATGAGGTGCTTGTCATCACCGATGGCATAGATACACGGTCCCGGTCCTTCCGCCCTGGCAATGCAGCTCAGTTTATAGATGCCGGGCTCCACTGCCTCTTTGCGCTCTGCCTGGAATACCTCCTTGCAGTTCTCATCCCATGCATCGAGGTATCTGACGCTAGTGTCTCCATTGTAGTAGTCACCACTATAGGTATAATGAGCACAGTTGTCGTGTTTCAACAGTTTCCATCCGCCTTGCCGCAGGAAATCCTTGTCCTCATCACTCATCAGCACACCCTGATAGGCATGGTTTTTTGCATATTCAGCCTGATAATGCTCCGACGCTTTCTCGTTTATCCAGATAAACGAAGGTATCATACAGCACAAAGCAGCAATCCAGAGAACTATCCAGACGATGCGCTGACCGGTACCCATGGGCTGTGTCTTCCCCGATTTTGAGAGTAACATGTGACCAATGGCATAGAGAGGAATGAAGAATACCAGCAGCAAACTGGCGATAAAGGCTATCACGATCCAGGGATGAACTGAGAATAGTTCAGGCAGGTTCAAGTAACCGATGTCGAAAGGCAGACTCATCCTTGTGGCCGCAGGAACAGTGAACACAATCACCATGGAAATGACGACGAGCAACAGACAAACCAAGAGTGCCAGTCCACAGATAACGGCAATACCCACAAAAATACCCACAAATATCTTCAGCAGGATGGATAAAAGATTGCGCAGCACACTGGGACGCTCCTCATAAGGCTTATCCTTGTCAACCACCACATCGGCCAGGTTCTGTGGCGTCACGTCCCTACCCTCCATCTGCAGCAGTTGTTCCGGTGTTCTGGCTTCAGGCAAGATAATGGCCAGTACGATATACACCAACAGTCCAAAGCCATAGAACAAAAAGAGTAAAACGGTGGCCAGACGCCACACTGCTGGATCGGTATTTGTGTAGGCAGCCAAACCAGAAAGCACACCTGCCAGCATCTTGTCCTTGGGATTGCGGTAGAGTTTCTTGCCAGCAGTCCTTGACCTGACCTCCTCACGGATACCCTCGGCAGCAGAATGGAAAGAGTCATATTTATGTCCACTGTTAACGTTATCGTTAGGGTTAACGTTATCGTTAGGGTTATCGTCATCACCACCGCCAGCCAGCTGCTCCGGTTTTCCAATACGCGTGATGATATCTTTTACATGATCGATCGTGATCGCCTCGACACCCTGCTGCCGCAATTCGTCGAACAACTCCGCTATACGGGCCTCAATGTCATCAGCGATCTCGTCACCACCCTCCTGCCGACCAAAATAACTGCGCAGCGACTCAATATATTTTTGCAACACCTCATAGGCATCCTCATCTATCTGGAAGAGGCGGCCGCAGAGGTTAATGGTAATATTCTTTTTCATACTTCTTCTTGATTATTAATAAGGTAATTGTTCTTGAGATAGTTCACTGTATTGGCGAGTTCCGCCCAGGCTCCATCGAGTCCTTCGAGAAACTCTTTGCCCTTTTCACTTAGTGCATAATATTTCCGTGGCGGACCCTGTGTGGATTCCTGCCATTCGTAGCGTAACAGACCGTCGTTTTTGAGTCGGGTGAGCAAGGGATAGAGCGTTCCCTCCACCACCAGCAGCTCCGCAGCTTTTAACTGCTGGATGATGTCGCTGGCATACGAGGGATGGTTCTTCAACAGGAGTAGTACGCAATACTCCAGCATTCCCTTACGCATCTGTGACTTTGCATTTTCTATGTTCATACTTTATTCTTTTAGTCCTCTATTTCTCCATCTTAAGAAGGAGATAATGAGAAGAATCTGGTTTCGGGTGCAAATATAGGCAAAAACTTGGTACTATGCAATACAAAGTACTATAAATAACAAACAATATAACAATAATTAACGAATAGAGATCCTTTTACGTCCCTATTCCTCTTTCTTCTTTTACTATTCCCAAATGAAAAAAAACGAGTGATTATCCCTGACAATCACACCAAGCAACTGTTGACGAAGCTATGGCTTAGCAGGCAGCACCTGCTGTATGTTCTGCTCACGATGACAGATACGCACCTCCACACCATATTTACGGTTCAGGTACTCAGCCAGATGCTGGGCACTATATACCGACCTGTGCTGACCACCCGTGCATCCAAAAGAGAACATCAGGGAAGTGAAGCCGCGTTGGATATAGCGTGCCACATGGGCATCGGCCAGTTTGTACACACTGTCGAGGAAGGTCAGGATCTCACCGTCATCCTCCAGGAAGCGGATCACAGGCTCATCCAGTCCTGTGAGTTTCTTGTAGGGTTCGTAGCGCCCAGGGTTGTGAGTGCTCCGGCAGTCGAAGACATACCCTCCCCCATTCCCACTCTCATCCTCGGGGATTCCCTTCCGGTATGAAAAGCTGAACACCCTCACCACCAGCGGTCCTTTGTTGTCATATTTGGAATAGGTGGCAGGACCATCCATCGGATGCGCCTGGTACACATTCGACTCCGTGATCCTATAGCCATCGGCGCGGTTCAGTGCCGGCTCCTCTATCTGTGCGAACTGCGGCAACTCCGTCAGGCGTCTTAGCATATCCATCATATAAGGGTATTGTTCACAGAGATGAGTGGTGAGGGGCGATGGCTGGGCACCTTGTCCACCCATGCCTACCAGTTCACGGAGATTCTGGATGGCAGGTGGAATGCTGTCAATAAAATGTTTCTTCCGTTCGAAGTATCCCCTGAATCCATAGGCTCCCAGCACCTGTAAGGTACGGAACAGCACAAAGAGCGACAGACGGTTCACGAAATGCCGTTTGGAAGGAACCTCGATGTAGTTACTGAGCGAATGGTAGTACTCATAGATCAGTTCGCGACGCAACTTGTTCGGGTATTTGGCAGAGGCTTGCCACAAGAACGATGCAAGATCATAATAATATGGACCTTTCCTTCCCCCTTGGAAATCTATAAAATAGGGAGCATAGCCCCCATCGGCTACAGGACGAAGCATCACGTTCCGTGCCTGGAAGTCACGATACAGGAAGGCATCGCATGCCTCCGCCGTCAAGTCCTTTGCCAAAAGACGGAAGTTGGCTTCTAACTTCAGTTCATGGAAATCGAGGTCGGTAGGCTTCAGGAAACAGTATTTGAAATAGTTCAGGTCGAAGAGCACACTCTCAGCATCGAACTCCGGCTGTGGATAACAATTACTCCAATCAAGACCGCGTGCCCCACGTATTTGGATATTCGGGAGTTCGCGCACCACTTTCTTCAGCAGCTCCTTTTCTCTCTGATTATAGCGGCCGCCAGCTTCCCGTCCTCCACGTATCACATCAAAGAGCGACACACTCCCCAGATCCTCCTGAATGTAGCGCAGCTCATCATCATCGACGGCGAGCACCCGGGGTACGGGAAGCCTGCGCTTGGCAAAATGGTCTGCCAGATAGAGGAAGGCATGATTTTCGTCACGACTGGTGCCGACGACACCCACCACGGTATGTCCATCCTTGTCTGTGATGCGGTAATACGCCCTGTTACTACCTGCTCCGGGTAGTTTCTCGGTGTGCAGTGGTTCTTCCCCACTCCACCTTTTATATAATGCAATCAGTCTCTGCATAGCTATCCTTTGATTTCTCATGCAAAGGTACAATTAAGTGAGTAAAAAGCCAAATATATTTGTGCTTTTCCGAACGGGAGAATAAAAAAAATCGGATGTCATCACGACGCCCGATTTTCAAAAAACAAACTACTTAAAAACTAATCTACTAAAACAAATCAAAAAAATATCTTTGTTCGGTCTTCACCGATACTATTATCATTTTTCGTTTGCAAAGTTAACGAGTTTTCTCATTCCCCGCAAATTTTATTGGTATTTTTTTGCCCCAATGTTACAAATGATAATGAAAAAGAGACAGATGATAATCATCCGCCTCTCTTTTTGTTATGTTGAGTTGTCATTTTACATCATTCCACCCATTCCCGGTGCACCGCCCATCGGCATGGCAGGATGCTCTTCGGGCTTGTCAACGATGAGACATTCGGTGGTGAGGAACATTCCGGCGATGGATGCGGCATTCTCCAGGGCCACACGAGCCACCTTGGCAGGATCGATCACACCAGCCTCGCGCAGATCCTCATAGACATCGGTACGTGCATTGTAACCGAAGTCACCTTTGCCTTCGCGAACCTTCTGGACAACCACGGCACCTTCAGCACCGCCATTGACAGCGATCTGTCGCAGCGGCTCCTCGATGGCACGCTCCACAATCTTGATACCCGTCTCCTCGTCAGCATTCTCACCCTTCACGGCCTTCACTGCCTCGATGGCACGGATGTAAGTGGTACCACCGCCGGCAACCACACCTTCCTCGATGGCGGCACGAGTAGCGCAGAGAGCATCGTCAACGCGATCCTTCTTCTCCTTCATCTCCACCTCGCTGTTAGCACCCACATAGAGCACAGCCACACCGCCGGCCAGCTTAGCCAGACGCTCCTGCAGCTTCTCTTTGTCGTAAGAGCTGGTGGTATTCTCAATCTCCTTCTTGATCTGAGCCACACGGTCGGCGATAGCCTCTTTCTGTCCGGCACCGTTCACGATGGTGGTGTTATCCTTCGAGATTGTCACTTTGTCGCAGGTTCCTAACATATCGAGGGTAGCCTGCTCCAGCTTCAGACCCTTCTCCTCGCTGATTACCAGACCGCCAGTCAGCACGGCGATATCCTCGAGCATCGCCTTACGACGGTCGCCGAAGCCAGGAGCCTTCACGGCACATACCTTCAGACCGGCACGCAGACGGTTCACCACCAAGGTGGTCAGTGCCTCAGAATCCACATCCTCAGCAATGATCAGCAACGGCATACCCTGCTCTGCTGCGGGCTGCAGTACTGGCATCAGGTCCTTCAGGTTAGAGATCTTCTTATCATAGATCAGGATACGCGGATGATCCATCACGCACTCCATCTTATCGGCATCGGTCATGAAATAGCCGGACAGGTAACCGCGGTCGAACTGCATACCTTCCACCACACCGATATGGGTGTCGCGGCTCTTGCTCTCCTCGATGGTGATCACACCGTCTTTGGACACCTTGCGGAATGCCTCTGCGAGCAGCTTTCCGATCTCCGGATCGTTGTTGGCACTGACGGTAGCCACCTGCTCGATCTTGTCGTAGTTATCATCAACCTTCTCGGCATTGGCCTGGATATAGTCCACGACGGCCTTCACAGCCTTGTCGATACCACGCTTCAGGTCCATAGGGTTGGCACCGGCGGTCACGTTCTTCAGTCCTACGTTGATGATACTCTGTGCCAGGATGGTAGCGGTAGTTGTTCCGTCACCGGCATCGTCACCTGTCTTTGATGCTACACTCTTCAGGAGCTGTGCACCTGTATTCTCGAACTTGTCCTCGAGCTCCACTTCCTTGGCAACAGTCACACCGTCCTTGGTGATCTGGGGAGCACCGAACTTCTTCTCGATAATCACGTTACGGCCCTTCGGACCGAGAGTTACCTTCACTGCATTGGCCAGCTGATCCACTCCGTTTTTAAGCAGATCGCGGGCATCCATATTGAATTTAATATCTTTTGCCATGATTCTTCAGTTTTTTAATTCTTCAATTCTTCTTACTTAAGCACTGCGAGCACATCACTCTGGCGCATCATCAGGTACTTCTCTCCGTCGAACTCCAGTTCGGTTCCGGCATACTTACCATAGAGCACCTCGTCACCCTCTTTCAAGATCATTTCCTCGTCTTTTGTTCCTTTGCCGGTGGCAACGACCTTACCGCGCAACGGTTTCTCCTTGGCTGTATCAGGAATGATGATACCGCCGATCTTCTCCTCAGCAGCTGCCGGGAGAATCAGAACTCTGTCTGCTAATGGTTGAATCTTCATAATCAAAATATTTTAAAGTTGTAATTGAATTTCTACCGAGCACTAAGCAAAGAGCGTGCCAAACTGACATGGTGCGCATTTTGACACAAAGAAACTGAAATATTGTCAGTCATCGACTCATCCGACATATTCTATCTATATACCTTATTATATATAAAGAAGATACCGTTGGCTCCTGCCGCGGGCAGGCCATCAAGAAAATACAATTATTTGTCATCTGAAAGCAAGCTTTCGCGGCTCTTGTCGGATTGGATATCCGATAGCCTGCCGCGGGCAGGCCATCAAGAAAATACACTTATTTGTCAGCGAAAGCTTGCTTTCAGATGACAAATAAGTGTATTTTCTTGAGCCTCTTGTCGGATTCGAACCAACGACCCCGAGATTACAAATCACGTGCTCTGGCCAACTGAGCTAAAGAGGCGGGTGGGCAAGCTACCTACATCGCGCCGCTACAACCAACTACCTTTGCTACGTTCCCGTCCTGGAGGATTCGAAGGGAGCTGGCCGTGCAGGACTTACCCATGATGTTTTCGCTATGGCAATTCGGCCACGAATCACTTAAGCGGCTGCAAAGGTAAGCAAATAAAATGAGAAACAAGGATTTCCCTTCTTCTTTTTATCTGTTTTTAACAAAAAGAGGAGGAAGATTAGACCAAAGATTATAATAAGAGTATGTATTGTTTTGACCTCACGCAGAGTCGCAGAGAGCGCGGAGATAGCACAGAAGGATAAGTCGAATTATATGACAGATTCTCTGAGAAGACACTGTATCCTCTGCATCTCTGCGTGAGTTTTCTTTTGAGATTCTCCGCTAACTCCGTTTACTCTGTGTGAGAGACTGTCAAGAAAATTCGTAATAATTTAAGGATTGCAAAAGTTCTCTAATTGGGAGAACTGGAAAACTCGGAGTGTATGGAAGTGTCCAAAAAGGACTATTAGTGCAAGTAAAGGCTGAATGGATTCAAAGTAAAGGCTACTTTGCATGCAAATAAAGGTTACTTCAAACCCAAGTAAAGGTTACTTGCATTCGTTCCAGACGTTACTTACACCTGTTCCGACGGCATCTAAGGGTCATTCCGCCGTCACTTTACCCCTTATAGATGACGTCGGAACGAGTGATAGATGCCGTCGGAAGGGGTGTAAACGCCGTTCGGAACAACCCGTAGATGACGCTTCTTCGAAAATGAGTGGTTTCAACTTTTGAGGGTTCTTTGGGTCGCCTTCGGCGAAAAATCCAACAAAATCTATCCAAAATCAAACAAATAATAGTACAGAGAATTGTAAGAACTTGATAAGATTTTGTTTGATTTTGGATAGATTTTGTAAGATTTCTGCCCGTAAGGGCACCCCCATGAAAGAAAGTACAGTCCTTTTACCTCACAAAAACAGTGTTTTTACCACCTAAAAACGGTGTTTTTGACCCCTAAAACCCATGTTTTTGGAGTCTAAAAACGCCGTTTTCGCGAGTCAAAAATGGTGAGACATCACAACACACTCATTATCAACGACTTACCCAACCCCGCGAGAATTGCGTTTTTTCGACCAAAAGGACAGTTGCTTCCCCAAATGCCCTGTTTTCGCGTTAAACGAAGTTAATTCGTCAAGATCATTCAAAAAATTAACAAATGGATGGAGCGAAGGAGCGGGCGAAGGAGGGAACGAGATTAGTATTAAGTAATCCTAATTCTTGTACCACCTTTTTCATACTTCATTTTTTATTTGTACCTTTGCACCGATTATGACAGCACATCAGGACATAGAGCAGATGCAGGCGTTTGCCCGCATTGATGGTTTATGGCTTGCCGTCTTCTGGACGGTGAGCTTCGTATGCTTCGTGGGCAGCTTCACCTATCCGGCGTTAGCCACGTCGGTATTGCTGATCGGTGCCGTATCGTTGGTGTTCGCCGCCATGAGGGTGAGGCGTTACCGTGACGAGGTGCGCGAAGGCGTGCTTTCCTTCCGCCGCGGCTTCCTCTACAGTATGCTGATCTACCTGCATGCCGCCCTGTTGTTCGCGATGGTACAATACCTTTATTTCCGTTTCCTCGACCACGGCTTCGTGATCGGCAGTTACATGGACATGGTGAACACCGATGCCTTCAAGGAGGTGGCACAGAGTTACGGACTGTCGCAGACAGACTGGAAGATCGTGATGGAGAACCTGGCGAGCCTGCGCCCCATCGACCTGGCCCTGCAGTTCTTCTCCATGGATGTGTTCATGGGCTTCTTCGTGAGCATCCCCGTAGCGATGATCATGGCCCGCTCCCCCAAACGGATGAATAAGACAGATATTAACAGACAATGACAATGGATATAACAGTTGTAGTACCTTTATATAACGAAGAAGAGTCAATACCCGAGCTCTATGCCTGGGTGGAGCGCGTAATGAAAGAGAACGGCTATTCGTTCGAGATGATTTTTGTAAACGACGGTTCCACCGACAGTTCCTGGAAGATCATCACCGAGCTGAGCAGGGACCATTCAAACGTGAAAGGGATCAAGTTCCGCAGGAACTACGGAAAGAGTCCTGCCCTGTATTGCGGTTTCAAGGAGGCGCAGGGCGATGTGGTGATCACCATGGATGCCGACCTGCAGGACTCGCCCGATGAGATTCCCGGCTTATACGACATGATCATGAAGGAGGGATACGACCTGGTGTCGGGCTATAAGCAGAAACGCTACGACCCGATTTCCAAGACCGTTCCCACCAAGCTGTTCAATGCCACGGCAAGAAAGGTGAGCGGCATCCATAACCTGCATGACTTCAACTGCGGTCTGAAGGCCTACCGTCTTGACGTGGTGAAGAACATCGAGGTGTATGGTGAGATGCACCGTTTCATCCCCTATCTGGCCAAGAACGCCGGTTTCGACAAGATCGGTGAGAAAGTGGTGCACCATCAGGCAAGGAAATACGGGAAGTCGAAGTTCATGGGACTGAACCGCTTTGTGAACGGATACCTCGACCTGATGACACTCTGGTTCCTGAGCACCTTCGGCAGGAAGCCGATGCATGTGTTCGGCTTCCTCGGCACCATCATGTTCTTCATCGGTTTCCTGGCAGCTGCATGGATCGGTATCGACAAGCTCTGGGCACTGGCGCACAATATCCCACAACGACTGGTTACCGACTCACCTTATTTCTACCTGTCACTCACCATGATGATCATCGGCACCCAGCTGTTCCTCGCCGGTTTCGTGGGCGACCTGATCAGCAGGAACTCCCAGGGAAGGAACGATTACCAGATTGAGAAAACGGTGAACTTGTAAGCCTTTGGCTTCGAGGAGTGAGGAGTGAGAAACGAGGAGTGAGAAATGATTTCAAGAAATGGAATAATCAATGAGAATAAAGATCGTATCATATATTAAAGAGAAGGTGGTAGGAAACATATCTCCCTCCACACTCCTCCCTCCACACTCCACAAGATTTCTCTTTGGGGGAATTTGCCTCCTTTTATTTCTCTCCTGCTCCTCTATCGACTGTCCGATGGACAATACGGTTAGTACAATCTATGAACTGTACAAGAGCAACGGAACAGCAGACACGCTGAAAGATACGCTCACCGTGATCACCTACAGACATGTTCCTGAGGAAGACCCAGTGGCCCTGAACAGGAATGTGAATACCACAAGCATGAACCTCCCCATCAGTTACCAAGGCGAGGAGGATGTGCTATACTTCGTACGCTCTTTCCCCGACTCTGTGAAGACCATCGAAAAGAACGAGGACGGGGAAGAAGTGGAACGGATGGTACATTTCATAGGCTTCATCACCGACACGGTGACGGTGACAAAGACGAACAGGAAACATTTCGAATCAATCGACTGCACTCCGTCGTTCTTCCATACCCTTACCCATGTGAGCTATACCACGAACGGCATCGACTCTATTGTGATCTCTAATCCCGAAGTTAACTATGATCAGACAAAAGCACATTTCCATCTGTATTTTAAGTCTCGCGATTAGTATGCTGCTTCTCGGGACCACCACGGCCTCGGCACAGTTCAAGAAGAAGAAGGCGAAAATCGAGATCCCAGATACCGTCCCCCTGCTGAACGGTTTCCAGGTATCCGCCGACCTGCTGGGAGCTGCCATGATGCATATTGGTAGCTACGGACAATATGAAGGTGCGCTCAGGGTGAACCTGCGCGACCGCTA
The DNA here is from genome assembly GCA_902768785.1 of uncultured Prevotellaceae bacterium. Lineage (GTDB taxonomy): Bacteria > Bacteroidota > Bacteroidia > Bacteroidales > Bacteroidaceae > Prevotella. Next base: position 15,806 of record CACXMM010000010.1, read on the forward strand.
TTTCCCCATCGTGGAACTGGGATACGGAAAGGCTGACCATACCGATGACGGAACGTTGCTGCGATATCAGACGAAAGCGCCTTATGGTCGTGTGGGTATCGATTTCAACCTGATGAAAGACAAACACGATATCTATCGTCTGCTTGCAGGTGTACGCTATGGCTTCACTTCATTCAAATATGATCTGCACCACCCAGGAATAAAAGACCCCGTGTGGCTCGATGAGGTTGAATTCCATGCAGAAGGCATACAATGCAACTACCATTGGATGGAAGTGGTTTTCGGTGTGGATGCAACCATCTGGGGCCCCCTGCACATAGGATGGAGCGTCAGATACCGTAACCGCATTGCTCACAATGCCGGTGACCTCGACAACGTCTGGTATGTACCTGGCTATGGGAAATCAGGGAAATCTGTCTTCGGCGGCACCTTCAATATCATCATCGACATCTAACCACTCTCACAGCATAACCTATGAATAAAAAAAATCTACTGCGACTGGCCTTTCTGCTGTTCCTGATCGTAGGGACCATCCTCATCATCCGGCAGCAACACGCCATGCCCTACCAGCATAATACCGGCTTTATCTTCGGCACGGTGTATAACATCACCTATCAGAGTGATCGTGACTGGCAGAAAGAGATCGAGGCCGAACTGATGAAAGTGGATCAGTCACTGTCGCCCTTTAACAAAGGATCCATCATCTCCAAAGTGAATCGCAACGAACAGGTCACCTTGAACGAGATGTTCCTCAACGTGTTCAAGCTGGCACAGCAAATCTCAGAAGAGACCGACGGTGCCTTCGACATCACCGTGGCTCCTCTGGTGAATGCCTGGGGCTTCGGCTTCAAGAACGGCACCAATCCCACCAAACAGGTCATCGATAGTCTGATGGCTCTTGTGGGGTATGGGAAAGTGTCGCTGGCAGCACCGGACGTGAAGCACCCCACCCCATACATCAAGAAACAAGACCCGCGTATCATGCTCGACTGCTCTGCCATCGCCAAAGGCTACGGCAGTGATGTAGTGGCACGGTTCCTCAAACTACATGACATCCAGAACTTCATGGTGGAGATCGGAGGAGAGATCGTGACCAACGGAGTGAGCGACAAACGAGTGCCTTGGCGGATTGGGGTGACGAAACCTTCGGACGACTCGCTTAGTACAAGTAATAAGATGCAGGCGGTGCTCAATGTCACCAATAAAGCCATGGCCACAAGTGGGAACTACCGGAATTTCTATTACAAGGGGGGGAAGAAATATGCGCACACCATCGACCCGCATACCGGCTATCCCGTACAACACAATATCCTGTCGGCCACGGTACTGGCAAACGACTGTGCCACTGCCGATGCCTACGCGACATCGTTTATGGTGATGGGACTCGACGGGGCGAGAAAAATCCTGGACAAGCATCCTGAACTGATGGCCTACCTGATCTATACCGATGAGCAAGGGAACTATGCCATCTGGTATTCGAAGGACATGGAGAACAAGATTGTGTCAAGTGATAAGTAATATCCGATGCGTAGCATATTCGAGAAGCTGCTGGAGCTACCCCTGTTTCTGGGAATGAGCCATAACGACCTGAGTCAGGTTGTGGCCCAGACGAAGTTTGGGTTCCATCGCGTGGCGAAAGGGAAAGACGTGGTGCAGGAGGGTGACCCCTGCGAGCATATCTTCTTCTTGGTGAAAGGCACATTACAAGTGGAGAGCCAGGCCGATGACCACAGCTACCGCATCATCGAGACGATGACGGCGCCCGATATCCTGCAGCCTGAGCGCATCTTCGGACTAACCCAGCGGTATAGTAAGACCTTCACGGCCATGACGGAGTGTCAGCTGATGAGCATCAACAAATCAGAAACCCTCCGGCTGTCGGAAGAACATATCATCTTCCAGCTGAACCTGCTCAACATCATCAGTACACAAAGTCAGCGCATCACTCACCAGCCCTGGCGCGCCCAGCCACAAGGTATCCGAAACAAAATTATCCGGTTCGTGGAAACGCATAGTATGAGACCGGCGGGCGAGAAAACACTTTATATCAAAATGGAGACACTGGCAAGCCTTATCGCTGAAAGTAGGTTAAATGTTTCCCGTGAACTGAACAGGATGCACCAAGACGGACTGATCCAACTGACACGAGGCATTATCCATGTTCCCGCCTTGGAGCAATTGCTGATGGAATGAGGCTGATAACGGTCAACTGAATAAATTTCGTTAAAAATATATTATATAATAAGGTGTATTAGATTATTTAATGTATCTTTGCATTCCGTATTTAGTATGAGTGAAATATGACAGAGGAAGCAAAGAGAATAAATCCCTTTTTCGAAGAATATAAGACACCGCACGACACGGTGCCCTTTGACCGTATTCGCGTGGAGGACTTCGAAGAAGCCTTCATGGAAGGCATCCGTCGCGACAACGAGCAGATAGAAAAGACCATCAATAATCCGGAGAAACCGACATTCGACAATACCATCATCAACGCTGAAGAGGACAAGGATGGCTACTACGACCTGCTGAGTCGGGTGAGCACCGTGTTCTTCAACCTTATGAGTGCGGAAACCAATGATGAGATCGATGCCTTGGCACAGAAGATGCAACCCATCCTCACCCAACATGCCAATGATGTACGTCTGAACAAACGACTCTTCGAGAGAATCAAATACGTACACCTGCATCACCGCCGACTGACCGCGGAGGAGAAGATGCTCCTTGACAACTGCTACGACGGATTCGTCAGAAGCGGTGCCCTGCTCGATGATGAAGGGAAAGAGAAACTGCGCTCACTCACCGAGGAGGCCTCGATGCTTTCGCTGCAGTTCTCACAGAACCTCTTGAAAGAAAACAAGGCTTTCATTCTCCATATCACCGACGAGAAGCAACTTGACGGACTGCCAGAGACAGCACGTGAGGCTGCGGCACTGGCTGCAAAGGAGCGCGACCTGGAAGGATGGGTGTTCACACTCGACATGCCCAGCTATAGTCCGTTCATGACCTATAGCACACAGCGAGACCTCCGTGAGAAGATGTACATGGCACGCAATACCGTATGTACACATGACAATGCCGAGAACAACCTCGAAATCTGCAAAAGACTCGTCAACCTCCGTCGGGAGGTTGCCCAGCTGTTAGGCTACAAGACCTATGCCGACTATGTGCTGAAGCACCGCATGGCCAGTAAGGTGAAGAACGTCTACAGACTGCTCGATGATTTAATTGATGCGTACAAGCCTACCGCCCTGAAAGAATACGCAGAGATAGAGAAGTTCGCACAGAAAAGTGAGGGCAAGGACTTCAAAATGGAGGCTTGGGATCAGGGATTCTATTCGCACAAGCTGCAACTGAAGAAATACAATATCGATGCCGAGATGCTGCGCCCCTATTTCGAGCTGTCGAAAGTGATCGAAGGTGTCTTCGGACTGGCCAACCGTCTGTATGGCATCACATTCAAGGAAAATAAAGAGATCCCTGTATATCACCCCGACGTGAAAGCGTATGAGGTGTTCGACAAGGACGGCTCTTACCTGGCAGTGTTCTATGCAGACTTCCATCCGAGAAAGGGAAAGCAGGGCGGTGCATGGATGACAGAGTATCAAGGTCAATATATCCAAGAGAAGAAAGATCAGCAAGGGTCAAAGGATAAAGGTCAAAGTTCAAAGCTCAAAGTTCAAAGTTCAAAGCTCAAAGTTCAAAGTATAGAGAATGTACGTCCTCATGTGAGCGTGGTGATGAACCTGACGAAACCCACGGCGGAGAAGCCCGCCCTGCTCACCTTAGGTGAAGTAGAGACCTTCTTGCATGAATTTGGACACTCCCTGCATGGTATGTTTGCCAATACACGTTTTGAGAGTCTCAGCGGCACCAATGTGTGGTGGGACTTCGTGGAACTGCCCTCGCAGTTCATGGAGAACTATGCCGTGGAAAAGGAGTTCCTGCGTACCTTCGCCTATCACTATGAGACGGGTGAGCCCTTGCCCGATGAACTCATCCGGCGTATCATGAGAAGCAGGAATTTCAATGTGGCCATGGGTTGTCTGCGACAGGTAAGCTTCGGTTTGCTCGACATGGCTTACTATACCAAAAAAGATGCTTTCACCGATGACATCATCCCCTTTGAGAAGAAGGCATGGGCAAAGGCATCCATCGTGAAGCCAAAGAAGAACCCCACGACCTGCATGACCGTGCAGTTCTCACATATCATGGCAGGTGGCTATGCTGCAGGATACTATAGCTACAAATGGGCAGAAGTGTTGGATGCAGATGCTTTCAGCGTATTCAAGAAAAATGGCATCTTTAACCAAGCGATAGCCCAGCGGTTCCGTGACTGCATCCTCAGCAAGGGTGGAACAGAACATCCCATGACCTTGTATAAACGGTTCAGAGGACAAGAGCCTACGATTGATGCCCTCTTGAAGAGAAATGGAATCAAAAGGGATAAGAGATGAGAGATGAGGGATGAAAGATGAGGGATGAAAGATTAGAGATTAGAGAGATGACAGAGAAACAAAGGAAACTGGATCTGCGCTATCTGCGCATGGCTCGCATCTGGGCTGAGAACAGCTACTGCCAACGACGACAGGTGGGGGCATTGGTGGTGAAAGACAAGATGATCATCAGCGATGGCTACAACGGCACACCGAGTGGCTTTGAGAACGTATGCGAGGATGAGGACAACGTCACCAAGCCGTATGTGCTCCATGCCGAAGCCAATGCCATCACCAAACTGGCACGCAGTTCGAACAACAGTGACGGCTCTACGCTCTATGTCACGGCATCTCCTTGTATCGAATGTGCAAAGCTCATCATCCAGGCAGGTATCCGACGGGTGGTATATGGTGAGAAATACCGTCTGGAAGACGGCATCAACTTATTGCGACGCGCCGGTATCGAAGTAGTATATTTGAATCCTGACGAATGACCCAAAGCTCTATAAGCAATGAAACAAAATAAGACAAACCGCTACATGCCTTTGCTGATGGCCATCTGCGTGGTCGTCGGTGTGGTGATCGGCACCTTCTTTGCCAACCACTTCTCCAGTCAGCGGCTGAATATTATCAACAGCGGCAGTAACCGTCTGAATAACTTGCTGCACATCATTGATGACCAATATGTGGACAAGGTGGATCTGGACTCACTGGTGGAGAAAGCGATCCCACAGATTCTAGGGGATCTCGACCCCCACTCCGTGTATATCAGTGCTAAGGATGTGCAGACAGCTACTGACGACCTGAAAGGATCGTTCTCGGGAGTCGGCATCGAATTCGTCATCCGCGAGGATACCATCCATGTGCAGGGAGTCATCAAGAACGGTCCTGCAGAACGGGCTGGTCTGCTGGCAGGTGACAAAATCGTCTCCGTAGATGACAAGCCCTTCGTGGGAAAGAAAGTCACCAACGAGGAGGCACAGCACCGACTGAAAGGTCCGAAGGACACGAAAGTGAAGATCGGCATATTGCGTTATGGTGAGAAGAAGGTGAAGCAATTCACAGTGACTCGCGGTGAGATTCCCACCAAGAGCGTCACCGCCACCTATATGTTAGACGATGATACGGGTTATATCCGTATTAAGAACTTCGGAGAGAACACTTATCCAGAGATGCTCATCGCCCTGGCAAAACTGTCACAGGAGAATTTCAGCAACCTGATCATCGACCTGCGTGACAATACGGGCGGCTACTTGCAGTCAGCAGTACAGATCATCAATGAGTTCCTGCCAAACAACAAACTGATTGTCTATACCCAGGGACGCAAGTCACCACGCCAGGAATACAAGAGTAATGGAAAGGGAAGCTACCAGAAGATTCCACTTATTGTATTGATTAACGAGAGCAGCGCCTCTGCCTCAGAGATCTTCGCTGGTGCCATGCAAGACAATGACCGTGCCACCATTATCGGTCGCCGTTCCTTTGGCAAAGGACTGGTTCAGCAGCAGATCGGTTTCCCTGACGGTTCGATGATTCGTCTGACCATCGCACGTTACTACACACCATCGGGCCGCTGTATCCAGAAGCCCTACTCTCCTGGTGACAAGAACTATGAAGAGGATCTGCTGGAACGCTATGAACATGGTGAGTTCTTCAGTCAGGACAGCATCAAACATACAGGACCAGCCTATCACACCAGTATCGGTCGTGAGGTATATGGCGGCGGTGGTATCACCCCTGATCTCTTCGTGCCAGAGGATACACTGGGCATCACGTCATATTATAAACAAGCCAGTATGAGCGGTTTGATCCTTCAGTTCGCTTTCACCTATACGGATGACAACCGGTTGAAGCTGAATAACTTCACCGAGATGATGGCCTTGTCTGACTATCTGGTCAAACAGAACACTGTTGACAAGTTCGCCACGTATGCTGATAACCGCGGACTGAAACGAAGAAACCTGATGATTCAGAAGAGTCATCAGCTGTTGGAGCGCTATATCAACAGCCGCATCATCTATAACATCATGGATGAAGATGCATGGGTACAATACCTGAATCTCGACGATCCCGTGATCCGAGCAGCACAGAAAGTGTTTAAAGACAATGCCGCCTTCCCTCAAAAGCCCGATGTGGAAGAGAAGAAGGAGGAAAAGGTAGCCAAAGCTTCCATTAACGTGTTCATCAACAGAGAGATGGGCAGAAGATATAACATCATTGCCCGCTGCTGAACATGAACAAGAAAGATCTGCGCCAGTTTATACGCATGCAGAAAGGACAGTTCACCCAGAAAGAGCTGGATGAACTGTCCTTACCTATCATGAAACGGCTGCTCGCTCACCCACGTATCAAGCAAGCCCACACACTACTGATGTATTATTCACTCGATGATGAAGTGAATACCCATGAGGTTATCAACCAACTGGTGGACCAGGGGAAAACAGTTTTACTGCCAGCTGTGGTCGATGACACAAGGATGGAGCTGCGGCAATATACAGGGCCCCTCGATTTGGAAGGGGGATTCTTTCACATCATGGAACCCGTAGGGAAGCTATTCACCGATTATGGCAGTATCGAGGTGGCCGTTGTTCCCGGTATGGCCTTCGATTCACGCTGCAACCGACTGGGTCGTGGAAAGGGTTACTACGACCGATTCCTGTCGCAGATGCCTGCAATATATAAAATAGGTGTATGTTTCGATTTCCAGAAACTGCCGGGAATCCCCGCTGAGGAAAACGACATCAAGATGGATGAGGTTCTCTAATAGAACCGGATATCAATAATAATCCGCGCACCAACCTCCTGATTGAGGCGGTTCACCAACTCTGAGCGCATCATGGAAAGATCCGATCTGAGGGCAGGACGGGATATCTTAACAAACAACACCTGATTGCGGATATACTTCTCTTCTGTATAACGCTCAATCACTTTTCCTGCCACTTTTCCCCAGGCATCAATCAGCCGTTTTTGCAACAATGGCATCTCCAAGCCGTTCTGTCGCAAGAACTGATTCACCAAATCGTTGATATCGTGTACATCCCGTTTAAACATCGCTTGTCTCTCCTTCCTCCACACGCTCCGTCACCACACCGTCGGCGACAGAAAACAACTTATAATCAAAACTGTTCTCATGAAGGATCCGGTCAAGATGATCCCGATTGGTGTCGGTGATGAAGATCTGTCCATATTCCTCACTGGCTACCATCTGCACGATACGCTCCACCCGATGTGCATCTAACTTGTCGAAGATATCATCCAGTAAGAGCAAAGGGGTCGTCTTACTACAGGTACGTTTCAAGAATCGGAACTGTGCTAACTTCATGGCTATCACAAAGGTCTTCAGCTGTCCTTGACTACCCTCACGTCGCATGGGATATCCCCCCAATAGCATCTCCAAGTCATCACGATGGACACCATGCAAGGAGTAACCTACGGCACGGTCTTTCATCCGGTCACGCTGGATGACATCCAACAAAGGTCCCCGCTGACCATGAGAGACATAATGAAGTGACACCGTCTCCTTGTCATCCGAGATATCCTGATAGATCTGTTGGAACACAGGAAGCAGTTCGTTCACAAAGGCATTGCGTTTCTGATAGACCACCTCCCCTTCAGTAGCCATCTGCTCCTCCCAGATACGCATCAGTTCCCAATCGGGCTCCTCCTCCATCTTTAACAAGGTGTTCCGTTGTTGCAAGGCTTTGTTATAACGGTTCAATGCCTCCACATAGGTGTTGTCGTATTGTGAGATTACCACATCCATCAGACGACGCCGTTCCTCACTGCCTCCATCCACCAGATAGGTATCAGCGGGAGACACAAAGACCAAGGGAATCAGTCCGAGATGCTGCGACAACCGTTTATATTCCTTCTTGTTCCTCTTGAAATGTTTTTTCGTTCCCCGTTTCATTCCACAGTAGATCTCCTCCTTGTTTCCTGCTTCATCTTGATAAGACCCTTCCAACACGAAGAAAGGCTCGTCATGGCAGATGACCTGCGAATCGATACTATGATAAGCACTCCGGCAGAACGAAAGATAATATACTGCATCCAACATGTTGGTCTTACCAGCACCGTTCGGACCGATAAAACAATTCATCTTCGGTGACAGGGGTAAACTGGCCTCCTTGATGTTCTTGTAGTTGATGATGGATATCTTATTCAGTATCATTGGTGTGCAAAGTTACGAAAAGTCGAGCGAAGAACAAAACGAACTCGTTTGTTTTTTCTTCCGAGACGTAGTAACTTCGCGATTGCCATCGCAAAGTTACGAAAAGTCGAGCGAAAAGCCAAATGTATTTGGGCTTTTCCGAGTGCAAGTAACTTCGGTGAACCCAAAGTTACGAAAAAACGGGTGCTGAACGAAAAAAAACAGCAATAAATTTCAATAAGTGGAATAAATTCCGTAATTTTGCAACCCAAATGAATGAACCGCAGTGCGGTGCAACAGAAGTCAATAAAAAACAATTCAATAAATGGCAAACGTAAACGTGAAAGAACAGAATGTTGAGACAATCAACAAAGGTGAGGAATTCCTGTTGAAGAACAAGAAGACCATTATGTACGCGGTTATCGCTTTAGTGGTGATTATCGCAGGTATTATCCTCTACAACAACTTCGTGAAGACTCCGCGTGAGGCAGAAGCAAGTACAGAACTGGCTAAAGGTCAGGATCTGTTCAACAACCAGCAGTTCGACAAAGCGCTCAACGGCGATGGTGCCACATACGCTGGTTTCGCCAAGATCGCCTCTGACTATAGTAGTACCGCAGCTGGCAACCTGGCCAATCTCTATGCTGGTCTGTGCTATGCGAACTTAGGAAAATGGCAAGAGGCCGTGAACTTCCTCGACAAATATTCTCCTGCCGACGATGAGATGGTAAGTCCTGCTGCCGTGGCAGCCTTAGGTAATGCTTATGCTCATGTCAAGGAGATCGACAAAGCCGTTGCCAATCTGAAGAAAGCTGCTAAGATGGCTGACAGTCAGGCTCTCGAGAACACCAACAACAGTCTGGCTCCTACCTTCCTGTTGCAGGCAGCTACTCTGTTGGAGAGTCAGAAAAACAAAGCCGAGGCACTGAAGATCTACCAGGACATCAAGAAGAAGTACGTGAACTCTCCGATCTCTCAGGAGATTGACAAGTATATCGAACGTGCAAGCGCTCAATAATGGCTACTAAGAACCTTTCGGAATACAACATGGAGAAGGTGCCCGATGCCAGTAACATGTGTTTTGGCATTGTGGTAGCAGAATGGAATCCAGAGATTACCGGAGCCTTACTCAATGGTGCTGTCAGTACGTTGGAGAAACACGGTGCTCTTCCTGAGAATATCCATGTAAAAACAGTTCCCGGCTCTTTTGAGTTGATCTACGGTGCCCATCAGATGACACTCAACGGTGGTTACGACGCCATCATCATCTTAGGCAGTGTGATTCGTGGTGAGACTCCCCATTTCGACTATATCTGTCAGGGTGTGACCCAAGGCATTGCTCATCTTAATGTCACCAGTGAGATTCCCGTTGTCTATGGACTGCTTACCACCAACGACCTACAACAGGCGAAGGATCGTGCCGGCGGTCGTTTAGGAAACAAAGGCGATGAGTGTGCGGTAGTAGCTATCAAAATGGCAAAGTTCTAATGGAACCCATCCATATTCAAGAGGGTATGTTTCGGCATACCCTCTTTTGTTTATCCCCTTTTCCTTCTGTTCGGCAGAAAAAGTAGTCGTAAGAATTGTCGGATTCAGAAAAAGTGATTATCTTTGCAAAAACATCATCAGGACATGAAATTCATAAGTTGGAACGTGAATGGCCTGCGGGCCTGTGAAGGAAAAGGATGCTTCAGCGAAGCATTCAAGGCATTGGATGCTGATTTCTTCTGTCTGCAAGAAACGAAGATGCAGGCAGGACAGTTGGATTTGCAGTTCGAGGGATATACCTCATACTGGAACTATGCCGAGAAAAAAGGCTATAGCGGTACGGCCATCTACACCAAGCACCAACCACTGAACGTCAGCTACGGCATCGGTATAGAGGAACACGACCATGAGGGAAGGGTGATTACCTTGGAGATGGAGAAATTCTATCTTGTTACTGTCTATACGCCGAACTCTCAAGACGGACTGAAGCGTCTCGACTACCGCATGCAGTGGGAGGATGATTTCCTTGCCTATATCAAGGGATTGGATGCGAAGAAACCCGTAATCTTCTGTGGTGACCTGAACGTAGCACATCAGGAAATCGACTTAAAGAATCCCAAGACAAACCGTAAGAATGCCGGTTTCACTGATGAGGAACGTGCGAAGTTCTCCACCTTATTGACCAACGGTTTCACCGATTCGTTCCGCTTCTTCTACCCCGACATGGAGAATATCTATTCCTGGTGGAGCTACCGCTTTAAAGCAAGAGAGAAGAATGCAGGGTGGCGCATCGATTACTTCGTGGTTTCCAATCGCATTGCCGACAAGATGCTGGATGCCAAGATCCACACTGAGATCTATGGCAGTGACCATTGTCCCGTGGAACTGGTAATTGATGAAGGATGAAGATAAAAGATGAAGGATGAAAGATGAAGGATGAAAGATGAAGGATGAAGGATGAAAGATGAAGGATGAAAGAAGATAATTCGTCTAATTTGTCTAATTCGCAGAGATAATCTAATTCGCAGAGATAATCTAATTCCCAGAGATAATCTAATTCGTAAAGAAGAATATGAAAGTAAAAGAATTATTTGAGACCTTTGAGTTTGAGGACATCTTCCCAACAGTCGCCAATATGTATCCGAATGCGAGGCGTCACAAGCGCGAGTTCCAAGAGGCCTTCGACATTCTGCAGAATATCCGTTACACCTCCAGTAACAAGAACGTACGATATATGGTCATTGAAGACAAAGAATCGCACGACACCTACTTCGGTGCCCAGGACTCCACGTTTAAGACCACTTGGGACGTGTTGGCAGGGAAAGAGGTGAAACGTGATAAATACGTTGACCTCACCGATGAGGAGATAGCAGCCAACATCCTGATCAATGCTATCTTCCTCGGCAATTGCCCCAAAAGCTTTGAAGAGAGCCAAAGAATTCTAAAAAGAGCCTGATTTAATGTGAGAAATGAGATCTCAGTTCTCGACTCTCAAATGTCTTCTTCCTCCTCCGGCTGCACCGAATCCAGCTGCGTATCTCTCTTGACGCTCACATCCCCCATACGGGAAATGGTGACGATCAATGGGATATACTCATCACTTAGTTTATCGGGTGATCCCACGCTGGAACCGAAATACAGGTTATCCCCCTCGGCCCTGTCGAGGACAAGTCCTAACAGCACTCCATGGTCACGGGTATTCGCATCCACATAGTCGGCGAAGCTCTTCTTAGAGAACACGCGGTTGAAGAACTCCGATCCGTCAGCACGTAACACACGCACCCTCACCAGGTTATCGAAGTACTCATTCCCCTGCTCATCCTTTACCTTCGGCAGACTATCAGCTACAAAGCGGTGAACCTCTACCTTATAGGTTTTGTCCAACCATTTCACATCGTCAGATTGTTTGAACTCACTCATCCTGACAGGTGCTGCGGGCTTATGTTCCACTGGTTTCGGTGCGATAATCACATTCGACTGCTTCTTCTCCGAACATGACATCATCAGGCAGGCCACCACCAAGGCAGCTGCCATTCCTAAGCAATGTTTGATCTTCATTTTTATCATTGTTTCTTATATTAACTAACATTTTGAAAGAAAATTGTGATGAATGCCGAAAATTTACTACCTTTGCGGGGAAAAAGAGAACGCATCATGAAACAAAGAATATGCTTTGCCCTGCTCTCCTTGCTCCTCATGGTATCCTGCAGCGACAATAAGCCGATGGTAACGGAGCCTGAGCCCATCGACACCATCCCCATGATGGTGATGCAGATACAGAAATGTGCCAAGCTCTATACCGCCGAGTATCATGTCCACAAGATTGTGACCCACGATGATCAGATGAAGCTGAAGGGCTCCTTCCTGCAGAAAGAGTTCAATATCACCCTACCCGTAGGACAGCGGAAGATTGCCATTCCCATGGATGCCACCTTGAAAGCATCCATCGACTTCAGTCAGTTCTCCAAAAAGAATGTCAAACGCCATGGTGACAAGATCGAGATCATCCTTCCCGATCCCGTAGTAGAGCTCACCAGCAGTAAGATCAACCATGCGGAGATCAAGAAACAGGTATCAATTCTCCGCGCCAATTTCTCCGATGCCGAGATGGCCAGCTACGAGAACCAAGGGCGGGCTGCCATCGTGAACGACATCCCTCGCATGGGTATCCTCCCGATGGCTCAGGCCAGTGCCGCGAAGACACTCGTCCCCATGATCGTAGCCATGGGCTATGCCGAGGAGAATGTCACGATTACGTTCCGTAAGGAGTTCACCTTAAGAGACCTCCCCAAATTGTTTGACTCAAAATCTTTCGCACGATGACCAAGCCAGATACCATCCCATCGACAACCAAGAAAAAGAAGACCACAGTGACGAAGAAGTCTGCCAACAAGTCCAAGAAGACGAAGCAGGCTGCCGACGCCACACAGGAGGAGATCACCAAAGGTATCGAGGATGTGCTCACCGCCCTGTTCCAGATGATCGGTAAAGCCAGTAAGTGGACCATTATCGCTATCCTCGCTCTGGTAGCCATTGCCTTGGGTGTTACCTATTATCTGTTCCATACCATGACCGATGCCAATGCGAATATCGAGATTGACCAGCGCATCGGTGTTACCCCCACACAGATCAAGTCGATGAAAGACATCGGACAATGGGAGTTCCTCGCCATTGCCGATGAAGAGATGATCGACACCACCCGTAACGGTTTCTTCACCGACGATCAGCTCATCCGCATCTACTATGGTACGCTACGGTTAGGTATCGACATGAGCGATGTGCAAGACAACTGGATTGAGAAGGAAAAAGATACCCTGATCGTGACCTTGCCCCCCGTAAAGCTCCTTGATGATAAATTCATCGACGAAGCCCGCACCCAGTCGTTCTATGAGTCGGGCAAATGGACGGATGCCGACCGTGAGGCCATGTACCAACGTGCATACCGCAAGATGAAGGATCGCTGCATGACAAAGGAGAACATCTCCAGTGCCGAAGATAATGCCACACGCCAATTCTATCAACTCATGCGATCCATGGGACACGAAAAGATTAAGGTAAAAGTAAAGAATAAAGAGTAAGGAATTTGGCTTTCCCAGCTGGCTCCATTATACAATTGCTACCACAGTGGTGATGAGGACATAGCATCAAGAGCAACATCATTCGTCAAATTCGACAAATTCGTAGAGAAGAGCAACATGAACCAGATTAATGAATTATTGACAGACATCAGCGGTCTCCTATGGGGTTGGCCAATGATCATATTGTTATTAGGAACGCACCTGTTTTTAACCATCCGACTGAAATTCCCGCAACGATATCTGTGGACAGCTATTAAGCTGAGTATCAGGAAAGACAAGGGATCGAAAGGTGACGTATCACAGTTCGGTGCCTTAGCTACCGCCCTCGCGGCCACCATCGGAACAGGAAACATCGTGGGTGTGGCCACGGCAGTGGCATTAGGTGGTCCTGGCGCTGTACTCTGGTGCTGGCTCACCGGTCTGTTCGGTATCTCCACGAAGTATGCCGAAGGACTATTAGCCGTGAAATACCGTGAGAAGACGGCCGATGGAAGGATGTTAGGTGGCCCGATGTATGCCTTGGAACGTGGTCTGGGGTGGAAAGGCATGGCTATCCTCTTTGCCCTGTTCACCGCCATTGCCTCCTTTGGTATCGGTAATACCGTCCAGGCCAACGCTATTGCCACCCTCACCTCCGAGACCTACCATGTCTCTCCTTATATCACCGGTATCGTGATCATGCTGCTCACTGGTGCCGTGGTGTTAGGTGGCATCAAGAGCATCGCCAGGGTATGTACCATGCTCGTTCCTTTCATGGCCTTCTTCTATGTCATCGGCTGCATCATCATCCTCTTCATGAACGGTGAATATGTATGGCCTGCCCTGAAGCTCATCTGCGAGTCGGCATTCTCACCACAGGCAGCAGGTGGGGGCTTTGCTGGCAGTACGGTGATGATGGCCGCCCGCTTCGGTATTGCTCGCGGTCTGTTCTCCAACGAATCAGGTATGGGTAGTGCGCCCATTGTGGCTGCTGCTGCCCAGACACGCAACCCCGTACGTCAGGCATTGGTATCTTCCAGCGGTACCTTCTGGGACACTGTGGTGATCTGTGCCCTCACCGGACTGGTTATCGTAAGCAGTGTTATTGCTTATCCCGATATCTCATACGAGAACGGAGCCACCCTTACCAAGGTAGCATTCAGTAAGATTCCTTATATCGGTGCTCCCCTGCTCACCTTCGGTCTGCTCACCTTCGCTTTCTCCACCATCCTCGGCTGGGAGTTGTATGGAGAGCGCGCCGTGGAGTATCTGGGTAATCTCGGGAAGCAATCTCCAGCATCCAAATTCCAGGCCAAGAACATTTATCGCATCCTCTACATCGCGGCCATCTTCTTCGGTGCGGTGATGAACCTCGCGGTGGTATGGAACCTTGCCGACTGCATGAATGCCCTCATGGCCATTCCCAACCTCCTCTCCCTGCTCTTCCTCAGTGGTGTATTGGTGAAGGAGACCAAGCATTATCTTTGGGAAGGACAGCTGGACAAGGACATGAAAGACTTAGATCAAAGCAACTGACAATCTAACATCTACAAAAGGTGTGAATTATTCTGACAAGTGACCTTCTGAGAATGCCGTCAACGCAAAAAATCGGCCAGTTGGTCGCAAAAACGCGAAAATAGAGCAGTTTGCTAAGGTGTTGACAATGAGCACCTTAGCTAAAATCCATGGTTTCCAACTCATAAAAACAGCGTTTTTTGAGTCCAAAAACATAGGTTTTAGGGTGCAAAAACATAGTTTTTAGGTGATGAAAACATAGTTTTTAGATGATGAAAACATAGTTTTTAGGTGATGAAAACATAGTTTTTAGGTGATGAAAACACCGTTTTTGTGAGTAGAGATGTCATCTAAGAGTCGTTCCGAACGGCGTTATCACCCGTTCCGAACTCATCTATAGGGGGTAAAGTGACGGCGGAACGGCCCATAGATGACGGCGGAACGACCCTTAGATGACTTTAGAACGGGTAAAAGAACCGTTTTTATCCTCAATTTTCCTTATTTGCACATTTTTGTGGAGCTAATTTTTCATAATTATCTTGACAATTATCTATTGTTTGGAGTCTCAGACAATAGATAAAAATCCTTACGCCTTAGATAGTTTTTGGAGATTCCCTTCCTGTTCTCCCAGATTTTTAGTACCTTCGCAGCCATGATGGATTTCATTGATCTACTGCTTCTCGCCATTGCCTTAGCAATGGACTGCTTCACCGTCTCGATGGTGAGCGGTGCCATCCTACGGAAAACGGAATGGAAGGTAATCCTGTGGATTGCATTCCTCTTCGGTTTCTTCCAGGCGCTGATGCCCCTGTTGGGATGGTTGGGCACGACCTATGTACAGCAGTATATCGAAGCGTACGACCACTGGATCGCTTTCGGTCTGCTGGCATTTATCGGTATAAGGATGATACGGGATTCGTTCATGCCAGAAGAGGAACGGTTCTTCAATCCCCGTAAGTTACGCACACAAATCCTACTGGCCATAGCCACCAGTATTGATGCCTTGGCCGTAGGAATCTCATTTGTCTGCACAGGATATCAAACCCTGAGGAGCCTTACCCAGCCCCTGTGGATTATCGGTATTGTCTCCTTCCTTTTTTCCATCGTAGGGAACCTGCTCGGTATCCGCTTCGGTAAGGTAACTCATCGGCTCAAGCCCGAACTGTTAGGCGGAATCATCCTGATTGCCATCGGGTGCAAGATTCTATATACGCACCTCTTTGGATAGAGATGAAGGATGAAGGATGAAGGATGAAGGATGAAAGATGAAGGATGAAGGATGAAGGATGAAGGATGAAAGATGAAGGATATAGTTACTCCTTATTTCTCAACTACCTGCACCTTCGTATCACCAGGCTTGAAAAGTAAGCCCTTGCAGGTCTTGGCATCAGCCTTATAAGCTTTCCACTCGATCTTGTTCCACTCGATCTGATCCGTACGTTGGGCTATAGGCACATGAGGAATCAATGAACCGTCACGTACTAAGATGACACACGGAATCTTTCCCGTCTCAATCTCCTGATAGCCGCCCTCATAGACACTACCCGTCTGGTAATCGATCCACTTACCTTTTGGCAGATAGACCGTACGGCTGTTGCCGCTCTCCAACAAGGGAGCCACCAGAATCTGACTGCCGAACATATACTCATCCTCTACCAGCCAAGCACCGGGATCGTGGGGGAATTCCACCAAGAGGGCACGTACCATGGGTAGTCCCTTCTCGGAGCACTCCTTGGCTTGTGCATAGACATAAGGCATCAGCTGGTATTTCATCTCCGCACAGTCACGGAAAGCATCGGTGAAGCTCTCGCTAATCAGCCACGGCTCCGTGGGAGGAGCACCATGGGCACGGGTATGACTGCTCAGGAAGCCGAAGGGTAGCCAACGACGATAGATATCTTCGGGAGAGGCCGTCACGAAACCACCCATATCATGACTCCAGAAAGAGAAACCGCTCAAGCCGAACGACAAGCCACCACGCAAATCACCTAACATGCCCGTATTGGTGGTGGCGGCATCACCACCCCAGTGCAAGGCATAGCGCTGTGAACCAGCCCAGGCTGAGCGAGCCCAGATAATGCCATTGCCGGGATACTGCTGTTCCACAGCCTCCCAAAGGGCTTTGTTGTACCGCAGCGGGTAAAGGTTATGCTCATAGAGACCACCCTTGCCACTGTGATAGAAACCATTGTAAGGAGCCGCCTCACCGAAGTCGCATTTGATGGTAGAGACACCTTGTTTCAGTAAGCCGAGGATCTTCGACTGATACCAGCTGACGGTCTGGGGATTGGAGAAGTCGAGAATCGCATCTTCCACCGGCATACCGCCATCAGCGTTCCTCACATGCAGACCGTTCTGGATAATTTCGGGAAAGAAACGGTTCTTCGGCGTGAAATAAGGCAACTGCCACAGGCAGGTATGGAAACCGTCTTTAGCCAACTGCTTGAGCATCTTCTCCGGGTTCTCAAAGCGATCCTTTGCAAACTGGTAGTCACATTGCCAGTCCACACCGAACCATCCCGTATCAAAGTGGATCACGTCACAGGGAATACGATGGTCGCGTAGCTGACGGGCAATCTCCAGTCCTTCCTTCTGAGAGAAATAGGTGATACGACTCATCCAGGTGCCGAAGCTCCAGAGAGGGAGCATCGGACTCTTCCCCGTGATGTTGGTATACTCATCGAGGATATCCTTCGGTTCCCCAAAGAAAACAAAGAAATCCATCTTCTCATCAGCCATGAACAGACGATCAGCACCGATATAGCTCTGTCCGAAGTCACAGGTGACAGGTGCCGAGGTATGCATGAAGATACCATAACCACGATTGGAGAAGAAGAACGGTACTGGCTTGTACTGACCGTCACTTTCCGGTCCCTGAGGATCGGTAACGGAGAGATGCACCTTCTGTCCCACCTTATTCAAAGAGGTGAACGATTCACCACAGCCATAGATGCGCTCGTTGGGTGCCAGCGTAAACACGGGATTGATGCTTCGGGAGTTATCACTGCCGCGCTTGATGAACGAGAACGGCAGGAGTTTGATCTGTGAGGAATCATTGTCAATGATATGACGGGTCTGCGTGAGAATCTTCCCATGGGCATCTTTGATGACAAGGCGCCAGGGATACGGCTGGACCTCGATGCTGCCATAAGGGGAAGAGTAAGTAACGGCTTGGCCGTTGCGAACAGAACGCCATGTGGCGTTAGCCCCTGTCTTCGCCATCGACTTGAAAGCATCACAGAACATCACATCCTCGGCATCCATGGCATCATAGGCCGGCTCCACAGGAGTCGTCAGCATACGGATACGGACGGTTCGCGGACTGACGAAGTCGATCTTGATCTTCAAGTTAGGATCATTCTCGTAGGCAGCATCAGGGAAATCGAGCATCTGCATACGTACCGGCCAGTAGCCATTCAGGTTGAATGCCTGACGGGGTGACAGCCGATAGCGTTTCCAATTCACCAGTCCCTCGCCCCTCGCCGTATCGAAACTGATCAGGGAGTCTGCCAGGAAATAGGTGTTCGACAAGTCAGAGAAATCGGTTGACATATCCTTGGGCATGCACTGTAAATACTGAATGCCCGCATTGGTTTGTATCTGTGCGCTGGCAGTCACCATACCGCCCAGCAGCATCATTGCAATAATAATCTTCTTCATATACTTATTCAACTGTAAACTGTATCACATCCGGTTTCAAGGTAGCCGACTTGGCCGTAATGGAGCCATTGCCCTTCGCCACGACAAGACATTTCCCGAAGAAGGCCTTGCGCTCTGCTGACTTAAACCGTTCCATGGAGGTCTGGCAGCCGTTGTCTGTACCTAAGATCGTGCCATTACCCTCATAGATGAAACAGATCTGGTCTTCAGCCCACGGACAGAGATTCCCATCTTTATCTACCACCTCGGCAGTGATGAATGTTGTCTCCTTACCTTGATAGTCTATTGACAGGCGGACATGATCCGGCGCACCGGCTGTTCTGATGGTCTGCTCACACACCACCTTCCCGTCTTTCCTCGATACAGCCTTCACCTCACCAGGATCAAACGTCACCCTCCACCCCACGTGATATTGGGTCGTTAGTGGAGAGTGATCACCTTTCTTCCGTATTCCCTGACTCTCGCCATTGATGAACAGTTCCACCTCATCGGCGTTGTTATAATAACACCACATGTCGATATAGTCACCTGGCACCCAGTTCCAGTGGGGGAAGAGATGAAGCACGGGGGTGTCGGTCCACTCACTCTGATACATATAATAGACATCCTTGGGGAAGCCAGCCAGATCGATGATGCCGAAATAACTGCTTCGTGCTGGGAAGCCATAAGGGGTGGGCTCACCGATATAATCGAAGCCTGTCCAGATATACTGACCGCAGACAAACGGATTCTTCTTCACCACATCCCATGTCTCCTCATGTGTACTGCTCCATGAGGCATGCATATTGTCGTAGGCAGAGCACATATAGGTAGGATCGGTATAGGGTAGCCACCACTCCTTCGGTGCCACATAGACACTGTCGGAAAGCATCTTATAGAAGCCGCGTGTCTGCAAGGCCGACACGCTCTCACTCATGATAAAGGGCTTACCTGGGAAGTTCTTCGGTACATCCTTGATCCACTGATGATGGTAGTTGAAACCGATGATGTCGATGGCACCACTCTTGAAAAGATGGTTGTTGGGATCCGGCTCATTGCAACCCGCCGTGATAGGACGGGTCTTGTCATACCGCTTTACAATGTCAGCCAGATGACGGGTCAGCAGGGAGTTCACACTGATCTCACCTTCCTTGGCTAACGTAGAGGCATCATGACCCGCATTGAGGATGAGGTTTGCCTGTTCGAGGGTCAGTGTGTCAGCCTCTGCCGAAGACCACTGCTCCAGTACCTCGTTACCTATCGACCACATCAGGATCGAGGGGTGGTTGCGGTCACGTTTGATCAGATCACTCAGGTCACGCTCATGCCACTCATCGAAGAAACGGGCATAGTCGTTCTGCGTCTTTTTCCTGCGCCACATATCGAAGCTCTCGTCCATTACGATAAGTCCCATGGTATCGCACATGTTCAGCAGTTCGGGAGCTGGCGGGTTATGAGAGCAACGGATGGAGTTCACACCCATCGCCTTCAGTTTGGAGAGTTTGCGGTGCAGGGCATCCTCGTTGAGTGCAGCGCCTAAACAACCCAGGTCGTGGTGCTCACATACTCCGTTGATCTTCATGTTTTTCGAATTGAGTGAGAAGCCCGCCTTGGGATCAAAGCGGAAACTCCTCACTCCCGTATTGGTATCATACACATCAACAATTTTATTACCAACACGTATCTCTGTCCTTACCTTATATATATAGGGGGTCTCAAGGGTCCACAGACGGGGATTGCGGAGTTTGATATCAGCAGTGAACGCTGAGAGTTGAGAGGAGACCGGACGGGCCTCAGCCTTCCCCACCATCTTCCCCATAGCGTCCAGCAGGTAGTGAGTCACCTTCATACCCTTCGTGGCATTCTCCACTTCCACCTCGATGTGAAAGGTGGCCTGACGATAGTTGGCACTTGGTGTGGCCGTGACATACGTTCCCCAATGGGCCACATGGGTCTTCTCCACCTGGGTGAGCCACACATGACGGTAGATGCCGCAACCGCTATACCACCGGGAGTTAGGCTGGTCGCTGTTATCGACCTTCACCACCAGTTCGTTCTCTCCGATACCTATATAGGGTGTCATGTCATAAGAAAACGAACTGTATCCGTAAGGACGCTGTCCTAACTCATGACCGTTCAGCCAGACGGTACTGTTCATATACACCCCATCGAACTCAATGAAATAACAGGCGTTCCCAGTGACCGTGAACTTCTTCCTGTACCATCCGATACCACCGGGCAGGGCTCCCCCACCCGCTCCCGAAGGATTTCCCGCATAGAAGTCACCTTCGATAGCCCAGTCGTGTGGGAGATCCAGTCTCCGCCAGTCTGTGACTTTCCCTACCTCTTCGATGGTCAGCTTGTCATTCAGGAGAAAGTCCCATCCTCCATCAAAGTTTTTCCGATCGCGGGCCTGTACTGCCAGTCCGCAAAGGATGGCAGTCAGCACCACACATATCTTTTTGTAGTCTGTCATACCTGTATACATTATCCTTACAGTCTCACGTGGAGATTGACCGTCATGGCCTTACCGTTGTACTGCACCATCTGACCCTCGGGGTTCTCTAAGTTCAGTTCACGCGGCTGATCTTTTGTTACGAGAACGATGTTGAAGCGGCGGTTCTTCAGCATGCCGTTGAAGGAGCCGAAACGCTTTCCAAAGGTGACGGTCTTAGCAGCATCGTCATAGCTGATATCGATGGTGGAATACTTACCCTTCTCATAGTTATAGTTCGTACCCTCATCCTCATAGAGCTGGAAGGTGGCATCGGCACCTGCATAGATATACAAGTTGATCAGCTCTGCCGGTTTCTCATCACAATACTGGATCTCCGGACCGAAGGGAATGATGCTTCCCTCGCGGACAAAGACGGGAATCTTCTCGTAGGGAGCATCCACGATCAATCGCTGCCCACCTTCGATGAACTCACCCGTATAGAAGTCATACCAACCACACTGCTCAGGGAAATAAACACTACGGTTGCGTGCCTTGTAATAGCCTACAGGACAAGCCATCAGTGCCGGTCCGAACATCCACTGATCAGGAATATCCAGCACGTTCTCATCACCGTTGAAATCCATCACCAGTCCGCGCATCAATGTATAGTCTTTGAAATGTGCCCAGCCTGCCATGGAATAGAGATACGGCATCATACGGTAGCGCAGCTTGTCATACCATACAATAGTCTGGTAGGCAGGATGGTTCTCGGGAGCAATGTTCCACACCTCACGCAGTGGCCACTGACCATGAGCACGATACAAGGGGATGAAGCAACCGAACTGGTTCCAGCGTGTCTGCAACTCACGCCACTCCGTCAGGTCACTGTTCTCCACACCTGTCTTATCGAACTCCTGCTGTGCAGCTACATAGCGGTTCTCCACACAGAAACCTCCCTGATCCATGCCCCAGAAGGGGATACCACTCATAGCATAGTTCAGGCCAGCTGTCATCTGCGCCCTCATGTCTTCCCAACGGGTACCGATATCACCGCTCCAAGTAGCCGTGCTGAATCGCTGTTCTCCAGCAAAGCCACTACGAGTAAGGAGGAATACGCGCGGTTCATTCATTTTTCCTTTGAACACAGAACGCTGTCCGTTATAGATAGCATCTGCGTTCACTGTGGAGTAAGCATTGAAATACTCCGTGGCTGTTCCGAGGGCGGTAGGACCGCAAAGTGCCTTACGATACCACATTGGCGTACAGTCGCGCACATTGGGCTCAGAGGCATCCATCCACCAGGCATCGATAC
This sequence comes from uncultured Prevotellaceae bacterium, assembly GCA_902768785.1. GTDB lineage: Bacteria > Bacteroidota > Bacteroidia > Bacteroidales > Bacteroidaceae > Prevotella. The sequence continues at coordinate 38,340 of CACXMM010000010.1, forward strand.
CATGATTGTATTTGGTATAGAGGTTCTCGTCCATCTGACGCCAGAACATCTTCCTGGCACCAGCATCGTATGCATCATAGAATGAGCCACGGAACCCCAGCCAGTCGTGGATATCGTCCTTCACTGCCTGATGGTACATCCATCCGTTCTTGTCGAGTTCCTTGTAATTGTCAACAGTGTCGTAGAACTTCGGCCATACGGAAATCATGAAACGTCCACCTAACTGATGCACATAATCGAGCATTCCCTGAGGATTCGGATAACGACTGGCCTCGAAGGTATGATCACCCCAGCTGTCGAGTTTCCAATAGTTCCAGTCCTGTACAATATTATCCACGGGAATCTTCCGGTCGCGGAACTCCTTCAGGGTCTCCTCAATCTCTGCCTGGGTCTTGTAACGCTCACGACTCTGCCAGAATCCCAGTACCCACTTCGGGTAGATGGGGGCCTTACCAGTCAGGGTACGGTAGCCGGAGATGATCTCATCGAAATTCTTTCCTGCAATGAAGTAGTAATCCATGTCCTTTGCCATCTCACTCCAGATGCTCAGGTTACCACGAGCCTCTTCCGAACGAGGCTGGGCTACACGCAGACTACAATAGCTCTCACCACCATCCGGCTGCCATTCGATGCGAAGCTGGGACTTACGTCCCTTCGTCAGTTCTGTGGCAAACTTATAACTGTTCGGGTTCCAAGCAGTACGCCAACGTTCGGCTACGACCTCTCTGCCATCGATATATACCTTAATATATCCAGCATAGTAAAGGATAAATTGATACAGTTGTTTCTTTCCTGCGCACTTTCCGCAACACTCTGGTTCAATAAACCCCTCATACACCACATTGGCTCCTTGCAGATTGAAACCCTGTGGGAGGTTCTTGATTCCTCCGTTATCAGTAGCACAAGCAATCTCTGAAGTGGCGGGGTAAGCATACTCATAATACAAAGAGTCCTCATCACGCACCAGTTTCTTACCGTCTTTATCCACATAGGTTCCTGTGAGATGACCTTCCTTTCCATTCTTATCGTATAGTTTGAAGGCACGGTTCAGCTGCAGGTAATCGTCAGGATTGCCAAAACGACAATAGGAATAAGAATCCCAGAGGATACCATAGTTCTTGTTTGAAAGGACAAAAGGTATGCTTACCTTGGTGTTATACTGGAAGAGGTCTTCGTTCTTACCTTTCATGTTATACTCCTCCGACTGATGCTGTCCTAAACCATAAAAAGCTTCATCGGCAGGACTCTCAAACTCCATGTGCCACTGCAAGCCATGTTTCATCTCCTCGGTAATGGCCGGTCCGCCCTTTGAGCCATACTCACGCTCAGGCACAGTGAATGGTTTGAAGCTCTTGCCTTTCTCCGTCTCCTTGGTGAGCATGTTGCCCTCTCCATCAAAGAATGCGATGGCTCCGGAAGACTTGTTCACTACGGCCTTCACACCCTTGGCTTTCACCGTCACCTCGTCATCGTTCTCCGAGACATCAAAAGGCACTGCCTTTGCACTCTGCGGTACAATCATCAGACTCGTCTTCTGCGGGAGAGCCTCCTCACTGGTGGCCTGCACACGGATAATACGATCGTTCATCACTTGCAGTCGTACAATCTTGGCACCGCCATCCTTCGGCGATCCCACCTCAATTGTCACGCTGTTACCATTCTTCACAAAGTCAGCAGCCTGCACCATCGTGGCAGCTGCCAACATCACAGTTGATACGAATAACTTTACGTTCTTCATCGGTTATTATTATGGAATTAGTTATATCCTTCGTTTGACGAGTGCAAAGATACGAAAAAAAAGTCATACCTGTATCTCAGAATGTTTCCAAACAAGGTATCACATGTTATTTTTCCTCGTATTTCTCTTTATACTGTGAGGGCGTGAGTTCATACATCTCACGGAAATACTTCGAGAAATAGCGCGGGTTATTGAAACCCACAGCATAAGACACCTCAGAAACGGAGAGCTGACTCTTGCGCAATAGCTGCTCGGCACGGCGCAGTCGGATCAACCGGATGAACTCCGAGGGCGTATTACCTGTCACGGAGAGCAGTTTCTTGTAGAGGTGAACACGCGACATATTCATTGCAGTGCTCAGGGTCTCCACCGACAAATCTGTATTACTGATATTCTCTTCCACATAAGTCGTTGCCTCTTTCACCAGTTTCTTGTCCAACGATGTAATTTCAATCTCCTGGACCTGCAGCTCAAGTTTCCCTTTCCTCCCGTTATTTCGCCATTTCAACAAGTTATTCATACGCAGGGTGAGAAGGTCGATGTCGAAAGGCTTCGTAATATAGTCATCCGCACCACTCTCCAATCCTTCTATTTTATGCTCTGAAGCCATCCTTGCCGTGAGCATCACAAAAGGTATGCGTGCCGTTTCCGGATTACCTTTCACCCGACGACAAAGTTCCACACCGTCTATCACCGGCATCATGACATCACTTAGGATTAAATCCGGTTTCTTCTCTTCAATCCTTGCCAACGCTTCTTCACCATGATGAGCCACACGGATATGGTAGCTGTCTTTCAACACACTTGTCATGAACTCCAGGAAATCATCACTGTCATCCACAAGCAACAGCTCTGGTAAGGTGGATGGAGTGATCTCCTCACCTGTCATGGGCACAGGATCCTGTGCCACAGGCCCGACTGCCGGTTCTTGTCCTTTCACCTCCTCCGTGAAGGGTATGACAAGAGTGAATACTGTTCCACCACCTGGGTTATCGGCCACTGACACCGATCCTCCATGCATCTCCACATAGTCCTTCACCATGCTTAATCCGACACCACTGCCCCCATAGGGTTGCGCATCATGCCCGTCTGCCTGATAGAACCGTTCGAAGATATGCTGTTTGTCTGCATCGCTGATCCCGATACCAGTATCACTCACACGGATCAAAACCTGTTTATTCTGCTCGTCTCTCGTCAGCGACACTTGAATCGTGCCCTCCTTGGTGAACTTGAAAGCATTCGACAACAGGTTGTTGATTACCTTTGTCATCTTCTCGTCATCATACCTCATCATCAACGACTCTTCAGATGAGTTAAAAGAGAGCGTAACGGGATGATCCTGCAACTGCTGGAAGGAATGACATATATCCCGCAGTCTGGCAACCAAATCACCAGTCAGTAAATTCAACCTCATCTTGTTAGCATCGAGCTTACGGAAGTCGAGGATATCGTTCACCAAGGTGAGCAATCGCTCAGCATTACGGTGTACCAATGACAACTGCGCCTTTTTCTCCTCATCATTCTCCTTTCTGATCAAATGAGCCAAGGGGGAAATGATCAGAGTAAGCGGAGTGCGCAATTCATGACTGGCATTCGTATAGAACCGCATCTTCATCATATCCATCTTCCGCTCTTGCTCAGCCTCGCGTTTCACTTGTTCTATCTCAAACTTTGCCTTCTGTCGCGCCATGATCCGATAGTAGATATAATACAGAAGTGCGCCGGCTAATAAGACATAGAGCATGATGGCCCATAATGACATATAGAAAGGCGGACGGATGACAATCTCCAGTTCACTGACTTCAGGATAAGGATTGCCATAGCGGTCAAGTACTTTCACTTCCAAGTGGTAAGTTCCTGGTGACAGATTTGTGTAGGTGACCTCACTACGATCGAGGGTTGTGCGCATCCACTGATCATTGAAACCCTTCAGTCTGTAAAGGAACTGCTTACGGGAGGGATAGACAAACGAGGTGGCCGCCAACTGAATGGTAAAATCTTTCTCGTTGTAATTGAGAACAAGACGTCTGCTCTCATTGATAGCCTCCTTTAGCACCACCCTGCCATTATACTCCTCTCCCACCGCCAACGGATGGTCAAAAAGAATCAAACCACTAAACATTGCTTTAGAAGGGGCCTGCCGCTCTTGATGCTGGGTATGAGGGACAACATTCACACCGTCTTGTCCCCCAATGAGAATGTCACCCTTTTGCGTGACAAGGATACTTCGGTAATTGAACTGTCGCGACTGTAAGCCGTCCAAGCTATCATAGGTTGACACGTTCAACTGCCACTGTCCATCCTGTTTTGACACTTTCACCTGTGAAAGACCTATATCGGAGACGATCCATATGTCATGGTTCAGGTCCTCTGTCACTGAACACCCCATGCCACTCAGTTCCATCAGCTGATCAGTAACGGGATCATAGACGTTAACCCCTGAGGCTGTGGCATCCCATATCAATCCACGACTATCCATCATCACCTGGTTCACTTCCGGACTGATGAAAGGCTGTCCGTCACGGGTCTTCTCAAAATTCTCAATCTTCCGTGTGCCTGCTTTCATGATGGAGAAGTTCTGGGAATGGCCGATCAACACATTCCCTTTCTTGTCTGTACAGAGGGAGGATATATAATCGGATGCCAATCGAGCATTCTGATAATTATATGTGGTCAGTTTCCCACTCTTCACGTCCAGTTCCTGAACACCACCTCCCAATGTTCCAATGAGGATATGTCCTTCAGCGTTTTCTGCCAATGCCCAGATATTATCACTTGAAAGGCCGTCTTTCTCACGATATACCTGGAAATGCCCGTCTGCATAATGTGCCAGACCGCCATTGAAGGTGCCGAACCACAATGTACCGTCGTGAGCACACAAAGAACTTACCACCACATCCGACCCCAAGCCAGTGTCCTGTCGTCGATAAACTCGTTGAGTACCTGTCAGAGGCTGATAACATACTATACCCCGATCGTTCGTACCACACCAGATATTACCTAATCGATCTTCAGCAAGCGTACACACATCACCGAGCTGGAGCAGAGGGAAACGGGTGGCACCTTCCCAAGAATAGGCGGCTCCGTTTTTCAATGTTCCCACCCATAGGGCGTCGTTCTCATCGAACATCACACATTGTAACGTGTTGTCGGGCAATGATCCAGCTGTACCATCTTGTGTGAGACAAGTTGTGAGGTGATAGTCTTTGCTGATCATCAGCAGTCCGGAATGATCGGTGGCCAGCCACAGGTTCCCATCTTTATCTTCCTCAATATCTTTTACCTGCAAACGTCCACCAGTATAGGACATGCCATGGGCAGTGAGCCATTCAGTAACTGTTGAATACCATTTACCGGATGCCACCGTCTCTGAGGGCTCGAAAACAGCGGAAAGGCCATCAGCACTCACCCAATAACGTCCTGCATGATCCACGAACAGGAAATATTCACGGGGGGAAAGGGCTCCCATTCGTAATATGCCATCCTGCTGGACTGTATGACGACCTTGATGATTGGTCGTTTGGAAAAGAGTAATCAATCCGTCATCATCCACAACAGCCATCCCCTTAGGTGTTTCACAAATGGATGTCACCTCATGTCCTTGTCTGACACGTGGGAACAACAACGCCTGTTTACCATCAGGAGCCAGACGGTAAAGACCTTTTCCACTAACAGCTATCCAAAGATTTTTCTGGGAATCAACATACACCCTATGTGGAACTCCCTCCATGCCTTTTGTCTTCATCCATTCTTCGGGATGCTGATCAAACGACTCTGAAATGGGATGAAATACACAATAGCCCATTGCTGTCTCCACCCAGATGTTTCCTTCGAAATCCTCATAAAGACGATTCACGCAATCATTGATGATAGCCTGCATGTTGCCCGCATGAGCGTGGAACGTCTGGAATCGCACACCATCGAAACGGTTCAATCCCGACATTGTGCCAAGCCATACAAAACCACGGCTGTCTTTCATCATGCAGTTTACCTGCGAATTAGACAGTCCTTGCTGCAATCCGATTGTGCGAAATAGTCTTTCCGTACCTGGCGTCTGTCCCCAAGCGACGACATATCCCACAACCAAAAGAGAAAGCATCAATAATAGTTGGCAGTTCCTTTTCATCTTTCTGAATAGTTGTATTTTGCAAAAGTAAGAAAAAAAAGGAAAAGCTACAACTTTTTGACGTTTTTATTGCATTTAAATAACAAGTTAGGAAATGTCAATCATAGGGATCACTGATGAAGATATTATGGATTGTCATAACGAGGGCAAAAGAAAGGAAGTCAGGTAGAACCTCCCAAGATAATTCCACCTGACTTCCTTCTATCTTAAAGAGATGACTTGAGTATTAATAATTCTCAAAGAGGGATGTAACGATATTATCCTCTGTCCATTCTAATTTCCTGCGATCCATCAGACCCATCCACCAGAGGCCCGACGTTTCGTTTTCCTTGAACTTCTTTGCCATATAGGCAGCATATTTTACACGCTCATCAGGGTCTTTCTTCCCATCGATAGCACCAAACTCTCCAAAGAAAGCGGGGATACCTAAATCACTGGAACGACGGATAACACGTTGGAACACATCATCTATCTCCTGTCGGCACTCATCGTTGAAATACAAGATGCTCCACTCCCCATTATCGTTACAGAAGTTATACGGATCATATGAGTGGATGGACATCATGAGATGGTTAGCATGCACATCATTCGGTACCACCAACTCGTTGAGCACAGTCTGTGTACTGGAAGCCGAATAGGGATTGATGATCAGGTTACGGTACTCATTGTTTCCACCTGTGGCACGCACGGCATCCACGAAATCCTGATGGTACCGACGAATCGCCTCGTAACAAGGTGAACCTGCTGCTGGAGGAGTCCACCCATTATCGTTGTTCACATAGAGGATCTCGTTAAATGATTCGAAAAGCAAGTGATCACCATAATCCCTAAAGGCCGTAGCTATCTGTGTCCACAGTTTTTTGTATCGCACACTGGCTGTAGGATAGACATCCATATCAGCAATCAGCCAGGCTGTTCCTGCAGCACCTGTATCGTGCATCACATTAACGATGGCATAGCATCCGGCATTGAGTACCATATCCACGACTTCCTTCACACGGGCCATCCATTCGGCATCGACGTTCCCCTGCTCATCCATGTGGGGGAACCAGGTAACAGGAACACGGATTACCTTAAATCCACGTTCAGCAATGGCATTGATGATAGTAGGAGTTGTGATCGGCTGTCCCCAAGAGGTCTCCCAATCAGAAGTTCTCGGTGTGCCACCCGCAGCCCAACGTTGCTCCCACCAGCCGTCACCTGAGGCACTAGTCGGATTGGAGTCGAGGGTATTACCTAAATTATAACCGAGTCCGAAGTTCTCCAAGGTAGCAAACGAACTGGGGAAGGTATCACCGGGATCTGTTCCCATACCATTCTGACGGATGGTCAGTGTACGGGTGGTACTACCCGCCTTGACAGTGAGGATGGCAGTACGTGCCTGATCGCCTGTATTCTTCTCCACCGACACCTTAATATATTGGATGCTATCACCGTCCACGAAGCCAGCATGATTGGAAATGGTACACCAACTCTCATCATCAAGTGAAGCGTCCCAGTCAGCATCGGAGAAGACACCCACCATCTTACTGGCGGCTCCCAGAGAGAACTCCAGTTCACTAATCTCCGCTCCATCTCTGAACAAGCGCATCTGCTTGGCATTGGTCTCGCTATCACTCTCACTGCAGCTCCAAGTCATCAGCCCCAGGAGCAGCAGGAGCATATAACTGATAATATTCTTTTTCATAATCACATTCATTTTGAATCTTACTTCTTGTGGTAGATAATACGTACATTGTCGAAGCAAACATCGATCTTTCCCTTAGGTGTACCCTGATTGATCGACTGGTAGCGGAACTGACTCAGTCCTGTATTCACGATCTCAGCATAAGTCTTGCCGGCATAGCAGGCAAACTTACTAAGCGGCAAAACACTACGATACCACTGTCCCACGGGAGCTTTTCCGTTGATATCGGCCAGAACCAGTCCATCAAACAGGGCTGTGGTAGGATATTCTCCCCATTCAGTCATCTGGTCATAGATATTCTCAGAACCGTCATGAGGTTGAACCATGTAACGGATATAGCCTGTATAAGTAAAATAGCCATCAGCATCCATCTGATTATAATCCGATTCATTATTGAACACTTCCACGGCCAGATAGACCTCATCGGCGGTGGCATCAGCAGGAATCACATCGAAGCTGGGCAAGGCGAACTTGTTCTCACCCCAGTCCTTACGGAAGTAAACCATGGTACCCCACCACTGCTGACCTTCCGACTCCACAGAGATACGGGCATATTTTCCGTCACTGGTGTAAGGAGCATCCACACCATTAGCCGTCTCAAAAAGGGCATTGGGTCCCCATCCATTGTCAATGGCACGGTCATCGTCAAAGCCTGTCAATAGAGAAGAGTAGTCATAGAAACGTGCTGTAGCCGTTCCACCACCGGTCGTGATCTTCACAACCGGATCACCACCTTCCGTGGGTTTCATATACGATTTGAAAACCAGTTCAATCTGGTCCTCAGAATCAGCAATGGTATAGTCTGCAGGATCGATCACCTTATTCCCAATCTTCAGTTCATCCACCTGAACGAAGTCAGTTCCATAAATGACTAAGGTCTCACCTGGTACCGGCATGTCTGTACTCACATCAGTAATCGTAGGAGCTGGAAGATTGAGGGTGAACGGATAATACACATTACCTGAAGCACACTGGAACACCAGCGTTCCTTCTGTGTATGACATCTGAGGAATAGTGAACTTCAACTCTGATGAAGTAACAAACGATGTCCCCGTACTGGCATGATGATCTTTCTTGGTAGTCTGGTACTGCGTGACATCCACCTGATGACCGCCCACCTCCTCCGACCCGGAGGCAAAGATTTCATCAACCGTAAGATCAGTCATGTAGATACGTTCGATATCCACCAGATTCTCACCTGTAACGGTTACGATATCACCAGCAGAACGCGGATAACGGGCTGTGACACGTGACACAGAAGGATAAGGAGCCGTAATCTTAAAAGCATAGGTTGCCGTTCCGTGATTGGTCTCCACGCGGATTTCATCTTTCAGACTGCTGTTGAAAGCCGTCAGTTCAAAACCACTTCCTTCCGATGGGATTTGGATGATAATACTATGGTCAGTGTTCATCGTGGGATTGAACCATATTTGCTGGTCATTGACAAACACCTTCATAGCATGACTCAGGTTCTCGCCCCTGACAGCTAAGAGAGATCCTGTACCTGCCTTTGTGTATTCTATTTGGTTATTCGGATCAGTGTTCGTAACCGAAGTGATCCGAGGTGTGCCGCCAGAATCGTCATCGTTACATGCAGTAACGGTGAACAACAATGCTGCAAGAGAAAGGTAGAGCAGCACACTCGTCTTGAAATGATACTTATATTGTTTCATCTTTGTTTTCTGTTTAACTAAATGATTCATGATGCATTACTCATTACCGAAGTTATACTCCTCGGCCGGCATATTGAAATACGGATTCTGGAGCACATCACCCTCAGGATAAGGCATAAAGATATTCTCCTCAGTGAGTTTAATAGGCAATACACCTGTAGTGTTCAAGGCATCCTTCCAGAGATCATAGGTGTAGCCATGCTCCTTATCTTGAAGGACCCCGCCTACCTCGACAATCGGATTGTCGTCGCTCACACCGATACCATTCTTACGACGAACCACTCTACCATCGTTATATCGCTCGGCATCACTCCAGTAGGATGTCTGGATCTCACCATTCTCATCCCATGAAGTTCCATGATACCACGTACCATCACCAGGAGGTACAACACGATAGCTCAAGGTCTTGTCTGGATTCAGAATCACATCACCGCTATTCATCATGAAACCACGGAACTGTTTCTCATTGAAGAATCTCAGCATATACTGAGGCTTCCAGCGATACCAGGTGACCATATCGAACCAGTTCACGAACTCCATACAGAACTCGATGCGGCGCTCACGGATCAAATCCTCAAAGGTGAAGGACGACAGAGGATCCAGTTTTGCACGGATACGTACAGTATTGATAGCAGCCAGAGCCTCAGCATTGGTGGTTGATTCGTTGTTACCCAGCAGAGCCTCAGCCTTCGTCAGGAACACATCTGCAAATCGCAGCATATACGTATTGAACGGATCGCGCTGCTGAGCAAGTTTTCCATTACAGTCGTTCTTGTCACCAATGACACCTTTCTTCACCTGCATCCAGTTCTTATCATAGGTATAGCCCCCCTTGTCTTTGAGGATATAATCATAGTTTCTGCCTGGGGTGAAGAAGGTTGCACGTAAGCGGAACGAGTCTTTGGGTTCCTTGTTATACAACTCAATCATATCCACCGAGGCATGGAGAGAGCCACCCCATACGCCTACATCGCAGACATCCGACCATGCCAGGTCAGAGATATGGGTGTTGACCTCACCCCAGTTTCCTGACAGCGGATCAGCCCAACGCAAAGCCAAGAGGGTTTCTTTGTTGTTGTCAGTATAGCAGGCATTGTTCTCCACTTTGAACAAATCCTCGTAATTGTCGAGCAACTGGTACTGTCCGCAGTTAATCACCTCATTGCACAGAGCCACAACCCGATCGAGTGTTGCCTGGTCACGGCTGCCACCTTTGTTCCAACCACTCTGCGCCAACAATGCTTTAGCCAAATATGCCTTGGCCACATAACGAGACGGATGGTTAGCTGTTGTAGCTTTCTCTGGCAACAACTCAGAGGCATCCTCGAAGTCACGCACCACGAACTTCAGTACACTCTCCTCGGTATTCAACGGTAAGGTGGGATGCTTCGCAGCCTCATCGTTATCCTCATAGAGAATTACCTCACCCCATCCACGGAGCAAATAGAAATAGGCAAGTCCACGCATCAGACGGGCCTCTCCGTTGATCTGGTTCATGATATCCTGGTTGGCACCTTCCTTGGCATTGCGTTCCACACTCTTGATAATGGAGTTGGCAGCAGTCACCACATTATAAAAAGAGCTCCAAGCCTGAGCAAGCTCTGTGGTAAGACCCGTGATCTGGAATCGGGCGAACTCACCATTCAGGTAAGGACTCCATCCATCGTTGGCACGGAAGGATCCGATACCGATGATGGCGCGCTGGTTATAGTCGAACCACGCATTGTTGTATAGGGGTTCCAACATCCTCAGCATGGCTGTCTCATCAATATCGTCAGCGCCATAGAAAGTATCTTCGGTATATTGATGCTGCGGCAGGCGCTCCAGATAATCCTCGCCGCAACCACTCACCACAAAGGCAAGGGCGACGAGTGCGGAAGCCACGAATATATTCAATCTATTCTTTTTCATATCCTATATATATTATGTATTAGAAACTAACTTTCAATCCCACATTGAATATGCGCTGAGAAGGATAACGATAGTTATCGATGCCTTGTTTGATCACGCTCTGTCCAATGGATCCCAATTCCGGATCATAGCCTTTGTACTTCGTGATAGTGAAAAGGTTCTGAGCATTGACATAGAGCTGTGCCCAGTCGAGTCGCATCCTCAACAGCCATGCCTTAGGGACGTTCCACGCCAGTGACAATGTCTTCAGACGGATGTAAGAAGCATCCTCAATGAAGCGGCTGCTCGGACGGTTGTTTTTGTTTGCGTCGTACTGGTTCACACGCTGTACCTTCGCTGTACTGGCATTAGAAATAAAGACGTTACTGATGTCGGTGGTGGAACCCTCCGTGTCATGAAGCTCGATGCGAGCATAGTCAAAGACATCTTTCATGCGGTTACCCCAGCTACCAGGGTTGGTAAACGACTGGCGGATATAGTTATACGCATCGTTGCCCACGCTTCCATTGAGGAAGAAAGAAAGCTCGAAGTCCCTCCATGTGATCACATTGTTGATACCGAACGTGAACTTGGGGTTCGGGTCACCGATATATTTACGGTCTGCTTCAGTGATCAAGCCGTCTTTGTTCACATCCTCAAAGATGAAGTCTCCCACCCAAATACGGTCTGGAGAAATCGGCTGCAACTCGGTAGTACCATCGATGACAGGTCGTGCCACTGGAACACGACCGCCATTCTCATCAAGAATGAACTCACCAAGTTTATTCTTCTGATAGAAATCATCCTCACAGGTAAACATACCGATAACATTATAACCGTAGAAGCGACCTACTGGTCCTCCGATGTTCGTCCATGTCAGCAAGTCCTGATCGATTTGTCCTGGCAGAGCACCCGATTCAGAATTCAAGCTCTTCAGTTTGTTTTTGTTGAAAGAGAGCGTAATACCCGTGCGCCACTGGAATCTCTTCTTGGAGATATTCACCGTGTTCAAAGTGAACTCGATACCCTTGTTCTGCATGGAACCGGTATTCTCCCAAGCAGGACTCATACCATTGTCAGACTTCAGGTAATTCGGAAGGATTGCTTCCAACAACAGGTCATCGGTATTCTTCAGATAAGCATCCACAATGAATTCGATGCGATTATTCAAAAATGAGAGGTCAAGACCGACGTTCCACGACTTCGTTGACTCCCATGTCAGGTTCTCATTGGGATAGTTAGCTGGGAGATAGGCAGTACCCGTAGCCGTCGTCACATTCTTCATTCTCACGCCATAAGCATAGTCGGCAGCATTCTGGTTACCTACCAATCCCCAGCCCAGACGGAGTTTCGCATTGTTCAGCCATGTAAGCTTCTTCATGAATGGCTCCTGACTAATACGCCAGGCAAAGGCAGCAGAGGGGAACGTACCCCATTTGTGTCCTTTAGCAAACTTGGAAGAGCCGTCGGCACGTATCGTACCTGTAATTAAGTATCGGTCAAGGAGATTATAGTTCAAACGACCATAGTACGATTCGATGGCCCAGTCAGCACCCTGTTCGCTGTTCGTTGCCGTAGAGGCATCACCCACGGCAATACTCTTGATGGAACTGGAGATGTATCCCTTTCGTCCCATGGAACCCTGATACCACTCACCATCCTGTGACTCATGACCCGCCATGATAGATACATGATTTCCTTTGAAGGGTTCAAACTCATAGGTTGCATATTGCTTGAAAGAGTTGTACTTGTTGGTACTGTTACCATGAGTAAGCTGTGACTCTATCTTTCGCTGTGCTGTAGAATACTCAGGAACGAAATAGAAAGAGCGCCCCCATCCACGGTTTCCACCATATTCAACACGAATGGTCAAGCCCTTGAGGGGAGTGATGTTCGCATAGAAATTATAGTCGAGTGACTGGTCTTTGCGCCAGTTATCCTTCATCTCTGCCTCAAACAGAGGATTCGAGTTATAGTTATACTCCAAGTTCCCACCGAAATCATAACTGCCATCGGGGTTATGGGCAGCCATGTCGGGCAGACCTGTCAGGGCATTGTAGATCACACTGAACTCATCAAAAGAGGTGTTCTGGTGAGTCGAGGCATAGGAGATATTCGTTCCCACATTCAGCCACTTGTTGATCTCCGTATCGAAATTAGCACGGAATGTGGCACGTTCGAAGGAGGAGCCCACGGCGATACCGTCTTGATCCAGATAACCGCCGGAGATAGAATAGTGCATATTCTGTGTTCCTCCATTGATATTCAACTGATGGTTATGCATGAATGCTGTACGGAACAGCTCATCCTGCCAGTTGGTACCGTCTGTTAACAAGTCCTGGTTCAGGTACTGCTGCTGTGTTCCCCATCCAAAGATCTGTGCACGGGTATTATAATAATCGGCATACTCATGAAGATTCATCACCTCCAACTGCTTGGGAAGTGTCTGCCATCCCATGTAGCCCTCGTAGGTAACCTTCGGTTTACCTTCCTGACCACGTTTTGTCGTAATCAACACCACACCGTTCGAAGCACGTGAGCCATAGATAGCCGTAGCCGAAGCATCTTTCAACACTTCGATAGAAGTAATATCCGACGGGTTGATGGTACTCATCACCGATGTATTGCCACTTGCCTGTCCAGACATCGCGATACCATCCACCACATACAACGGTTCATTACCACCATTCAAGGAGTTGATACCACGGATCTGTACGGAGATACCACCACCAGGAGCACCCGAATTCTGCGTTACCTGAACACCAGCGATACGTCCTTGCATGGCCTGTTCCACCGAGGTGTTCACACCTTGTTTGATCTGTTCCTCATTGATGGATGATACCGAACCGGTAAGGTCGGAACGTTTCATGACACCGTAACCTACCACCACCACTTCGTCCATCACCTGCGAGTCCTCAGAGAGTTGTACATTGATAACGCCCGCTCTGGTTACCCTAATGGTCTGCGTTTTATAACCTACATACGAAATCTCCAGGTTCTTACCCACCTTTGCAGTAATCTGGTAATTACCCGAGACATCCGAGATAGCTCCCGATGAAGAGCCTTGTACCTTCACAGTTGCTCCGATGATCTCGTCACCTGTCATGGCATCCGTGATAGTACCCGTCACCTTCACATCCTGCGCCATGGCAGAAAGTGGAATCATGAAAAGCAGCAACAAAGCCCATCGGCAAAACGCACTGCCCTTACATGTCTTTAGAAAAGTTTTTCTCATAGATACGTTTAATGTTATTTTGTTAATAGATATTAGCAAATGGCACACATCAAGTGCTTATGTTTTGATGGTGCAAAAGTAATAAAAAAAAATGAAAAGTCTTACAACATTTGTTATCAAATGATGTATAAAATGTTCAGAGCATTATCTTTTGTCTGAACTTTCCCTGATTTTCAGGATCATCGGCACAACCTCCCGATAGATTTTGGTATCCCCTTTGATGCGGCGTAGCAACAATTCACAGGCCTTAGCCCCCTGTTTGTGTGCCTGATCCATGATGGCACTGAGTTTCGGAGTAACATGAGCGGAGGTATCCCCATCGGTAAAGCCGATGATGGCCACATCCTGAGGGATGCGCAGTCCCATGGTCTTGATAGCATCGAAAGCAGCATAGGTGACAATGTCATTGAATGCGAGGATGGCATCTGGACGGTCTTCCCGCCCAAGTAACTGCAACGTTGACTCCCGTGCCTCATCATAGTCGATCTTTCCACAAACCACCAAGGAACGGTCGATCTTGATCTTGTTATCCCGCAAAGCCTCCAAATATCCATGTTTGCGACGTTGTACCATATCGAGATGGTTAGGTCCGCCGAGGAAGGCAATGCGCCGGCTGCCTGTCTCTATCAGATGCTGTGTTGCCTTCTGTGCAGCCACATCACCATCTCCGGTCACACTGGAAAAGGTATCCTGCATACAAGTACGAGCGAAGAACACCAAGGGAATTCCCATCTGGTTGATCTCCACAAAGTGGGAATAGTCCACCGTGTCCTGTGCCAGACAGGCGATGATACCTTCCACATGCATGCTGACAAAGTTATCCACGGCTTTCTCCTCCCGTAGATGATCCTCATGGGAATTGGAACTGATTACAGAATAGCCGTTCTTGGTTGCATAATCTTCTATTCCGTCGAGCACCCCAGCATAATAATGAGTGACCAGGTTGGGCAGCACCACACCAATTACTTTCGGTGCTTCACTACGTAGTCCCTGTGCAAAAGGATTCGGCCGGTAATTCAGTTTCTTCGCCAAAGCCTGCACCTTTTGCTTCATATCATCCCCCACCTCATGTGAATTTCTTAAAGCACGAGATACGGTAGCAATGCTGACCCCCAGTTGATCAGCAAGATCTTTTAAGGATGTCCTACGCTGCTTCATGAATAGTCAATTCTGGGCACTTGTACTGCCTAACATTCAAAAACTGATGCAAATATAATAAAATATATCCATTCCGCAAACGTTTACGTACATTTTTTTCGGAAAAATATTTGTTTTTATCAAGAATCATCGTACCTTTGCAGCGGAAAATGAGTAATGAATAGTTGATAATAAGTTAGTTAGAAAAGAAGGACCAAGATTGTTGTGAAACAATCTTGGATTTTTTTGTATTGGATCCCTCATCCCCCATCCTTCATCCCTCATCCTTCATCCTTCATCCTTCATCCTTCATCCTTCATCCTTCATCCTTCATCAGATATAGTACTCCGCCGAATCCACCAGTCCGGCACGCAAAGCATACTTAGTGGCTTCATGAACATTGTTCACCCCTAACTTCCGGAAAATATTCTTTCGGTGCGTATTCACGGTGTGGAAGCTGGAGAAGCGCTTTTCTGCAATCTCCTTCGTTGTCATACCCAGTGCAATGTCCTTGAGGATTTCCAGTTCAGTACGCGTCAGTTTCACATCCTCAGCCATACGTGTTGTGTTGGGGGTAAGGAGCATCTCCGCCATACGCTGACAGATATATCGCTGTCCTTTCAAAGCAAACGAGAGAGCCTGTTTGATTTCCGTCATCGGACTCTCTTTCAACAGCACACTCACCTGTGGGGAGGTGGCAATGACCTGTCTCACAAAGTCAGGACTCAGGTCCTCGCTGAACAACACCCATCGTACGAAGGGAAACCGAAGACAGAAGATAAAAAGTTCGTCGGCATCGTTGATATCGAACAACGTATAGTCGAGTACCACCACGGCATCGGCATGTTCCTTCAGTTGTTCGATCAATTCCGCTTTGTCCTCGGCATAGCGGGTGGAGACACCATCCATCTGTTCCAGCAAGTACATCATACCTGCCCTGGTAATGTCCTGCCGATCTGCCAAACTCACGAAACTCATCCTATACCTTATTATATATACGCTATTGAAATCACAGCAATCACTATCCCAACTCCTCCAGATCAGTAATCACCCGATCAGGAATCGTCTCATTTTCTTGTTGATTCGTCCATCCCTCTCCCTTGAACCAAACGGTCTGACAACCGATCTGCTTTGCCGGGATGATATCCTTTGTCATACTGTCTCCAACGACGACCACCTCCTCGGGAGCAAGTCGCAGAGCTTCCACCCCTACTTGGAAGATACGCGGATCCGGCTTACGGATACCTACCACAGCCGACTCCACCACCTTTTGGAACAGTCTGTCGAGCTGAAACTCTTGTAACACCACTGGAATATTCCCGTAGAAATTACTAACCAGTACCATCGGGAACCGCTCATGCAGCCGCATCAGGACCTCCCTGCTGTGCGCCACGGTGGTCTGCACCTGCTCATAGAGATCATTCAGCATATCCAGTTCCACCTTCGTATAAGTATTCTTATCCGCTGTCCAGTATCCCTTCATGAACAAATACTCCATCTCCAGACGAAGCTTCACGTCAAGCAGTTTCTTGAAGGTATAGGTTGGCAGGACGATCGGATTCCTTCCCAAGGTACGCTCGGCATAGACATACGCCTCCCGGAACTGCTCCTCACTGACAGGTACCTGCTGTCGTTCGTAAGCATGCCAAAGCACTTTTCCCCAGTGGTTACCGCAAGTGTCGAGCGTTCCGCCGTAGTCGAATATATATCCTTTCACCATCTTTTTTCCTTGTTCGTTCACTCATCCGTCAGAATGTCATTCTCAGCATGATACGAATACCCTGTTTGTTGGCCGTGGGCAGATCGAGGTAATTCAGCCTTCGTACATACTCCACATGCAGGATTCTAAAGATATTGTGGATTCCGGCGATGAGCTCGAAGTACGGCTGATGACTATCCATGATGAACGATCCCTCAGGGAACATCATCAGGGTACGGTCATTTTTGTTCATGTCCAACATCGGGTTATTCTTATCCGTCAGTTCGCCCCACAGCATCTTCACCCCGAAATACTCACGCCATTTCAGTTTCTTCAGCAGCGGGATGCGGTTGAACACCTTTCCTTTCAGATCCCACGACATGTCGGCAGACACATAGCGGTCGTTCAGGAACTCCATATTATTCACCAAGTTGAATGTCTCATCTTCCACGATATACGAAAGGTTGGCAGCAGGCATGATCAACAGGGGGAACGGCACCTTGTTCCATTGCACACCACCCTTCACATGACAGTCGATCTTTCCCCAGCTATGAGGCAGCCAGAAACGTTTATACATCGTCGCCTCGGTGAAGTTATAGGCATAGTCACCGCCAAACACGTTCTTCAGTCCGACGGTATGTGACAGAGTGAACACCGGTGCATCGAGGTTCACTGGCACTCTTCGCTGTTTGGTATTGATGAAGGTCTCACCTGGTGCAAAGCGAACCATCGCCAGCAATTCGGTAGTACGGATCTTTCCGTTGTGCAAGGAGATCGGACCATCGGTATTCACTGGCTTCTCATCCGTCATCTTCCACTCGTTCAACGGTGTGAAATAGAGTCCGCCGCAGGCCTCGTTCTCCTCGGCCTTCAGGGCTATCGTTGTCTTGAATCCGAACTCCTCTTCCCACTCAAAGGCCAGCTGCTGCCGGTTATAGAACATCATCTTGTCGACCTTGGCCCATTTGAACGCCGTGAACACATTATCCTTATCGGTATGTAAGAACTTATCCGAAGGACTGGTCACGTCATAGGTACTGGTAAAGGTCAGCGTCCGCTTGGGGAACTCTCGCGGCAGATATTCCTTTTTGTTGAAAGAATAGGTCAACTCCGTCTTGTAGTAGTTCTTCTTACTTTTCCATCCGTGGGCAAAATAGCCACTGGCAAACAGATGGGGATTCAGGTTTGCCGTGGTCTGTGCACTGACACGGGTACGGAAGCCATCGATGAAATTCTTCGTGATCATGGTATTCACCGGACCGATGTCCACCTTACTCGGATGTCCCTTCGTTCCCGTATCGACAAAGTTCTCCACCAGGGCACGCAGTCCGAAGATGATATATTTGAATCCCTTGATCTTCTCAATATTGGCAATGAAAGTGTCCATCGAACTCTCACTCTTGGTGAGCTCCACCGACCGATACTGGTTCCAGAAGTCATCATCACGCATCTGGGCATTGGCCTCATGGCGTTCTTTCTGCTTCCCCTTGAACAGTTTCTTGTTGATCTCCGTGAAGTCGTAATCCTGGTTGCGGGTCGTTCGGATTACGATGGCCTTACTGAGGAACTTGGCCACCGACATCTCCACGAACATGTCATCGATGCTGAGCACCCACTCCCCGTTGTCGAGCTTCTTATATTCCTGGACGACCTGCAGGTTATCCACGAAGTTCACGTCACTCTTCTTCGGAATCGTCAGCGTACACTTCCTCACATGAAGCGTACTGTCGGCAATGATATAAAGTTCTCCACGGAAGCCGAAGTCCTGCTGGTTGTTCGGCATGAACTGCAGATGGTAGCATTTGTCCCTGTCAACAAAAGTGGTGTCTTCAATATAATAACGGTAGAAGCTGATGGCGTTGTTAGCAATCGGACTGGTAAAAGGATTTCGCAGCAGTCGGATCTGGTTATCATAGAGATCGACATCGGTGAAGACATCATTCAGCACCGTATTCAGGATATCTCCGGTCTCGAACAAGTCGTTCAAACCCGTCGAGTTCTGTCCCATAACGATGCTTTTCTCACTTTTCGGGTTCTTGCGGTAGATCTTCTTGGTCACCGTCTCTTCCACACTGATAGGGAGGATCAGCTTATTGTTATAGGCACACAGCTCCATCTGATCGAGCACCCATTGTTTCTTTCCAAAGATTCCGTTCTCCAGGTCCTTGGGTGTCAGGTCGTTGAAAGCCAGCGTCAGCTTCTCATATTTATTATACTGGTAGAAGTCGTGGTTGTCGAGATGTGTCTTTTTCTTCGCCGCAATCACCCGTCGCATCAGTTCCACGGCAGGGTTATCCTTTCGGGAATAGCGGTTACGTTTTCCTCTCACCGTCACGTTCTCCAGCTGATTCTTCTCTGGTTTCAGGGTGATGCGCATCGGTGACTTCGTCTTCTCACTCACCTCGATGGTCAGGGGCTGGTATCCCACGGCACTGAACGTCAGTTTCCATCCGTTATGACGGTCGATGGAAAACTTTCCTTGGGCATCACTGCTCACCATCACATGATTACCCCGATACACCGCACTGGCATAAGGGATATACTCACCGTCGTTGTCATCCACGATCACACCAGTGAGTTTCTGCGCCATCAACGGCATGGTGAGCCATGCCGTGAACAACAATACAAGATATTTTCTCAACACTTTCAAAATCTATTTAACTATTTTCCACCCCGTAGCTCTGTACACAGCTGCTCGCTCAGCAGTTCATGACGGCGATGCATATGCACATACAGCACGGTGAGTAAAATGATCTCAAACAAGAAATACGCCCACGGACAATTCAACAGACAGGTGATATACAGACAGATAGCACGGGTGTTGAACGTCAGCAGGTTGGTATATTTCATCAGCGGTCTGCTGCCTTCCAGGAAACGATCCCTCACCAACGGCAGATCAGGTAACACCTGCTCCATCACCTCTCCTTCCCCATTCCGCAAGTCCTGGTAGGTCTTAAAGAACTGTTGGAAATGCGGAGTGCGCTTCTCCTGATTCTTGCAATAGGCTGCATAGTTCATATGGAACTGGCGGGCAAGCCACTGTTCTTTGGGCAACGATTCATAGATCGCCAGCTGCTGGGCAGAATGATCCAGTTCACTGCCTTCCTTTCCCTTCAAGAAGAACAGATGAATCTGACGGTAATAGTCGGCTAAACTGGCCTGCGGGGAATGACAGAAGATACCTGCCACAAAGGCCAGTACCCAGATGGCTACGCCCCAGCGTACCTCGGTACCAGGGATAAACTGCGGCATCATCCGCAGACACAGGGCGAAGTAGATCGCAAAGAACCACACATCACCAGAGAAGCCGTCGAGGATCCTTCCTACCAGCGTCTTTTTCCCCGTTAACCGCGCCATCTGTCCGTCGGTACTGTCGCAGAAGTTTGCAAACATCAGCAGGATCACACCCATCACGTTGTGCCACAGATCCGTGTGGTAGAACATGAAAGCCGCTCCCACTCCGAGGAAGATGGAGAGGATGGTGATGACGTTGGGATGGATGCCCAACTTATTCCAGAATAAGGCGAAGACCAGCCCGATGGGACGTGTGAAATGCACGTCGAGCCACTCCTCGGTATCGTTTGACTTAAAAGATGCCTGTAGCATCTCCTGAAATGTTGCCATATTGTTTTCTTATCGTTTGTTTTGATTCTTCAGCTCTCCGATGACGATTTGGGCAATGGCTTCTGCCGCCTCCTCCCGACAACGTGAAAAGCTGGGCCAGTCGTTGAAGTCGATGATGGCAAACGAACCGTCTTCACGGACGATGCAGTCACCGCCATACACCCTGACATCCGTCAGTTCCGACAGCCGCTCCGCCTCCCGTTGCAGAAGGTCCTCGGAAAAGGCGTAGTGACGGGCCTGTCCGTTGTGCTCCTCATCGCCGAACTTGGTGATGCCGTCATCGGTGGGATAGAAACAACGGAAGAAATCCGTGCCATGCACACCGTAGAATTTCACGAGGTCACCCACGACATGCTCCGTGACCAATACCTCAGTAACGCCCCTTCGACGGAACCTTTCAAGAGCCTCCTCCACTGCTTGCCTGTCGGCTGCGAATACCACGTCCTCCTTACATTGGGCCGAAGCATCGCCTCGTTTCACCCAATAGCCGTCAGCATCGCGGTCGCTCATCAAGGGTGCCACGGGGATACCCCATTGTCGCATCAGACTGTCCAGTCTCATCCTCCCCATGTTCTCCACCGCCTTGCCACTGTTCACGACCAGGAAGCCTTCTGTCGCTTTCCTTTTGAGCACATCGAGTGTACAGGGCAAACGTCCCATGGAGAGGAAGGCATCCGCAGCGAGGGAGTCATCTAGCTGCTCCTCAGCTATCTTCCTGATGGTGACACCGAACTGTTGCAGACGATCGCCCACGGCATCGAGAATGGCCTTGTCCTTCTCCACGGCATTCGGTGAGAACTGCGGAGCGCGGTAGATCAGTAGCACACTCTTCATCTCTTCGCTATGCTTGCAGGAACATCTCTGCCTTCCGGATATCCGTGGCGTGGTCGATATCGAGCACCTTACTGAAGGGATAAGCCTTCAGATGCTGACCGTCGCGAACCAATGCCCGCTGAAAATTGCGCATCCTTGCCTCTCCCCTGTCGATACAGGCATGCAGGGTGTCGATCGCACGGGGTGTCAGACCATAGATTCCACCAGATATATACCGGCAGGGAGGATCGTTCGTATCAAAGAATCCCGTGATGGACAGCTGCGGATCAGTACCCACATACAGGGGTTTCTCGTCATCGATGTAATCTGTGACACCCATCAAGCCATCATCACCAGCACGCAGACAGTCGGTGAATCTCTTCACATAGTCCTTGAACTCCGACTCACGGAATATCGTATCCACCGTGGTCAGCACAAACGGATCGTTGGTCAGCTCACCACTGATCTCAAAGAAACTATGCATACTGCTGGGGGTGCTCTTCACCTTGAAGAATAAAGGAACAGGGCGCCCCATCAGTCCATCTCGCTGGATTTTCAGCAGATGCTGGGCCACCAGGGTTGTCAGATCATTGCAGATCACCACAATCTTCTCTGCTTCGTTATCCATGAATATCCGGATCAGACGGTCGATTAACCGCTCCTCATTGACACTCACCAGAGGCTTGGGGTCTTCGATGCCCTCGGCTGCCAGCCGTGAGCCTTCACCCGCTGCAATTATCGCATACTTCATTCCTTTTTTATCTTTGCAGGTTGCAAAGGTACACATTATTTATTAGACTACCAACCATTGGGGAAAGAAATGGGGAAACTTTTAAAGGAATTTTGGTTTTAATGATAATTTAAAATGTAAAGAAATATTGGAATTTTTAACATTGTAGGTGTCGTTTCTGACAAAAAGCTGTCCATCGGGTGGAAAAAACGGGATTTTGAGCGCAATCGTCTAACCGGCTGTCACACAAACACTTAGGAATTCCAGCGAAATTGCATGGTTTTTCCCATCTCCCAAAACGTTGTTTTCAGTCGCCAAAACTATGTTTTTAGAAGGTAAAAACGGTGTTTTCAGTAAGTAAATACTATGTTTTTGGGGTGAAAGTAACGTCTAATTGAGGTGAAAGTAAAGGCTGTTTTGCATCAAAGTAAAGTCTATTTGAGATGCAAAGAGCCTTTACTTGTCATTTTCGTGCCCATCTGATGACAAATTAGACCTCAAAAAGAGGTTAAAAAGAAAGACAACGTGTTTTTGCAACCACATTCTGCGAAAGCACGTTGTCAAGTTATTTGGTCGGATTTTAACAATTGCACTACTCTGCAATCGTCAGGTCACTCTTATCGATAGAACCTGATCCTGCCACCGACTCATGGTATTGCTTGGTACGTCCGCTGAATTTCATGTCACCGGAGCCTGCTACTTCAGTACTCAAAGAGCCGCAGTCAGCCAGGAAGGCCTCCACATCACCGCTACCGGCAATACTGAATTTCGCACTTCCCGTCGCCAGCTTTCCAATCTTGATATCTCCACTGCCAGCAATCGAGGCATCCAGTTTGTCGCAGATCACATCCGAGAGATCGATATCACCGGAACCGGCAATAGACATATGAAGATTATCGGTGTCAAGACTTCCCGGGATATCAAACTCCCCACTGCCAGCAATCTCCACTCCCGTCAGGTCGGGTGAAGAAGCGAAAATCTTCACACGGTCATGCATCACTCTCCATGCTAACAGGTGCTTCTTCGTCTTCGGCCCCACATACAAAGTATGTCCGTCGCAACGAACCTCAATCTCTTCCAATACATTGGCAGGTGCCTGGATGCGCACCTTGGCAGAATCAGACTGCTGGAAGGTAATATCGAAGCCGCCAGCCATCTCGATCTTCTCGAACGCCCCCACACGAACATCCTTATTCACCACACTCACCTTCTGTCCCTTTTTCGCCCTTGATCCTGTTGAAAAAACGCAGGAGGCGGAAGCCAATGCCACACATAGCACCATCACGACAACTAAAAACTTTTTCATATTCTTTTCTTTTATTACGGGTTTATTTTCTGTCGGTTAGACGGTCAACATGAAAAAAAAGTTGCAAAGAACCATATTTTTTTGAAACAACAGAAGAGAATGAGCGGATTTTTGCGTAACTTTGCACCATTATTTATTGAGACAACATTGCAATGAGCACAGAAAACATGACGCAGATTCTGACAAAGACCATAGAGGATCTCTCTACGGAGGAATCGCTGAAAGGATTATTCCACGAGCACCGTGATGGCGACCCGCTGCCTTCAAGCAAGGCATTGGAAGAAATCATTGAACTATCGCGCTCGATTCTTTTCCCCGGATTTTTCGGGAAGTCAACCGTAAATATCAACACCATCAGATACCACATCGGAGTCAACATGGAACGGCTGCATAAGTTGTTAGCCGACCAGATCATGGCAGGACTATGTTTTACCAACAGCAGTCGTATAGAAAGCTATGAGGAGCGCAGTGCCTGCAGGCTCAATGCCGAACAGATCGCCCTGGAGCTGATCTCGCGTTATCCCAGGATCCGGCAGATTCTTGCCACCGATGTGGTGGCCGCCTATAACGGCGACCCTGCCGCAGAGAACTATGGGGAGATCATCTCCTGCTATCCGATCATCAAAACACTCGTGAACTACCGTATTGCTCATGAGTTGCTCACTTTGGGTGTTCCCCTCATTCCCCGTATCATCACTGAGATGGCACATTCGGAAACGGGTATAGACATTCATCCCGGAGCACAGATCGGTCATCATTTCACTATCGACCACGGTACGGGTGTGGTGATCGGTGCTACTTGCATCATCGGAAACAACGTGAAACTCTACCAGGGTGTGACCCTCGGTGCGAAGAGCTTCCCATTAGACGACAATGGCAACCCCATCAAGGGTATCCCCCGCCACCCCATCCTCGAGGATGATGTCATCGTCTATTCCAATGCCACGATCTTAGGACGCATCACCATCGGCAAGGGCTGCGTGGTTGGCGCCAACCTGTGGATTACCCGTGACATGGATCCCTACACCAAGAAATACAAGCAAGAAAAGAAAGACTATATCGATATTGAATTTAATCATGGAACAGGCATTTGAACTCATTGCCAAGACCTTCATGGGACTGGAGCCCATCTTGGCACAAGAGCTTACCGAACTGGGAGCTGACAACGTGCAAATCGGTCGGCGGATGGTATCATTCACCGGCAACAAGGAGATGATGTATCGCGCTAACTTCCAGCTGCATACCGCTATCCGTATCCTCAAGCCCATCAAACACTTCAAAGCCTCATCGGCAGACGATGTGTATGAAGAGGTGAAGCAGATCGACTGGAGTGAGTACCTGGATAACAAGAAAACCTTCGCCGTTGACTCTGTCGTTTTCTCTGAGGAGTTCCGACACTCGAAGTTCGTGGCCTATAAAGTGAAAGACGCGATCGCTGACCAGTTCAGGGAGGAAACAGGGATGCGCCCCAACGTATCGGTGTCCAACCCCGATATCCGACTGCATATCCATATCGCCGATGATCAGGCTACGCTGTGTCTGGACTCCAGCGGAGAGAGTCTGCACCGAAGGGGTTACCGACAGGAATCGGTAGAAGCACCCCTGAACGAAGTACTGGCAGCCGGTATGATCCTGATGAGCGGATGGAAAGGTGAGACCGACTTCATCGATCCGATGTGCGGCAGTGGCACATTGCTGGTGGAGGCTGCCCTCATCGCCCATAACATGTCACCGGGGGTGTTCCGTAAGGAATATGCTTTTGAGAAGTGGCCCGACTTCGACAAGGAGCTCTTTGATGAGATCTACAATGATGACTCCCAAGAACGGGAGTTTGAACATCATATCTACGGCTACGACATTGATATGAAGGCAGTAAACACGGCGCGGACCAATGTCAAAGCCGCAGGACTGACAAAAGATATCACTGTGGAACAGCTTGACTTCGCCGACTTCAAGCAACCGGCAGAGAAGGCGTTGATGATTACAAACCCACCTTATGGTGAGCGCATCTCTACCCCGAACCTGCTGGCCACCTATAAGATGATCGGCGAGAAGCTGAAACATGAGTTCCAAGGGAATGAGGCATGGATACTGAGCTACCGCGAGGAATGCTTCGACCAGATCGGGTTACGTCCCAGCATCAAAATCCCCGTCTTCAACGGATCACTGGAATGTGAGTTCCGCAAATACCAGATGTTCCAAGGGAAACTCAAGGACTTCCGCGGCGAAGGAAATATCCTGAAGACCGAGGAGGAGAAAGAAGCGATGGCCGAGAAACACCGTTTCAAGAAGAACCGCGAGTTCAAGAAACGGATCGAAGAGGATGAGCATAACGAAGAAGGCGATATCCGCTCGTTTACTTTCCACAAACATCATCCTGCCTTTGATGAGCGGCTCTTCGAACGGAAAGAGGAGAAACCATTCAGAAGGAAGAGAGAGGATGGCGGAGAACGGACTGACGACCGCAGGAATTTCCGCGATGGCAATGGCCGAAGAAGCTATCGTGACAACGATGATCGCAGAGGATTCAAAGAGAAACGTGACTTCCGTGACAGAAGGGATTCCCGTGGAAAGCGTGACTTCAACGGTGATTACAACAACAGAGGCGGTAAACGGTTCGACAAGAACGGACGCGATTTCAAACGTAGCAACAGGAGGTATCAAGATGATGATGAAGCATAGCAACCTGGTGGTGGCTATCCTTGTCACCCTCCTATCACTACCTTCTATGATGTACGCACAGAAAGAATTCACACTGGAAGACCTGAACTTCGGCGGAAAGAACTACCACAACATGGTGCCGGAGAACAGGTATCTCACCTGGTGGGGCGACGAGCTGATACGCAACGATGCCCAAGCCTGCTATCTAGTTGACAAGAAGACGGGCGAAGAGACACAACTGTTCACGTTGGATGAGATAGCAGGGATGACGCAAAGCAGTGAGCA
This sequence comes from uncultured Prevotellaceae bacterium, assembly GCA_902768785.1. Classification (GTDB taxonomy): domain Bacteria; phylum Bacteroidota; class Bacteroidia; order Bacteroidales; family Bacteroidaceae; genus Prevotella. The sequence goes on from CACXMM010000010.1 coordinate 64,944, forward strand.
GAACCGCATGCGCCATCTGTACAATGCCTCGTTCCCCAAGGGAGGTGAGACAGTGGTGGCCCTGATCAATGGTCAAGAGCGCATCCTGCTGAACTGGAAAAGCGGGGAATGCAAGAAATACAACCGTGACAAGGTGGATGCAGAAGACTGGTGTGCCGCCTCAGGGATGATGGCTGTTGTGAAAGACCATAACCTGTTCGTGGTGGATGATCAGGGAAAGAAAAGTCAGCTTTCCACCAACGGCAGTCGTGAGATCGTCTATGGCCAGAGTGTGCACCGCGATGAGTTCGGTATCGAGAAAGGTACGTTCTGGAGTCCCGACGGGAAACGACTGGCATTCTACCGCATGGATCAGAGTATGGTGTCCGACTATCCGCAGGTGGATATCTTCAACCGTGTAGCAACCTATCAGCCCGACAAATACCCGATGGCAGGTGAGACTTCACACCAAGTGACCGTGGGAGTATATGACACTACCAACGACAAGACCGTCTATCTGCAAGCCGGCGACCCCACCGACCGTTATTTCACCAATATTGCCTGGAGCCCCGACAGTAAGGTAATCTATATGTTCGAACTGAACCGCGATCAGAACGATTGCCGTCTGACGAGCTATGATGCAGTGAGTGGAAAACCGCTGGGTGAACTGTACCAAGAGAAAAATGACAAATACGTGGAACCGCTGCATCCCATCGTGTTCCTTCCCTGGGACAGTAACAAATTCATCTTCCAAAGTCAGCGTGACGGATTTAGCCATCTGTATCTGTACGACCTGAAGAAGAAAGCATATTCACAGCTCACCCATGGGCGTTGGGTGGTGATGGAATTGTTAGGATTCAACACGAAGGACAAGTCGGTGGTGATTGCATCGAACGAATGTAGTCTTATCCAACGGAACCTCTTCTCCGTTAACATCAAGACCGGGAAACGGAAGTTGCTCGACAATGGGAGAGGCTATCATGCCGGTGTGCTCTCGGAGTCAGGACTGTGGCTATACGACAAATACAGTGAGCCCGATGTGCCACGGAATATCAATGTGTGTCATACGGCTACTGCCAAGAATATCCAGATTATGAGTGCCAAGGATCCCTGGCAGGGATACCAGGTGCCGGAATATAGCTGCGGAACGATCAAAGCTGCCGACGGTACCACCGATCTATATTATAGGATGGTGAAACCTGTCCATTTCGACCCCACGAAAAAATATCCTACGGTGATCTATGTATATGGCGGTCCACATGCCCATAACGTCGATGCTCGCTGGCATTACAGCAGCAGATCGTGGGAAACCTACATGGCACAGAAAGGATACCTGCTCTTTATCCTCGACAACCGCGGCTCTGAGAACAGAGGACGCGACTTCGAACAGGTCACATTCCGCCAACTCGGACAAATAGAGATGCAAGACCAGATGAAAGGGGTGGAGTTCCTGAAGAGTCTGCCTTTTGTGGACCCCAACCGCATGGGCGTTCACGGCTGGAGCTTTGGCGGATATATGACCATCACGATGATGACAAACCATCCTGAAGTGTTTAAGGTTGGTGTGGCCGGCGGACCTGTCATCGACTGGAAATGGTATGAGGTGATGTATGGTGAACGATATATGGATACCCCCCAGAGTAACCCGGAGGGATATGCCAAGACAAGTTTACTGGCTAAGGCAAAGGACTTGAAAGGAAAGCTCCAGATCATCACGGGCTATAACGATGCCACCGTGGTGCCGCAGCACTGTCTGTCGTTCCTTGCCGAATGTATCGATGCCGGCACACATCCCGACTTCTTCGTTTATCCCGGTGAGCCGCACAATATGCGCGGTCATCAGAGCGTTCATCTCCATGAGCGTATCACCCAATATTTTGAAGATTATCTGAAACCCTAGAATATCAAGTTCATCTAGAGTTATATAAAAACAAACAATTCAATAGTTATGGCTTTTAACGCAATCATACCTAATGATCCCGTGGAAGTGAAAACAGCAAGCTTCCCCACAATAGCAATGAAAAAAGAAAAAAGAATCCTGCTGCTCGGCAGTGGAGGTAGAGAACATGCACTGGCTTGGAAAATCGCCCAGAGCAAGAAATGCGAGAAACTGTTCATAGCCCCTGGCAATGCTGGTACTTCCCATGTAGGAGAGAACGTGCCCATCGGTGTGAATGAGTTCGACAAGCTGAAGGACTTTGTGGTAGAGAACCAGATCGACATGGTAGTCGTGGGACCGGAAGATCCGTTGGTGAACGGCATCTATGATGAGTTCAAAAGAGATGAACGTACCAACAGGATTCCCGTGATCGGTCCTTCGAAAAAAGGTGCTGTGCTCGAAGGCAGCAAGGATTTTGCCAAAGGATTCATGCAACGTCATGGCATCCCCACGGCAGCCTATCGTACCTTCAACGGCACGAATATCGAGGAGGGACTGAAATTCCTGGAGACATTGAAAGCACCCTACGTGCTCAAGGCCGACGGTCTTTGTGCCGGTAAGGGCGTGCTGATCCTCCCCACCCTGGAGGAGGCAAAGAAAGAATTCAAGGAGATGCTGGGTGGAATGTTCGGTAATGCCTCTGCCAATGTGGTGATTGAGGAGTTCCTCAGCGGCATCGAATGTTCCGTCTTCGTACTCACCGACGGTAAGCATTATAAGATCCTGCCCGAGGCAAAAGACTACAAACGCATCGGCGAACATGATACCGGTCTGAACACTGGCGGCATGGGCAGTGTGACGCCCGTACCTTTCGCTACGAAGGAATGGATGCAGAAGGTGGAAGACCGCATCATCCGTCCAACCGTGGAAGGACTGGCAGCTGAGGATATCGACTACAAAGGATTTATTTTCTTCGGTTTGATCAACGTTGAGGGGGATCCGATGGTTATCGAATACAACTGCAGGATGGGCGACCCGGAGACAGAGAGTGTGATGCTCCGTCTGAAAAGTGATCTCATCGACCTCTTCGAAGGTGTTGCCGACGGAAATCTGGATGAGAAGACCGTTATCTTCGACGAGCGGGCTGCCGTCTGCGTCATGCTGGTGAGTGGCGGCTATCCCCAAGCATACAAGAAAGGATACCCCATTACCGGTATCGACGAGGTAGAGGGAAGTGTGGTCTTCCACAGCGGAACAGCTATGAAAGACGGACTGGTGGTGACAGCCGGAGGACGAGTCATCGCAGTGAGCTCATACGGTAAAGACAAAGAGGAGGCACTGAAGAAATCCTTCGAAGAGGCTCAGAAGATCCAGTTTACTGATAAGTATTTCCGTTCTGACATCGGAGCCGATTTGTAATAGGCATGAAGCGTTTCCAGAACAGGGTTGCTGAGAGTCGTTATGCACTGTCATTGATGGTAGTGTATGCTTTAGGTATTTGGTATCTGGGCGGACTCGTTGAGCGCCAGCTGTATTTTCAGTTGGCGTTCCTTACTGTCTCCACCTACCTGATGATGGAGCTGAACAACAGCAATGCTCTCATCCGGATCTACAGCAGGATGGTGTCATGCTCCTTCCTGGCATTGACGACAACGGCCACTTTCCTATTCCCCTCATTGCGGGAGGCCCTCGTACAGCTCTGTCTGATCACGTTCTATACCATCATCTTCCACACCTATCAGGATAAAGAGGCACCAGGACTCACATTCTATGCTTTTCTCTGTTTGGGAATAGCCAGTGTGTTGTTTGTACAGGTACTTTTCTTCGTACCCTTCCTTTGGCTGCTCATCGGCTTCAAGATGATGGCTTTCAGCTTCCGTATGTTCTGCGCCTCCCTCATCGGACTACTCACACCCTATTGGTTCTTGGCACCGATGAGTCTGTTCACGGGTCATTTCGATGCCTTCGTTGCACACTTCGTAGGTATAGCGCAATTCCGGCCTCTGTTCCAATATCAGGATATCAGTGAGCATTACATCGTGACATTCTCTTTCGTTTGTCTGGTGGCTTTGATCGGAACCATTCATTTCCTCAGGAACAGCTACATGGACAAAATCCGTACGAGGATGATCTACGAGATGCTGATGTGGATGAACCTGATTACAGTGGTATTCATTGTCCTACAGCCCCAGCACTTCGAGATACTCCTGGGAATCATGATTGTGAATACCAGTCCGTTCATTGGGCACTTTTTAGCGCTGACACATACCCGACTGACAAACACCGTTTTCTATGCGCTCATCGCCCTAACGTTGTTGATTACCTTTTATAATCTATGGATGCCCTAATCACTATCCTCAGCACCTACGGTTACTGGGGTATGTTGGCTGCGGCATTCCTCGCAGGAAGCTTCTTCCCTTTCAGCAGTGAAGCCGTGATGCTGGCTCTGTTAGCAACGGGTCTGGATGGCTGGCAACTGATTGTCTATGGCTCCATCGGCAACATCCTTGGCTCGATGTTCAACTACGGAGTAGGACGGATGGGACGACTCGACTGGATCGAGAAATACCTGCATGTGAAGAAGTCAGATCTCGACAAGGCACAAAAGTTCATGGCAGGGCACGGTGCCTGGATGGGATTCTTTGCCTTCCTGCCCATCATCGGCAGCGCCATCACGATCCTCCTCGGACTGATGCGTGCCAATATCCCGATCTCCATCCTCAGCATCGCCATCGGAAAATTCCTGCGTTATCTGCTTCTGGTATATGGGGCGAACCTTCTTTTCTGATGATAACAGTATCGGTGAAGCACCACTGACGTTAAAATATGAAAAAGCGAAGGCTGTAATAGGAAATATTCGTACCTTTGCAAGATATTAAGATGAGTAAAACAAATACATCTATCATACATGAAACAGTTTAGATTAGTAGATAATATACTGGGCTGGGTGGCTTTCTTTATCGCAGCCTTCGTATATTGCAGCACGATCGAGCCGACAGCCTCTTTCTGGGACTGTCCAGAGTTTATCGTCACCGGTTACAAGCTGGAGATCGGTCACCCGCCAGGCGCACCGTTCTTCATGCTCACTGCCAACCTGTTCTCTCAGTTCGTGAGCGATCCCAGTCAGGTGGCCCGCATGGTGAACACCATGAGTGCGTTACTCTCCGCCTCATGTATCCTGTTCCTCTTCTGGAGCATCACCCATCTGGTGAGGAAACTGATCCTCAAAGACTGGAGTGAGTTGTCTTTGCAGAAGCTGATAGCCATTGAGGCATCAGGAATGGTGGGTGCCTTGATCTATACATTCAGTGACACCTTCTGGTTCAGTGCTGTAGAAGGTGAGGTATATGCCTACTCCTCTGCCCTGACCGCCTTGGTGTTCTGGCTCATCCTGAAATGGGAAGATCATGCTGACGAACCGCATTCCGACCGTTGGCTGGTACTCATCACCTATATCACAGGACTGTCTATCGGCGTTCACCTGCTGAACCTGTTGTGCGTGCCTGCCATCGTCTTGGTATATTACTATAAGCGTTTCCCCGATGCCGACCTGAAAGGATCGCTCATCGCCCTGGCCATCTCATTGGTCGTCGTAGCCGCTATCCTCTATGGTGTGGTACCAGGCATCATCACCGTCGGCGGATGGTTCGAACTGTTCTTCGTGAACACCTTGGGCATGCCGTTCAACACTGGAGAGATTATCTACATCTTCTTACTGGTAGCTGTAGTGATCTGGGCTATCTATGAAACTTATAAGGATCACCTGACCCGACAGAACATCGCGTTCCTCGCTGCTGTCGGCATGCTGGGTATCCCCTTCTACGGCTATGGCATCAAAGCCTTCATCATCGGTGTGGTGGTGCTGGCTATCCTGTGGTTCGTACTGAAGATTCGCAAGAACAAGGAACTGCTCATCACGGCACGGGCAAAGAATACCATTCTGCTGTGTATGCTGATGCTGATGATCGGCTATTCCAGCTATGCGCTCATCGTCATCCGCTCTTCTGCCAATACACCTATGGATCAGAACTCCCCAGAGGATATCTTCACCTTGGGAACCTACCTGAGTCGTGAGCAGTATGGAGACCGTCCATTGTTCTACGGACAGGCTTATACCTCACAGGTGCAGTTCGATCGCGATGGTGAATACTGCAAGCCTCATGTCACAGAGGGCGCTCCTGTCTATCAGCGGAGAGAGAAAGCTGATGTCAATGAGAAAGACTCCTACTTCATCGTACGTCATAAGACCGATTATACCTATGCGCAGAATATGTTCTTCCCACGAATGTACGATTCCGGACATGCTGCCGCATACAATAATTGGATGGAAGGAGCACCCAGTTGGTTGCCGAAAGGCCGCGATATTCCCTACGACCGTTGCGGTGAGATGGTCACCGTACACATGCCGTCGCAGCTGCAGAACATCTTCTTCTTCCTCTCCTATCAGTGTAACTTCATGTACTGGCGTTACTTTATGTGGAACTTCGCTGGGCGGCAGAACGACATCCAAGGACATGGTGAGTTGGAGCATGGCAACTGGATCACAGGTATTTCCTTCCTCGATGACATGCGTTTAGGTAACCAAAGTAAATTGCCCGATGACCTGAAGAATAACAAAGGCCACAACGTATTCTATTGCCTGCCGTTGTTGTTAGGTCTGATTGGTCTTTTCTGGCAAGCCTACCGTGGTAAGCGAGGCATACAGCAGTTCTGGGTAGTGTTCTTCCTGTTCTTCATGACAGGTCTTGCCATCGTGATCTATCTGAACCAGACACCGTTGCAGCCACGTGAACGTGACTATGCCTACGCAGGTTCCTTCTATGCCTTCGCCATTTGGTGCGGTATGGGTGTGGCCGCCATCTATGACCTGTTGAAGAAACAACTGAAGAAGGTCAACGGTACTGCCATCGCCGCCGCTGTAGCCATCCTCTCTCTCATCGTACCTGTACAGATGGCCAGTCAGACCTGGGATGATCACGATCGTTCTGGCCGTTACACCTGTCGTGACTTCGGACAGAACTACCTCATGTCTATGCAGGAGGAAGGCAACCCGATCATCTACACCAACGGTGATAACGATACCTTCCCCCTGTGGTACAACCAAGAGGTCGAAGGAGTACGCACCGATACCCGCGTCTGCAACCTGAGCTATCTGCAGACTGACTGGTATATCGACCAGATGCGACGCCCTGCCTACGACTCTCCCTCAGTGCCCATCACCTGGCCACGTCTCGACTACTGCTCGGGTACCAATGAATACGTAGAGATTCAGGCCGAAGCCAAACAGGATGTGCTGGAGTACTACAAGGAGAACCCAGAACAGGCAAAGGAGCAGTTCGGCGAGAACCCCTTCGAACTGAAGAATATCCTCAAGTACTGGGTACGTTCGAAGAACAAAGATCTGCACTTCATCCCCACCGACACCGTATATGTGACCATCGACAAGGAGGCCGTGAGAAAGAGTGGCATGATGATGGCCAAAGACTCCATCCCCGACCAGATGGTGATTTCCCTAAAGGGAAAGAATGCGCTGTATAAAGGTGACCTGATGATGTTGGAGATGATCTCACAGTGTAACTGGACCCGTCCTATCTACGTGGCCGTTACTGTGGGTGAGGAGAACTACATGAACCTCGGTGACAATTTCATCCAGGAAGGTTTGGCCAACCGCATCACCCCGTTCACGACCATCAGCGACGGAGCGAAGAACTTTGATACAGAGAAGGTATATCACAACATGATGACCCGCTTCAAATACGGCGGTCTCGACAAGAAAGGTATCTATCTGGATGAAACCGTGATGCGCATGTGCTACACCCATCGCCGACTGTTCGCCCAGCTCGCCCTGCATCTGATCTCAGAGAACAAGAACGACAAGGCACTGAAGGCATTGGAGTATGCCAGCAAGGTGATTCCCGAGTATAATGTGCCGTACAACTATATCAGTGGCGGTCTTGACTTCGCCAAGGCTTATGCTACCATCGGACAGAAAGCCAAGGCACGGCCTATTCTCGACAAGGTGTTCAACAACGCATACCAGTATATGAGTTACTACACGTCGCTTGACAGCTATACCATGCATGGCTATCAGCAGGACTGTATGATGCAGATCTATGTCATGCAACACTGTGTAGAGGTGGCAGAAGCCATCGACACGAAGTATGCCGACGAATTGTTCAAGCGACTTGAGAATATTGCCAGAGTCTATCAAGGCAAAGGCGGACAACTCATGCAACAGCCCGAGTAAGACAAGATGATCATTGAGCGACCGGCACGGTATATCAGGTGGTTCTACCCCCATGCCACTTGGCGGATGGATCCCAATGAGAAGGCTGTCTATCTGACCTTCGACGACGGACCCATCCCCGAGTCAACGCCGTTCATTCTCAAGACACTTGATGAGTTCAATGCCAAAGCCACCTTCTTCATGGTTGGCGACAACGTCAGGAAATATCCGGAACTGTACCAGCTGATTGTGGATGGCGGTCACCAGGTGGGCAATCATACGATGAACCACCTCGGCAGTTTCAAGCACTGGACCACCACCTATATCATCAACACCTTCCAGGCCAACGAACAGATCCATGCACACCTGTTCCGACCGCCTCATGGCTGGATGCGACACAGTGTGTATTACTGGCTAAAGAAATACTTCCGCGTGGTAATGTGGGATGTACTTACCCGTGACTACTCCAAGTGGATGACCTCTGAAGAGGTGGTGAACAATGTGAAGACGCTCACACGCAATGGCTCCATCATTACCTTCCACGACTCTCTGAAAAGCATCGACAAGCTGCACACCGCTTTGCCAGAATCACTGAAATGGTTACAAGAGCAAGGATATGCGTTCAAGACTTTCCCATGACATCAAAGCCGAGGCACAACGTCTCGGCTTTTTTGCCTGCGGCATCGCTCAGGCAACAGCCGTAGAGGAGACGACAGCCCATTCGTTCCGTGAATGGCTGGCACAGGGCTATCATGCGGAGATGCACTATATGGAGAACCATCTTGACAAACGTTTGGATCCCCGTCTGTTGATGAACGGTTTGAAGAGTATTGTCTGTGTTGCTCTGGGTTATGCGCCCCAGCAACGAATACCTGACACAGAGTATCAGATAGCAGCCTATGCCTACGGGCATGACTACCATGACATCGTGAAGGAAAAGCTCCATGCTCTCGCCACCTTCATCACGACAAGGACAGATGAATCCTTCCAATACCGTGCCTTCTCCGACAGCGCACCAGTCCTCGAACGCTACTGGGCAGTGCAGGCGGGTCTCGGGTGGATCGGTCGTCATCATCAGCTCATCATTCCCCACGCTGGTAGTATGTTCTTCTTGGGAGAACTGTTCCTGGACATCGATCTTGAATACGATCAGCCTATAGAGAACCGTTGCGGGACGTGCCGAAGATGCATCGATGCTTGTCCCACAGGGGCCCTTACCGCTTCTTCAAGTCCCAATCACACTTCAGATCTTCACAATGACGAGGATCATGTCCTTACATCTCTTCAGGGGTTTGACGCAGAGCGTTGTCTCTCCTATCAGACCATCGAGAATCGAGGTGACATCCCTTCAACCCTTGCCATGAAGATGGGACAGACCATCTACGGTTGCGACCGCTGTCTGCTGGCTTGTCCGTGGAACCGCTTTGCCAAGCCTACCCAAGAGCCGAAGCTACAACCCAACGAGGAGCTGCTGAACATGACAAAGGAGCAATGGAATCATCTCACTGAAGATGACTACCGCCGACTATTCAAGGGCAGTGCCGTGAAACGAGCTAAATACAGCGGCTTGATGCGAAATATCCAGGCCGTCAATGACAACTTAGAAACACCCCGCCATGAAAATGATTAGAAAAGATTACGTGCTGGCCATGCTGGTACGATTGTTCTTCAAGTACTATGTTACAGGCATCGTTGAGAAATCAGCCAAGGCAGGTATGCAGGATGCCTTTGAGCCAAGGAACGTCAAACAACTGATGCTGGAGCACTACGAGGAGATCGGAAAACGGTATAATGAAGAAGTCTTCTATGCCATTGTCCGCATGAACTATGAGGAGGCGACCATGGAACAAGAGATTCGCGACTTCGTGTCTCAACAGGGCACCACCGACATGATGCAGCTGATGCGTTTCGCCTGTAAGACCGATTCTTTCTACAACACGATGGTGGAGGAATACAAGCGTAACTTCTTCCTTCTGTTAGAGGGAAGGCTGGCCACTGATGAGGAACATGAAGAACAATATACCCGCAACGAATCATTAGGCAGCATGGACATCGATTTGGCTCATCTCATCATCAACCGAACCATAAGTCAAGTGATAAGTAACAAGTAACTAATTACTTATCACCTTCTTGGCAAACGCCCAGCCTTTCTTTATATATAATAAGGTAAGACGACGCTCCCGCTCCATCCAGTTGCTATAGTCCTTTTTTGCAAAGGGTGTCCACACCACTTCCGCCAGTGCTCCCATACGCGGCAGTACCTGATACTCAATCTGTGAGGGAAACTGTGCATACTCTGTCCACATATTCCCCTGAGCCCCAAGGATATGTCGGCGTGCATTCTCACTGAGTGTCTCGGGTGCGGGATCCAAGGAATAGGTCTTCTCCAAAGGGATAAACTCATCGAAGGCATAAGGTTCTCCCCACTCATGATCCTTCACTAGGTAGAAATTGAAATAGCAATGTGATGTGGGCGTCATAATCACATCATGCCCTTTCTCCGAGGCTACGAGTCCGCCTTCGATACCCCTCCAGCTCATGATAGTTGCACTGGGGTTCACATCACTGTCCAACAGTTCATCCCAACCGATTAATTTTCGTCCTTTCGAATGGACAAAAGCCTCCACACGTTTGGTAAAATATCCTTGTAAGCGCGCCTCTGCCGACTGTCCCTCACGAGCAGTCAGCCCTTCCTTACGGATACGCTCCTGACAACGGGGGCACTGTTCCCATCGGGTGCGTGGTGCCTCGTCACCCCCTATATGGATATATTCCGAGGGGAACACAGCCATTACCTCTTCCAGGACTCCTTCCACAAAACGGAATGTCTCCTCCTTCCCTGCACAGAGGATATCATCGAATATACCCCAATGCCCTTCCACCTCATATGGTCCGCCAGTACATCCTAACTCCGGATAGGCAGTCAGCGCACCAAGCATATGTCCAGGCATGTCTATCTCCGGAATCACACTGATGAATCGGTCCTGAGCATAGCGTACCACCTCCCGTATCTCATTCTGTGTATAGTAACCACCATAGCGCGTACCGTCATCGATGATCGAGTTCCGTCCCAAGGTTGTATAGTTGCGCCAGCTTCCCACTTCCGTCAGTTTGGGGTACCGTTTGATCTCCATGCGCCAACCCTGGTCGTCGGTGAGATGCCAGTGGAAGGTATTCATGTTGTGGAGAGCCATCATATCAATGTACCGTTTCACAAAATCAACACCGAAGAAGTGACGCGCCACATCCAAATGCATACCGCGGTAGGCAAAGCGCGGAGCATCCTCTATCGTTACAGCAGACAGTACCACAGGGCCCTCACGGAGCACTGGTTTCTTTGTCTTATCACCATCCTCTGCATGGATCAGTGCCTTGCGGAGGGTCTGGATACCATAGAAAACACCCTGTGCTGTCAGTCCCTCGACAAGCACTTCCTTGGATGACACACAGATGCGGTAGCCTTCCTTCTCCGTCATCTTCTCATTCAAACGGAGCACGATACTCTTCCCCTTCACCACCCTCTCACTGGCAGGAATCTCCATACCCGTCGTCTCAGCGATATACTCTTGCAGGAAACGGGCATTGCGCCACATATCGCGCCCGTTGTCCTTGACTACAATACGACAACTCTCATTCAAGACGAAGCCATCTTCACGTTGTGGAATGACAGATGCCGGTAGGGGCACCACCTGATAATCGGCAGTGGGTAATGATAACTTCGAATCCTGTCCAGCAGCATGCATGGACATAGACAGTAACAGACAGACTCCTGTCAGTAATACATGGCGATTGATGACGTATTTCATTTTCAAATGTTATTTGGTGACAAAAATACAAAAAAGATTTTGAATACTCAACACTTTGTTGTTATTTTGTACCGTGAACGAAAAGAAACGACAGATCACGCAGAAAAGGCTCGGAGAGAGCCGTACTTACGGCTGGCTGCAACGGGCCTCCGAACTGATGGACCGCTACTATGTGGATGCGGCCCTGGGCTTTGCCATCCCCGGTGGTATCGGTGATGCCATCGCAGCCCTGATCTCCGTGGTATATGTAGCCTTCACCGCAATCAAGATCCGCTCCTTTGCCCTCACCCTGGCGATTATCAACAACACACTTCGCGACATCCTCTTAGGCATGATTCCTTTCTATGTCGGTGATATCATCGATGTGTTCCACCGTTCGAACCAGCAGAACATGTCATTGATCAAAGGATTCGTCGAGGGTGATGAAGAGATCATCAAGACCGTGAACCGCAAGGCCGCCTACAGCGTAGTCATCTTTATCTGTCTCTGCATCCTGATTTACTTCATGATCAAGATTGTGATCTGGGCAGGACAGTTCGTCATCTCCCTGTTCTGATTCATAGGCACAATTTTTCATTCCTGCATTTTTCCGTTGTTTCCATATATTCCGCTTTCTGTGGGTTCATCTTATTCTACGGACTCTTTGGACTTTAAGGACAATCAGCCGTACAGGATGATTAAAATTTCCGTGGTATCCGTGCTATCTGTGAGACCTTAAATATTGAAGGATCATCAGCCGTACAGGATGATCATTATTCGTGTCATTCGTGTGATTTGTGTTTGTTTGCCCCATGCGGATCTGGCAGATTCTGCGGATTCATGTTTCTACGGACTCTTTGGACTTCAAGGACGATCAGCCATACAGGCTGATTAAAATTTCCGTGATTTGGCTTCCCCTAAAGCGCCGATTTCCAATTCCGTGCTATCTGTGTGAAATATTAATTATCTCTGGCTATCGCCGAAGATACTCTCGTTCGGGAGTAAAAACAAAAAATGATTTTTTGTTTTGTATTCCGCTCACTTAATCGTATCTTTGCAGACGGAAAACAGAACGATGAGAAAGGCGATGCGCTTCACCCTCCTGTCAGTGCTTGTGCTCTTTGCCTGCACCGACCACCGCTACCCCACAACGTTGGTGGTAGCCGACAGTCTCTGTGCCGTCAATCCCGACAGCGCCCTGCACCTGCTCACCCAATACAAAGACTCCATCCAGACGGCATCCAAGGCCCACCGCATGTACTACCACCTGCTGCTTGCCGATGCCATGAACAAGGCCTACGTGGATATGACCACCGACAGCATCCTCAAGGAGGTTGCCGATTACTACGACCGCCACGGCTCCGCCAACGAGCAGATGCGCGCCCACTACCTCCTCGGCTGTGCCTACCGCGACATGGGCGAGGCTCCCATGGCCCTGCAGTGCTATCAGGATGCGGTGGATAAGGCAGACACCACCAACCATGAGCACCTCCGTATTCTCCTGAATGTGTATAGTCAGATGGCAGAATTATACCATTTACAAGACCTTCCAACAAATGAAATTGAATGTAGGCTGACCAATCAGCGTTATGCTTTAAAACTCAAAGATACATTACGCTATGTTAGGAGTTTTGAACTGATGTTAAAGGCTTACTATTTGATGGGAGACACTGATAAAGTTATTAGTCATGCAGAAAAGGCCAGATATTTATACCATGTCCATCGTGCTCCCGAAAAGGCTGCCGCTGTTTGTAACATATTAATCGATTTATATGTTAATCGTGGAAGACTTGTTGAAGCCAGACAATTAATGGATGAGTTTGAGAATATATCTGGCTTGTTTGATTCCAGAGGGCATATTACGAAAGGCCGTGAGATCTATTATTATATAAAAGGAGAATACTATCTTCAGCAACATATACCAGATTCTGCTGAGTACTATTTCCGCCGGCTTCAACATAAAAGCCGCTCATTGAATGACACAATAGGAGCTTGTAAAGGGCTGATGGACCTTTACCAACAGCTTGGAATAGCAGACTCCTCTGTAAGATATTCCCAACTCTATGCCAAGGCTCTCGACCGTCAGTCCTATATCCGACAGACAGAGACCGTCCATCGCATGTCTCAGCTTTACGATTATCAGCGCAGCCAGAAGATGGCAGCAGCAGAGAAGCGTTCTGCCGACCGTGCCAAATTCATGTTGGCAATGGTGTTGGCAGGTGCGACTCTCTGTCTGATATGGTTTATACGTTACAGGAACAACGAGCAAAAGAGGAAACAGGAAGCTATTGCAGAGTATCAGCACAACCTCTGTACTCTGGATATTATGACCGAAGAAACTCAGCAGTTGAAACAACACGAGGAGGAATACAAGACCTTGATAGAAAAGAAGGAAAAGGAAATAAATGCACTTGAGCAAAAAATAGGAGAATATCAACGGCTTCATAATCCCCTGAGCAAGGTCATCGAGAAACATCCCGTCTATCTCCGTTTCAAGGGCAACGTAGCAAAGGGTTCCATGCCATCAGTTTCTGAGTGGCAACAGCTGCTTCACATCACTGAGGAGCACCTGCCAGAGTTCTACGGGTGCCTTGAACAGTGGAAGCCGTTCCTGACCGAGAAGGAATATAAGTTGTGCATCATGGTTCGTCTTCACGTGCCCCCTTCTTCTATGGCTGCCTTACTTCAGGTTGTACCATCCTATGTCAATAAACTCCGCATCAAATTGTTGAAAGAACTTTTCAACATCGAAGGGCGCGCTTCCGAATTCGATCAGCGCATCCAGAGGATGTTCTGAATCCAAGCGGTGAAAAATCAGGTGAATCTTACAGAACCCCCTTAAACACGGCATTTTAGAGGCTCTGGTGAAAAATGAGGTGAAATATTACCTCATTTTTTGCGTCTCTATTTACACATAATCTTTTATCTTTACCCCGGTAATATACATATAAACATGAAACCTATGAAACAGAAAAATGATTTTAAGGTCAGGTACCTTCTTAAATGTATTCTCATCCTCTTGTTTATTATTGTGGGTGAAGATTTTGCTTTTGCAAAGAACTGTGACGGCATCGAGCAAGTTACATTGAATGTAAAAGACGTTGATCCGACTCAGGGAAATGGCGAAGAATCCCGTGCCCCCATGCAGCCCCCTCATGTCTTTATCGATGGCCACACCTTGTTTATGCAATATGTGCCGTTCGATGTGACATTGGAGATTCTTGACGGCAGCGGCTCTGTGGCCTATACCACCTTTGTTGCCGCCTACACTCCCTCCGTCACTCTGCCTTCTACCCTCTCTGGTGACTACCAGATCCGGCTCATCGAAGGATATTGGTATTTCTATGGGTGGATTCATCTGTAATTGACCATAGTTTTTTATGGATAATTATTATATGTCAAACTTAAAAAAAGCTTATGAAAAGAAAGTTATTATTGACGATTGCACTCGCATTAGGTATGCAGAGTGTAAGTTTTGCTCATGCTCCTGTAAAGTATGAGAGGCACCATGAGAGTACATTTATTCCCTATCGTTTGCCGAAATTTACTATTCCCACATTCGATTTTAGGACTTCAATCATTATTAATACGACTTGTCCTAAATGTAATAGTGAAAATACGACCATGACTATTATCAACAAAGAAATGTGGGGAGTCTGCAATAACTGTCATGCTATGTGGCATTTGGTTGTTATCACTCCATAAAATTTATATTATTCCCTGAGTATAATAAAAACTCAGGGAATAACGTTTTTATATCAGAATGTTTTCTGCTTTTATATTATATATAGTTTTACGAATGAGACTTGTTAGGTTTTCACTTTTGGTCTTCTTATTCAGTCTCTGCTTGTCTCCGATAAAGTTATATTCACAGACAATTGAAGCAGACTCGCTAAGAAACGACTCCCTGTCCTTTGGTATGCAGGAACTGGGAGAGGTGGTGGTCAAAGGCAACTATGTGGTGCGCAGTGCTACGGGCTACAAGATAAACATATCCTCAGTGCCTGTTTTCAAGGACATGGATGGCAGTCAGATTCTCAGTGCCCTTCCTGGCATGATGATAGTCGGTGACAAAATACAAGTCAAGGGGAACGATGTGGGTAAAGTCTATATCGATGGCCGTGAGCTTCATGTTCCAGCAGAAGAAATACCTCAATATTTCCAGAGCTTCAGAGCAAGAGACATCAAATCCGTCCAAGTGATAGAAAATGCAGGAGCGGATGAGAATGCGGAGATAGGAGGCACGGCTGTGATTAAGATCATCACTCACCATCATGAGCAGGGAGGTCAGCTGAGCATGTCGGCAAACAGTCGGCTATCTGAGAATTCCAAAAGTCTCGGTACCCCCTCGCTTGTCTTCCAGGGGCGATACGGAAAATGGACATTGATGTCAACGCTCACTCCTCAAAAGACATGGTTTCATTCTTCTCTGCTCTCGGAAGAAAGCTACCCAGAGAAGATTCTGGAAAAATGCCGCCGTCAACACTCCAAGACAGAATCATTAGAGCCTAAGGTCTGCGTAGGTTATGACTTCACTCCCGATGATGTCCTTTCCATCAGCTGGGAATATGGTAAATGGAAAAGAGAATATGACACACGGGTGGGTATCGAGACGGCGGGTGCCCAAAGCTATGCAGATATGAAAGACGAAAACGGCGAGCAAGAGACGCAAGACTACACCCTCGACTATACCCACCAGTGGAAGGGTGGTAGTATTGGCTTGTATGCTATGTATTCTGTCAGGAATGAAAGCAGCGACAATCTTGTTTACAGGGAAGGCACACCCCAGCTATGGAAAAACGAAAACAGATTCAGGCAAAAGGATAACATGTGGCAATGGAAGCTGAAAGGGCAACAGCAGATATGGGGAGAGAAGGCATCACTCACTTATGGAGCTGACTTGATGAAATGGAAGAACGAGAACCTGTCGCATAACGAACAGGTAGTAAACGGTGAGCCCAATCCTTACTTTACCCATACCGCAGACTTTCTTTACAAAGAGACGCTGGCTGCTGGCTATGCATTGTTCGACTACCGTCACCGGAAACTCAGCCTGCATGGAGGAATTCGCTATGAGCATCGTGACATCTCACCCAACTCGACTGCCGACAGTAGCTATAGTGCTGTCACAGGTAGAAAGAACCGTTTCAATGACATATTCCCTGATGCGAAGGTCAAATACGTGTTTGATGAGAGGCACAACCACAGCATTGGCCTTGGCTACTCACGACGTCTCTTCAAGCCCACATCCACGATGGTCTCACCCGTCAGACAATGGCAGGACGAGAATCACTATACAGTAGGAAATCCGCTGATGCAGCCCATCTGTAGTGACAAACTAACCATGGATTGCAGTCTGTGGGGGAGCCTAAGCCTTACGGCATCCTACAGCAAGTCGCCAATGTTCCAATCCTTATACAAGAAGGATGAGGGGCGTGGTGTGTTCTATAGCACTTACGACAATGGGGGAAAGACGGAGACGGTCAGTTTAGCATTGGCTTACAACCGTATGCTGGGAATCAAAGGAATCCTCAACGCTACATGTACCTACTCGCATTCCAGATCCACTTATAACGGAATCAGAATCACCAATAGCGGCTTTTCCGCATCCTGTTTTCTTTCCTACTCTCTCGGGAAAGGGTATAGTGCCCTGATGAACGCCAGTTATCATTCTTCGTTGGAGATTCCAACATTTAAGTCGGATCCAATGGGATCGGCAAGCTTGAGTCTCAGCAAATCATTCATGAAATCCAAGTTACATGTGAATGCCGGTTATACATATTCGGTATCACCAAAGACCTATATTACCGCAGGGAACGTATTCATCAAAAACGATCCGAACCTTTCTCCGCATTCAGCAAACATCACACTTTCTTATTCGCTGAGTTGGGGACAGAGGAACCTGCGTGTCAGACTGACGGGAAGTGATGGCAGCGAGGAGAGAGGAAGACTCAAATAATTTCTGTTTATCATGCAAGGTCGTGACCTTGTGTGTGTAATATTTGATTATAACGTCAATAATGAAGGATCACCATTGCGATGATTCATGGCGAATCACAGATTATTATACTCTATGCCGCCGAATTGCAAATCCGTCGGAACGGAGGTCAGTAATCCTACTACACAATATTTGAGATTCTCCGTTAACTCTGTTGACTCCATGTGAAAATATTGTCAGGATAATTCGCAATTATTTAAGGGTTGTGAAAGAATGCTAATTGGTAGAAGGGAAATGATTGGGGTGTACAGAAGTGCCCACAAGTGCCTTTTTGTGCAAGTAAAGTCTGTTTGGGTTCAAAGTAGAGTCTCATTGGGTTGCAAGTAAAGTCTGATTTGAACCCAAGTAGAGCCTACGTAATGTTTACGTAGAGTCTGTTTAGGGTCGTTCCAGACTTTACTTACACCCTTTCCAACGTCATCTAAGGGTCATTCCGCCGTCACTTTACCCCCTATAGATGACGTCGGAATGAGTGATAGATACCGTCGGAACAGGTGGTAACGCCGTTCGGAACAACCCTTAGGTGACGCTTCTTCGAAAATGTATGGTTTTAACTTTGGTAGGGTTCTTTGGGTCGCCTTCGGCGATTTATTGGAAACGAATTTGAATAATTTGAAGAGTGCCTTGAGCGTAAGCGAAAAATTATCCCAC
>CACXMM010000011.1 GCA_902768785.1 uncultured Prevotellaceae bacterium
TATTGATTATTAGATACATATAATTAGTTTGCGTTTTTTATAAGAGCAAATTGGTTACATGGTTACAGCTGTAACCGTAACCGTTTTATAGCGTATGAATGAAATCTTCCCACGGGAAGAACGCTTCATTCACTTGCTCTTGATAACTTAAAATGGAACGGTTTGTTGAAATGACGACGGGAGTAGTAGGTTACCGACGGATTCTTCAGATCCATCACCATCGTCCAGGCAGTGCCCAGAAAACCCTCTTTCTGCGATTGCGACACATCCTCAATGGCCTTGGTCAGCTGTTTCTCGCTCATCACACCACCCGTCTTACGATACTGGTCACAAAGGCGGTCGTAGCGGTCATCACCCTCTACCAGTCCCACATTATGCTTCTCCTCGCACAGGTAGTGGTTGGTCACTGCCGGCGATTCCGTCACCACCATCTTGTTATCCACATATTCCACCACCACACTTCTTCCTGAAGCATCGGCAATGGCGTAATGATGAGCAGAACCGATGTCAGAGTGCATGTCTATCTTGTCCAGCAGTTCCAGCGCCTCGCTTACGTTGGCCGCATTCTTCAGCATATAGCTTATGGCCGTCGTTGTGGTAAGATCAGGCTTAGCAGTGCGCTGATGCGTCTCTATCGAGTCGCCTGCCATCAGATCAGCAACGGCAAGCCCTTTTTCATTGATACCGTCGAGTGCGAAGAACAAACCCGTCAGACACATATATTGGTTTTTGAATCCCTCTGGCTTGAAGTCTTCACCGAATCCGTAGAACTCCACATTGAATGTAGTGATTGACTCGTAACCCTGCTTGGGAATCGTGTGAAGAACAATACCTGTTGCAGAAGGGAAGTCGAAGTTGCGCCCCATCAGAACATTGCCCTTAGGTGTTTTGGCAGTAATGGCCGAGCAGCCGTAGCCGTTGGCAGAGGTCTTCACCTCCGGCTTGTAATGCCCTCTCGACAGGAACTCCACGGCATAGCCTGCCAGCTGGTCGGCATTCTCAAAGCCGCCCCGTTCTATCAGACCAGCAAACCCGTCGTCGCCCTCGTACTCCATATAGTACAGTCCTTCGTCGAGTTTCTCGCACGACATGGCGCCTTTCACCAATGGTCCGAACTCCATCCATATCAACACTCCGGCTACAACAACCAATCCCAAAACGCTAAACAGCGCAATCTTTAATGCTTTCTTCATTGTATTTATGATTAGTAATGAATATTTGACGCTACAAAAGTACAAAGAGTTGCGGAATTCGCCAAATAAACACTCTTTTTATAACATTTCTACGATGCCGACATCACCTAAGGGTGACAGGAAGCTATCCCCCTGTCACCATTTTTTCAAGAATTTGAGAACTGAAAGTCGCTGGCCGAAGGAAAATAAAGTTGAGTTTACTGATGGTCTTTATCACAGGATGGGCAGGAGATACTGCCAGATGAGATCGATGTAGGGCTGATAGAGCGAGGATGAGGTGGTGAGAACCAATACGGCATCACGATCGGGGAATACCATGATATACTGCCCTGCAAAGCCATCGGCACGGAAGGCATTGTGACGACAAATCCACATCTGGTAGCCATAGCCCTGTACCCATTCGTTGTTATCCTTGTTCAGACCAGCCTTCTCCAGATCCTCGAAACGTGTTCCAGAGGGAGCGGAAGGCACTTGATAGCTCGACATCTCCTTAAGCCACGCAGCGGGAACGATCTGCTCTCCGTTCCACTTGCCCTCCTGCAGGAACAGCTGTCCCATCTTGGCCATGTCCTCGGTCTTCAGGTACAAGCCCCATCCGCCACAGTTGATGCCCTGCGGACTCTCATCCCACTGGGGACGGTCGATATGCAGTGGTTGGAAAAGACGGGTGTCGAGATAGTCGATCAGTTTCTCGCCTGTCACCTTCTGGACGATGGCGGCAAGCATATAGGTTCCTAAGGAGTTATACAGATAATACTCTCCAGGCTTGTGAACTACAGGCCATGCGAGGAATTCCTTTTCCCAGTCATCACCTCTTGCAGGTTCCGTATCATGTCCGCAAGTCATCGTGAGCAGGTCGCGAACGGTCATTGCCTTCAACAGTTCACTGGGTTGTGCGGGCAGCTTGTCAGGGAAGAACTTCACCACGGGGTCGGAAAGACTGAGCTTCCCCTCGTTGATGGCGAGTCCTACGGCAGTGGCTGTGAATGTCTTACTGACCGAGTGCATGACATGGGGTTTTTCGGCCGATTCTCCGTTGAACCATTTCTCAAGAACCACCTCCCCGTGTTTCAGGATCATGATACTGTGAAGGGTGATAGAGTCAGGGGCAACAGGACGCGTCTTTGTGGCAAGCACAAATGAATCTACTGCTGCCTCTATTTCTGGCGAGGCCGTTGTTCTTGGCAGGTTGATTACTTCTTGTTTCTTGCAACCCAATAGCAGACATACAGTCAGGGCAATGAATGGAATAGTTTTCTTCATGGTGATAATTGTTTTAGGAATTTAGAATGTTAGGTAATAAGAATTTCAGATTATATTAGAAGATATGCTTGGATAAAAATCCAAGGTAAAAAAATATAGTGGAGCTGGAGGGAGTCGAACCCTCGTCCAAACAGGGAAACCATACGCTTTCTACACGCTTATCTTAGCCTTTGGTTTTCGAATGCCAGCAAGACCTAAGCCACCAACTGACACCTTAGCTCCTGAACTTCATCCCTGAGTCGGAGCCCACAGGGACTATTTCCGATTTAACCTGCGCCGCTTGATCTTTGGATTCGGAACAACATCCTCGGAGCGACGTCTCGTTCTCCTACCTTGTAAGAGAATTAAGCTCATAATCTACTGTGCTTCGATTAAGCAGCGAGAGCATACTCATTGTTGCCAATTAATTTGTTGACCGCTGATATTTAGGAGCAAACAGCCGACGCTCCGCGTGCTTACGTACCATTTCAACCCGCTGTCAAATCCAGTCAACCCCAGGTATGTATCGTAAAATCGGTGCAAAGATAATACTTTTTTCGAACATCCCCACATTTTTCAAAAAAAAACATGTATTTATAAAATATTTTAGGGTTTCATAGGTTATAGTATAATAAAGAAAATGAACAGTTATGAGAAGACCTATTATATTCTTGCTACTCTGCTTATTGCTCCCCATCAGGATCATGGCACAGTCGGGCATGACCGATAATCAGGTGATGGACTATGTCATCGAGCAGAATGCGAAAGGCACGTCACGCCAGCAGATCGTCACCCAGCTGATGCAGCGCGGTGTGAACATCGAACAGATCCGGCGTATCCAGAAGAAATACCAGCGGCAGATCAACAACGGTGCCTTAGGTGCCGAGGACATCACCGCAGGCTCGAAAGACGTGAAGAAACGTACTCGGGAAGCCAACGGGGAGATCAAACAAGAACGGATGGAGCAGGAGAAGAGGAACGTGTCGCCCTATCGGATGAAGGACGGCAGACCGCGGACGAAGAAGAACACCTACGATGAGCGGGATGACGAGTTCCTGGAGATGGACGAGGCCGTGGACTTCATGATGCCCGACTCGCTGAAATACTACTATGAAGAGGAGAAGAAGGAAGGCAGGAAGATTTTCGGTCATGACATCTTCAACAACAAGAACCTCACCTTCGAGAGTTCCATGAACCTGGCTACTCCACAAAGCTACCGTTTAGGACCGGGTGACGTGGTAAACGTTGATATCTGGGGAGCCTCGCAGGAGAGCATCACAGAAACCATCTCTCCCGACGGTACCATTGTCATCGAAGGGATAGGCCCTATATCCTTAGGAGGCTTGTCTGTGAGTCAGGCGAAGTCAAGGCTGCGCAGCGTGATCGGTCCCAGGTACCAGGATTCCAGTATCGAGCTGACCTTGGGACAGACACGAACCATCACCATCAGTGTATTAGGAGAGGTGAAAGTGCCCGGCACCTATACGATGTCGGCCTTTGCCACGGTGTATAACGCCCTGTATATGGCGGGCGGTCCCAACGAGATCGGAACGCTGAGAAACGTTCAGGTGTTCCGCAACGGCAGACATATCTCCACCGTTGACATCTATGACTTCCTGCTGAACGGTAAGCTCACCGGAGATGTACGTCTGCAGGACAACGACATCATCACCGTGAGACCCTACGAGGCACTGGTCTGCATCACAGGAAAGGTGAAGCGGCCGATGTACTATGAGATGAAATACACAGAGAATGCCGCCACGCTGCTCAGATATGCCGGAGGATTCACGGGTGATGCCTACACCAAGGCTATCCGCGTTAACCGCAAGGCAGGAAAGCAATACTCCGTGTTCAACGTGGATGAGTTTGACCTGAATGCCTTCAAGCTGATGGATGAGGACTCGGTGACCGTTGACTCCACCCTGAACCGCTACCAGAACATGGTGGAGGTGAGGGGAGCCGTGTTCCGTCCGGGAATGTATCAGGTGGGCGGACATATCTGTACCGTGAAGGCACTGATTGAAGCCGCCGACGGACTGACGGAGAATGCCGTGGGACAGCATGCCGTGATGCACCGCATGAAAGCCGACCGCACCTTGGAGGTGTTAAGCATCGACCTGAGCGGTATCCTCGAGGGTACCATTCCTGATGTAGGACTGAAGAACGAGGATGTGCTCTATGTGGCAAGCCGCGAAGAAGAGAAGAACGACCAGACCATTACCATCCACGGAGAGGTGAACTATCCGGGTGTCTATAAATACGCCTCGAATGAGACCGTTGAGGATCTGGTATTGCAGGCAGGCGGTCTGACCAACGCTGCCTCTCTGGCCAAAGTGGATGTATCACGTCGTATCTCCGATCCCCATGCCGTAGAAGCCTGCGACACCCTGGCCTTCACCTACAGCTTCATGCTGAATCCCGATTTCACCATACCGCAGGGAGGACAGCCTTTCACCCTGCAGCCCTATGATGAGGTGTATATCCGCAGGAGTCCGAGCTACAACGAGCA
Organism: uncultured Prevotellaceae bacterium; assembly: GCA_902768785.1. Taxonomy (GTDB): domain Bacteria; phylum Bacteroidota; class Bacteroidia; order Bacteroidales; family Bacteroidaceae; genus Prevotella. The sequence goes on from CACXMM010000011.1 coordinate 4,945, forward strand.
GCAGAACGTGACACTGGAAGGAGAGGTACAGTTCAAGGGTGACTACACGCTATCGAGCAACAGTCAGCGACTCAGTGATGTCATCAGACAGGCTGGCGGCCTCACCAAACGGGCCTATCCCGAGGGCGCCAAGCTGCTGCGGAAGATGACATCCGAAGAGCAGGATTTGATGGCCACGATGCTACGTACAGCACAACGCAACTCCGGCAGTGACTCCATCGATGTATCGAAGCTGATGACACTCACCACCTATCCTGTTGCCGTGGAGCTGGACAAAGCCCTGAAGAACCCAGGTAGTGACGACGACCCTATCCTTCGCGAGGGAGACCGCATCGTGGTACCCCGTTATACCAGTACGGTGAGTATCAACGGTGAGGTGCTCTACCCCAATACCGTCCGTTACAAGGAAGGGATGAAGACCCGAGACTATCTCGACCTGGCAGGAGGCACCACCTCCACAGCCAAGAAGAGCAAGACCATCATCATCTACATGAACGGTATGGTGGCCAAGGCCGACAGGAAACATAAGCCACGTCCAGGCTGTCAGATCGTGGTGCCCACGAAGCATGCAGGTCGTGGACTCCGACTGCCAGAGGTGATGAGCGTGGGCAGCAGCATGGCCTCGCTCGCCACGATGCTCATTACGATCAACAACTTGCTGAAGTAAGCCGAGCAAGGTATAACGATTAGCATTCATTTGACTATAGAGATATTAGATATGGAAGGAAAAAACGCCAAGAGCCCCGATGCCATCGACTTGCGGATGGTAGCCAAGAAACTGATAGCACACAAGAAACTGTTCTTCAAGGTGCTGCCCATCGTTTTCGTCGTCTCTTGCCTTTTCATCATCAGTTTCCCAAGGTACTATTATTCAGACACCAAGCTGGCACCCGAGATGGAGAACTCCGCTGCCGGCGGAGCACTCAGTTCCATCGCCTCTTCCTTTGGCTTTGACCTGGGAGACATGCAGACCAGCGATGCCATCACTCCCCTGCTCTATCCTGACCTGCTGGAAGACAATGGCTTCGTGGCAAGGATCCTGGCTGTTCAGGTACAGAGCCGCGACGGTGAGATCAAGGCCAACTACCATGACTACCTCAAAACATACCAGAAGAAAGCATGGTGGTTCATTCCCATCAAATGGATCCAGAGTCTGTTACCCAAGAAAACGGACCAGGGAGGTAACCCCAACCAATATGATCCCTATTATCTTTCGAGGAAAGAAAACGGCGTCTTGATGAAAGCCAGAAAGAATATCAAGATTGACATTGACAAACGTACTGGCGTGATTTCCATTGGTGTGAAGGCACAGGACCCATTGGTCTGCAAGACGCTGACAGACTCCATCAAGGACCTCCTTCAGGTGTTCATCACAGAGTACAGAACCAACAAGGCCCGTACTGATTTCGATTACTACAAAGGACTGGTGGAAGATGCGAAACGGGAATATGAGAAGGCACGCAGGGTGTATGGCGGCACAGCCGATGCGAACACCCGTGTGGCCCTGCGCAGTGTGGAGCTGAAGATGGAAGACATGGAGAACGACATGCAGCTGAAGTTCAACACCTATACCACGCTCAACAGTCAGTTGCAGGCTGCCAAGGCCAAGGTGCAGGAACGCACTCCCGCCTTCACAGTCATCAAAGGCGCTGCCGTACCCGTGAAACCTGCCGGTCCCAAACGAATGATTTTCGTCCTGATCATGCTCATCTTAGCCACCCTTGCCACTGGTGCATACATTTTGCTGAAGGATGACAGCCAATCCGTCATCGTGTCTTCCCAGGAGTAGGATATAGAGTCTCGACAGCTATGACGATCAAGCTTGCACATATTCCCAAAGTGTTCTTCTTGATTACACTACTGTTCTATTGCTTGGCCTCCGTGTTAAACCTTAGAGCTATGGAATATAGTGTGGACAGCGGACCTCTTGCGGGCATCGTCATCTCTGCCACCTTTGCCATCTGGTCACTCTCGTTCGTCAAACTGGCCATTCCACGATACAGGCTATACATGCCCACGTGGACCATTTCGCTTTATTGTCTGTTTGCCCTGTGGAGTGTCATCCCGACCTTGTTAGCATCGAATAGCACGACCAACGAGCTGATCTTCAATACCGTGATGGTATTAACGCCTGCACTCATCCTGTATATCACCTATAACACGATCGTCAACTGTGGAGACAGCAAATGGTTTCATGCCTATTTCCTGATCACGGCCCTGCTCCTTTCCCTGCAATACATCAATGTCTATCGGGAAGTGAACTTTCTGGAGACCCTGCATCTTGTTTGCTCTTATTACGTATTGTACATACTGCCACTGGTTCTGCTCACACGCTCCAAGGCATTACGGATCACAGCCGTGTTCCTCGTCACTATCATCCTCTTCTCCTCCTTGAAGAGAACGGGTATCCTGTCATTGGCCATGGGCATCATGGTGTTCATCTTTGTGGGGCAGTATGTGGAGAACAGGTTCAAAGTGAAGTCGTTTGCCATCAGTCTTGTTCTCCTGCTCAGCTTGGGCGGAATCTTCCTGTATCTCGACACACAAGGTGACGAGAGTGTGCTGGAACGGTTTGAGACCATTGACCAAGACCACGGCAGTTTCCGTCTGGAGGTATGGGAACATACCAGTGCGATGATCTCCAATCAAGACGTGGGTTCTCTCCTGATAGGGAATGGGTACAACACCGTAGAGCGAGATTCCCGTCTGAACAAGTCGGCACATAATGACATCCTGGAAGTGACCTACGACTATGGCCTCATCGGGGCTATACTCTACATCGCTGCCATCATCTCCCTGTTCTTCTGCATCGTCAGGATGATTCTGAACAAATCCCCCTATGCCCCTTCCCTTTCGATGCTTTTTGTCATCTACATGGTGTCATCGATGATCTCCCATATCATCATTTACTATTGGGGGAATTTATTTATGCTAACCATTGGTTATATCATAGGAAACAACAAAAAAGATGCAGCCGATTAACAAGATATTAGTCAACACTCTCCTCTTATATCTGAAGATCATCATCTGTATGCTGATCTCCCTATATACTGTTCCCATTGTGCTGCATGCTTTGGGAGAGAACGACTATGGACTCTATACGGTGATAGCAGGACTCATTGCCATGTTATCGTTCCTCAACGCTTCGATGAGTATCTCCACGCAACGTTATCTCTCTGTCACCATGGGAGAAAACAATCCGAGAAAGCTGCTGGAAGTCTATAACAACAGTATTCTCCTGCATGTTATCATAGCGTTGGGTATTGTCCTTCTCATAGAGATCCTAATGCCATGGGTGGTTGACAAGGTGCTCACCATCGATTCATCCAAGATAGATGCTGCCACGACCTTGTTCCACCTGCTGGTCGTCAATATCTTCTTCACCATCGTCACCGTACCTTTCGATGCTGTACTCAATGCCTATGAGGACATGCTGGCCTTCTCTGTCATCAGTATCCTGGAGGCCATCCTGAAGTTCCTGGCAGCCCTGTCTATCACCTTTGTCACCACCGACAGGCTCTCTTTCTATGGTATCGGTTTGTGTATCGCTACGATTCTCGTCTTTGTCATCAAATATGCTTATACACGTTTTAAATACCGATCCTTGTACCTCTCACTAAGCGCCTGTCATAACAAGAAACTATTGAAAGAAATGTTTGGCTTTGCCGGATGGAACACCCTGACATCCTTTGCCATCATCGGCCGCAACCAAGGTATCGCCATCGTACTTAATCATTTCTGGGGGGCCGTCATCAATGCCGCCTACGGCATCGGAAACCAGGTCAATGGTGTCTTGAACTATTTTTCTTCCACCATTCAGAAAAGCGTAAACCCCCAGTTGATGATGAGCGAGGGACTGCAGGAAAGAGACCGTTTGTTCTCCATGTCGTTCGGACTGACAAAATTCTCCTGTCTTTGCCTGTCAGCCATCGCCTTGCCCCTGCTCTTTGAGATGCCCACCATTCTCACCTTATGGCTCCACGAGTATCCCCGATATACGATAGAATTCACCCGTCTCATCATCCTGCTATCGTTGATCTATCAGGCATCATCCGGTATCATGTCGGCCATCCAGTCGTCAGGAAGGATTAAATGGTACACCATCACCATCAGTATCCTACTGACGCTACCCATCCCCCTTGCGTATTTCGGCGTGATTGTCGGCATCTCCCCCACTACCGTTATGTGGATTGTCTGCATATCGGAGTTTATCGCCTTTTTCGTCAGGCTCCTTTTCGCAAGACATCTGCTCGACTTCCCCATCAAGGACTATTGTAAGCAGGTGATTCTTCCCATCATCCTCCAATCCTTGGGTATAGGTGTTCTTCTATATGGCATTACAGTCCTCATGCCTCCGTCGGTTATCAGGTTAATTACGGTGCTTGCAGCAGATGTCGTCCTGTTCCTCACCTCCACCCGACTGTTTATCCTGACTAAGGAGGAGAACCAGTATATTGACGGGCTTCTCAAGAAACTGTATAATACCCTGCACCGATAAACGTTTCCCAATACAGACTTCATCGTCTTCTCCCCTCAGAGTAGCTTTTTAGCCAAAACCTTTTGCCATATAGGAAAAATATCGTACCTTTGCACGCAAAATGCCACTTGGCAAGAAACGAAATGAAGATTGGATTATTGGCTTATCATTCTGCATGTAACTTCGGAGCAACTTTACAGTTACTCTCTACTTACATGTATTTAAGGAAAAGCCACCACGACCCCATCGTTATCAATTGGACTCCCTCTGATTTCGAATACGATTGTCTTCTTCACACCCCTCAAGAGCAATACGCCTGTCAAAAAACCGTGAGAGAACAGTTTTGGAAAGAAACAGAACTGTGCCGGACAGCGGAAGAGATTGCCCAGGTAATTGAGAAGGAGAAGATAGAAGCCGTGATCATTGGAAGCGATGCCGTGGCACAACATCATCCTCTACTGGAACGTATCGCATTCCCCTGTCGTACGATTATTGCCATCAACAAGCATACCTCCGACAGGACCTTCCCCAATTCTTTCTGGGGAATCTGGCAAGATCATCTGAGTCATCCGATACCAATGGCTTTGATGTCGGCATCATGCCAAGACTCCTCCTATAAGCAAATTCCCGCCAAGACACGTCGGGAAATGGAGAAACGGATCATGCGCTTTGACTATCTGTCGGTAAGAGACTCATGGACGCACGACATGATGAGTTTTCTCACTCATGAGGAGAGACGGCCCGATATCACACCCGATCCCGTTTTCGCCTTTAACCAGAATGCCTCGGAGCTCGTCCCTTCCCGTCAGGAGACATTGCAGAAATTCCAGTTACCTGAGAATTACATTTTATTGAGTTTCCTAAACAAACATAAGCCATCGGTGTCTCAAGAATGGTTGGATGAGTTCAGGCACCTGGCCCAAGCAGATCATATCACTTGTGTCATGCTTCCCTTTTCCAACGGGAAGAGTTTCGGGAAGGCATCCAGAAGTATTGACCTTCCGCTCACCCCTGTCGATTGGTTCGCACTGATCAAGTATTCTTCCGGCTATGTTGGCAACAACATGCATCCAATCATTGCCTCCATGCTGAACCATGTACCTTTCTTCAGCTTCGACACCTACGGTACTTCACATATCACGAATATCTGGGCAAACGACCAGTCCAGTAAGATCAAACACATCCTCACTTCTGCCGGATTCTCTGACTACAGGGCTTCCGACATTACCTATTTCTCTGAAGTGCCCCATGCTACAGATGTTTACGAAAAGCTGAAGACCTTCGATCATGCCAAGTCGGATGCTTTCACCCAAGAGTATTTGAACAAATACAATAGGATGATGAACGACATCCTGCAGACATTCACCCGAATCATTTCAACAAAATAACACGCATGAAGCCATTGATCATGACGATCTTGTCTTTGTTCATGCTGATAGGATGTGCCGACGGACAAGATCCCTTTACAGATGAAGACACCATGGAGTTGTGGACGTATCAAGAAGTTCACGACTCAATAGGCATGAGATATGGAGTAAGATGGCAAACGCGTAATCCCTTTGACTTAGGAGAAAGATGCTTCTCTGCCCAGAACCTGAGAGCCCGCTTTGGAGTGGGAAGGACAACAGGAGAGTCTGACTTTAACGCTATCTATCCCTGGAGTGAGATTCGTCGCTGCAATGTGAAGAGAGAGGGCGGCCAGACCCAGATCACCTATGATGATGACCCAGCCTTCCGCTTGGATGGCAGCAATGGTGATGTCTTCGTCAGGATACCCAAGTTCTATGTGGAGAAATATGAGGAGAACGGCTATGAGTACCGTGTGGTGTCAGGGAAAGGAAGTACCCCCCATCCTGCCTTTATCGAGAACGGCAGAGAATTGGATGCAGTATATGTCTCAGCTTTCGAAGGATATATTGATGAGAAGGGGTTGTTACGATCTGTCGCCAACGTGATTCCCACCTCCAATCTGACTGCTCAACAATTCCTTGATGCCGCCCAAAGGCGCGGTCCTCAGTACACCCTTTACGACATGCGCACCGTTGACATGCTCTTCACGCTCATCGCTGTGGAGTTTGGGAGCAGGAATACGGGTAATGTTTTCGGTTATGGTATCGCAGACTACAAGCAGCCTCTTGAAAAAGAATGGGAGGCTGATGGCAATATCTACTATGCGCAAAGAGAAGAGAAGCATACGAACTCTATCTGTTGCAAGAACCAGATAAGACCCATTATCACTGTCGGCAGCAACATCTGCATCTGCAAGGGGAACCAGCAAAACATCCTTACCTTCGCACGCCTGACCAATATTGAGAAAAGTGGACGGAATACGATCTATACCTTTGATGGTCCTGCTATCGACATCACCCGTGACTGTTTCATTGGAAACTGCGCCCAAAGTACGAACTGGATCGAGACCTGCGTGGCACCGCATTTCAGTCCTACTGGCCGCTCCAATATGATGGAGAAAGGATTTTCTCCCAGGGAACGGAATGCCATGAGATATCGGTGGATGGAGAATCTTGTAGGTAATGTATGGCATTTCCTGCCGGACATCACCTTCTTCAACCGTCAGATGTATATCTGCAGCGACATGATGAACTACCGGTTCGCCTGTTATGACCATCCTTATGAGCCGTTTGGGGAATTGTTGACAGAGAACAAAGACAACGGCTCCCCAGAGGACAAACTGCATGTGAACACATGGGTCTCCTCCTTGATGACAGATTCACCGATGAAAGGAGTGGCCTTTGGCGATGCCTATAGCAGATCTCTGACTAGCAAGCTCGGTTTTGGCGCCTATTACTATGTACAGGACGGACTGAATATCTCTGTGAATGGAGGAGGATTCGACCATCGGAACCGTTGCAACATCCTCACCACCCGGGCTTGGATTAACCAATCCTTCAGATGGCATCTCTATGGGGCACGTCTGCTCTTTAAGGACATCTAACCCTGACAGACAATAAAACAGACTTCCTCACGTTATCTTAACATGAGGAAGTTCCTATTTGTATCTTTTACCAATCAACTGGATTATTCGGGGGGTACACAATGTGCAACACGCAATCTGCAAGCCCTTCAAGATCTCGTTGGCAAAGAGAATGTACACACTTTTCTCCTCCATCCACGGGAAGGGGAAAAAACTCTACGCTCACTCGTTACCCGTTTCTGCGACATCCTGAGATGCTATATGGGAGCTTTGACTCATCAAACACAGCAAGAGATTCTTCATGAGATCCGTGACAACCACTATACCGACCTGTTCATAGACAGTTCCTTGCTGGGAGTTCTCAGCAAGCAGGTGAGGAACCATTTCCCGAATATCCATATCATGACCTTCTTCCATAATATGGAATACGATTTCATGACATCCAACATCAAAGACGGGAAAGATTACCTCCATGCTTTTTGGATTCCATTGGCCAAGTATAATGAGGTTTGTGCCTGTAAATATTCCGACAACATCATCGTTCTCAACGATCATGATGCACGAAGAGTTGAAGAGCTCTATCACAGAAAGGCGGATGCCGTGATTCCCATCACCATGAAGGATGACTACAACAGTGTATCTGAGGCAAAGGAGATGGTCGTGAACAAGAGGAAAAATGCTCTCTTTGTTGGCAGCTACTTCTTTGGTAACATCACGGGTCTGACCTGGTTTTGTGACAAGGTCCTTCCCCAAACCGACATTCACCTGACCATTGTCGGAGCGGGAATGGATGCATTCAAACAAAAGGTAAAAGGCAACCAGCAAATATCTGTCTTCAGCAATGTGCCAGACCTCACTCCATACTATGAAGATGCTGACTTTGTCATCCTTCCCATCACCGCCGGTGGAGGCATGAAGGTTAAAACGGCAGAAGCACTGAAATACGGCAAATATATAATAGGAACGCGCGAGGCTCTTGCTGGCTATCAGGTGGATCAGGAAACGGCAACCATCTGCTCTACCGAATCAGACTTCATCGAAGCCATTCAACACTTTGACAGGCCCTTCCGATATAATGCCGCCTCCAGGGCTCTCTTTGTGAGCCATTACTCTTACTCGCATTCTCTCACCTTATTTAAGAAACTCATACAGGCATGAACATCCTCATTGACGGGCGACCCTTTGTCGCATCCAACGCCGGCATCTCAACTTTTCTGAAAGGGAGCCTGACAGCATGGGCTAAGAGATGTCAGAAGGACATGTTCTATGTCGCTCTACCTGGTCCGCTGCATTCTTCATTTGACAAGAGAGACTGGGTGGAGAATATCAAGTTGATCACATCGGGCAATCGTATTCTTCAGAAGCTTCCACATCTTATATGGCTTGAGATCATGATGCCCATTCTGGCAAAGAAGTACCAGGCGGATGTCTATTATTCCCCCCTTCCCTGTCTGCCATTCTACCTTCCCCCAAAGACCAAAAGGATAGTGGTGGTACATGATGTCGTCAACATCGAATATCCAGAGACCATGCAATGGACCAATGTCCTCGCAAACAAACTGTTCTATAAACGCTCCATAAAAAAGGCTGACTATATCTGGACCAATTCCCTTTATACCAAACAAAAGGTTGAACACTATTTCCCACAGAGACGCTGTAAAGAGATCTTCACAGGATGTTCGGTGAACAGGAGTCTCTATCAGCCTATTCCCATTCAGGAAAATGAAGCCGAAGCCATCAAAAAGAAACTTGGTATCGTTGGGCACTTTATTCTCTTCGTCGGATCACTGGAGCCCAGAAAGAACCTGCAATTCCTCTTATCACTGATGCCCGAGGTTTACAAGCGTATAGGCAGACAACTGGTGGTGGTTGGTGCCAAAGGGTGGAAGAATTCCGGTATCAGAGAAATCGTAGAGAGTAACGACTTTCCTCGTCAAAGCACCGTTTTCTGTGGCTATGTATCCAATGAGGAGTTAGCCAGGCTATACAACATGGCCGACTGTTTTGTTTCCGCCTCCCTCAACGAGGGTTTTGGCATGCCACAGCTTGAGGCACTCCTTTGCGGCTGTCCCATCGTGACGGCCCACAACTCTGCTATGGTTGAAGTGGCTCATGGGAAGAAAGGAGCCATCACCGTACAAGGCTATGATGCACGAGTGTGGACTGAGCAGATATGCGAGGTCTGTACGAACCGTCCCTCTGTCGATATCAGCCAATTTGCCTCCTACGACTGGGATAGCATTCTCGAGGCGTTCCTGCAATATCTTTCATCCAAGTAACATTGTATTCACCATCATTCACCCAAACGATTCAGTATGAGATTAGCCATTGACTGCCGTTTCATCGGTTCCAGCGGAATAGGAACCTATATCGAGAATATTGTCAGCTATCTCGTGAATGACAATGTCCATGATGATCAGTTCGTACTGATAGGTAACCCCTCCCATCTACTATCCTATCGTGACAAGCCCCGATGTCAGATCGTCCCTTGTCTGCATCAGAGTTTTACACTCAAAGAGCTGTTTCGGTTCCCCGTCAAAGCTGTAAACCAGTGCGATGCGTTCTTCACTCCCAATTTCAACCTGCCACTCGGGATCCGCATACCCGTATTCTCCACCATTCACGATGTGGTTTTCTTTGACGTGGACGGCCTCTGCTCACCTACCGGTAAACTGATTCGAAGATTCTTCATCTGGCGGGCGCTGACAGTTTCCAGGCACGTTTTTACCGTTTCCCAATTCTCCTGTCAAAGAATTAAGAGTTTGTTTCATTACAAGAAAGACATTACTATCATTCACAACGGAATCAGTCAGCAACTGATAGACTACCGTAAAAAAGTTCAGAAAGAAAGGATTGTCCAAGGCGATTATATTGTCTGCTTGGGAAACCTGAAGAAATATAAAGGAGTAAAGGATCTGATTCTTGCCTATCAAGAAGCGAGAAAGAAACAGACAATCAACTACAGACTGGTCATTATAGGAAGGTTTGACTTCAGGACTCAAGACCAAGAGGTTATCAGTCTGCTACAGCATCAGGATCATACGATACAGTTCATCACAGACGCAGACAACGAGACCGTTTTCAACTACTTATCAGGAGCTATCGCCCTCGTCTCACCTTCTCACTATGAAGGGTTCGGCATCACTCCTTTAGAAGCCATGTACCTTCACACTCCCGTTCTGATCAGTGATATCCCCACCCATCGGGAGATCTATCAGGGCACACCCGCCAGGTTCTTCAAGGCAGGAGACATCACCGACCTTTCCCGTCAACTGGGTCAATTGTCATCTGGGGAATGCAATGTGGATGAGATTGTGGCACACCGATACAGCTATGCCATCACAGCGAAGAAGATCAGGGAAACAATCCGTCAGCGACTCGATTTGTGCTAGACGTTTGCACAAAGTGTGCAAGACGTTTGCACAAAGTGTGCAGACCCTTTGCACAAGTTGTGCAGACCCTTTGCACAAGTTGTGCACAACTTTTCTCACATTCCCAGTGCCTGTTGGTAGATGGCTAAGCATCCACCGATCATCTTCTCCTTGACAAACAACTGACTGAAACGCTGCTTGGCCCCTTCTGAAAGAGAAGCGTACAAGTCAGGCGATTCTATAATCCGCCGAATGGCCTCAGCTAAAGATTTCCCATTCTCCGTCTCTACGACAAGTCCTGACACGCCGTCGGCATTTACCCAGGGAACACCAGAGCCTTCAATGTTACATGAAACGACAGGTTTCCCACACGACATGGACTCTATCTGAACAATCGCAAATGCCTCGGTTTTCTGTACTGAACTCAGACAGAACAAATCACATGCCCCATAGTAAGAAGGAAGATCCTCATCTGACACCCGTCCTAACAAAAACACCCGGTTGTCCAGATGATTCTCTGCAATCTGCAACTGCAGCTCTTCACGAAGGGCACCAGATCCTCCTATGAGGATTACATAATCATCATCCAAATACCTGGCTGCATCAACAAGGTATTTGAAACCCTTATAATGAACCAACCTGCCTAAAGAGAAAATGATCCGCTTGCCTTGATAGCGCTCTCGGATTGCCATCACTTTCTCCGGATCGGGAACAATCGGATCAATACCTATTGGGAGGTAGGTACATTTATCAAGATAACCTTTCAGATGATCAGAAGAAGAGAGATAAACGGGAGTCGTTCCGACTATCAGATCAGCCCTGCGGATAAGCCATTCCTGCAAGGGGAGATACAATCCCAGCAACTTCTTTTGCCTGACGATGTCACTGTGCCAGTGCAAGACAACCTTTCCTTTGTAACCCGACAGACGGAGTGCCAGGGCTGCCATGGGGTCGGGATGATGAACGTGGATGATATCATAGGAAGGGGCTATCCTCCTCAACACCGATATCATCTGCGGTGACACCATCGTTGCATACTTTTTAAAAAGGGTCTTTGTACAGATGATACGATGATTGGGGGATATCTCCACCGTCTTTTTCCCTTGATTCAGATGAGCACAAAGCATATCACAGGGAACTCCATGCTCAACAAAGCCTGTCAGAAGGTCAACCATCACCTTCTCAACACCGCCTTGAACAGGGTAGAACTTTCCTAACTGTAATACTCTCATATCTCTTCTGAAAATAAATGCAAAGGTAATGCTTTTATCCAACAATACCAAATTATAGTAAATTATTTTATACCCTTAGATATTTTTCATGATAAGATACAATAAAAAGCCTACGGTATCGTTTTCTATATGATAAATCATGTACATGAGCAAGAATTCTACACCCAAATATAAAGCAAATACCGACAAAAACAACCGCCGTTACATCAAAGACGGAATGAATGAAATGGAGCGCAACATCAAGCGAGTCATCGATTTCTTTGTTGCGCTGGTATGTCTTATTGTCTTCTCCCCGCTGATGGCAGCCTGCTATTTCGCTGTAAAAAAAGAAGATGGAGGCCCCGCTATCTTCAAACAGGAACGTATCGGAAGGTTCGGTCGTCCTTTTTACATCTACAAGTTCCGCAGTATGCGACTGGATGCAGAAAAAGACGGTCCTGCCCTTTATCAACATGAGAATGAGACACGCATGACCAAAGTGGGTAGATTCCTTCGCGTTCATCACTTAGATGAACTGCCTCAGCTTTGGAACGTGGTGAAAGGAGAGATGGCATTCATCGGTCCACGTCCTGAGCGAAAATATTTCATCGACCAGATCATGGAGCTCGATCCAAGATATACTTATCTCTATCAGGTAAGACCGGGTGTAACTTCGTATGCAACCTTATATAATGGCTACACCGATACGATGGAGAAGATGTTGCGCCGTCTGGAACTCGACCTGTATTATTTGGAGCATCGCTCCCTGTGGTTCGATGCCAAACTGCTGGTGTTGACCTTCATCAACATCGTATTCGGAAAGAAATTCTAAAATTTCCTGAAATAAAGGCGAAGCGAGGATGATTTCAATACCATCTTCGAATGGTTGAGTGTCTCAATCTCAAATAGCTCTTCTGCCTGATGGATACCAAAAGGTGCCAAATTCGAGAAGTCATCCTGTATCGGCCAGTCGTTGACTCTCTCATGACCTTCTTCTCCACCCCATTTGTATACATAGGGGTGATATAGCCGCAGAACACCTTTCTCATGAGAAAAGCGCATATAGAGGTTATCCACCTTTCGATCGGCATCCCGAAGATTCAACAAATCATACTGGATTCCCCAGAAACGACGGTCTTCATCGAGAAGACACACCCCGCCCGTATTCAAGGTATCTACGCGCTCCAAGTGCCAGAAACCGTCTAAATCGCCGTTATCACTTACCTCAGCCATTCCACAAGATGACAGAATAGCAAACGACAATGACATAAGTCCTATGATCAACAGATATCTCCTCATTTTCCTTTTAATAAACCACGCTTACAAATAGATAACTGTATTCCGGAATTCCTGCCATACAACTTCCCGAAATCCATGCCGCATGCTCCCTTCACACTCCAGCCCTTCGGAAGCATATACCTCACCTCTACCATGGATCCCACAAAGTCCTTGACACGGGTATAGGGAGCGGCATATGTACCCAAGCCTTCCTGATAGGTCAGGAGCATTCTATAGTAGAGTTGTGGAAGTGGCTGTCCGTCAAAGCCGAGATGAAAAGCACAGAATCTGTTGTTACGCACCTCCACGGAGTGACTGTCATTATAAATCGGTGACATATACAGGGGATTGCCTATTACCTGTCCCCAGTGCTGCCATCCAGTATAGAAATAATGATTATAATAGTTATCGATACCGCCGACATGATCAGGAACCATCTCAGTGTGGTCGTGATAGACAGGCCCGCTCTGGTACTTGGAATAGAGATACTCACCAACCACCTTGTTGAGCCAACGACAGTCCTTCAACTGCAGTTCCACACCCAGCATGATGTCCTTTAACTTGTATAATACGAATGATTTCTGTTTCCGTTCCATGTTCTTTGATTCGTAACCATTGTAATCAAGCAGGAACATACCGGAATGATCTTCGAAAAACTTGTCTGCATAGACAGCAAGGGAGAAATGATCAGCATCATAACCGATACGTGCCACCCAGCTGCCCAAGTGGTTTCCTTCCACATTGAGGAAGGCATTCTGTCCTTCGGCATTACCTCCTGGAATAAAAGCATAGAAATAATCCTTGAGACGATGACCTCCTTGAATATCAACTCGCTCTCCTTTGTCTGTTATCACATTGTGCCCCGTTCCTCCGAACTGGGCAGCCATTTCCAATCCCAGTTCTATCGACAAAGGGGACTGAGGCTTCTGAATACGAAGATAACCCGCTTTACTATGATAGAGCTGATGGGATACATATCGTCCTTCTTTGCCTACAAAGCGCTGTTGCCAACCTCCATCGGTAGCCACCCCATAGGCGATATGTCCTTTCAGATGAACCCACCCACCCAACAGGGGCAAGGCCCAATAGTCTGGCAAGGCAACACGCAGCTGAGGCACAGGACGGGCATTGATACCTAATGTCTGTGATCCGGAGGAGAGCAGGTTGTCTTTCAGTTCCATCGGCCACTCCTTACTACCCAGAGTCAGTACCCCTTTCTTCCATCTTAGCTCGGCATAGGCCTGCTGCACAATCATGTCACTGGAATAATGAAGGGGAGCAATGAGATCCAAAGCGTAGCCAACGCCCCACTGGCGCATGCTGTCATTGGACAAAGGACGTTCAATAGCTCCTCTCAGATAACCGTTAAACGACCGCAGGGAACTGAGTCCGTGCTTGTTCGCATTCAGCCATAAAGGAGTATTCCCTTCCGACACACTTGACTGAACTTCCACTTTGTAGTCAAGTCCGTTTAGAAGGGAGCCATCATTTTCTTCTTGTCCCATCATAGGCAACATCGCAGCCCATGATATCATCATCAAATAAAATCTCCTGATCATCTTCATTAGTATTAATAACGCCAAAGTCTTTTTTTTAGTATAAATCATCCCAGTTATTTCAAAGGATTTCCTGTACCCATCCAATCATCATACGCCCATATGATATTTATTCGTCTTACAAACCAAACAAATGCGGGCAAAGACATCCATCGTAATAGGCATTAAAAACAAAAAACAACGTTTAGGGAAATTCCCGCATGAAGTAGGGATTTTCCTTTGCGCAGGTGTATATTTTGTTGTTTCTTTGCATCGTGAAAAGAAAGATAATAATAACAACCCTTTAAAAAGATACGATTATGAAGAAGTTGATTTTTGCTCTCACAGCACTGTTCACCATGACAGTAACAGCCAACGCCATGAGCTATGAGCAGGCTCGCGATCAGGCTTTGTTCCTTACCGACAAGATGGCATACGAACTGAACCTCACCGAGGACCAGTACGAGGCAGCTTACGAGATCAACCTCGACTACCTGATGAGCATCGATCACTACGATGACCTCTACGGAGTGTATTGGACCCGGCGTAACCTCGACTTAAGCTATATTCTGCTCGACTGGCAGTACAGTGCCTATTGTGCAGCAAGCTATTTCTACCGTCCTCTCTACTGGGAAGCAGGCTACTGGCACTTCGGCATCTATGCCCGCTATCCGCACCGTACCTACTTCTACTTCGGTAGGCCACACTTTTACCTGACCTATCATGGTGGACACAGCTGGCGTATGAATGGCGGACGTAGCTGGTATCACGGACGCACCTATGGCTCAAGCCATCGTCATGGCACCAACCACCACGGATTCGGTATGCGTAACGGTTATGACCGTGGTGACTTCCGCAACCACAGTGGTCACTTTGAGCGTGCACAAGGTGGACGAGCCTTAGAGCGCAGAGGCGGCAACGGCAACCATGGTAATAACTCCATCACCAGGGGTAACCGCAATGGACAGCGTTATGACAGCAACCGAGGTGGTGAGCGCCGTTATGACGGCAACCGCGGCACAGAGCGTCGTTCTGACAATGTTGGATCACGCAGCAGCTCGCGTAACAACGGCTCCTTCGGTGGAAGTCATAGCAGTGGCTCTTTCGGAAACAGAGGAAATGTGAGCAGCAGCCGTGAGCGCAGCTCATCCGTTGAGCGCTCTACCCCACGCAGCTCATCAGTGAACAGGAGCAACGGGAACTTCGGATCACGTCAGAGCAGCACCCGCAGCTACAGTGATTCACGCAGTTCTTCTCGCGGAAGTTTCTCTGCCCCCAGCCGTTCATTCTCATCTGGTCATAGCGGCTCTTCGTCAAGAAGTGTATCAGCTCCCTCTTCACGTGGCGGCAGCTCACACAGCGGCTCATTCGGTGGAGGTTCCCGCGGTGGTTCCCACGGTGGTGGCGGTTCTCACGGAGGCTTTGGCGGTCGCAGATAAGCATACCCTCTCTTTACATATCTAATAGACGCACCTCGGCATTGGTCATTCGCGGAATCTCGCGCATTTCCTTGCCGAGGTGCGCTGCTTGTATGGCTTTGTTGATGATGCCATGTCCAACGGCTAAGACGGTCTTCCCCTCATAATGCGAGCGGATAAAGTCAAGAAATCGTTGTGCCCTGGCCAGTAAATCGGGTAATGACTCCACATCGTCTGGCCATGTTTCTCCTTTCAAGTCAGGAATGAAACGACCCGTAAAACCTCCCCAATCGCGTTCCCGCAACAAGGCAGTCTGCACAACTGGTAACGCATGTGGTTTCGCCAGGATCAGACAAGTATCCACACTGCGTTTCAGGTCACTGCTCACAAAGGCATCTATCGGTTCCCCTGCCAGCTCCTCAGCCAGTTTTTCTGCTTGCTCGATGCCGTTTATTGTCAGTTCCCCTTGTGTTTGTCCTTGCATGATCTGATTGACGTTATCAACCGTCTCCCCATGTCTTACCAATAATAATTTTGTCATTTCACAGAAAATTTCGACAAAAGTAACAAAAAAATTGCTTCTTTCATTCTATTTTCGTAATTTTGCGAAAGAAACAGTAAAAACTAGCATTATGCGAATACTACAAAGTTCAATCATCCGCGCTATTTGTGCCGTTGTCGTTGGCTATCTGTTAGTGATGTACCGCACAGAGATGGTTCAGTGGCTCACTATCGCCACGGGAGCCTTGTTTTTCATATCGGGTCTTGTTTCCGTCATCGCCTACTATGCTGAAAAACACAAGGCACAGAAAACAGCCGAGCGTTTAGCTGCCATGGCAGAGATGCGTGATGGGAAAGATGCACCAGAGAATCCCGAGGACATCGAGAGAGCCATGCGGCCCCCGTTCCCGATAGTAGGATTGGGCAGTGCTATTTTAGGTGTGATCCTCGCGATGATGCCTGCAACCTTCATCAGTGGTGTAATGTATGTGTTGGCAGCCATCCTAATCTTAGGTGCCATCAACCAGTATTTCAACCTGGCAGGTATCCGGAAGATCAGTACCGTGCCCTTCCTTTTCTGGCTCTTCCCCACCATTATCCTCGGCGTGGGAATCTTCATGCTGGTGAAACCAATGGAGATGTCCGCCCTGCCTTTCCGTATCTTAGGCTGGTGCCTGATGTTCTACGGAGTCGTAGAATGCATCAACAGCATCAAGATCTACAAAGCGAAGAAGGATTATGAGGATACACAGCGCAAACTGGAACAAGCCTCTATCGAGGATGCCAGAGACACCAGTCAGATAGAGGATGCAGAAATTGTAGAGTCGGAGCCACAATAGCTCCTCCCTACAAGGTAAGTCCTTCGATATATTTGCAGATAATGCCGATACCCTTCATATTCTCGCCACCTTGCGGGATGATGATATCGGCATATTTCTTGGTAGGTTCGATAAACTGCTCGTGCATGGGTTTCAACACCTCCAGGTAGCGGTTCAGCACCATATCTACCGTACGTCCACGTTCCATCACATCCCGCAGGATATTCCGGATGAGTCGCTCATCAGAGTCAGTATCCACGAAGATTTTCAAGTCCATCATGTTGCGTAGCTTCCTGTCCACCAAGGTCATGATACCCTCAATGATAATCACGGGTTTCGGCTCTACATGCACCGTCTCGGGTAAGCGGTTACTCAGCACATAGCTGTAGGTGGGCTGTTCGATGGCCTCACCACGTTTCAGCATACTAATCTGTTTGTGCAGCAACTTCCAGTCGAAGGCGTCAGGATGGTCGAAGTTTATCATCCTCCGTTCCTCGTCAGTCATCCCCGTTGTATCATTATAATAGGAATCGAGCGGCACCACGGCCACACAATGAGGGGGCAGTGTCTCCACGATTTTCTTCACGACGGTGGTCTTACCAGAACCCGTTCCGCCAGCAATTCCAATAATAGTCATATTCAAACTCTTGCGTTTCAACTTCGATGATCAGTGTCCAATGGTCAATGATCTCCTACTTCTGTTCTTTCACCAAATATACCACTACGGGCAGGTGGTCACTGTATCCGTCAAGCCACACGCCACCGGCATGAGTACGTTTAGGATTACCCTTGTATTTTCCCTCCATCTGGATCAGATAGTCGCGACGGAACACCTGACTTTTCAAATAAGTAAGGTTACTGTAGTCCTTCGTCCCTTTTCTATCGAGTAAATTTGGTGTCATCACAATCTGGTCGAAGAGGTTCCACGCACCATCATACGCTAGTGTTCCCGTTCCCTGTTTTACCAGCACGTTATACCAAGGATTGAACATATCGTTATCACCCACCTTCTTCACGTCGGGCTTGCAACTCAAGCCATCGGTCATGCTCTTGTTCGTGGGATCATCGTTCATATCACCCATCACGAACACCTTCATGTCAGGGTTCTCCCTAAGCAGACGATCCTTGATGGCTCGTACCTGCCGGGCAGCACTCTCACGATAGTAAGAGGAACTATAACGGCTGGGCCAGTGGCAGACAATCACCGATACAGCCTCATTGGCCAATGTGCCCTGGACTGTCAGGAAACCACGGGTATAGAACGCGCTGTCTTGTTCCTGTTCCTGCACATACGGATACAACTGCACATCGTTCACTGTGAACAGAGAAGGGTTGTAGAGCATGGCACAATCGATACCACGGTTGTCGGGACCTTCTATAAGCACATATTTCATATTTCGCGCACGCAAAGGCTCCTGAGCCACGAGATCGTCAAGGGCACGAGCATTCTCCACCTCGGCCATACCAATCACGGCGCAGCCGATATTAGGCAGCATGTCGGTACCCAGGTCTGCCAAGGCTCTTGCCATATTCTGCAACTTATGCGTATATTTTCTCGCATTCCACCGATAGCTGCCTGTGGGTAGGAAGTCGTAATCGTTTTTCCCCTCGTCATGACAGGTATCGAATAAATTTTCCTGATTATAGAAGCCCACAGCATAAACGCTGAACTTCTTCTGAGCTGATACGGTGAAGGCCACACCGCAGCAAAGGACAACAAAAAGGATTCTTAGTCTATTCATAAGCTGTTTATTTTCTGCAAAGATACTATTATTTTAAATAACGACAAAATAAAACGGGAAGTTTTTTGAAAGATAAGAAAAAGATGGAAAAGATTTTGCACTTACAAAAATAATGTCTATCTTTGTAGCAAATATCAAACATGAATACTTCTTATGAATAAAAAACTGAAACTAACCGTGATGGCTCTTTGCTATGTCCCGCTTGTGTTCGCGCAAACAGGACAGACAGAAGGGCAGAATGCCAATGAGACGAACGAGTCGGCATTCACTTTCACAGAGGCACAGTTGGGCGAAGATGACGACATGTCACAGAACGTGACCATCATCTCATCGAACAACAACATCTATGCCAGCGAGGTGGGATTCCTGTTCTCACCTGTCCGGTTCAGGTATCGCGCCTTCAACCAGAAGTACAACGACGTCTATATCAACGGCGTGGAAGTGAACGACATGGAAAGCGGACAGTTCCGCTACTCGCTGGTAGGTGGTCTGAATCAGCAGACCAAGAATCAGGAGTTCTCCCTTCCTTTCGAAAGCAACAACTTCTCCATGTCTGGGATGGCGGGATCGAACAACTACAACTTCCGACCTGCTCAGATGCCTGCAGGGCATAGGGTCACCCTGAGCGGTGCGAACCGTAACTACACCCTGCGAGGAATGTACACCTACAACAGCGGTCTGAACAACAAGGGATGGGCCTACTCTGCCAATCTCACCTACCGCTGGGCTGGCAGGGGCTATGTGGAAGGAACGTTCTACAATTCACTGAGCTATTTCCTCGGTGTGCAGAAAGTCATCAATGACAACCATTCATTATCGTTAGTCACCTGGGGAAACCCCACGGAACGTGCCTCACAAGGTGCCTCCACAGAAGAGATGTACTGGCTGGCCAACGACCGTTATTACAACCCCTACTGGGGATATCAAAACGGGAAGAAGCGTAACTCACGCGTGGTGAATGACTTTGCACCCACAGCCGTGCTGACATGGGACTGGGATTTCGACCATGAGACACGTATCACCACCAGTCTGTTAGGCAAATACTCCATGTACCAGAGCACCAAATTGAATTACAACAACAGCGACAACCCACAGCCCGACTACTGGAAACTGTTGCCCAGCAGCTATTTCAACGTATGGGACGAGACCGATGAGTTCAACCGTACCCAGCAGGACCTAGCCAACTGGACCACAGCCTATAGCTATCTGTCAGGAAGAAAAGCCGACAGGCAGATCGACTTCGACCGTCTGATCTACTCCAACCGTCAGGTGAGTGCCCAGGGCGGTGATGCGATGTACTTCATCCAGGCTAAGCATAATGACGTGCTGAACTTCTCGCTATCATCCACCTTGAACACCAAGCTGAATACAAACACCAGCTTCAACCTCGGCATACTCTTCGGTATGAACAATGCTCGCCACTATCAGACCATGGAGGATCTCTTAGGCGCATCCGTCTATCATAACATTAACACCTATGCCTTAGGCAACTATTCCGACACCGACGACCGCGTACAATACGACCTGAACAACCGCAATGGGGCAATCAAGGAGGGTGACGTGTTCGGATACGATTATTATATTAAGGTAAACAAAGGTACGGCATGGACGAGTATCTCCACCAAGGCTGGAAAATGGTTCCTCATGGCTGCAGCCAAGATCAGCGGTACTGGCATGCAGCGTGACGGAAAGATGCGTAACGGTATGGCTGCAGAGAATTCCTATGGGAAGAGCGGCACGGCCACGTTCCTCGATGGTGGAGCAAAAGCGGGAGCCACCTGGAATGTAGGCAGAGGACATATCATTACCTTAGGTGCCGGTTACGAATGGAAAGCACCTACCGCCTCTACTGCCTTTGCAGCACCGGAGATCAACAACGATTTCGTAACGAACCTCAAAAACGAACGGGTGCTGAGCACCGATCTCGGTTACAGTTTCCAGACTTCCTGGATTAAATTGAACCTGAACGGCTACTATAGTCTGATAGACAATGCCACCGAATGGCAGAACTTCTACTACGATGACATCAACTCCTTCTCGTATGTATCGCTCACCGATCAACAGAAAGCCTACTATGGTGTCGAGGCAGGAGCACGTATCAAGGTAACATCCGCTTTCGATGTAACCCTGATCGGTACGATGAGTGAGGCGAAGAACATGAAGAACGCCCATGTACGCTACATGAACTCCACCAGCGGTGTGTATGTGGATGACGAATGTCTGAACAAGGGACATCACGAAAACGGTACACCGCTCACAGCAGCCAGCATCGGACTGAGCTACCACTCAGGCGGTTGGTTCCTGGATCTGAACACCAACTGGTACGACCGTATCTACCTCTCCAGCGCACCTTGCTTCTACTATAAGCAGTCACTGGATAACCGCCAGAAGTATATCGGTGATGTGCTTGACAACGAAGGGAACTTCCTGCCGGGCATCCTCGATCAGGCAAAAGGACATGGCGGTTTCATGGTCGATGCCTCCATCGGTCGCAGCATCCGTATGAAGAAAGGGTCGTTGAGCATTAACCTCTCAATCACCAACCTGCTGAATAACCAGAACATCACCACCTGGGGCTATGAGCAGGGACGTTCCGACTACTCCAGCAGCGGAAAGGAGCGTATCTATAAATTCTCCAAGAACCCGAAAGTGTATTATGCGTTTGGAACCAACGGTATGCTGAACATCGCCTATAAGTTCTAATGGATTATTGACAATTGATAAAAGGAATCATTATGAAAGAGCTTAAATATATCATGATGCTACTGGCCTGCCTCCTCATGACAGGATGCATGGACGGTAGTTACGACGAGATAGAACCAGCAGAGGCTCCGTATGGGAACAACACCATCAAGGAGACAAACGTGTTGACCATCGCACAGCTGAAGAACACCTTCAAAACCCAGCTGGCCACCGACTACCGTGATGGCGTGAGCTATGCTACTGTGACCAAGGACATGCAGATCAAAGGATATGTCACGGCTAACGACATCACTGGGAATATCTACAACGAGGTATGGATTCAAGACGAGACAGGTGCCATCAGCCTCTCCATCAGTCAGGGTGGTATCTGCGGCTATCTGCCGATAGGTGCTGAAATCCTCGTGGAACTGAAAGGTCTCTCCGTCGGCAATTATCGTAAGCAACCGGTTATCGGCACTCCATACACTACCGTACTCACCAGTGGAAACAATAAAGGTAAGGAGGTAACTTACGTCAGTCGCATGAACCGCATGGAATGGATGAGCCACTTCAAGATCACGGGTGGTAAGAAGATCATCGAGCCCGAAGTGTTTGCTGAAGGATCTGCCAAGACCACCTGGAACTTAGATACTGATGCCGGAAAGTTAGGTATGCTGAAGAACGTATCGTTCAAGAACGGTTCCTACTACGACTCCTCAAAAGGTCAGTCGGTGACGGTGAAGTATAACGACAAGGCTGTGTATGCCCACGACTTCAATACCTCATGGTATTTCTGGGAGCAGCCCTCCACGGTGATGCTTTACAACAGTCCTTTCTGCGACTTTGCAGCCCGTACCCTGCCACAGGGTAAGGTTAACCTCACGGGTATCCTGAAACGTTACGACAACAACTGGGAAATCATCATTCGCTCACTTGATGATGTGCAGGAAGTACGGTAATAGTTGACAATTGATAGTTCATTGAGAAAACAATAATATAAAAGATAAAGACATGAAAAAGATTATTTATTCAATGTTGATGCTGGCCATGGCGGCCATGACATTCACCAGCTGCGAGGACGTACCCGAGCCATACGCATGGCCCACACCCAGCGGTGAGGAAGAAGAAGAGGTGGTGGTGACTCCCACGGGTAGCGGAACACTTGACGATCCCTATAATGTGGCGGCAGCACAAGCACTGATCCAGACATTGGGAGCCGATGTGCAGTCTGAAGAGATATACGTCAAAGGTTTTATCTCACAGATTGAAGATATCTCACCAGTTCCTGAGACGACTTATGGTAATGCCACTTACTGGATTTCCGACACGAAAGGCTCCACTGCCGGACAATTGGAGATCTACCGCGGCTATTCATTAGGAGGAGAGAAATTCACTTCGAAGGATGAGATCAAGGAAGGTGATGAGGTGATCGTCAAGGGAAAGGTCGTGAACTTCAGAGGCAACACACCGGAGTTCACTACAGGTAGTTCCATCTACTCACTGAACGGAAAGCAAGCTGAAGAAAAGCCTGTCTCTGAGACCATCGGAACACTCGAGGAGCCGATCACCGTTTCCAAGGCTGTTGAAATGATCAATGCTCTGGCTGATGGAGGTACAACAGACCAGGATGCTTACGTCAAGGGCAAGATCACGACCATTAAGACCACAGATGAGAATATCGCTAAATATAAGAATATCGATTACATTATCTCCGATGGAACCCATGAGCTGACCGTCTTCCGCGGCAAGAACCTCGACAACACCGACTTCACCGAGGCAGGACAGATCAACGTGGGAGATGAAGTGGTGGTATTGGGTAAACTTACCAAGTATGTCAACAACGGCAATGTAATACCCGAGATGGTACAAGGTAACTACATCGTGAAACTGACCAAGGGAAGCACTCCTCCTCCCAGCGGTGGTAATGACGGATCTTTGGCTAAGCCTTTCACGCCCGCCGAGGCCAATGCTTTCATTTCGCAGATGGAAGCCAGCGTGAACTCCACCGAGGATTATTACATCAAGGGAAAGATTATTGACATTGAGGACAAGAACCAGTTCGGAACCCAGTATGGAAACTGTACGTTCTATATCTCCGACGATGGTACCGACAAGGATGACAAGTTCCTTGTCTATCGCACCCTCTACTTGGGCAATGAGAAATACAGTGATGACTCATGGACCAAGCCCAAGGCCGGTGATGAGGTGATTATCTGCGGCAAGGTGGTGAACTACAAGGGTAACACCCCCGAAACCGTACAGAACCAGAGTTATATCTATTCTCTGAACGGTCAGACGTCCATCGGAGGAGGCTCGGATGCACCAGGAACACTGGCTAAGCCTTTCACGCCAGCTGAGGCCAATGCTTTCATCTTGCAGATGGAAGCTGGTGTGAACTCCACGCAGGACTACTACATCAAGGGAAAGGTTATAGACATTGAAGACAAGAACCAGTTCAGTACGCAGTATGGCAACTGTACGTTCTACATCTCCGACGATGGTACCGACAAGGATGACAAGTTCCTTGTTTATCGAACCCTTTATCTGGGCAACAAGAAGTACGAGGATGACTCATGGACCAAGCCCAAGGCCGGCGATGAGGTGATCATCTGCGGTAAAGTAGTAAACTATAAAGGTAATACCCCCGAAACCGTACAAAATCAGAGCTATATATATTCTCTGAATGGAAGCACGAATAGCAGAAGACATTAAAATCATCACATTATCGAATAAAAAATCAAGAATCTTTTGCTCATTCGGATAAAACTTCGTACCTTTGCACCCTGATTTTATATCGACAACATTATTAATCAATATTTAAACAAAGAAATGAAAAAAGGTATTCATCCCGAAAACTATCGCCCCGTCGTATTCAAAGATATGTCCAACGGCGATATGTTCCTTTCACGTTCTACAGCAAAGACAAACGATACAGTAGAATTCGAAGGCGAAACTTACCCAGTGGTAAAACTTGAGATCTCCAGCACCTCTCACCCGTTCTATACAGGTAAGAGCAAGCTCGTTGACACAGCAGGTCGCGTTGACCGCTTCATGAGCCGTTATGCTAAGAGCACTGCCAAGAAGTAATATATATACCTTATTATATATAGACGTAACATTAGGCAAAAGTGTGTCAGGGTGTAGTTGCATATGCACGCTGACGCACTTTCTTTTTAACCGTATTCTTCCCAGCTTATGAAACACCTCAGACTGCTTCTTTACCTGCTTACCCTGACGCTCATACTCACCGCTTGCGGTGGTGATGATGAGGAGAATGAGCCTGTAATTGAAACCAACAGCAACCAGAACTCCACTGTTTATTGTGCTGAGGCAGGCCGATTGGAGTTTCCTCATTTGAAAAGCGGAAACAACATCGTGCTTGTTCATAAGACGAACAACGGCACCAAGGTGAACTACTCTGTGGAATGGGACTGTGACAAGAAGTCCCAACGGTGGTCATGCTATGAGATGAACAAAGCCAACATGACAGCCAGCACCTCCCGTTACTACGGGAACCCACAATATCCACTCGATCCAGATCTGCCGTTGAACGACTATCTCGATCGTCCGTCGGAAGACTACCTCATCGGTGACTATTTCTGGGGATCAGGGTTTGACCACGGGCATATCTGTCCATCCGCCGACAGACTGTATTCCTCGGAAGCAAACTACCAGACCTTCTATCTCACGAACATGCAGCCGCAATACAATGTATTCAATGCAGGCCTATGGGCGATCATGGAGAAACAGGTACGCACCTGGGCTACATCCAAAGGTACCGAAGCCCTGTATGTCTGTAAGGGTGGAACCATTGATGATGAATCGAATATTCTCAAGCGGTTGTCAAACAAGCTCATCGTACCCAAGTATTTCTTTATGGCCCTGCTCCTCAAGAATGCACAAGGTTACCGGGCTATCGCCTTCTGGTGCGAGAACGAGAATGTGGACCGTACCAACGACAGTCTGACGAAATATGCCATCAGCATCGATGAACTGGAAAAGCGCACGGGCATTGACTTCTTCTGCAATCTGCCCGATCAAACAGAGCACAAGGTGGAACAAAGCTATGCGGCAAATGTGTGGGGACTGAGATAAGTTGAGAATTGAGATTATACTGACAATGGTAGTAATAAAGAAATTTGTCTAATTCGTCCAATTCGTAGAAGAAAGAAGATGAGAAAGGTATGGGGAGTGTTGTTACTGACTTTGTTGCTGATGACCGCTTGTCATGAGCAACAGAAGGAACGTGGGATGTATTACTGGAGCACTGTGTTTCGCATGGACTCCGCCAAGCAAACTTTTTTAAAGGAACATCAAATAAATCGGCTTTATGTACGTTATTTCGATGTGGTGGTGGATGAGCAGGACCGGGTGATGCCCAACGCAACCATCTCCTTCAAGGACAGTATCCCCCAAGGGGTGGAGGTGATACCTACCGTGTTCATCGTCAACGACTGTATGAAGCACGACATCTCAGACCTGGCGGAAAAGCTGCTGCGCCGCATTATCCAGATGAACGAGACCCACCACATCGGAAAGGTGCATGAGATACAGATCGACTGCGACTGGACTCCCAGCACCCGGAAGACGTTCTTTCACTTCATGGAGACGCTGCGGACCTTGGCAAAGGGACACGATATCCGGCTGTCATCAACCATCCGGCTGCATCAACTGTCACAGCAAGCACCTCCTGCCGACTGTGGTGTGCTGATGATGTACAACACTGGGGACTTCACGAAACTCAGCTGCGAGCGTCCCATCCTCGACATGCGTGATGTACGGCCTTACCTGCCGGCACTGAAGAAATATTCACTGCCCCTGTCAGCGGCCTACCCTCTCTACCGCTGGCGTATCGTTTTCCGCAATGGCCGCTATGTCGGCATTCTCCACACCGATGATGAACTGCCCATCCTGCCAGGTGACAGCATCGTCATCCGACAACCGGAACTGGAGGAGATCCTGAAGGCCAAGCAAGCGGTCACCCAACAGAATGCACGTGCCAACAACGAAGTGATACTCTTTGATTTAAATAACACCAACATATCACGGTTTAAAAAAGAAGACTATGAGAAAATTTTTAATGATTAGCGCCCTCATCCTGATGATGGGACTAAAAGCAGGAGCATGTGGTGATTACGGCTCTACACACAACTACTACATGTTCAAGATGTTCCCCGACCGGAAATCGGTATGGGAGGATGAACGCCTGACACAGTTCTGGAAAGACTATGCTGGTAAGGATGTGTACAACTACGAATGGCAGCACGACGACATTCTCGAAGCCGCCAAGAAGAAAAACGACACCGAGATGATCGCCTACATGGAGCTGCTCGACCAATACTTAGCGAACAGCGGTGAGATCAGCTACGGATGGGACTATCCAACCGAGGAGGAGCTGAACAGACAAGGTGATACGATGAAGGCAATCCTGCAAAAAGCAAAAGCTTATAACGGCAACCGCCTCCGTCAGCAGTATTGTCTGTTGGTGATGCGTGCCAACATGCAGTTGGAGAAGCATGCCGACAACAAAGCCTACTGGGAGAACACCGCCTCCAAGCTTAGTGACAGTGCTTACCGTGAAATCATGAAGAACATCTACGCCGGTGCCCTGCTTCGTATGGGAAAGCGCAGTGAAGCCTGGGATATCTACGCCGAACAAGGTGATTATGTAAGTCTGCGGTGGAGTGCCTTCAAATACCGTAACCTGGCAGGTATCAAAGCAATCTTTGCCGACCATCCCAATTCTCCCGTCATCAACTACCTGGTACAGGACTTCGTGAACAGTGCCCAGGAGACACTCGATCAACAGAGGTTCGTCAGTGATGGCGATCTTTCCGAGAAGGAGTGGATCGAAGACGAGATCAACCGTGTGGGTGCCAATCCCGTCTATACAGAAGAGGTGCGCCAGTTCATTACCTTTGCCGACGAGGTGGTCAAGGGTAAGAAATCCCAATACCCCTGTATGTGGAAAACTGCCACGGGCATGCTTCACTATCTGTTAGGAGAATACAACGCTGCCCTGTCGGATCTTGATCAGGCCATGAAACTTGACGGTACCCAGCGTATGAAGGACAACACCCGCTGCATTCGTCTGCTTGCCTCTACAGGTAAGCCAGAGTTCGGCAAGAAATACAGCAACTACGTGACCAAAGAGCTGCAGTGGTTAGAGGGGAACCTCAATAAAGACGACTATTACTGGAATGCATGGGATCGTATCGTGCACTTAGGATTGTCTGATGCCTACAAAAAATCAGGGAACACCAATCTGTCGATCGCCCTCTTGGGCATGGAGGTGGGCAAAAAGCCATCTGACGAGTCATCTGATGACAGCGATGACTCATGGAATCCGAACTATATGGGTGAGTATTACTACAACGCCATTGACAGTGTCACCGCCGTGCAGCTTCTTGACTACTACCAATATCTCACCAGCAGTCCGAAGGATGAACTGGAAAAGTACGTCCTCAGCAAGGTGACACATGACACCGATTACTTCAACGACCTTATCGGTACCAAGTACATTGCTGAGGGCAACTTCGCAGAAGCAGTAAAATACCTCGAGAAAGTGCCTCTGAAGTTCCTTGAAGGACAGAACATCAGCTGGTATATGGGGAACCGTGACTATACCCGTGAGCCCTGGTTCGGCGATCGTGAGAACAACGGTTTCGAGAGTGGCGAGGATGGTCCTGCCAAGGCCAAGATCACCGTCAACAAGAAACTCGCCTTCTGCAAGGAGATGATACAGTTGCAGTCACGCCACCTGCTGGCAGGAGATGCCGCCGTACGCAAACAGCTGGCCTACGACATGGCCATACGTTTCTTCCAGGCCTCCTTCAAGGGTGACTGCTGGTTCCTGACCCACTATGGATGGAGCAGCGGTGATGAGCAGAAAAAGAATGAGAAGGATTTCGTTCAGGCCGCCGTTACCTACCTGACGGAGTGCAAGACCGCCAACGACTTCTCCCTGAAGGAGAAGAGTCTCTACGCCCTTGCCTACATTCCATTAGATGAATGGCAGGAATATAGTTGGGAGGTCGGTGAGTATGTCACCAAGAAAGACTCCCGGCAGTATGCTGCTCTGAAGGAACTGAACAACTTCAAGAAACAGAACCTCTCACAAGTGAGTGAGTATATCAGTAAGTGTGATGTGCTGATTCAGTTCAATAAACAAGACTGAGAAAGATGAAGGATGAGAGATGAAGGATGAGAGATGAAAGATGAGAGATGAAAGATGAGAGATGAAGGATGAGAGAGGGAACCCCAAGGCCAAGTCCTTAGTGGTAATCACATCTTTCATCCTTCGTCTTTCATCCTTCATCCTTCATCTTTCATCCTTCATCCTTCATCTCTCATCTTAGCAAGTACCTCTCTGCCTCCAGCGCAGCCTTGCAGCCTGTACCTGCGGCTACGATAGCCTGGCGATAGACGGGATCACAGACATCACCAGCGGCGAAGACACCTGGAACCTTCGTGGCCTGAGTATTACCGATGGTCTTGATATAACCGATCTCATCCGTATCCAGCCACTCTTTGAACACCTCACTGTTCGGTTTGTGTCCGATGGCCAGGAAGAAACCGTCAATGGGAATGTCGTAATGACTCTCGTCTGGTTCACCCTTGCGCTTCACCAGATGAACACCTTCCACCCCGTTCTCTCCATAGAGTCCAATGGCATTGTGCTCAAAGAGGATCTCGATGTTCTCCGCATTCTTCACACGGTCCTGCATCACCTGCGAGGCACGGAGGAACGGCTTGCGTACAATCAGATACACCTTCTTGCACAAGCCAGACAAGTAAAGAGCATCCTCACAGGCTGTGTCTCCACCGCCAACTACTGCTGTTACCTTCTTCCGATAGAAGAAGCCGTCGCAGGTAGCACAAGCTGAGACACCTTGCCCCCTGTATTTCTCCTCATCAGCCAAACCTAAGTACTTGGCGGAGGCACCCGTGGCGATGATCACCGTGTCGGCCTCAATTTCCTTTTCGTCATCAATGGTCAGCACATAAGGAGCCTTACTGAAGTCGGCCTTCGTCACGATACCGTCGCGAAGGTCAGCACCGAACCGTTCTGCCTGCTCACGGATATCCATCATCATCTGATTACCGTCAACCCCCTGCGGATAGCCGGGGAAATTCTCCACCTCAGTGGTTTGCGTGAGCTGTCCGCCCATCTGCAGACCCGCATATAACACCGGTTTCAAGTTGGCCCTGCTGGCATAGATGGCTGCCGTATAGCCTGCAGGGCCACTACCTATAATCAATACTTTTACGTGTTCCATTATTTAAGGAGTTCTTCAATCTGCTTTTCGATGTTCTCCGTCTTCTCCGTGGGTTCGAAACGGGCCACCACCTGTCCTTTCTTATTGATCAGGAACTTGGTGAAGTTCCATTTGATGTCGGGTTTCTTCTGATAGTCGGGATCGGCTTTCGTCAGCATATCGTCAAGGATATGGGCGATGGGATGCTCCATGTCCCAGCCGGCGAAGCCCTTCTGCTCCTGCAAGAACTTGAACAGCGGATCAGCATCCTCCCCATTCACCTTCACCTTCTTGAAGCGGGGGAACTCCGTGCCGAAGTTCAGCTTACAGAACTCATGGATGCTCTCATCGGTGCCGGGAGCCTGTTGTCCGAACTGATTGCAGGGGAAGTCGAGGATTTCGAATCCCTGACTATGATATTTCTCATACAGTTTCTCCAACTCGTCATACTGCGGTGTGAAACCACACTTTGTAGCAGTGTTTACGATCAGCAACACTTCGTTGGCATACTCTTTCAGTGAAACGTCCTTTCCTTTTCTGTCCTTGACAGAGAAATCATAAACTGTCTTCATTTTCTTTAGGTGATTTATTTGTATAGTACTCACTGCAAAGATAATGATAATTCTTGGATTTACTCACTCTCCGCTCTATATTTTTTTATTTTTAACCAGCATCCTATAGAACTTTAACTAAAAAGTATTATCTTTGCAAAAAATAAAGAAAAATGGTCATGAAACGTATTACATCATTACTCACAATGGCACTGGTTGCCATGTTGTCGTTCACCTTTGTATCCTGCGATCAAGATGATGACGATATTGCCTGGAACTTGCAAGGAATCTGGGAAGGAGAAGTCAGAGGTCATTATTACGACCGCTATGGTCATGGCACCACGTATAACTATGCCCGCATCGAATTCTATCAGAATCCCAACTCTTATGCCAGTGGCGAGGGACGTGAGATTGACTTCAGTGATCGCAGCTACTACACCGAGGTGGTGCATTTCTATTTTACCGTGGAACGCGGCACCATCTACATCAGCTACGACGACGGCACCGATGTGGCTATCACCAACTACCACCTCTTCTCTGACGAGTTCTCCGGCGAGTTCCGCGACTACCACAACGGGCGCACCCTGGCTTATTTCAACTTCGCTCGTGTCAATTCCTGGCGCAACAACTGGAGCGGCTATTATGACCGTTACGACTGGTGGTAATCCTCTTGGGTGCTGATCATCCACAGTCCGCAGAACGTCAGCAGACCGTTGATCATCAGTAGCTCATAACCGAACTGATAACCTGTGGCATGTGCCACAGAAACATTCAGCAGATAGCATATTAGTGGCGAGGCCACTGCGATATAGGGAACGGCTTTGTCGTTCCCTATCTTTCTTTTGGTGAGCAGTCCGAAGGCGAAGAGTCCTAACAGCGGACCGTAGGTATAGGAGCACAGGATATAGATAAAGTCGATGATGCTCGTACTGTTCACGGCATCCACCATCAGGATGATGAGCATAAACACCACAGCCATCCCCACATGCACCCGCTTTCTCAGCTGTTCATCCCCTGCCCTTTCCTTGATATCCACACAATAAGAGGTAGTCATGGCCGTCAGCGCACTGTCGGCACTGGAGAACGACGAGGCCACGATACCGATGGTGAACAGCACCACCACCGTCTCTCCCAACCGTCCTGTAGCCGCGAACATCGGCAGCAAGTCATCGGCATTCTGCGGCAATGCCGCTCCTTCCTTCTGTGCCAGAATCACCAGTAGTACGCCCAATGCCATGAACAGCAGGTTGGCAGGCACGAAGGCGAAGCCATAAGAGCACATATCCTTCTGTGCCTCACGCAACGACTTACACGTCAGGTTCTTCTGCATCATGTCCTGATCGAGTCCCGTCATCACAATCACGATGAACACACCACTCAGGAACTGCTTCCAGAAGTTCTGCTTCGACACCCAGTCATCCATCACGAACATCCTGCTATGCTCGTTTCCTGCGATGGCCTTCACCGCCTCTCCCATATTCATGTCCAAGGCTCCCATCACCTGACAGGTAATCAGGATCAGTGCCGTGAACATACAGGTGGTCTGGAACGTATCCGTCCACACCAAGGTCTTGATTCCTCCCCGTCGTGTATAGAGCCAGATGAGGACGGTCATCACCAGTACCGTCAGCACGAAACTGCCCGTCTGGGAGAATCCACTATCCCCTTCATCAGCACCGATGCCGCACATCGGCATCACCACAAAGCGATGAAGCAGGATACATACGACATAAAAACGCACCGCTGCCCCAGTCATCTTTGACAACAGGAAAAAGCTTGCACCCGTTTTGTACGACCGCTGTCCTAACCGTCGCTGAAGATACGAATAGATGGTGGTCATGTTCCAACGGTAATACACTGGCAGCAAGATGAAGGCCACTGCCATATAACCTAAGATAAAGCCCAGACATGTCTGGATATAGGTCATATCCATCTTCAGCACCATACCTGGCACACTGATAAACGTCACGCCCGAGATACTGGCCCCCACCATACCGAAAGCCACCATATACCAGGGTGACTGTCGGTTGCCGCGGTAGAACGTATTGTTGTCAGCCTTCCTTGCCGTCCACCGGCTCAGCAGCATCAGCACGGCAAAATAGGCTACTACAGTAATGATAATGATCATGACTCTCCCTAAAAAAACACAACATTCTCTCCCCCTCCTTCATTTTCGGGTGTAAAAGTACAAAAAAACAAGGACTCTACCAAAACATGTATCCGATATCTGTCATTTGGAAGCAAGAAGCAAGGGACATGATATTGCTCCTTGCCTCTGAACGAAAAAAACACGATTATATTTGTTTGTTAGCTACATTTTTATTATATTTGCGGCATCAATATGAATTAGCAAACCATCTATTATCAACAGCTTATGAAAAAATATGTACAAAAACTAACAGTGACGCTCCTGCTCACCCTCGTAGGTGGAATGAATGCATGGGCACAAGGGAATCGAAGTTATACTTTAGTATATAAAAATGTAGAGTATCCTCTTGATTACAATTCTTCTAAGCAGCGTTGGGAGAAGACTGGCCTCTCGATGAAAAAGTTCGACGAATTCTGGTTATTGGATGAGGAAAGGAATATGTTAGTAGGAAAAGATTTTTCTGGATCTGAAGATACGGACAATTTCTTGACAAAAGAAACAAACCAAAGCAAAGCCGTAGCGAATTTGGGGTCTAATTTCGTCATAGGTGCTACAGGCGACAACCTCACCATCGCTTTTGCCCCCAGCACACTCACAGTAGAAGGATTGCCTACCACGAAATACACACTGTCGAAAGGCGGTGAGTTCATCAGGGTTAACAACAGAAATTATTACCTTGATGTCACCGTGGATCAGGAAACGGCGACATCGTCCAATGGCTACCAGTTCACGATTATTGATGAGTCAGGTATCACCTATGGCATCGGCACCGATGGATCATCCGAGGTTACGAATGAGAATAATATTTTCTCATTAAGTTGTTCTGAATATGCAACAGTTACCCCCCTTACCATCAGGAAGGCGGGAAAATACACTTTTTCAATCAATCTTGGTAATCCAAGGAGTCCGTCTTTGAAGGTTGAAAAAGTCACTGAATTCTACTTTTGTGAACCTGGTGTGGATGAGATACCTAACAAATATACTATATTCACGAACAACCAAGACGGCACCTATTCTTATTCTAAGAGAATCACCAGGGCGATGGTTAGTAAAAATTATTTCAGATTCTGTTTTTCTGACTCTGATACCGGCGGCAACTATTATGGTGTACCAGAAGATAAGGTTGAAATTAGTGAAACGAACCACGAAAACATTCCGCTGAGCATAGGCGGCTATGTGCTTCAAATCCCCGTATTCAAAGCGGGTAACTATAACTTCGTGATTGACAACAGGAGCAATACTCCTTTACTGAATGTGGACATAGACCTCTTTGCGTACTACTTATATGTGCCTGATGAAAATGGTTCTCCCTATTATGATGGTTTCACAGACAACAAAGACGGCACCTATTCACTTCATTTGGCTGTCACAAGCACAATGGTGAGCGGCGGTCCCTTCACCTTCCTCCTTTCAGACTATGAAGATAATGTCTATGGTGCAACACAAATGTACCAAATTGATGAAGCTGTCATCTATGGCTCTATTATGCCGACGGGAGCTTGGAGCAATCATATGTTTGAAATCCTAAATCCAGGCAACTACACCTTTGTGATTATTGACCAGAACGGTGGGGACCCCATGCTGA
This sequence comes from uncultured Prevotellaceae bacterium, assembly GCA_902768785.1. GTDB lineage: Bacteria > Bacteroidota > Bacteroidia > Bacteroidales > Bacteroidaceae > Prevotella. The sequence continues at coordinate 39,453 of CACXMM010000011.1, forward strand.
AAGTGGAAAAAGAAGGGGGCATAGCCGCCAGTGTTCAGGGAATCCCCACATTCCAGGACAATCACATCATATATAACCTGAACGGCCAGCGTGTAAAGCAGACTCATAAAGGCATCTATGTGGTGAACGGCAAGAAGATCGTCGTGAAATAAACGGTCTTCATGTCTTAGGTCCGCCTACGACAACTTTTCAACTGTATTTGTGCAAGGGCGTTGCACACTTTGTGCAGAGCCTTTGCACAAAGTGTGCAGAACTACTGCACAAGTTGTGCAACGCCCTTGCACAAGTTATGCCTACTATTTCAACTGACTTTTCCTGACTATACTTACTACTTCAACACCGTTTTCCTTCCATTGTGGAGATAGATGCCAGACTGGTTAGGCTGTCGTGAAAGGCGGCGACCATCGAGGGTGTACCAACCCGCTGTTTCGGAATCCGTATCCACGTATGGAGCCACATCAATAGGATGAATGGTAGTGGCTATTTCCGTTATCTCATCCCCAAAGTGCATCACGAAGACACGAGCTGTGTTCCCTCCTTCAGAGGAATCCCCAGCCGTGATGCCGTTTAGTAGGAAGTAAGCATGGAAGGCATCGATAGTCATGTTGGAATTGGGATAGTGGAGGGTGTTGCCGGCTCCGAGGAAGAGCATGGTTTTATCCTCACCACCCGTGCTATAGGGCGAATAGATGCCGTGGAAGCTGGCAGCCTCACCTGTCACGTCTGTGGGTTCAGTGCCACTGAAGGTCACGTTACTAAAGACAGGGTCACAGATGTCGGAGCCACTGTTCCACTTGACGATATATGGTGCACCAGCGGTGATACTCGTCAGATCGTCACCGAAACTGAGGGTCAGCGTCCCTTTATTGAAAGTAGCCGAGGAGAGAGTTTTCACAGAGGCACCGGCAAGGGGTGAGCCACTGAGGTCATCAATACCGAAGGGAAGACAGAGGGTGTCCCATGAACCGTCCTTGAAGAGGGTGCGGTTGTTGAGGATCACGGTCACTGGCTTCCCTTCAGCGATATAGGCTATTCCATTATAAACCTTAGCATGGGTATAGGATTCCAGAACATCCGGGTTCGGTTCATCGTCATCAAAGCGCAGCAACGGGGTCTCCGTGCCGATGGTGAAGGCGTGGGTAGCAAGGACTTCATTGGTGCTGACAGCACTGCTGTAGCTACCCATCCCCACTGAGGCTGCTTCGCCTCCGAAAGTGCAGCCGCTGTAGTAGTTGGAGGTGACGGGCGACTCTGTATGCCCGATGACGGCACCACCGAAATGGCCACTACCGGAGAAATGACTCGATGCTGGTAACTTGACGTTGTAGGCGAGATTATTGATAAGGGTTCCACTCTGCATCTGTCCTACAATACCACCATAGCGGCCGCAGGTCTTATCATCGGCAATGCTGAGGGTGGCGGAACAGGTGCAGTCTGCTACCTTACCATGGTACATATAACCTACGACACCACCATGCCAGTTACCGTTATTGAGGTCATGAATGCACACATCACTCATGACGTGACAGTTCTCCAGGGTTGATCCCATATCGACCCTACCGACAAGAGCCCCGGTATTGTCACCTGCCGTGAAACGACAATTGCCCAATGTAAGATTCTTGACGACCGCTCCTTTGTCGATCCATCCGAACAAACCGAAGTTGTAAGAAGACACCTGATAGACACGGATGCCACTGATGGTATGGCCATTGCCATCGAAAATACCTTTGAAGGGCTTCATGCTATTACCGATGCAGGTGTAGTTGTTCTCCTCACTGGACACATGATCCCATGCGGATTCGTAGCTGTAAACAATATCGGCGGTCATCTTGAAATAGGTGTTTTCAAAAGGGTCACCTTCATTCACCCGTGTGGCTAGTCGGTCAAGCTTTGCGGGAGTGTCGATGATGAAAGGATCAGACTTGGTGCCCGTACCTGTCCACAGACTGGCATCTTTTACAAAGAGCATCTCAGCGACGTTGCTCGTCACACCGTTCTTGATGGCAATCGCCTTGACGGTGGATGTATTTGAGAGGGTAAAGGGCGAACTATAGATGGAACTGGAAGAAGTGGGCGTGCTACCATCTTTCGTATAATAGATAGTAGTACCCGCTTCTGCCGTAATACTGACTGCGGTGCTTTCTTCAAACAGCGCGGTGCCACTGATAACAGGAGCTTCCACGGCACTCAAGTAGGTCACTTGCACCTGCTGCACGCGGCGGTGACCTCTTGTGCCATCAATGGTGAAAACAACTTCTGTGGCATTGCCTGTCCATGTGCCGTCGGCATAGTTGCCGGTATTGACAAATATGGCGTTGCTGTTGCCACCCGAGGCGAAAACAAGGTTCACTTCAACAATGGACTTGTCTCCCGAAGCCTTCACCGTCATGGTGTTGCCGAAATAGAGGCGCACAGCATTACCGTTGTCGTAGTATTTAGGACGTGCTCCACGGTCGTTACCGGCTTTTTCGAAATATAATGTACAACCCGTGCCCTCGACTACATCAACATCCTCCGCGTCCGTAAACGACTGCATGGTGAGGTCAATCGTCTCGTCCTGCGCTCTTAAGCCCGTCACCACTCCGATGAGCATGACAAACAGGTACAGTATTCGTCTTTTTTCCATATCTTTTACACTTTTGCTGCAAAAATACAAAATTTCAATGAAGCAAGAGAAAGAAATAGAGTTTTTTTAAAGCCGTAAGTTCAAAAGAAGTCAAAAGAATCAAGAAAGGAATAAAAAAAGAGGGAGAATAAATGCAAATGTTTCAAAATAAGCCCCTTTTTCTTGCATAATTGCACAAAAAGCAGTAATTTCGCGGCGCAATGAATGTAACCCTTTAAAAGAACAATCATGAGCAGACAAAAGAAATTCATTTTACAGGAGAACGAGATTCCTACCCAGTGGTACAACATCCAGGCCGACATGGTGAACAAGCCCATGCCCCCCATCCATCCCGCAACGAAACAGCCGTTGGGCGTGGATGATCTGGCCCATATCTTTCCCCGTGAGTGCTGTGTACAAGAGTTAGACACGGAGCATGCATGGATCGACATCCCTGAGGACGTGCTGGAGAAATACAAATACTATCGCAGTACACCTCTGGTGCGTGCCTATGCTCTGGAAGAGGCCTTAGGAACCCCCGCACATATCTATTTCAAGAATGAATCTACAAACCCATTAGGATCGCATAAGATCAACTCCGCCCTGCCCCAGTGCTACTATGCCAAGCAGGAAGGTACGACGAATGTGACCACCGAGACCGGTGCCGGACAATGGGGCGCTGCCCTGTCGTATGCTGCCAAGATCTACGGTCTTGACTGTGCAGTGTATCAGGTGAAGATCACGATGCAACAGAAACCCTACCGCAGCAGTATCATGCGCACCTTCGGTGCCGTGGTGGAGGGATCGCCCTCGATGTCAACACGTGCCGGAAAGGATATTCTGACACGTGACCCACTACATTCAGGATCCCTCGGTACTGCTATCTCAGAGGCCGTGGAACTGGCTACCACCACACCGAACTGCAAATATACGTTAGGTTCCGTACTGAACCACGTAGGACTGCACCAGACGATCATCGGTCTGGAGGCAGAGAAGCAGATGGCGATGGCTGGTGAATATCCCGACATCGTGATCGGCTGCTTCGGTGGAGGTAGTAACTTCGGTGGTATCTCCTTCCCCTTCATGCGCCATAAGATCCTTGAAGGAAAGAACACAGAGTTCATTGCTGCCGAGCCCGACAGCTGTCCGAAGCTTACTCGCGGACAGTTCCGTTATGACTTCGGTGACGAGGCCGGCTACACCCCGTTACTGCCGATGTACACCCTCGGTCATAACTTCAAGCCGTCGAACATCCACGCCGGTGGTCTGCGCTACCATGGTGCTGGTATGATCATCTCGCAGCTGATCAAGGACGGACTGATGCATGGTGTGGACATTCCGCAGATTGAGACCTTCGAGGCCGGTATGCTCTTTGCCCGCACTGAGGGTATCATCCCCGCACCGGAAAGCTGTCATGCCATTGCTGCTACCATCCGCGAGGCCAACAAGTGCAAGGAAAGCGGTGAGGAGAAAGTCATCCTCTTCAACCTCTCCGGTCATGGTCTCATCGACATGCCGTCATACGAGCTGTATATCAAGGGCGACCTTCAGAACTATACGGTGACGGATGAAATGATTGCACAGAACTTGGCGGAACTGGATAGTCAGAAATAAATTACACTCTCTTTAAAACAGCCACGGCCTCCTCTACCGTCGGCACCTTCTTGATTACCATGGAGCGTTTGCCCTTGATCTCCCGGAAGTTACAGCGGCGCGGATCACGGGTGACGAAATTAAGGACGTTGTCGAAGGCCGTGCTCTGATAATAGGCACTCATGGGATTCGACACGAAATAGAGGATCATCTGACCTTGTTTAAGGGTGATCTTCTCACATCCCAGTCGCTTACCCAGACGACGTAGCGGCACCACCATCATCAGCTCGATACCCTCATGCGGAATCTCGCCGAAGCGGTCGCGGAGGTTCATCTTGTAACGTTCCAAGTCATCATCGTTCTTGATGGCATCCAACTCACGATAGAGGAGCATACGCTCACTGCTCGAAGGCACATAACTGTCGGGCAGGTACATCTCGAGATCACTTTCAATGGTACAGTCATCCACGAACACTGTACTGTCGATGAGTTGCTGGTAATCGGAGTTGCCTTTCTTCTTCTGACTGTCACCCTCCTCATACAATTCTGCGAACTCCTCGTTCTTCAGCTCCGTCACCGCCTGCGAGAGAATCTTCTGGTAGGTCTCGTAGCCCAAGTCTTCCATAAAGCCACTCTGTTCTGCCCCTAACAGGTTACCGGCACCACGGATGTCAAGATCCTGCATGGATAGATTGAAGCCGCTGCCGAGATCAGAGAACGTCTCCAAGGCCTCCAAGCGCTTCCGTGCCTCGGTGGTGAGGTTCACGGTTGGTGGTGCCAGCAGGTAGCAAAAGGCTTTCTTGTTACTGCGCCCCACCCTGCCACGCATCTGGTGGAGGTCGCTCAGTCCGAAATGATGTGCATCATTGATGATGATGGTGTTGGCATTGGAGATATCGATACCGTTCTCCACGATGGTTGTGGAGAGCAGCACATCGTAGTCGTGATTGATGAACCCCATAATGATTTTCTCCAGTTCCTCGGGTTTCATCTGTCCATGTCCGATGGCCACTCGGGCATCCGGCACATACTTCTGAATGAGCAGCGACAGTTCCGGTAGGTTACTGATCCTGTCGTTGACGAAGAACACCTGTCCGTTACGACTCATCTCGAACTCAATGGCCTCAGCAATGATCTGACTGTCGAAGGTATGCACCTCGGTATGGATAGGATAGCGGTTGGGCGGTGGTGTCTGGATAATACTCATGTCACGGGCTCCCATCAAGGAGAACTGCAGTGTTCGGGGAATAGGCGTGGCACTCATGGTGAGCGTATCCACATTGGTCTTCAACTGGCGAAGCTTCTCTTTCGTGGAGACACCGAACTTCTGTTCCTCATCGATGATGAGCAGTCCCAGGTCTTTGAACTTCACCGTCTTACCGATGAGCTTATGCGTACCGATGATAATATCGATCTTTCCCGTTTCCAGATCAGCTAAGATCTCTTTCGTCTTCTTCGCACTCCTCGCCCTTGAGAGATATTCCACACGCACCGGCATACCTTGAAGTCTGCTGGTGAAGGTCTGGAAATGCTGGTATGCCAAGACGGTGGTAGGCACCATCACCGCCACCTGCTTGGAGTCGCAGGCCGCCTTGAAGGCTGCACGGATGGCCACCTCGGTCTTTCCGAAGCCCACATCCCCACATACCAAACGGTCCATGGGACGGCTACTCTCCATGTCGGCCTTCACATCGTTGGTGGCTTTCAGCTGGTCGGGGGTGTCTTCATAAAGGAAGCTCGCCTCCAGCTCTTGCTGCATAAAGGAGTCGGCACTGAAAGCGAACCCTTTCTGATGTCGACGGGCAGCATAGAGCTTGATGAGGTCGCGGGCGATGTCTTTGATCTTCGTCTTCGTGCGCTCCTTCATCCTGTTCCATGCTCCCGTTCCCAATGTTGACAAACGGGGCTGTGACTCACTGTCACGCCGTTTGTATTTGGAGATCTTGTACAGGGAATGGATGCTCACATCCACCTTGTCGTTGTTGGCATAGATGATGCGGATCACCTCCTGGTAACTGTTTCCCGTGGGGACACGCACCAGTCCGGCAAAACGACCGATACCGAAATCCACATGTACGATATAGTCGCCCGGCTCCATCTCCTGCAGTTCCTTCAATGTCAGTGCCACCTTTCCAGTGCGCGCCGTATCACTGCGAAGGCTGTATTTATGGAAACGGTCGAAAATCTGATGGTCGGTAAACAAACAGAGCCGCTGGGTATGGTCAATGAATCCCTCGTGGAGGGTCTTGTCAATGGGAGTAAACGTCACCTTCTGTCCTGACATACTGTCGAAGATATCACGCAAACGTTGTTGCTGCTTGGCACTGTCGGCTAAGATATAGAGCTGGTAACCACGCTGCAGATAGTCCTCGAGCGTTGGCACCAACAGTTCGAAGTTCTTATGGAATAGAGGTTGGGGGGCAAGATCAAAAGGAATCGTAGCCTGAGGAACACCTGTGGTACGACTGCCGAACTCCAGTCGCCGGAAATCAGCAGCATCTTCTGTGAGCTGACTGCCTGTCAGAAGCATGCTCTCCGCCTGCATCTCCTTCATGATGGCATGCTGTTCCATCTCTGTGGCTCCACTCATCCGTTCGGTGAGTGCCTGTGAGGAGAAACCGGCCCGATAGGTCTGTTCGATTACATCCCTCACAAAGAGGAAGTTCTTCATCACCAGTAAGGTGTCGGCAGGGAGGAATTTCATGAACGATACCTTCTCGCTGCCTAACGTGGCCAACTCGGGAACGATCTCCACCGTCTCCCGTTTATCGCGGGACAGCTGACTCTGTACCTCGAAGGTACGGATGGAGTCTATCTCATCACCGAAGAAATCGAGACGGAAAGGATACTCCGAACTGTAGGAAAACACATCCACGATGCTGCCACGAGCGGCAAACTGACCAGGCTCATACACATAATCCACCTCTGTGAATCCCAGTTCCCGCAAATGCTTCTCCAATTCAGAAATATCCTGTATCGCTCCTACCTCCAGCCGTACGGAACGCTCATCGAGTTTCTTCTTTGAGACCACCAACTCCGCCAAAGCATCTGGATAGGTGACAATCTGAATCGCTTTTTTCGCGTTATCACGTATAAACGTTCTATCTTTATTAGGAATTGAATCCGACGAGGAAGGATTCAAAGAAGACAACCTGCTTAACACCTCGGTACGGAGGATCTCGTTAGCAGCATCCCGCTGTCCGTATTTCACCTGACGACGGTAGGACGACGGGAAGAACAACACATCTTCAGTCCCCAACAGCTGCACCAAGTCATGATAGAAATAGCCCGCCTCCTCGGCATCCTGTAAAACATACAATGCCACCGGGAACGAGTCTGAGGTGTTTCTTTTAACTAAAGAGGCGAAGAACATGGGTGCGGAAGAGGCCACGAGCCCCTGCAGGAAAACGTTCTTAACAGAAACATCTTCCAGTGTTTTCATCAATGCCGCCGACTGTGCCGAACGGGCATAGAGTTCTAATAATTCTTGTATCTCCATCTAATTGTTTTGCAAAGGTACGGATAAGTGATCGAAAAGCCAAATAGAATCATGAGTTTTTTCAACCGATGGAGCTACGAGAACCACAATGATTATTGATAAGCAGTAATCTATATGTTGACCTATAATAAGCAAATCTCCTTTAAGAAGCAAATCTCCTTCCAAGCGGGGCCCTCCAACCTCTTCCAAGTAGGATCATCCAACCTTCCCAGGGAAGGCTCTTGAACTCCCCTCCCATCGTAGAGGAGGGGAGTTAGTTACCCTTTGGGGGCAACTGCTATATTATTGACTATTTTTATGGGGTAGAATAAATCCAACAAAATCTTATCCGAAATCTTACATTTTTATGCTAAGGATTTCAGGATTATATCCGTTTGATCTGAGCAATCCGTGTTAGTTTTCTTCTCTACGAAATATCGGAGCAGCGAGTGCCAAAGATGCTTGTATCAATTTGGCCGAGTCGTGACGATAATCGCTGAAGCAACTAGACAAATTAGACAAATCCGTTTGGGTGCGCAAACAGATAATCTAACCCACCACATGGATACTTTTTACATCACTTTTCTTCCTATTTTCTTGGAAATCACAAGATTATTCACTATATTTGCACCATCGTCATAGAAGTCCTTTTAGGACGATGGGCGATCTTATCTTATAAGAAAGACGTTTTCGAACGTCTGTCGTTGTGGACTACGAACTTCGCAAACTCGTCCAATTCCCACAATAGGCAGATGACAACGAAGCGTCCCGTAGTGCGTTTCTATATTTCTTTATATAGTCCGTACTGGCGTGGGCTAACTGCGTTGTCTATCCTGTGTGGGAAGGGCAATGCGAAGGCCTGTAGTCCCAGGATGGGCAGAAACAGACACCTACGCCTTTTTTGTATCATAAGCTAACCGAAAATATTGTATTAACTGCCAAGTTTGGGGTGTTTGTAGGGTACAAAAGAAGTTTTATGTATTATATACAAGAATTAACTAGTTTAGTTGGTGATGCTGACTTGGACAAAGATGAAGTTGAGGTACTCAATCGGTTTACAGATGAAAGAGTAGGATTTAGGAAAGCGTCTGGATATGATTATTTCCATGATAAGTGTTTTTTACGTGCTTTACGAAAAATAAAGGAAAAGGGTCATTACAAAAGATTTCAAAAACTGGTGATTGAACACTTAGCAGACAACAAGGATGAATTCTCAAACCAAATGGATGTTGAATTATGAAAAGACTATTAACTCTAGCAGCAATGTTCCTATGCTGCATTGCAACAACGTTTGCACAATTTAGTGGATCTGGGTCAGGAACAGAAAACGACCCATATCTGATTTTGAATCCAATTCAGTTGAATCAATTGAGGAATTTCCTTAATCAAAGTGGTGTGTATTTCAAGTTGATGGCTAACATTGACTTGACGGAATTTCTGGAAGACGAGAATCCAAACCAGGGATGGCAGCCAGTGGGTAGTTCTTCATCCGCTGCCTTTAAAGGTATTTTGAATGGTAATGGAAAAACGATAAAAGGACTATGGATCAAACGATCTTCAACTAATAATGTGGGATTCTTTGGCTATACAGATGGAGCTACCATCAACGATGTTTCCATAATAGCTTCTACAATTGAAGGAAAAGAAAGTGTTGCTGGTGTTTCTGGATACAGCCAAGGTACCACTATCAATGGATGTTCATTTAGTGGTATTATTAAAGGTGCATCAAATGTTGGTGGCTACGTCGGAAATAGTGGAAATGGAATTACTATAAACGGCTGTTCTTTCAGTGGCACAGCAGAAGGTGCATCAAATATTGGTGGCTATGTCGGGAATAGTGCTGACAATGTGGTACTAACTGATAATACAGCAAATGTAGATGTCATAGGTACAGGGAATAGTGTTGGTGGGTTTATTGGACGCAATAATGCCTCCAACAATCTATCTATTTCTGGGTGTACACTTAATGATGGGATTATCAGAGGAGTTAACAATGTAGGTGGATGTTGTGGCGAAAATACAGGTAATCATAATGAAGGTAACTCTATATCAAACACCTACATCCACGCAAATATTTCTGGTGCAGACAATGTTGGAGGCATATGTGGCCTTTCTAATTGTTATAAAACGATTAATTTAAACAATTGTGGCATATTTGGAGTAATCATTGGTGCTTCCAATGTTGGTGGGTTGGTTGGAAAAATTACCACATCTTGTAATATCAATCATGTTGCAAATATAAAGAATAGTTTTGCAGTAGGGCATATATTTGCAACAGGCGATTATGTAGGAGGATTAATAGGAAGCGATACTGGTAATGAATATTATAGAAGTAGATTTTATTATTCTTATACGGACTTTGTCAATAATTATCATAGCGGTTCGGTCACTGGTGCTAATTATGTTGGCGGGCTTATAGGTTACAAAAAGTACGGCGAAGTTACAAACTGTTATGCTATAGGCTCAGTTACTGGCAATCAGTACGTAGGAGGATTGTTGGGATACCAAGAAAGCAACACGTCACTCAAAAGGTCTGCGGCTATTAATACCCGTGTCACTGCAACTACAGGTGATGTCAATCGAGTAGTAGGTTATAATGGAGGAACGATAGGTGCAATGGGTTCTACAGATGAAAACAAATCGTTTAATAGAACCATTGTCATTAGTCAAGGGGTGGCTCAGGATATCATAGATAGTGAAATGAATGGTACAGGTGTTAGTGCGACAACGCTGAAACTCAAAGCTACATATGTGGCAATGGGATGGGACTTCACAGACATATGGGCCATCCAAGAAACAGAATGCTATCCATATTTCAAGACACAGACTGCACCTCCAGTGATTCTGTCACAAGTAGTTTCTGGCGCTACGACTGTCAGTGGTAAATGTGTCGATGGCGGAACCGTGACATTAGAGATTGACGGTGTTAAGCAGCAGAAAGTCAGCACAGGTCACGAGTTCTCGTTTACTGTCAGTCCGCTTCAGGCTGGTCATGAGGTGCGAGTTTCGGCCAAAGCTGATGGTAAGGAGCACTCGTATTATACAACGGAAGTGATTTCTTTCTTGGGTAAAGGAACTGAAGCCGATCCGTATCAGATTAGTACAGCTGCAGACTTGACTCAAGTTTATCGCAAGGGTCACTATAAACTGATGAATGATATCGACCTGACCAGTTACATCAACCAGTATTTCGGCAGCGAAGGTTGGGAATCCATCGGTCGTGAGGGCAGCGAGACCATCTTTTTTGACGGTAACGGACATAAGGTAACCGGACTATGGTGTAACTCTACCCGCGACAATACAGGATTATTCTCCTGCTTTGCCAACGGATACATCAAGAATCTTACGGTAGAAACGGCTATCGGAAAGCAAGTGAAAGGTGGTGCTAACACGGGTATCCTGATAGGTAAAATGATAAATGGAACCATAGAGAACTGTAAAGTTTCTGGAAAGGTATCAGACGGAACACCTGTGGGTGGTATGGTTGGATTGCTTGATGGAGGAAGCATATCACGTTGTCAAGCAACTGTGTCGATTACTACCACTGGAGCAACATCATACGTTGGTGGACTTGTTGGAGAGATAACAGGCGGCACGATTGATCAGTGCTTCACTGCAGGCACATTGAATGGCACAGGTACTGAATCGTATGTGGGGGGGCTGATTGGAAAGAACTATGCCACAGTAACTAACAGCTACAGCACAGCAAAAGTTTCATCCTCATATAATGCTGCTGGTTTAGTTGCTTATAACTACAGGATGGTAGATAAGTGCCATGCAACAGGAGACTTGTTCAGTAACAACTATGCAGCTGGTGTTATCGGCTATAATGATGGTGCCAATGCTGTGGTACAGAACAGTGCCGCAATGAACAACAAAATTGATGTGGTGTATGAATCACAGCAAGTGCAGCAAGGTGGCGGTTATGGTCAACGCATCATCGGTGGTATCAAGAATGGTGCGCCTGCTCCAGAAATGAATAACTATGCATTGAAGACGATGCAGGTATCTGTGAACGATGTACCACAAAGAGTGTACGACGACATCATGAACGGTACTGCAATGACTAACGAGGAATTGATGACTAAAGGAACGTATTCTTTGATTGGATGGGATCTCACAAATATTTGGGACATTGATGCGGGCATCAGTTATCCATATCTGCGTGATGTGGTCAATAGCGGTGAAACACCTGATGATCCGGATGACCCCATTGTATCAGAGGATAATGCATTGGTGCTGGAAGATGTGACTGCAGCTCCTGGCTCGCAATTCGTACTACCTATTAATATGGTAAATGTAGATGAGGTAACAGCTCTTCAATTCGACTTATATCTGCCGTCTGGCGTAACAATAGCAGAAGAAGATGGAGAACTTCTTATTGATTTGGCAGATAGGACCACATACAGAAAGCATTCTTTGGCCTTCAGACAACAAGCTGACGGAGCTATGCGTATCACCTGCAGTTCTAACAACAATGCTACTTTCTCCGGAAACGAAGGGACTATTATTAATATCACTTTAAACGTGAGCAGCACTATCGAGGAGAAAGAATATGTAATAGCAGCCAAGAACATTGAAATATCAACAAAGGGCGGAACAGCTTATAATCCTGCTGACGCAAAAGCAAAACTCTCTATTAGCAGTTATCTGTTAGGAGATGCTGACCAAAGCGGCAAGGTATCTATCAATGATGCCGTATGCATTGTGAATTATATCCTTGGATTCCCTAACCAGACATTCTTGGAAGCAGCTGCAGATGTTGACCTGAATGGCCATATATCTATTAATGACAAGGTGGTGTTGATTAACGATTACATCCTTGGCAGCGATGCTTCAAGTGCAAAACGTTTCGCTTTGTCAAGAGGGAATGCTTCTACAGGATATCTCTACATAGACAACTTGAACATGCAGGCTGGAGAGACTCGTCAGATAGAAGTGAAGATGCATACCGATCGCACAGACATCAAGGCTTTGCAATGCGACATCGTTCTTCCGCGTGGATTGGAATTTGTGTATGAAGAAGAAGATGGCATACGATATTATGCTGATAAAGGCGGACGTGCTGCACGTTCTCATTCTGTTATTTCCAGCATACAAGGTGATGGTTCGCTGCGTGTAGTGGAAAGTAACGACAACAACGATTCGTTCAAGGATAATGATCTGCCAGTATTCACGTTTACGATTCGTGCCGTAAGCAACATGGCTGAAGGATCATACTCTATTATGCTATCAAATGTCGAACTGAGCTACGGACAGTCTATTAATCCAGATGACCGTGAGGTTGTATTAATTATCGGCAATAGTTCAATATCTACAGACATCAATGCTGTTGACATGGGTAATACTTCTTATGATGTTTATAACATGAATGGACAAATGATCAGGAAGGGTAGTGATAACAGCAATCTTCCTCGTGGCATTTATATTGTGAACGGGAAGAAGGTGGTAGTGAAATAGTGTACTATAAGAAAATAGGTGGATTCACCTATATTTTTACCATCAGCAGCTATATGCTCCCAGCGAGGCATATAGCTGCTGTTGTATTGTCACCATTCTCGAACAGGCACTTAAAGATGTGCTAATAAAACTGCTGAAACATTTGGTGACTTCAAAAGAAACCATTATCTTTGCACAATTATTCATCAGAGGAAGTCATGAACACAAGCGACAGTATCGTTATCATCCCGACGTACAACGAGAAGGAGAACATCGAGAAGATTATCCGGGCCGTGTTTGGCTTGGAGAAATGTTTTCATATACTCGTAATTGATGATGGGTCACCCGATGGTACGGCAGCCATTGTGAAACGACTGATGGCGGAGGAGTTCAGTGACCGGTTGTTCATCCTGGAGCGCAGTGGGAAGTTAGGACTTGGCACTGCCTACATCACAGGGTTTAAGTGGGCGTTGGAGCATGAATATGGCTATATCTTCGAGATGGATGCCGATTTCAGTCACGACCCGAACGACCTGCCCCGACTCTATGCCGCCTGTGCTGATGAAGGTTATGATTTGGCCATCGGCTCACGCTATATCAGTGGTGTGAATGTCGTGAACTGGCCCATCGGCAGGGTACTGATGAGTTACTTCGCCTCGAAGTATGTCAGGTTCGTGACAGGCTTCAAGGTGCACGACACCACCGCAGGCTTCAAATGCTACAAACGACGCGTGCTCCAGACTATCGAGTTGGACAAGATTCGCTTCAAGGGCTACGGTTTCCAGATAGAGATGAAATACACAGCCTATAAGATCGGTTTTAAGATCAAGGAGGTACCCGTTATCTTCGTGAACCGCCGCGAGGGGGTATCCAAGATGTCAGGTGGTATCTTCGGTGAGGCATTCTTCGGTGTGATGCGTCTCCGCTGGGACGGATGGACACGCAAGTATCCGAACATTGACATTTCATGAAATACGCATATCGCCTATACCAGCTTTTCATTGCCGCACCAATCCTTTTGGTGTGGACCATCTTTATTTCGCTGACCGTTGCCATAGGGTGTACCTTAGGTAACGGACATTTCTGGGGCTATTACCCTGGGAAATGGTGGGGGTGGCTAATCCTGAAAGTGTTACTGATTCCCGTGAAAGTGGAAGGACGTGAGCATCTGGACAAAGGACAGTCGTATGTCTTTGTATCCAACCACCAGGGAGCCTTCGACATCTTCCTGATCTACGGTCATCTGAACCGGAACTTCAAGTGGATGATGAAATGGCAGTTGAAGAAGATACCCTTTGTGGGATATGCCTGTAAGAAGTCTCACCAGATTTTCGTCGATAAGCGCGGTGCCAGTAAGATCAAGAAAAGCTATGATGAGGCCAGGGAGATCCTCCGCGACGGTATCAGTTTGACGGTATTCCCCGAGGGTGCACGCACCTTTACCGGTCACATGGGATTGTTCCGCAGGGGTGCTTTTATGCTGGCTGATGAGTTACAACTGCCCGTGGTACCTCTCACCATCAACGGATCGTTCAACGTTCTGCCCAGGATGAATGATGGGAAATGGGTGACATGGCATCCCATGACACTCACCATCCACCAGCCTATTCCTCCAAAGGGTCAAGGACCGGAGAACATCAAGCATGCTCTTGAAGAAAGCTATCAAGTGATTATGGCCGACTTAGTACCGGAATATCAAGGATACGTGGAGAATCCCGACCAGTAGCTATTTCCTTTTTAATGTGATTACCGCTACTTCTCCAGGTACACCGAAACGGAAAGGTATCAGACCTCCCAGACCGGTAGAGACATACAAAGAGCGGCCATCCTCATGATACCAGCCTCCGCCATAAGGCGTTTTCCAGGATACAGGCGACCATCCCAGCAAGCGGAACTGTCCGCCATGGGTATGACCGCTGAGGGTGAGCGGTGCTTGGATATGAAGACCAGCATCGGATCCCCACGCATCGGGGTTGTGCACCAGCATCAATGTGAACGCCTGATCACCGACACCCTTCATGGCTTTCTCCGTGTCGATACGTTTCGGTTCCTTGTTCCATTTACTGGGTGTATTGTCTTCCAATCCCACCACTACGATAGAGTCTTTTCCTCGACGTAGCACCCGGTTCTCATTCAACAGCAGGTTCCATCCCATGCTACGTTCCTTGCTCTTGATCAGACTCTCGTTCAACGCCTCAGTAGCGAAGTCGGTCTTGAGGTAATTGGCATAATCGTGATTCCCCAAGATGGAGAACACACCGTCCTTGGCCTTGATCGTGCCAAGCAGATTCTGCACAGGGTCCAGCTCAGAGGGTTGTACGTTCTGTAAGTCACCGGCAAACACCACCATATCACCTTTTTGGTCGTTGATTATCTTCACCGCCTTTTCCAGAATCCTCTCACGACTGCCCGTATAGGTACCCACATGGGCATCACTGAACATCACGATGCGGTAGCCATCGAACGACTTCGGCAAATCCTTGGAAGCAAACTCCATCTCGTTCACCTTTACCTGACTGAACCCGATGGTTCCACCATATACAATGATATACATCACAAATAAGGCCAGGAAGAAACCAATGAGATTACCCCAGTTCTGACGTTTATGCAACAGCTTACAAAACAGCAAACCGATGGCACTGCACAGGGCGAACACCGCCTTGGGGAGTACAAAGATGCCTAACAGAAAAAGATAGAGGAAGAGCACTTCCATCTGTTCGGGAACGAAATTATCACCGGCAGCCAATCCCAGCGTATAGGCGAGCATGATCATCGACGGTGCCCAGAACAGACAGCGCCAGAAAGCATTGTACCCTTTCCGATGCTGCAGATAATGCCAATGCAGATAAAGATCAGGCAACGCGATGAGTAACAACAGGGGAATGAGAATTCTTGCGATCATGATTTGTCGGATAAAGGATGAGAGATAAAAGAGGAGAGGAAACGGCGTGCCATCTCTACAGGTATTCCCCGACGACGGGCATAGTCTTTCAACTGATCTTCCCCAATCTTCCCGATATCAAAGTAACGGGCCTTGGGGTGCGAAATCATCAGTCCGCTGACAGAGGCGTGAGGTACCATCATCCCGCTCTCTGTGAGACGGATGCCGATGCGTTTCATCCCAATCAGATCGGAGAGGATAAAGTTGATGCTGGTATCGGGTAAGGAGGGATAGCCCACAGCAGGACGGATGCCCTGGAAGGCTTCGATATGCAATTGCTGTATCGACAGTTGCTCATGAGGCGCATATCCCCAGAATTGGCGGCGTACTTCTTCGTGCATCCGTTCAGCAGTGGCTTCAGCAAGACGGTCAGCAAGGGTCTGCGCCATCATTTTGGAATAGGGCTCATTGTCTGCATCGGTCTCGATAGAATGTTCCACACTGGTGGCAAACACTCCGATCGTATCGGTCTGTCCCATCGATAAAGGACGAAGGAAGTCTGACAGGCAAAGACTGGGTTCCCCTTTCCTGACGGGTTTCTGCTGACGGAGGAAAGGGATACGGATCTGTTCAGCAGGTTGTCCTTCCGCAGCATCCTTCCACAGGACAATATCATCCCCATCACTATTCGCATCGAAAAGGCCGAAGAGAGCATACGTGTGATACTTCTCTGCAAGAACAAGCAGTCGTTGCTGCGCTTCCTGCCGCAACTGGTCACGCTCCTTCTTTCCCTTACTTCCCACACCCCAGGCATAGTCAAAGTAAGGCCAGTTGATATAAGGAATCACCTCATGGATGGAATATGTGAGTTGCTGAATCATCTGAAGGCTATCTCCTCTCCGTGCGATTGTTCATCGAACACACCCTGATTATAAAGATGATGTCCGTTGCAGAAGGTGTGCTGCACCTGCCACTGGTATTCGTGTCCAAGCATCGGACTCCACTTACACTTGCTCTGGATGACTTCTTCCGTAACCGTCCAGGGGGTATGCGGTTTAACAATGACAAGGTCAGCCTGATAACCAACTCGGAGGAAACCACGGTTACGCACCTCAAAGAGTTCGGCAGGATGATGACACATCAGTTCCACCAGTCGTTCGATAGTCAGCACACCAGCATCCACCAGTTCAAGCATTGTGACCAGAGAGAACTGTATCATCGGCATACCCGAGGTAGCCTTGGCTGCCCCACCCTGCTTGTCGCTTAATTGGTGAGGGGCATGATCAGTGCCTATAACAGTGATATGACCATCGTTCAGTGCACGACGCAATGCCTCACGGTCTGATTTTGTCTTGATAGCAGGATTGCATTTGATCAATGTGCCCAACGTGGAATAATCCTCGTCACAGAAATACAGATGACTTACTGTCGCTTCAGCCGTTATACTTTGATCTTTGAACTTTGAACTTTGATCTTTATGATTACCCTTCGACTTTAGGTCTTCGTCCTTTGACCCTAGACCTTCGTCCAGAAGTTCCAGTTCCTTGGCGGTGGTGAGATGGGCGATGTGGAGACGAGTATGATACTTCCTTGCCAACTCCACGGCAAGACGTGAACTCTCAAGACAAGCCTCCTCACTGCGTATCTCAGGATGGTGAGATACATCAGGATCCTCACCATAGCGGACTTTAGCCTCCGCCATGTTCCTGTTGATGATGCCAGTATCCTCACAATGGGTCATCACTGGCAAAGGAGCGGTACGGAAAATCTCTTCGAGCACGCTTCTTCGGTCAACGAGCATATGCCCCGTACTGCTTCCCATGAAGAGCTTAATTCCAGGAATACGATGGATGTCCAACTGGGGGAAGAGACTCGTATTATCATTCGTGGCACCGAAGAAGAAACTATAGTTCACATGACTCTTCTCCTTGGCCAACAGGTATTTCTCCTCTAAAGCTTGCAGCGTAGTGGTCTGGGGAATCGTATTAGGCATGTCGAAATAGGAAGTCACACCCCCATAAGCGGCGGCACGACTTTCACTCTCGATATCGGCTTTCTGTGTGAGTCCCGGCTCCCGAAAATGTACATGATCGTCTATCACACCAGGAAAAACAAAGCACCCCGAGGCATCGACGGTTTCGTCGAACTGCCCTTGGGGTGCTGTATGTTCAATGATATCCGCGATCCGTTCGTCCTCAATGACAAGAGAGCCATTGTAAGCTCGTCCCTCATTTACGATCGTCGCATGGGAAATCAGTGTCTTCAATGTCGTTGGAATTTAATTCACAGAGTCGGAGGGCTGCGCCAGCTGATTCGGCGTGGGCACCTGAGGTAACGGAGCCTGGGGAGCTGTCTGTGGCATCACCGCAGGCTCTGCCATTCCGTTCATGATGGCCTCATTCTGCTTAGCAGTCTCATAGTAGCTCTTCACATAAGGATCGTTCTTGAAGTTGTCTGTCGCCTTACTCATCAGGGCCTCAATCCACGGCGTCAGCATCGGTGTACGGTTCCCGGCAGTGAGCATGAAGAATACGCCCGGTCCTAACACATTGTCGAAGTTCTCCTCGATAAAACCTGTAACCAGTTTATCCTCCTCATCGGCAATCTTCATCGCCTCCTGGTTCAGGCGGGTGTTCGTTACCGTTTCGTCTTCTCCGTCCATGATGGCCTGACTCTGCTTATGTCCTAAGTCCTCCATCTGTCGCTGCAGCTTGTTATAGTCCTCCAGAAATGCTGTCAGCTTATCGTTCAAAGGCGTGCCGCTTACCCGCTGTTGTGAGTTATCTATCTTGATACTAATCTCGCCACGCTCAATGACCACCGGCATAATACTCTCATCATCCATGAACAAGGTAGCCATCTTCGTGCTGTCAACCGTGCCGGTGAACTGGAACTTACCATGCACCACGTCGCATGAATCCACGTTCTTCAAGTCGCTGTTCTTGAAAACCTTCAAGTAGAGCATGCGACCGTCGAGCATCTGCACGTCGGAAGAACCTTGGATATTGTAACTGTTGGCGCACGATGTCAGGGCAGCCAACGTCAACATTGCATAGATGATTTTATTCATAAACGATTCTCGTATAATAGCGCGGTAGTGGCATAACCGCTCAGAAAGCTTTGCAAAAGTACAATGTAATATTGAAGTATGGAAAAATTTTTATGCTATTTAAAACAATTGTATGTACTTTTAGCGTTTTTTTGCCTCTTTTTCCAATTCGCTACTGATTCTATGGGTGGTATAGACCTCTAAGATGGCGGCAACCAACAACAGCACCACCCATTTACCCAAGATATAAATAATGTACGCGTTAAGACCGTTCTGGATATGGGTCTGGAAAAAAGGCAGCAGGAAATTAAAAGCGTTCTCCACCATCAGTAAGCCGGCCACAACAAACAGCACATCAGCCATTATCATGATACGGCGCAGACGGCGGATGACGAAGTTCTTTCCCTCATAGACTTGCTGAAGCTGCATGGAAGCGAAGGCCAATGCCCCCACCAGGAAAATCCACGAAGAAGGTTTGCGGATACCAAAGACATACATCCCAGCACCAACAACCATCAATGCACCGCCGATCAGCAAAAGGATATTCTGCCATTTATTGAGCTGTCTCATTGTCCTCACTGTTTACAGGTTGCAAATCATCGCTCAGTACAAAGATGTCCTCATCATCGGCCTTCATGAAATAACGTTCACGGGCAATCTTCGTGATAGCCTTGGGGTTGCGGCGGAGCTCACGCAGCTGTGCCTCATCCCGCTCATACTGAGCATTGTATTCGGCAATCTTCGTCTCCAAATCCTCAATCTGCAGTTCGTACTTCACACGCTGGTAGAAGCTGTTCTCATCGAGAACACCCACAATCAGGATACCGATGATCAGCACAATCCAATACTTATTGTGACTGAGAAAGGCATAGACAGGATTTGATTTACTCATATTTTTTCCTTATTTGAGCGCAAAGATAGCAATAATTCTCGAAAATTTGCTATCTTTGCACGAAAGTTTTCAATTATTATGAAAGAATATATCGTTTCAGCACGCAAATACAGGCCGATGAGCTTCGACTCTGTGGTGGGACAATCGGCGCTCACCACGACGCTGAAGAACGCGGTGAAGAGCGGGAAGTTGGCACATGCCTACCTTTTCTGCGGACCGCGAGGCGTTGGAAAGACCACTTGCGCCCGTATCTTTGCCAAGGCCATCAACTGTGAGACACCTACCGACGATGGTGAGGCCTGCAACCACTGTGAGAGTTGTCTGGCCTTCAACGAACAACGGTCGTATAACATCTTTGAACTCGATGCTGCTTCCAATAATTCCGTGGAGAATATCAAGACCCTGATGGAGCAGACGCGTATCCCGCCGCAGATCGGTAAATACAAGGTGTTCATCATCGATGAGGTACACATGCTTTCCACTGCAGCCTTCAACGCATTCCTCAAGACCTTGGAGGAACCGCCAGCACATGTCATCTTCATCCTTGCCACTACCGAGAAGCACAAGATCCTGCCCACGATTATCAGTCGGTGTCAGATATACGACTTCGAGAGAATGACAGTCCCCAACATCATCCACCACCTGAAGATGGTAGCAGACAAAGAAGGCATCACCTATGAGGAGGAAGCACTGAACATTATTGCCGAGAAAGCCGACGGCGGTATGCGTGATGCCCTGTCCATCTTCGACCAGGCTGTCTCATTCTGCCAGGGGAACATCACTTACCAGAAAGTCATTGAGGATCTGAACGTCTTGGATTCCGAGAACTATTTCCAGATTATCGACCTGGCCCTGGAAAACAAGGCCGCCGATATCATGGTGCTCTTGAACAATGTGATCAATAAAGGATTCGATGGTGGACATCTCATCAGCGGACTGGCCTCACATGTCCGCAATGTCCTGATGGCTAAGGATGAGCAGACCATTCCCTTGCTGGAAGTAAGTCAGCGCCAGATGGAACACTATCGTCAGCAAGCAAAAAAATGTCCTGTGAATTTTCTGTACAAGGCACTGAAGATCATGAACGACTGCGACATCAACTACCGGCAGAGCAGTAACAAGCGCTTGTTGGTGGAACTGACACTTATTCAGGTGGCCCAAATCACACAAGAGGATGATAGTCCTGCGGCGGGGCGTAGCCCTAAGAGATTAAAATCCCTGTTCAAAAAACTGATGAAGAGCGCTCAAGCAAAGGTGGCTGCACAGGGTACCACCGAGCGTTCCCTTCAAGCAGATGTGGAAGAGCATGTTACCAAGCAGCCTTCCACTCCCTCACCGTCCATCCCAGATAAGTCTGCAGAGACTAAGCCCACGAATGCACAGCCCAAGGTGCGTATCTCATCCATTGGCATGACTTTTGCCAACCTCAGCAAATCTCCTGAAAAGCCGTCGTTCCAGAAAGAGGATACCACATCCAAGGAAAACGCCGAACATCAGGACTTCAACAATGACATGCTCCTGCTACAATGGACTGCGATGTGTAACCGTATGCCTCAACAGATGGCTGGCATGGCGGCACGAATGAAAAATATGACACCAACCATCACCACCTTCCCGCAGATCGAGGTAGTGATAGACAATGAGATCCTACTGAAACAGATGACCACCATCCAAAGGCGAATCCGCAATACGATGGCCCAGTCGCTGCATAACAGTGATATAACCCTCACCCTCCGCCTCGCCAAACCGAATGAGGTGAAGAAGATTCTCAACAACCGGGAGATGCTGGAACAGATGCGCACAAAAAATCCTGCCTTAGACAAACTGCTCAACGAGTTGGAAATGGAGCTTGTATAAGACAGGAGTACCTTTATTTCGTTTCTTTATATCAGCGTCATGCCTAACTGCCGGCATTCCTTTCGCATCTCATCAGGCCAGATACTCGCCTGGATCTCTCCCAGATGACCTTTGTGAAGAAGTACCATACACAAACGACTCTGACCGATACCACCACCAACACTCAGTGGCAATTCGTCATTCAGAAGCTTCTTGTGGAAATACAACTGTTCACGGTCTTCCTTGTGGCTCATCTTCAACTGTCGGAGAAGACTCTCCTTATCCACACGGATACCCATGGAAGAAAGCTCCACAGCACGTCCCAACACAGGATACCAAATCAGGATATCTCCATTCAGTCCCTTTTTTCCTTCTCCACATTCTGTCGTCCAGTCATCATAGTCGGGAGCACGTCCATCATGAGGCTCGCCATTCGCCAGCTTACCACCGATGCCGATAATGAAAACGGCACCATATTTCTCTGTAATCAGATTCTCACGTTCCTTGACACTCTTATCCGGATACATCGCCAGCAGATCTTCACTGTGGATGAAATGGATCTCCTGAGGCAAGAAGGGCTTCAGCATGCAATAGCGCTCACATACCAGAAACTCCGTACGGAGGATGGCAGCATAGATACGACGTACGATATTCTTCAAGAAATCGAGGTTTCGCTGTTCACGAGTCATCACAGCCTCCCAGTCCCACTGGTCAACATACAATGAATGGAGATTATCTAATTCCTCGTCGGCACGGATGGCATTCATATCGGTATAGACACCATATCCTGGCTCCACATGATACTCTGCCAAGGTCAGACGCTTCCATTTAGCCAGCGAGTGCACCACCTCAGCCTCAGCATCACCGAGGTCTTTGATCGGGAAAGTGACGGGGCGCTCTACCCCATTCAAGTCATCGTTAATACCCAGTCCCTTCAATACAAAAAGCGGAGCCGTCACACGGCGCAGTCTCAGCTCCGTGCTAAGGTTCTGTTGGAAGAATTCCTTAATCAGTTTAATGCCCTGCTCCGTCTGTCGCATATCAAGAACCGACTGATAGTCGATGGGCTTAATAATCTTACTCATGATTATACTTTATCTCTTTATTCTATCAAAACTGCGTGCAAAGGTACATATAAAATATTAAAATGCAATGAAAAATTTAGAAATTTTGCACATTTTGCAAACAAAACAGACAAAAATACAGACAAAACGTTACAGCTTAAGGGCCTTATCCATATCTTTTTCAATGACTACCTATACGAACAGGGGTAAGCAAACACTGCTCACCCCTGTCATCTTATCTATATAATCTCCTTCTTAATTTTCAGGATCGTCCTGCTACACATTCTGTAACCCAGGCTGTGCCTTGCCACGTTGAGCCAACTCCTTCAGTTTATCTTTTCCCTTGAAGGCAAACACCCAAATCAAGAACGCAGCCAAAGCCAACAAGGCAATTCCCAGCAACGGACGGTAGAACAGCCAGGCGATAGCGATGACGACCAGCGACCAGACGAGGCCCACCACGGTACATACCACACCAATGCCCCATCCAACGATATTGGCAATGAAGGGCACCACCTTGAGCAAAGTAACCACAATATCGAAGATTCCCTTCAAGCCTAAGATTACCAACATGACACCCACGAATCTCCAGATCCAGAGGAAAAGGGTGTTCTGTGCATGCTCGCTCTCGAAAATCTCTGCCATGTCCTGCTTGCCCATACGGAGCACGGAGAAGGTCTTGCCGTTCTTAGCCTTATACGACTTGAATGTATCGCCACTCACCTTGGCTATCACTGTCACCATGGCAGGCACCACTTTCTCGAAGGTAATACGTACATCACCTACCTGGGGACTATTCGCCGACTGTCCAAAATACAGTACATTACCAGCCTGATGCACAAAGTCATAATCACGTTTGTTCTCCTGTGGTACACTGTCAGGCACAACGGTTTTCACGGAATCAGGAACGACGGCAATCAACGAATCGGATGCCGTACTGTCTGCCTTTGCCACAACGGCAGGCTTGGGAGCGGGCTTGGATACAGGTTGTGCAGGAGCTAAAGATCCTGCCCCATGGTAACGTATATGGATATCCCGGCATGACTTATCCCACGCTTTCAACTGATTGTCAGCCAAGTCAAGAATCACAGGCTCCATAGAACGAATGCTATGAATCTGACTCTCATTCAGTCGATAAGCTCCAAAGGTTACATTCTCGGCCCATTGTCTTGAATCCTCAGCCGTATAGAGTACATAGTTTTTCGACTGGTAGGCAGGGTCATGAAACTGTGACGACTGCACAGGACGGTCCACCCATTCCATCGAATAGGTATAAGTAGTGACGATCTCCTGCTTCCCTCCCAGCTTATCCTTGCTTTCACTTTGCGCATGCTCTACCCACTGGTAGTATTCCACACGACGTTGCAGACCGATAGCACGGGCACCCAAGCCGAACTCAGCATCGGTAAGCGAATCCTGTGTGGTGGCCACAGCCGATGCATGCACCAGCTCCCCATCAAATTCAGGGTTAATCTTGCTCACGCTCTCCATCTCAACGGCAACTTTTTCTGCCTCGTTGAGCATCTTGTCTGTTTTCACCGCTCTACCTTCGTTCCACCACAAAAGGGCCGTACCCAAGCAGAAAAGAACAAATCCACCGGCGATTCCTTTAAACGAGCTACCGACACGCTGGCCATAGCCTCGGGTTGTTGTTTCTTGATAAGCCATAATGATAAGTTAAATAAATGTTGTCAAACTATTTATACAGTTGGTTTCTAGTTGCAAAGTTACATAAAAAGATGGAATAATTCTTCTCTTTTAATTAAAAAAGTGCAGTTTTTACAATAATATCGCAAGTTTTTCTTACAAATATGTAAATAATCATCTTTTTATGCTTATCTTTGTCGCAATCTATTTGTACCTATCAGACACATGGAAAGTGCTATCAACGGTTATTACAGACTCTCCTGGAGAGAACGAATTGGGTTTTGCTCGGGCGATTTGGCCCAGAACCTGATTTACCAGACGGTAAGCATCTGGTTGCTGTTCTATTATAATAATGTATATGGACTGGATTCGGCCGTGGTAGCCGTGATGTTCCTCGTAGTCCGCATCATCGATGTGATATGGGATCCGATGGTGGGCGCTTTTGTGGATAAGTCACACCCCCGCTGGGGAAAATATCGTTCGTGGCTGCTCTTGGGAGGAATCCCACTTGCTGCCTTCGCCATGTTGTGTTTCTGGAACGGTTTCAGCGGTTCGCTGCTCTATGCTTACGTCACCTACGTGGGTTTGAGCATGTGTTTCACTCTGATCAATGTACCCTATGGGGCACTCGGCTCATCACTCACCCGAGACACCGATGAGATTACCATTCTCACCAGCGTACGCATGATCATGGCCAATCTGGCAGGACTGATCATCAAGACCTTGCCATTGGTGATAGCCTTCTTCGCGCCCAAGGTACTGAACGAGCAGACCGGTCAGATGGAGGCCGTTTATAATACGCCGGAGGCAGGACAGGCATGGTTTATCACCATGAGCATCTTCGCCCTGACCGGTTTGATACTGCTGCTCGTCACATTCTTTGAGAGTAAGGAGCGCATCGTGATGGACAGAAGCGAGACTGCTGGAGTTAAGGTGAGCGACCTCTGGATGGAACTGGTGAGGAACCGTCCGCTCAGGATCCTGTCCATCTTCTTCATCATCGCGTTCACCACCATGAGCATCAGCAATGCTGCCGACTCGTATTTCATGACTTTCAACATGCATGCCACGCCGTTCATGACCACGGTGTTCATGTGGCTCGGCACCATTCCCGCATTCATCTTCTTGCCCATGGTACCAGCCATCAAACGAAAGATTGGCAAGAACGGGATGTTCCGTCTGTTCCTCGGAATCGCCATCGCCGCCATGCTACTCATGTACCTCTGCGGCTCCATTCCCGCTCTGAAGGCCTGCGCCCCCCTGATCTTCACGGTACAGTTCGTGAAGAGCACGGGCTTTGTAGTGGCCACGGGTTATATGTGGGCACTGGTTCCCGAGGTGGTCACCTATAGCGAATACGCCTCCGGCAAGCGTGTGGCGGGCATCGTAAATGCACTGATCTGCATCTTCATGAAGGCAGGAATGGCACTGGGTGGTGTCATCCCTGGACTGGTGCTTGCCTGGGTGGACTTCAAGGCAGGGGAAACAGTACAGGCCCCACTGGCCGAACAAGGCATCCTTTGGCTCGTCACCCTGATTCCCGCCGCTCTGTTCGTACTGGCCATCTACGTCATCGGCAAATATGAGCTGAGTGATGAGAAGATGGATGAGATCAATGCTGCAGTCACAAAAAATAATTGATATGCAACTGACATCAAATTCCGACAAAATCACGAGAGACTATTTCGACTCTCTGCTGATTGAGACACGTTACATGGATGCTGAGCTCCCGTCAACCGAGATGACGCTGTTCGGCGAAATATTCCGTACACCGATTATGACCGCTGCCCTGTCTCATCTGCATAACTCCGCACGCAACGGTATGATCATCTATGCCCGTGCAGCTGCCCTGAGTGGTGCCGTACATTGGGTGGGCATGGGTAGCGATCAAGAGCTGGAGGACATCGTGGCCACGGGGGCCAGAACCATCAAGATCATCAAGCCCCATGCCGATAACCGCGAGGTGTTCCGTAAAATCGACCATGCGGTCAAGGTGGGGTGTATGGCTGTGGGAATGGATATCGATCATGCCTTCAATTCCGAGGGCGGGTACGATAATGTGTTCGGTCTCCCCATGAAGGCGAAATCCACTGAGGAGCTGACCGACTTTGTGCAGGCTACTTCTGTACCGTTCATCGCAAAGGGTGTACTCAGTCCGCACGATGCCGAGAGGTGTATGAAGGCTGGCTGTGCAGGTATAGTGGTTTCGCACCATCATGGCATGATCCAATATGCCGTACCGCCGCTGATGGCGCTCCCGGATATTCTTTCTGTCACTGGTGGAGAAATACCGGTGTTTGTGGATTGCGGCATCGAAAGCGGAATGGATGCTTACAAGTGTCTGGCACTCGGTGCTAAGGCCGTATCGGTGGGTCGTCATCTGATGCCGCTGCTCAAGGAAGGAGAAGATGCTGTGTCGATTCGCATCAACGAGATGACCGCCGAACTGGCTGGTATCATGGCTCGTACAGGCATCCCTGCGTTGGACAAGATGGATTCCACGGTTATTCACAGGAGAGCTTTCTAACTTTGATCATTGAACTTTGAACATTGAACTTTATGATTACCTTTGACTTTTGACCTTTATGTATCTGGGTATTTCATCATCGTTGGAACATCGCTCACCTGAGGAGTGGGCGGCGAAGCACAAGGCACTCGGACTCGATACCGTGAACTTCCCCGTTTGCTGTGACGACGGGGAGGATGTTTACATGGCATATAAGAAGGCGGCCGATCAAGTCGGACTAACCATTGCCGAGGTAGGAGTATGGCGCAACACACTGGCTGCCGACCCCGATGAGCGTAAGCATTGGATAGACTATGCCGTGCGTCAGCTCCGTATGGCCGATGCTATCGGGGCCGACTGTTGTGTGAATGTGGTAGGCACACCCTACGGTCCGCGTTGGGATGGTGGTTATCGCGAGAACTTCAGTAGGGAGCTATGGAATATGGCAGTCAGCATGATTCAGCAGATCATTGATACTGCCCAGCCCATCCATACCAAGTTCTGTATAGAGTCCATGCCGTGGATGATTCCCAGTAGTCCTGACGAGTATCTGCGATTGATAGAGGATGTGGATCGTGAGATGTTCGGCACCCATCTTGATGTGGTGAACATGATTACCACACCCCGCAGGTATTTCTTCAGTGATGAGTTTCTCATGGAGTGTTTCGAGAAGCTGCATGGCACCATCGTGAGCTGTCACATGAAGGATATCCGGTTGAAGCCCGAATACACCTTCCAGCTACAGGAATGCGCCTGTGGCGAGGGCACCTTGAACCTGGAGCTATACGCCCAGCTGGCCACCGCCGAGAATCCCCACATGCCCATGATCATCGAGCACCTCACCACCGATGAGGAGTATGTAGCGAGTGTGAAGTATGTGAGGGAGAGGTTGGGTTGATCCTACTTTCATACCTGTGCCCAAAATAGTGTTTACCTCGGCGGATATTTCGCATAGCTGAACTCTATTTTTGCAGCAGTAATCATATTTAAACGTAACAAAATGAAAAAACAACTTTTTCGCCAAAAAGCATTGTCAATTCAAAAAGAATCGTTATTTTTGCGACGAACATGGTTCCGGACGTTGTCATTTCCAAGACTTCGTTGCTGATTTTTGGTGCGAACATGCGCTTCAGGTTTTATAGGAATAATTAAACTACTAACTGAGAAAATGACAGAATTAGAATTAAAGGAACAAGTTTACGAGAGTGTTATTAAACTCGCTGTCTCTCTTACCCAACAGGGTAAGACTATGACCTTAGAAGGACTAACCGAGTGGATCAACCAGAACTACTCAGGTTTCCAGCACCCTTACGGAAACTCGCGTGGAGTGCCACAAGCCGCATTCCGCCGCGCGAAAGAAGCAAACAATCAGGAGGGTATGGACGCCCTTGTAAAAGTATTTACACATAATGACGGGACCCCGCTTTGGCGGGAATAACTAAAACAGGAGGACAATACCATGCTTACAAAAATGGGAAAAGCAACATTTAAGTGCAAAGACTGTGGAGAAACCTTCGAGACCTTCTACACTGAGGGCGGCATCAGGGCAGGCATCAACCTGCCGCATTGCCCTAAATGCGGGAGTGAGAATACGAAGAAAGCAACAATATTAGACAAAATCTTGTAACACCTAATTATAATATATGCCGCAACTCATCAACATAGGACAAGAACTACTGAGAATCAATACGGCAAAGAACACCATAGAGTATTCTCATAATGGTGGCCGCTCATGGGTGACGCGCTATAACAGTACGTCATACGGAACTTTCATCGACCTTTTGCAGGTAGGCAATGAAATCCTCGCCTGTACCAGTAAAGGGCTGTATGCCTCTCAAAACCAAGGGCGTTCCTTTACGCCCCGATGCACTAACACATCATCCTACGGTGACTTCCTCAATCTCCAAGAAAACGGCAGCGAACTGCTGGCAAACACCAGCAAAGGTTTATACTATTCAAGAAATGAAGGGAGGAGTTGGGTAAAACGGTAATTATATAAAGGAAATAAAGTAGTTATGGATATTGATTTAATTGAATCAACTTTCAATGAGTTGATGGGGGAACTTGAAAAAATAAAAGACCTCAATGAACTTGCTGAATCTTACCAAAAGAAGACACAGGTTTTGAGTGAGCAATTAGAGCGTTTTCTTTCTGCGTCTGCAGAAGGACGTAATATTGTGATGGAAAAGATACTATCTGTTGAGGATGCTCTTAAATCAATTAATGAGAATAGGCTACCTGAACTTCGGGATTCTTTTAAAGAAGAAATAGATGATATAAGTCAGAAAGCTGAGGAATACCAGAATTCAAATGCAGACAGTTTTAAATCGATTAATACTTCCTTGTCGCATATAGTCCAAGAAGCCGCAAAGTCTGCCAGTGACATTAGAGAGTTCGAAGAAAAGGCATTCGAGGCTCAGTCCAAACTCAGTGGATTGATTTCTGAAAAAATAGATGGCGTTCATCGAAATAATGGGGAGTTTCAATCATCTTTACATGGAGTCATTAAAAAGGTTCATCAGTCTAATGCTAAAAGTCTTGATGACAACCTTATTGCGATTAAAAGAGGTCATTTGCTTAACTACATTCAGATTACACTTACATTAATCGTTATTGCTCTTCTCGCTTTAATCCTATTTTCAAAATGAAGGCTAGTGACATAGCATATTTAATGGCTTCTCATCTAATAGTGGCAGATGAAGAAATCAATCAGAAAGAATTAGATGTTCTTTCCCAGAATTTTCATGAGCCAATAACAGAAGAATTAGAAGAAAAACAAAAAGGAATTTTCGCAGATGCTGAAGATAAAATTGAACTTGACGTCTTGATTCAAGACGCAAATCATTTATCTATAGAAGAGAAAACAAAAATCATAGAATTATTATACAAGATAACATATGCAGATGGCTATTACGATGATAGGGAAAATCAGGTAATTGAAACCATTACAAATAAAATAGAATTTCCACAGAAACTTAAAGTAGAGATTGAAAACAATGTTACCCAAAATATATCTCCTATTGTATACACCCTTCCATGGGGTAAGAATCTAAAAAGTATAGTTCATCGCCTATTGCTTGCTTTACAAGATAAAGTAGAGGATGAACATGAACTCCTGTCTGGTAATCGTTTCATACAACAAATTAGAAATATAGCAAACTGGTCAAAGGAGGATCTGTCTTTTGCAGAGAATGAGATGAAAAGTTTTAATCAGTTTCTGCAAGATAGAATAAAGGCGATAGATGATGCCATAGGTAAAGTCAAAGACTACAATGCAAAAACTGAAGAGGTAAAAGATCTTCAGAGAAAAATGAAGGAATTCAATGAAAACATCCAAACAAATATAGTTGATAACCTTCGTGATAATCTTGCCGTTCTGAACAAAAAAAAGAGAACCATCAGCTATTTTACCATAGCCTTCATGGGGCGGACAAAAGCAGGAAAGAGCACTTTCCATAAGGTTGTGACCCACGAAGAAGACGATGATATAGGTATTGGAAAACAAAGGACAACAAGATATAACCGTAGCTGGTATTGGGAAAACTTAAGAATAATTGACACACCAGGAATCGGAGCTGCAGGTGAAGGAGGGCGTACGGACGAAGAAGTGGCCAGGTCTATCATAGATGAAGCAGATCTAGTTTGCTATATTGTCACAAGTGATAGTCAACAAGAGACAGAATTTAATTTTCTGCAAGGACTGAAAGATAGGAACAAACCTTTATTCATCATACTAAACTTTAAAGAGAAAATTGAGGAAAGACCCCGCTTTAAGAAATTCCTAAAAGATCCGTTAAAATGGAAATACGATACAGGCCCTAAACGCATAGATGGTCATATACAAAGAATAAAAGATCTTATCGGAGAAAAATATGACTTCTACTCCATCGAAATTATACCACTCCAACTGTTAGCTGCTAAAATGTATTACTCTACAACCGAAGAATACACCAAGGAGCAAAGAGACAAATTGTATGAAGGTTCTAACATCAAACAGTTTATAACTGATGTGAAGAAATGTATTTACAATAGTGGAAATATAAAAAAAACTCAGAATATCATTGATGGTTGTGGTACCCAAATCTATTTTACACACAAAGAGATAAAGAGGATAAATAGCGAAATAAGCGACAAGTACGAAAAAATCTCGAAACAGAGGATTGAGATAATTGGATTCATTGACAGAGAATCAAAGAAGGTGAAAGAAAAGGCAACCAAAGAGATTGAATCTGCACATTCTAAACTTCATAACAATGCCGTTTCCTTCACAGAAGAACACTACGGCGAAAAAAAGGAATTGGGTGATTTGTGGAAGAAAGACAGGAGAAACAATATTATTTATGATGAGATGAATTCAAATCTTGAGAAGTTGGCAAGTGATTTCTCTAAAGCTGTCAATGATCGAATAGAAGAGAGTATGTCAGATATGGAATTCCTTTTTTCTCTTCAAACTGATAATGAGAGTATAAAGGGAAAAGGGGGAACAACAAATAAAAGGATGTACGTAAATATTCTTGGCACGTTAGCTGGTCTCGCTCTCTGTAGTTGGAACCCATTTGGGTGGGGGTTACTTGCTCTTGCGGGCTTAAACTTCGCAATAACAGCTGTGTCTTGTGGTATCTCAAGACTTTTCAAAAGCAAAAAGGAGGTTATAAAGGAGAAAAAGGAAAAACTATTGAAAGAATTAAATGCAAACATAGAAAAAAACAAAGAAAACATGTTGGCAACTTTCCAGCTTCAATTCAATAACTCCGTCAATGAACTTAATTATCAATTAAGCTCAAACTTTTCTTTGATATTAGATAATTCCAAGAGAATTATCGAACACCTGAAAAGTATTGAAAAAGAAGCTTCAAAGAAAGAAAACAAACTGAATAGTTTTTTTGCCTATCGCATTTTACAGCATATCTACCCAGAAAAAGTAACCTCATTGGACGCAACGGTCTCTAAAGAGAATATATTATCTCAAATCAAGGTTGAACGAGATTATGAACATCATTCAATGCACATCATATCAACTATAGCAAACAAAGATGATGAAGATAAAATAAGAAAACTCATTCAATTAAAAACTCAAATAAATTAAGAAGATATGGAAACAACAAAACTTAAAATTGAACAACTTTCTGTAAAGTTGAATGATCTGAAAGATAAAACTATCAGATTATTAGACGAAAACGGTAAGGAGGATCTAAAACAGCAGTTACAGAAAGAGTTAGCTGACTTAAAAGAAAGGTCTGCTATTAAGATTGCCTTTGTAGGTCAATATAGTTCTGGAAAATCTACAATCATTTCTGCATTAACAGGCAGAAAGGATATTGTTATTGATGCAAATGTTTCAACTGATAAAGTTGAAAGATATGAATGGAACAATGTCATACTAATGGATACCCCAGGTATATTGGCAGGGAAGAAGGAGGAGCACGATCAAGAAACAATAGGTGCACTGAAGGAATGTGACCTAATTGTCTATGTGCTAACTAGTCAACTCTTTGATGATGTCATCTTCAACAACTTCATTGATCTTGCATATAATCAAAAGTTTAGCGACAAGATGCTTATAGCTATCAATAAGATGTCGATGGAGAATGGAGATTTTGACCAGCTATGTCAAGCATATACAGAATCTATAAAAGAAACCTTTAAAGAGCAAGGATATGATTTCAATTTTAACATTGTATTTCTTGATGCCGCAGACTATATAGAGGGAACTGAAGATGATGATGAAGATTTTATAGAGCTAAGTAACTTCACTACTTTTATAGATAGTCTCAACTCATTCATCGATGAAAAAGGATTGATAAAAAAAGAACTGGATACCCCCATCCGTGTATTACGAAAGTATGTGGCTGATATCGCCATTCCACAAGACAACAATCAAATGCTTGTCTTACTAAATCAATATGCCAATAGGTTTGAACGTTTTAAGAGAGATATAAAAAGAGACGCAAGAATCATTTTCGATAAATTTGAAGATGATAGTATGTCATCCGTCATCAGCATATCTCAGTCTATTGGTGAGAAACCAAACGAAGAATTAGAGTCAGATGTAAAACAATTCCAACACCAAATAGTGGAAAAGTTGGATGTTGTAATAAAAGAAACTGGTGAAATGGTTGATGCGCATTATAAAGAAATGCAAGAAGAGTTTGACCATTTTAATGAGAAAGAAGTATTCGTGCAATACGAAAAGGATTTGGACATGAAAATCCAATCACCAAATCTGACTGATGAAGAAAAGAAGAGTTACGAACAACAGAAACTTATTATGAAGCTCATGTCAGATGGAGCGAATAAGGTTAGCTCTATGGCAGGGGAGGGACTAAAACTATTTGGTGGGAAAGTATCTGATGTAGCAGGGAGTCAATTACATAATGCTGTTTATGGTATTGGGAAATTCTTCGGTTACAAATTTGGTCCTTGGGAAGCAGTAAAGATTGCTGGTCGAGTAGGAAAGTTTGCCAAGTTTGGTGTACCTGTAATTGCTGCAGGATTTGATTTTTGGATGACAATGCGTGAAAACAAGAAAGAAGATGATAGGATTAGAGCAATTACAGCAGCAAAACGCCAGTTTAATGAAGAGTTTAGAACAGAAATTGGAAAAATCAGAGTTCAACTTGACAATGAGTTTAATAAGATCATAAATAATTATAATAAGGTTCAAGAAGATATAAACCAGCAAAAAAGGAATTTAATTAGCATATCACAAAAGAACAAGGAATTGGTTCAGCAAATAAATGACATTGATGCTGAATATGTGGACTTTATAGAAATAATTGATGATAACAAAACAGAATAATAGTATGTCCCTGTAAATTCCAACTTAATAAACCAGAGTGATAGTTGCGGATTTTAGGTTTATCATAGTCACGTCATGGATGATTTCATTTGCCTTGTTTTGCAGCACTAAAGAAAATGAAACACTTGACATGACAAACTCCAAGACAACATTCTGAAGTCTGGGGACTTACAATAAGTTTAACTATAGTGCTGCGGAATTAATGATTATGGAAAAAGAAGAATTTAAAACGTCTTGGGATTTAACCCAAAAAAAAGATTTGGATTTAGTAATGGCAATGTTTCCAACTTTAGGTTTTACAGGCTTTGTTTTTAAAAAGATTCTTAACATCTTCAACACTGATACTTCTAAGCAAGCGAAAGCGGCTGAAGAACTGATTAAAGCAGGCAAGGAGAATGGCGTTGATGAGATGGAGATAAAGTTAAAACAATTTGCTGGTGGTAAACTAAATATACCCGAAGATTTTAATATAGATGTGCAAATAGGAAAAAGTGAAGAAACAGTCATTAAAGTAAAATACAAATAGATTATATAAATAGGGTCTGTTTCTTCAGTATAATAGTATGAGCAACATCTTTTTCAAACCTTTTGTAGGCTCTGCCTACACCACGGGCGGCATATACGGCAAGCGGGTGATGATTCTTGGAGAGAGTCATTACTGCGAAGAAGGATGTACGGATTGCGGAAACGCGAAAGTACATCCAGAATGCTGCGCCTTTACGAATGGCGTGGTGAGTGACTATCTGAATGAATCATTAGACAGGCAGCGATGGATGTCAACGTACTTGAAGTTTGAGCGGTCGTTGGTTGGACATGAAACGGATTGGGCAGAACGTAAGAAGATATGGAACTCCGTGGTATTCTACAACTACCTGCAGGCTGCTATGGGCGGGCCTCGCGAAGCTGGAACGGGCAAACAATATGAGGAGGCGGCAGAGCCGTTCTTCGAAGTGCTGGAGCAATACCGTCCGCAGTATGTCATCGTGTGGGGTTCACGGCTTTGGGGCTTTATGCCGGGTGGTGAACGGTGGTCGTGGAATGCAGACATTGTGGTGGAGGGCAACACCAACAAGTGTGGCAACTATGCCCTGAACGACGGCACCAAGGTGAAGATTATGCCTGTAAACCATCCCTCCGTAGGCTATTCGTGGGATTATTGGCACAAGGTGATTGGTCAGTTCCTGGAGTTGAAATAGTAAATTAAGTAAGTCGTTTGATTTTTGTCGTGGCTATGCGGGATTTTCGCATAGCCACGCACTATTTTTGCAGTTAAATTGCAGAACAAGTCTGCTTTCATTAGTATTAACATTAAAAAGAAAGACGTATGATCAAGAAAACATTATTTTATCTTTCGCTATTCTTTCTCGTTGGCGCATTTATTTATATTAGATTAGCACCAGAAAAAAGCGAAGAAATCATCAATAGTTTAACAACGGACTCTGAGAGTGTTGAGCAAAAATTGATAGAGCCAACACAACAGGTCGTACAAAGTCTCAGCAAACATGGTATTACTATTGATGAACAAAGATGGGGAGACGAACCACCAGTATTCCGGGTAAAGGCAACCAACCGTGGAGAAACCTGTATGCTCGAACTTCAGGCTGTCATATCCTTGAAAGATGGAACATCAAACACCATTACTCTACATAATGAAGGGGATGATTTTTATAATGGCCAGACCACCTGGTTTGATGGTTTGGTGACGGATGACCTCTCTGACATCAGCTCCATCCAAGTATTCTCTTTTGATATATTAACCGACTATTAAACCAAAATTTGGCATTAGGATAGACAGAATTATAAATAGTTACGACTATGGATAAGAAAGAAATAAACAAAATTCTGGGCAGGGAACTAAGTGACGCGGAGTTCCAAGGAATAGATTTCAGTGGCATCATCGAAAACATTGAGCCCAATTCTGATGACTTTTCAAAGTCATCGATTGGTCCTTTGGCAATTATTGCAGGGGGGATGGCGTGCTACCTTCTGGGTATCAGCATCCAGGATCGTCTTGCATTCCTTGGCGTTTATTCTTGTGTTATAACAGTATCTGTGATATTGGGGTGGGTCTATCTTTGGAGGAAGAAACGTGCTAAAGCGAAGAAGGAGATCTTGGAAGCTATTCAGAAATACGAAAAACGAGCCAGTTATTCCAAATAAATAGGTTTTCTTTTGTATTGTTATCGCTTAATCGTAACTTTGGAAGACGCCTAAGTTACTTTCGCTCGACAATAAAAACAAAAAGCAGTTTTTTTGTTTTGTATTGTTCTCACATAATCGTAACTTTGCAGCATGAAGGATTATTTAAGAAGACATATCTGGATACTGAGCGAACTTTATCAGAATCCGAAGGGACTTACCTATAAGGAGTTTGAAGAGCGGTGGAAGCGAAGTTCACAAAATGTATTGGAAACATCGCTACCCAAGCGAACTTTTCAGGACTGCCTGCGGGCAATAGAGGAGACGTTTGACATCGATATTTCCTCTGATGCCCGCAACGGCTACCGCTATCGTATTGTCCAGCGCGACTGGTTGGAGAACGACAGGGTTAAGGACTGGCTGTTGTCGGCGTTTGCCGTAAACGGGCTCTTGCAGGATAGTCGCGGACTGCGCGAAAGGGTCATGTATGAGGATATTCCGTCAGGTAATGATTATCTGTTGGAGGTGCTGAAGGCCATGAGGGAGAACCATGTGCTGGCAATGACTTATCAGGACTATTTTGACAAGGAACCGCGCGATATTTTGCTGGAACCCTATTGTGTCAGAGTGTTCCGCCAGCGGTGGTATGTCGTTGGTGTGATGGAGAATGAACCCAAGGGAGAAGAGCCAACAGAGCTAACCAACCAAGGACATATTCGCCGCTATGCATTAGATCGTGTCGTGAAATTAGAATCAACAGACGTTACGTTCAAGATGCCGCGAGATTTCTCTGTTAGCGACTATTTCGCTGATGCTTTTGGTATCATCGTTGAGCCAGAGGAATATGATATTGAGACGATAAGGATGAAGGTCTATGACATTAACCACCGTCGGGAATATCTGCGTTCATTGCCACTGCATGAGTCTCAGAAAGAGGTGGAACGACACAAAGACTATTCTGTTTTCGAGTTGCGTATAGCCCCCACTTATGATTTTATCAAGGAGATCCTTTCAATGGGTGGCGAAGTGGAAGTCATCAGTCCTGAGTATGTTAGGCAAGAAGTGGAACATAGGGCAGAAGAACTGCTTGCCAGATATAAAAACACCTGATAGTTTGAATAGATTCAGGGAGTGCCGGAAATTGACTTCGTCCATCCCAGCCCCTGCCACGGGCTGATCTATGATCCCGAAGGAATTGGCTCCGCCTTTCCCATAGGCTGGCGCCAGCCATCCTACAAAATCTTAAAAGGAGCTCTGAAAAGTCGAAAGCAAGCTTTCCTTTTCATTACTCCTTTTAATCTTTCGTGATCCCGAAGGGATTCAAACCCTTGACCTTCAGAACCGGAATCTGACGCTCTATTCAGCTAAGCTACGGGACCATTTTTCCTGAAAAAAAGCATCTTTCTTGAAGAGAAAACAATCTTTGCAGCCTAATAGGAAAGCATTATGAAGAAAGGCCGTCAGATCATGGTCATGGCGGCTTTATTTCCTCACGATCACGCTACCACTGGCCTGATGAGTAGCCAGTATCAGGACCTCGGCAATCTGTACATGGGCGGGAGCATTGGCGGCAAAGACAGCCACCTCGGCGATGTCATCACCCGTCAGGGGCTGGATACCTTTATATACATTGGCGGCGCGCCCTGTATCCCCATGGAAGCGAATATTGCTAAAATTAGTCTCCACGAGTCCTGGCTTGAGGTTCGTCACCCGGATGGCAGTATCTGCCACATCGATACGCAAGCCGTCGGTGAGCGCTTTCACTGCCGACTTCGTGGCGCAATACACGTTGCCTCCAGCATACGCAGCATCACCGGCAACAGATCCCACGTTGATGATATGTCCACGGTTACGCTTCACCATCCCTGGCACCACAAGGCGTGTCATCGTCAGCAGTCCTTTGATGTTCGTGTCGATCATCGTATCCCAGTCGATGAAACTGCCTTCATACTCCGGTTCCAGTCCGAGGGCCAGTCCTGCATTGTTCACCAGCACATCGATCTCTTTCCATTCGGCGGGCAATCCTTCCACACATAGTCTGGCCTCCTCACGGTCTCTCACGTCGAAGACAAAAGTCAGCACCTCCGTTCCCTTTGCCGTGAGCTCTTTCCGTATCTCCTTCAGTCGCTGTTCGTTTCTGCCTGTGAGGATCAGCCGATCGCCATTCTCTGCGAACTTCCTTGCGCAAGCCAAACCGATTCCGCTTGTCGCACCAGTAATCATTACAATCTTATTCATTATCTTTTCTGTTTGGGTTCATACGATCATTGGGTGGAAAAGAGGATAGAAACTCATTCGTAGTGTCTGATCCTCACGTCAATCCCCGTTCCTTGAAGAGCAGCAGGCACACCACTGATATCCGTCTGTCCGTAGTGATAGGGGAACAGCACCTTGGGTTTCACGATCTTGGCCGCCTTCACCAGCTGTTCAGTGGTCATGGTATAAGGCTGGTTACAAGGCAGGAAGGCGATGTCGATGTCTTTGATCCCTTCCATCTCAGGAATATCCTCCGTATCCCCCGCAATATAGATGCGCAGTCCGTCGAGGTTAAGCACATAGCCGTTATCGCGTCCTTTGGGATGGAACTGCAGATGTCCTTCTGTCGTATTATAGGCAGGGACAGCATCCACGGAGATTCCATCAGGCAGTTGTCTGCTATCCCCGTTGCTCATCACCTCACCGTGGCCCAGCATGCCGGCACAACGCTCATTGGTGATTAGCAGAGTCTTATCGGCAGAAAGCAGCTGGAGTGCCTCTTTATCGAAGTGGTCACCATGCTCATGAGTGACGAAGAGGTAGTCGGCCTTCGGCATCTTGGTATAGTCGATAGTACGATTCCCTAATTTCCTGACAGGATCCACCTCAATCTCCTTACCGTCATAGACGATGCGGATGCTGGCATGCACCAAGGCATAGAGTTTCACCGTCTTACCGTTAGGAGTCTGGAAGACATCCACCTCATACAGATCGGTGGTGACAGGCATCTTCGCATCCTTCCATGCCAGGATACCCCCTTTCAGGTTCACCGCCTTGTAACCGGCCTCAGCTAACCTTCCTGCAGCATTTGCTGAGCGTCGCCCGCTACGGCAGTACACGGCGATGGTCTTGTCGGCAGACAAGGTTGCCTTCACTTTCTCCATAAAGTCATTCTGTGACTGGTCGATGTTCACGGCATCCTCCAGATGCCCCTCTTTGAACTCATCGGCTGTTCTCACATCCAGCACGACGACATCCTGCTTTGCCATCAGCTCGGCAAAATCACGCACATCCACATTCTCAAAACGCTGCTGACCACAAGCTGATGTCAGTCCTAACGTGGCCAAAATACAAGTAATAATCTTTTTCATGTTGTGGTTATCTAATTTTTGAGAGCATCAATAGCCCAAGTCCTCTCCAACGAGCACAACCGTGTGCTTGCCCCTGGGGGAGTTGCGGAGGAAATGCACGTAGTTGCAGATACTCTCCGATGAGTTACAGTTATGGCAGACCCCGTCCTGCTGACAAGGTGTCTGGATATCAAAACGTGCCGCATTGATCGGTGATGCTGTAGAGCGAGCACGCGCCAGTGCTGCCTCCACCGTCTGTGCCACCTTGTTCAGTCCGATGACAAAGATCACCTTCTTCGGTCCCCAGGTGATGGCAGCCACACGGTTTCCGTTACCGTCGATATTCACAATCACGCCATCCTCCGAGATGGCATTGGCACTCGACAGATAGACATCGGTCGTGAAGGCACGGACATACATCTGCAATTTCTCCTCATTGCTCTCTACGAGATCGCGGTCGAGCACCTCCAAGGTGCCCCGTTCCCGTAGCGCCTGTGGGATACCCATGTCACGGATCGTCATCGAGCCTCCCCATGTCACACTACTGCCATCGGCTATCAGTTCAGAGACCTTTCTCACAGCTTCCGCAGCTGTCGGACAGTAGAAGGCCTCCATGTGGCGTCGCTTCAGGTTCTTGATCATCCGCTCCGCCAGTCGTTCATTTCTTATTTCTTTGGGTGTCATTTTTAGAATATTAGAGAGTTAGAATTTTTAATGGTTAGGAAATAGTGAAAGTTCTCATTCCTCCTTGTTGATAGCCGTGAGTCGCTGGAATTCGGCACGTGCCTTGGCAAGTTGCTCGAGGAATTCAGGACAAGTGTGGAGTGTCACAACGGCAGCACTACCGGCCAAACGCCCCGCATCGACATCGCTCTGCCAATGGGCACCTACGATGACACGACTGTCGCCATACATCATGCCTCGTGCCAATATGGTATCGGCAGCGGCGGGATTGATCTCGGAGAGCAGCAGAGCGGCACTCCATCCGCGAATGGTATGCCCTGATGGATAGGAGCCGTTATGGATGAGTCCGGCTTCCTCGTTACGGGTAAGCATGTGCTCATTCATCCGCATGAAAGGACGTTTGCGATGATAGAACCACTTGGCCCTGCCACCGATCTGGTCGCATGTCTTGATACCTCGTTCCAAAAGGGTATAGATCTCAGGAGTCTTTTCCCTGGAGATCTCCAGTCCGAACGGTACGCAGAACTCCGCGAGGGTGGAATCGATATTCCACACAGCATCACGGATGGCAATGGCAGCACGGGCAGAGTCAAGGCGTTGTGTCTTTCCCCACATATAACGCATAATGTCATGGACAAATGCTTCGCTTGTAGTATCTGGCGGTGCTGGCAGCCATTTTAGCAGGTCAGGCAGTTTCCTGACAGAGAGATAGGGTTTCGACTCTTGCTTTGTGGCATCCTGGGCGTGAGCCGTCATGCCGAAGAAGAGGAGGATGACTATCAGCATCCAAAGGTTCTTTGTTTTCATCATTGTTATATTTCGCAAATATCTTATCGATGCAAAGATACACATTTTTTCGAAAAAACAACAAAATACTTGTCTATTTCTCTGTTTCTTCGTAACTTTGGCTCCATGATACCATTCCATCCATTACATACCGACATCGAGAGACCGGAGCACTTCAACGATCCCTTCTGCTATGAGCCGCATCCGCTGAGTATCTTGGCGGCAGAAGAGGTGCAGCGGTATATCATGGAGCACCCTGAGATTAAAGAGGATGCTGATCAAGGGAAGATGTTTGGGGTGCTGGTTGTTTATCTTCCGAGGAAGGACGAAGGAGAAAGGAGGAAGGAGATTACTTCTGAGATACAGGATGAGGGTGCGGGAATAGGATTCTTGGCGGCATATAGCGGATTGCTGGCTGGCAGGAACGACTGGGAGTGGTTTGTGCCGCCCGTGTTCGATGCGCAGGATCCTGATGGGTACTTCAAGGTGCATGAACGGAAGATAACCGAGATGAACCACAAAGTGGAGTTGTTAGAGAAGGAATTGGATGATTTCTATCACCAGTCCGACTACCTGAAGATGCTTCGTACCACGGAGAACCTGCTCAGTGAGCACGAGAAGAAGATGAAGACCGCTAAGGTGCTGCGCGACATGAAGCGTCTGCAACGCAACATCTCGCCTGAAGAGAATGCGGAGTTAATCCGAGAGAGTCAGTTTATGAAGGCCGAGATGCGGCGCATCAAGAAGCGCTGTGAGGAACTGGAGAAGCCGTGGAAGGAAAAGGAGCAATCACTGACAGACAGAATTGAACAACTGAAGAAACAACGCAAGGAGGCATCTGACGACCTACAGCGCTGGCTGTTCTCACAATACAAGATGCGGAACGCGCAGGGTGAGACCAAAGACCTCATCGAGATCTTCAACGATTATAACGGTCAGCTACCCCCAGCGGGGTCGGGTGACTGCTGTGCACCGAAACTGCTGCAGTATGCTTTTGAGAATAACCTCCAACCCCTATGCATGGCCGAATTCTGGTGGGGCGCATCGCCTAAGATGGAGATACGTCATCACCTGAACTATTATCCCGCCTGCAGAGGGAAGTGTCTCCCGATTTTGGGGTGGATGCTTTCGAGGAGGAAGGACGAAGGAGGAAGGACGAAGGAGATTACTCCTGAGATACTGGATTCAAATGATTCTGTACAGAATTCATATACCCAGTACATTTCTCCTTCCTCCCTCCTCCTTCGTCCTTCCTCCTCGAAGAATATCCTCTTCGAAGACCCCCACCTCCTCGTGCTGAACAAACCCGCTGGGATGCTGAGTGTGCCGGGGAAGACTGGGGATGTGAGTGTGGAGAGCATGATGAGGGAATATCTGCATGACGACGTGAATCCCATCATCGTGCACCGCCTCGATATGGACACCTCAGGACTGATGGTCATTGCCAAGACCAAATGGACTTACACGGAGCTGCAAAAGCAGTTCCTGGAGCACCAGGTAGAGAAAACATACGTGGCCCTATTAGAGCACATGCCCGAGGGGAAACCGCTCAAAGGCACCATCTCCCTACCCCTCCGACCGGATATCTATGACCGTCCGCGACAGCTGGTGGATTGGGAGAATGGGAAGGAGGCGGTGACGGAGTATTGTTTTACGAGGAGTGTGGAGTGTGGAGTGTGGAGTGAGAATAGTACTGAGATACTGTCATCTGTTCCTGAGAATTCACATACTCAAAGCATATCTCACTCCACACTCCACACTCCACACTCCACAATAAGAATCCTCCTCCGTCCCCACACAGGGCGCACCCACCAACTGCGCGTTCACTGCGCCCACCAGGAAGGATTGGGGGTGCCGATCGTGGGGGATGCGCTGTATGGACATCGGGCCGACCGCCTTTATCTGCATGCCGAAACACTGTCGTTCATTCATCCTAAGACGGGTGAACGGCTCACCTTCACGGCACCCGCACCATTCTAAAGTTACAGTTGTTCCCCTTCCGACAAGGTCTCAACATGTTCAGATTGTGTCAATATTGAAGAAATCCTTGTCAAAATGAGAAGAAAGTTTCATGGTCTCGGAAAAAAGTGTTTCCTTTGCACCCATGAAACAGAACAACCAGCCTCTCATCTTAACGATCACCGGTTCCGACGGCACTGGCGGCTCCGGAGTACAGGCAGACATCAAGACCATCACGAATCTGGGTGGTTATGCTGTTTCTGTCGTTACCTCGGTCACCATGCAGAACACTTTGGGTATCCAGGAGTTTTACGACCTGCCCAGCGGGATCATTGCCCGGCAGATCGAGGCCATCATGGATGATGTGGTGCCCGAAGCGGTGAAGATTGGAATGCTGAGGAACGTGGAGATGGTGGAGGTGGTGACCCAGTTGTTAGAGAAATACCACCCGCAGTATATCGTCTATGATCCCGTCGTCACGACCGTTCGCGGTGAGCAGCTCATGAGTGACGAGGTGGTGAAAGCCATTGCCGAGCATCTGGTTCCTCTGTGCCATGTCATCACCCGCCGTGGAACCGATGAGGTGGTAGTGACCGCTGAAGGACGATCCTACCCGTTGCCACAGCTCACCCATGCAAACAGTCATGGTCTGGGTGGTGCGCTCTCCTCCGCCATCGCCACCTATCTGGCACAAGGGAACGGCTTTGAGGAAGCCATCCTGCAAGCCAACAGCTACGTGAACCGTCAGGTGGCCTACATCAGTAACCTCCAAGGCAGAAGCAGTGAGCTGTACAACGAATTCCTGAGTGAGCTTACCCTTCACCATGCCACCAATCGCGATGTGCATTTCTATGCCGATATGCTGAATGTCAGTGCCCGCTACCTGGCACAAGTCACGAAACGCATTACAGGACAGTCGCCCAAGATGATTATCGACGAGTATCTGCTGCAGGAGATCAAGCTTACCCTGAGCAATACGAAAAAGTGCATTCAAGAGGTGGCCTATCAATACGGGTTCCACTCCCAGGCACAGTTCACGAAGTTCTTCAAGAAACTCACTGGAGAGAATCCAACCCAGTTCCGTCATAAACACAGAAGAATAGAATAAATCACAAACACAGAAAAATAGAATAAAAATGAAAGAGAACAGACAAACCCTGAACCGCAACCTGGCACAGATGCTCAAGGGCGGTGTGATTATGGACGTGACAACACCCGAACAGGCTCGTATCGCCGAGGCTGCTGGAGCCTGTGCCGTGATGGCCTTGGAGCGCATCCCCGCTGATATCCGTGCCGCTGGCGGTGTGTCGCGTATGAGCGACCCGAAGATGATTCGTGGCATCCAGGAGGCTGTC
Organism: uncultured Prevotellaceae bacterium; assembly: GCA_902768785.1. Taxonomy (GTDB): domain Bacteria; phylum Bacteroidota; class Bacteroidia; order Bacteroidales; family Bacteroidaceae; genus Prevotella. The sequence goes on from CACXMM010000011.1 coordinate 83,491, forward strand.
ACCATACCTGTCATGGCCAAATGCCGCATCGGTCATTTTGCCGAGGCTCAGATTCTGCAGGCCATCGAGATTGATTATATCGATGAGAGTGAGGTTCTATCACCTGCAGATGATGTGTATCATATTGACAAGACCCAGTTCGAAGTACCGTTCGTTTGTGGTGCCAAGGACTTAGGTGAGGCTTTGCGGCGCATTGCCGAAGGTGCCACAATGATACGTACCAAGGGGGAGCCGGGAACAGGTGACATTATCCAGGCGGTGCGCCACATGCGGATGATGCAGAGTGAGATTCGCCGACTGGTGAGTATGAGCGAGGATGAGCTGTATGAGGCAGCCAAGCAGTTGCGTGCCCCTTATGACCTTGTCAAGTTCGTACATGAAAACGGTAAGCTGCCCGTAGTGAACTTCGCCGCCGGCGGTGTGGCCACACCTGCCGATGCAGCCCTGATGATGCAGCTGGGTGCCGAGGGAGTGTTCGTAGGATCAGGCATCTTCAAGAGCGGCAATCCCGCCAAGCGGGCACAGGCCATCGTGAAGGCCGTCACCAACTACCGCGATGCGAAACTGTTGGCAGAGCTGTCGGAAGATCTCGGAGAGGCCATGGTGGGCATCAACGAGAGTGAGATCCAGCTGTTGATGGCGGAAAGAGGGAAGTGAGATGAGGATAGCAGTATTGGCTTTACAAGGGGCGTTTGCGGAACATGAGCAGATGCTGGAACGCATCGGTGTTGACTATTTCGAGGTGAGACAGGCAGCCGACTGGCAACAGCCGAAGGATGGTCTGATTCTTCCTGGTGGGGAGAGCACCACGATGATGAAGCTACTGCATGACCTGGGGTTGTATCACGACATCCAGCAAGCCATACAAGAGGGCAGTTTCCACATAGTGGCACCGTTTATAGGGATTCCCGACGAGGTGCCCATGACCTTCATCCGCGCACCTTATATCCAAGAGACAGGAGATGAGGTGGAGGTGCTGGCAGTGGTGGATGGACATATCGTTGCTGCCCGTCAGGGAAACCAGCTCGTCACCGCCTTCCATCCCGAACTCGATGAGGATCCTCGGCTCCATCAGTACTTTATCAGCATGGTACAAACATAAAGGACTTGTTCTATTTGTTAAATTTTTGAATGATCTTGACAAATTAACTTCCCTTAACGCAAATAACGCGCATTTTGGGAACAAACTGTCCCTTCGGTCGAAAAAACGCAATTCTCGCGAGGTTCGGTAAGTCATTGATATTGAGTACATTGTAAGAATTCGACATTTTTTACTTGCGAAAACAGCGTTTTTAGACTCCAAAAACATAGGTTTTAGGGGTCAAAAACAACGTTTTTAGGTGATGAAAACAACGTTTTTGTGAAGCAAAAGGACTAAGAAATCTTTCTTGGGGGATCGCCTGCGGCGAGAAATCTTACAAAATCTATCCAAAATCTTACAAATACCTGTGTTATTTATTTGTTTTTATGGGGATAGATTTTGTTGAATTTTGGATAGATTTTGTAAGATTTCTCGCCGCAGGCGACCCCCCAACTTTCAAAAGTAAAAACCATACAATTTCGAAGAAGCGGCATCTATGAGTTGTTCCGAACGGCGTTAACACCTATTCCGACGGCATCTATAGGGGGTAAAGTGACGGCGGAACGACCCTTAGATGACGGCGGAAAGGGTGTAAGTAACGTCTGGGACGAATGCAAGTAACCTTTACTTGAGTTTGAAGTAACCTTTACTTGCCTCCAAAGTAACCTTTACTTTGAATGCAATCAGCCTTTACTTGCACAAAAAGACTCTTTTGTACACTTCCATACACTCCGAGTTTTCCCGTTCTTCCAATTAGAGAACTTTTGCAATCCTTAAATTTTGACAAATTATCTTGACAATACCTCACGCAGAGTTAACGGAGTTAGCAGAGAATCTGCATGTAATTCAACATATTCCTCAGCGCTATTTCAGTGCTCTTTGCACGTCATCCGTGTTTTTTCTCTACGAATTAGACAAATTTGACGAATTCTTTGTTGCCTACGGGGAAAGGCAAACAACGGTCACTCAAAGCGTAGCGGAGAGAAATACGAACAAAATAACTACACTCTGAAAGTTGACGCAGATAGCGTTTGGCTTCTCGTCCGCACGTTTTGATGATTTCGTTTGGTGGTTTGAAAAAAATATACTATTTTTGTGGCGATTAATAACTTATAGGGAATTGTCTTATGAAAACGAAACGAATTAGTATGATGATAACCATACTTTTTAGTATGGTGGCAACATGGGCTCAGAACGATGACTACATCACAGAAGTGATGCTCATCGGCGGCGACAAAAGTGAAGTCAACAGTATGATTGACTCTTACACGGATTATCATGGCCTTGCGGTTGACCACAACTTCACGGTCTTCAGGTACGACCTGAACAGCGGAGCCGGCGGCAAATACATCTACCTGCTCTGCAAGTATCGCAGCGCTGCACCCTCCTGGATGGATCCTGTTCCTGGTCCTGTCACCGACATCTATCTCAGGGTATGTGACAGCAAACCTGATCCCATCCCCCAGACACTGACCCATAACGGGCACACTTATCAGCTCGCAAGACTCGGCGGCAACGACGATTTCAACAATCAGGGCGGCGACTTGAACTACAGTGTCGGCGGCAAATACATCTACCTCTATTACACCAAAGAAGATTTAATTCCAGGCCGTAAAATCCGCAGCATACACTTCGACGGCAATTCGGACGCGGCAGTGGGCAAGAACGGTACTTATGACCCCTGCGACCTTAACGAGGGCGCTGGTGGCGATTACGTTTATATGCATCTGGAACGCTTTCGCACCGATGCAGACTTTTTTGATGTGACGACCGAGGGACAACTGAAAGATGCTGTCACCCTTGACTATGCCAACATCCGCCTGGCGGCCAACATCACGCTGACAAAAGAGGTGGTCATTCAGGATGGCAGAACCATCACCATCGACCTGAACGGAAAAACGCTGAACCGTGGCTTGAGCAGCCCGACCAACTACGGTCATGTGCTGAAGGTGCTCAGCGGGAATACGTTGACCGTCTTGGACAGCAGCGGCAACAACAGCGGCAGCATCCGGGGAGGCTACACCAACAATGGCGGTGCCATCAACAATCTCGGCACCTTCATCCTCAATGGCGGTACCATCGAAGCCAGCAGCAGCACAAACTATGGCGCTGGCATCTGGAACCAAAGCGAAGCGACGGCCACCATCAATGGCGGTGTCATCCAGAACTGTACGACCACCAGTTCAAGCGGCAAGGGCGGTGGCATCTACAACCAGGGTACGCTCACCATCAATGATTGCACTATCCAGAGCAACACCTGCGAGGGCCGTGGCGGCGGCATCTACAATCAGGGTACGCTCACCATCAATGGCGGCACCATCCAGAACAACACCTGCAACACCAATGGCGGTGGCATCTACGACGACGGCGAGCTCTTCATGCAGGCTAGCCCCATTGTCAACAACAACACAAAGGGCAACGCTGCCAACAACGTCTATCTCCCTAACGGAAAGGTGATCAACGTTTCGGGAGCGTTCACCACCGATGCCAATATCGGCATTACGCCCCAATCGGAAAATTCTGTTCTGACTTCCTTCTATGCCAACGACAACGCCAACTCCCTTGCGAGCGACTACTTCTTTGTTGACGCTGGAAACAGATACGCAGTGCAAAGCTCCGGCGAGGTGTATGAAGGTCTTTACTGGACCAGCGGAGCTGCAACCTGCACGTTGAATCTGAACGACGTCTTCTACATCTACGGCCCGGGGGCAATGTCCAATGCCGCAGAAGTGATACTTTGGGCTTTACACAAAGATCATATTCAAAGTGTGGTTGTTGACGATGGCGTCACCAGTATCAGAAGTCAGTGTTTCTCTGGATTCACCAATATCACCGACATCTCGATTGGCAGAGGCGTGACGACTATCGGCAGTCAGGCGTTCTATGGATGTACAAGCCTGGAAACTTTCACCATCCCTGCTAACGTCACCTCCATCGGGGAAGGTGCTTTCTATCAATGTGGCACCGATGTCTATTGCTACGCTAATCCCAATTATCTGACGGTTGAAGACGGTCTGGAGGGGTCCTTTAAAGATGGTAAGGCGACGCATTTCCACGTCCTCAGTTCTTTCCTCAAAGCCTACCAGGCGAAGTTCCCCAATGCCAATGTGACATGGGTGGGCGACCTCGTCCAGACAGACACCTGGACCGATGAAGGCAACTATGCCACCAGCTTCTCCAACGAGAACGGCAACACCATCACCATTATGAACGAAGCAGAACTGGCCCGTATAGCCTATATGGTCAACCAGAAGGTCAGCAATTTCAAGGGCCGTACTGTCAAGCTGAACCGCGACCTGCACATGAGCGCCCACCAATGGGTACCTATTGCTGAGCCTTTCCTCAACAACATCTTTGAAGGCACCTTCGACGGACAGGGGCATACCATCAGCGGAATTGTGGTCAATCGCAGCGGATACAACTACAACGGTCTTTTCGGCTGGTTAGGTGTATGGGACGGAGAATTTGTTGGCACAGTGAAGAACCTCAGGATGACCGACTGCGAAATCAAAGGCAGACTATATTCGGGCGCCATTGCGGGCGTTGTGCAATTTGTTACGGTGGAGAACTGCTTCATCGATGCCAGCGTCAGCGTGTCTGGCTACGATTATACCGGTGGAATCGTTGGCAAAGTCAAGGGCTCTGATAATTTCCAAAAACATTGGGCACACATCACTCACTGTCTTTTTGCGGGTAATGTCACAAACACGGAGTCCATGAAGGGTGCCGTATGTGGTGACGGTTACGATTTCTATACCACCGGCAGCTTCTTTACCAACAGTTCACTGAAAGACTTTAGCGCTGATGCCGACCACAATGTCTTAGCCATACCCATTTCGACAGGTACTGAGGGCATTCATTTGAACCTGGGCGCGAACGACTCGATTTCCTACAACGGTACCACCTACGTAGCCACCAACGGCAGCGCAACGCTCACCGTCGTGTCCGACGACCATAGCGAAAGAATCACCTCGGTCAAAATCAACGGCACGCAGGTGGGCACCAACGGCGGTCCTCACACATTGAATATGATTGCCGATGCGACGGCCTGTGTCGTCACCGCCACAAAGGAAAAGGTATGGACAGCCAGCGGCACCGCCGACGACCCCTACACCATCGGCAGTCTCGATGAGTGGGAGTTCTTCGTTTGGCAGGTGAACAACGGCATGACCTTCAAAGACAAGTATATCGTGCTGACGGCCGACATCGACAACATCACCACGATGGCGGGTAGCACGTCGAAGAGCTTCCAGGGCACCTTCGACGGACAGAACCACAAGCTCACCGCCAGCTTCAACAGCTATGCAGACTGCGGCGCTCTCTTCCCCAACATCAAGGACGCCGTCATCAAGCGCCTTCATGTCGACGGCGACATCACCGTGGGGAAATTTGGCGCTGCGCTGGTAGGCCAGGCTGACGGCAGCAACCTCATCGAGGACGTGAAAGTGACAGCCAACGTGACCATGCACCCCAGTGCAGCCTCTAACCCTTACCTAAACGATTTCCAACCGGGAGCTTCAGGTGTCGTCGGACATGTCTTATGCTCCACGCTCACCATGCGTGGCGTGGTCTTCAGCGGAAAGATCACCTGCATAACGTCTGGCCCTGTCTTTTCCGGCGGTCTCATTGGCTGGATTGATGGCAATGCCACACTGACGCTTCAGGACTGCCTCTCCTGTGGCATCTTCTACAATGGCGAATACCTCAGATCCATGCCATGGCCCTTCCATCCCATCGCCATTCGAGACCCAAATAAAACCATCAATACCACGGTCAGCAACGTGCTCTACACCACCGAGCCCGTCAACAACGAAGGATTCGACGAATACATCATTATCCCTGGCATGCAGGCAACTGTGAGCAACAGCTGCCCTGAGGGCATATTTGTCACCAGCGCATACAATATGCTCACCGCCTATCAGGCAGGCATCTTCTACAATGGTAAGTACTACCTGCTGCCTGTGATAGAACTCGCCAACAATGCCGACAACAGTCAAACGATCAATGACAATGCTAACAAGACATGCGCTGTCAAGCTCGCTGGCCGCTCACTCTACTTCGATCGCGATTGGAAAACGCTCTGTCTGCCGTTCAACATAGATGCCCAGCAGCTGGCATTCACGCCACTGGCAGGTGCCACGCTGATGGCCTTCGATGGCAGCACATCTGCTTTCGAAGAGACGAGCGGCACGCTGACACTGAATTTCTCAGATGCCACAACGGTTGAAGCCGGCCAGCCCTATCTGATGAAATGGAAGAACGGCCTGACCATCACCGATGGTACACCTGGTCTCAATGGAGCCGTAGGAGCAGGCGCCTTGAGTTACCTGACCGACGGTATCATCGACCCAGGCGACGGCACCTCTAAGAAGTGGTGCGCAAAACCCAGCAAACCGTTTGGGTCTTGGTTTGTGGAGTTCAGCACGGCAGCACCCATCAGCATTTCGAGCTACACGATGTCAACGGGCAACGACACGGAAACACACCCCGAGCGCAACCCGAAGGTGTGGACGCTGAAGGCCAAGTTGAACGCCAGCGACGAGTGGACCACCATCGACAGCCGCAACGCGGGCAGCACACCTGCAGATGCGATGCCCACCACGAACTTTACCTCGAAGAGCTACGACGTGACCACTTCCGGCAACTATCGCTACTTCCGCTTGGACATCACCGAGAACGGTGGCAAGGATGAGAACAATGACCTCATCGTCCAGCTTAGCGAGTTCAGCATCAATGGAAGGATGGATAACCCCATTTTCTCCAGTGTCACCATCGACAGCTCAAATCCTGTAATCGTCAGTAGCAGCGACGAGAAGGTCAGCTTCACTGGCGCTTACAAACCCGTCAACATCACCGCCACGGGTGATAACACGAAACTCTTCCTCGATACCAGCAACAACCTCTATTGGCCCAGTAACGTGATGATCATCGGTGCCCAGCAAGCCTACTTCCAACTCAATGGCATCACGGCTGGAGAGCCCTCCAATGTATCGAGTGTCTACCGCTTTGTCATGAACCTCGGCGACGAGACCATCACTGGCACGCTCTACAACAATGGTATAGCTACTTCGTTAATGGAAAAGGGAATAGTGAATAGTGAAGAATCTGCTACCGCAACGAGTTGGTATTCCATTGACGGACAGAAGCTCAGTGGGAAGCCTACGAAGCGAGGCGTGTATATTCAAAATGGTAAAAAGGTCGTGGTGAAATAATAGGGGAGCCCTTTGGGGACGTTATACTACAACAAGAACATCAGCATCACCTGTACGATGATGACACGGGCAAACATTCCCAAGGGATAGACGGTGGCATAACTCACCGAGGGGGCGTCACCCTCAATGGTGTCGTTGGCATAGGCCAGTGCCATAGGGTTCGCCATGGATCCGCAGAGGATGCCGCAGATCGTACCGAAGTCGAACTTCCGTATCCGCATAGCGATATATCCCACAATCAGCACGGGAACAAGGGTAAGAATAAAACCAACGCCCACCCACATCAGGCCCTCAGGACGCACTACCGTCTCGAAGAAATGGGCACCGCTGTCCAATCCCAAGCAGGCGAGATAGAGCGACAGTCCTAATTTGCGTAACATCAGTGAGGCACTGCGCGTGGTATAGGTGATGAGATGGAACCGAGGACCGAAGGCTCCCACAAGGATACCCACGATGATTGGTCCGCCCGCCATGCCAAGTTTCACGGGGAGGCTCATACCAGGAAGGTTCACGGGAATCGCCCCCAAAGCCAGTCCTAAGATGATGCCGATGAAGATTGCCGCGAGGTTCGGTTCGTTCAGGCTCTGTACGCTGTTGCCAAAGAAGGCCTCCACCTCATCCACCGCCTTGGGATCACCCACCACATGCAGGCGGTCGCCATATTGCAGGCGGAGGTCGGGAACAGCCAACAGTTTGATGTCTCCACGGGTGATACGACTGATATTCACCCGGTAGGTATGGCGCACATGCAGACTGCCGAGTCGTTTGCCGTTCAGCATCGGACGGGTGAGCACCACCACCCTACTCTCCATCTTGTTGTCGAGAGCATTCCAGTCCACCTCGCTGCTGTTCCAGTCCTCTTCCTTGATACGCTGTCCGAACAGGATCTCCAACGCATCCACCTCATCGGGATGCGTCACCACCATCAGACGGTCGTTCATCCTCAACTGGGTAACCGACTTCGGTACGATGACTTCAGCATCGCGCCAGATACGGGAGATGATGAACTTAAAATGCGTCATGGCGGCAATTTCCGCCAGGTTCTTTCCTTCCAGGGCAGGATTCACCACATTGAAACGGGCAATGAAGGTCTCGTTCTCCGTCTGGGAGACTGATGATTTCCGTACCTTCAAGGCTGCGGGTAGCTTTGAGAGTACGAGAAGGGCAAGGATCACGCCGATGACACCAAGGGGATAGGTCACAGCACAGCCCAAAGCCGTACTGTTATGAGGAAGTCCGAGTTGTGAGAGTGTTTGCTGGGCGGCACCCAAGGCAGGGGTGTTCGTAGTGGCCCCGCATAGGATTCCAGCCATATCGGGAAGGGCGATGCCCGTGAGGGGACAGAGGGCGACAGCCATTGCCGTTCCTATCAGGATTACGGCCAGACTCCACATATTCAGTGCAAAACCCTCATGCGCCAAGGAACCGAAGAAGCCAGGTCCTACGCTCAGTCCTAAGCAATAGACGAACAGAATGAGTCCAAAGCTCTGCGCATAGTCGAGCATCCGTGCATCCACCGCCAAGCCGAGATGACCTGCCAGAATGCCAACGAAGAAGACGAAGGCCACGCCGAGCGACACACCCATCACCCGAATTTTACCCGCCGCCAAGCCCAAGGCGCATATCAGCGAAAGCACCACCACGGTCTGCATGGCAGAGGGTACGACAAACAAACTATTCATCCATTCCATAACGCTTGCAAATATAGTAAAAACCTGTTGAACCCACAAACAAATGATACGGATTCTTTGTGGGAGTATTGAAAAATGATTACCTTTTACTTCGTTGAAGTTACAATGCACTCGGCATAAAAAACAAATTTTTGTTTTGTTCTGCGCTCGTTTTTTCGTAACTTTGCAGCCGATATGGCGAAAAAGCAGATATTATTGATCAACGACCTTGCCGGCTATGGCAAGGTGGCCACGGCGGCGATGCTTCCCATCCTGTCGTATATGGGGCACCCTGTCTATAACCTCCCCACGGCCTTGGTATCGAACACTCTCGACTACGGGAAGTTCAATATCCTCGATACCACGGACTACATCAAAGGTGTCTTCCCTGTGTGGAAGGAGCTCGGTTTCAGTTTCGATGCCATTGCCACCGGTTTCATTGCCAGTGAGCGACAAGCCCAGATCGTGGCCGCCTACTGTCGTGAGCAGGCTGCCAACGGCACGGTGATCTTCGTCGATCCCATCATGGGTGACGAAGGGAAGCTGTATAACGGTGTGACGGAAGTGGCCGTGCAGAGCATGCGTGAGATGATCAGTGTGGCCCATCTGATCTTCCCCAACTACACCGAGGCCTGCTATCTCACCAACGTCCCCTATCGGAAGGAGGGTGTGAGCTGGCAGGAGGCAAAGGAACTGCTTGACAAACTGCGCCTGTTAGGTACGAAGTCAGCCCTGATCACCAGTCTGTTGGTTGACGGACAAAGTGCGGTGGTGGGCTATAACCATTTCATTGGTGAGTATTTCCTGCTACCCTACACCGAGATTCCCGTACACTTCCCAGGTACAGGTGATATGTTCTCTGCCATCCTCATCGGTCATCTGCTCAACGATGAGCCTTTGAAGCCCAGCACCCGTAAGGCCATGGATGCCCTCTACCGTCTGATTGAGGTGAATAAAGACAATGAGGACAAGAACAGGGGTATCCCCATTGAGAACTGGCTTTCCGTGGTGGAATAAGGCTACCTTGTTTGCAGGGTAACGGCCATCAGTCCCACCACGATGTCGTTTGACAGAGTCCGTAGGGTGAGACTCTTCAGTCGTTTCCGTTCGTTCAGCGGCATCTTCAGCATCTGCGCCGCTCCACCAGGTATCTCCCGTCCATACACCCCTTGGATACCCAAATCCTTTCCCAAGTCACGACTCACCCTTCCGTTTCCGAAACAGATACGGTAAGGACGTGCCTGCGCCCGCTTACCAGATGCTACTGTCGTATCAATTTGTCCTCCCCCTTTGGGGAAGATGGCGAACTGTGCCTCATCCACGAAATAGTCTTGTTCTATAGGACACCAGTTGTATGGGTTCACCAGCCGCAAGGTATCGGTGGTACCATCCTGATAGGTGGCTACCACCCAGGCATTGTCGATACGGCTCTGCATGTGATTGGTGCTCCCTGCTAACAGCAGATAGGCATACCGCGCCTTCCCCTTCAGGGGTATCATGATACTGTCGGGATAATTATCCCAGAGGGAAGTATAGACGATGTTCTGTCCTTTGACAGGTGAACGGAAGGGAACGCCCGCCATCACAAAGTGGTCATGACGAAGCAGGGTGCGGAACACCGAGTCGTTGATCTCCGCCGTGAGCTGAGGATGGCACCACTCACCAATCCCCTGCACTGGAATCTGCAGGGTGGTTGTCTGCGGACGGGGTGAGAGGTATTTGTTCTTGAAGATGTCTGTCACCTCGGCATTGAAATAGGTGGAGAGGGGTTGCGGACGGAATGTCCCTGTGAGGTCAGGATCATCAAGACCGTATTCATGGGGAAAAACGTTGTTTGCCAATAGTACAGGCATGACTGTCTCCTCAGCACGACTATTCACTTGTTCGCAATAAATGACCTGCCGCGTTTCATAGGTTCCTTCCACATCACGGTAATCGCCATGACCCAAGTTCTGACGGATCACGATTTTCAGTGGCTGACGGAAATGCTGGATCACCTCATAGCGGTCTTGTCCGTCCTTTCGCGTAAATACATATTCGAGATAGGGTGTCTTCACATGTACGCTATCCCATGATTCGGGGAAGCCAGGACGGAGGATACAGGTACCGTCCAAGGCCTGAGGGATGATACCAAACAGTCCTTGCAGGATCGTACGACTGCTGATGCCGATGCAATCACCGAAGTCACGGTAGCACTCCCCACGTGCAGCATCGTAGTAGCTCACCTGTCCGAAGTTACCTGGTGACTGTCCGAAATACATCTGATCCAGGATATTCGCCTTCATCAATTGGAACGCTTCTTCGTTTCGTCCTGCCTCGAAATAAGCCAACGCCGTGTGCATCACCTCTGCAGCCGCTACGTTATTGATACTCCAGCTATAAGGAAGCCAGTCGGTGGTGGCTATCGTCTGAATACCGGTATCCTCGACATCGATATGAGGGATACACTCATCAACATACCGGGTGGCCTGATAGGTCTGACGGGGAGAGCATGCACCACAGTCGATGGGTGTATATATACTCCACAAGGCGGGATGGTCATGAAGACGTTGCAGTCCCATCGCATCCTGATATTCTGCCCATACCCCCTTGTCCGACAGCCACAGCCGTCGGTTCATAGCTTCCAGAATGGACGCTGCTTCTTGCTCATAAGGTGTGGGGTCTTCTCCAATGATTTCGGCAATGCGGGCTGCCATGGCGTTACCTCGGTAGTTATAGGCAGAGCTATGGGTGACGGCACCCCCGTTATAATATAAGGCATCACTGGCCCAAATGCAACAATAGGCATCGTAGAGATGATCCCCATCTGGATCGAAGTTGCGTTTTTCCCAAGTCAGATGTCTTTGAATGACCGGCCACATCTTACGCATATAGGCAGTGTCGGCATCATATTGGAAATGCCACAACAGCTCATCGATGTAGTTCAGGTTCATGTCGTAGTGGTGCATCTGGTTATCACGCTCGGGGTTACGACAGATGTATCCGTTGGAATACATCTGGGTGCCCCACCTCTTCTCGGCACGCGCCATATTGAGTACAGAGTCCTGAGAGGGGTGAAGGATCACTGGTTCCACCTTCGTTACCTGACTCTTGGCATAGGCATCGAAATGAGAGACTGCCCGGTCGTTCCATCCCAGCACATCACCGAGGTAACCAGCACGCCATCCCGCCAGAGGCATTCGCCACCCGACGCATCCGTGGAGCCATGTCTTTCCGTCCCATGCTCCATCGGCTGCCAACGACAATGCACCGCCAAGGGTGTTGATATAAGGATCGGGGGTGTGAAACTGAATACGGTCTGACAAGGCAGAGAAATAGTCTGTAGCCTGCCGGTAATCGACCATACCCTGCCGTACGCTCACCGAAGTCAGCTCATCCAAGATGACCTCCATGTAATTCTCTCCGGATAACAGCATGTCGATTTCCTGTAAAGGATCTCCCTCAGCCTCAAACACACCTGGGGGATCTGCCCCGATATCACCATTACGATGAAGGTTTGGCTGGGTGATACCACAGACGACAGCCTTCAGCTGCATGAACGTAGAAGACAGAATCTTCCAGACAGCGCCCTCCCGATCTGGCATCGCCACCACCTCTATGGTTACTTGATACGTGCCCCAACGGGAATCGGAGAGCTGATAGCACCGTTTTCCATCACGATACCAAGTCTTGCAGTATTCGGTGGAGTCGAGGGGCACCCCATCTATCCAAAAGCGGATATTGCGGTGGTGACCTTTTTTCACGACAGCAAAGACAGGACGATCGCTCGTCTCCAATCGCCAATCGGTATGACTGCCGTACAAGGCACGCGTGAAACGGTTCTTTCCGTTCACACACACAAAGGCTCCTTCCTCTGGATGATATTGCATCACCCGTGAAGCTCCTCGTTTGTCATCGTTAAACGACCTCGATTCAATGAAATCGCCTACGCGCTGCTGGGCATTCAGTCCCAACGTAATGATCGAACAGATAGACAGTAGTAGTTTTCTCTTCATTTGTTTTTATTTGCCGCTGCAAATATACACATTATTTGTGAAAAGCAGGAGTAAACACATCACTTTCTCTGAGTAAACAGACTGTTCACCTCCTCAGAACAGCATTCTTCCCATAATAAAAGATGTTAATAATCAGCACAAACGGCTAAACTAATATTACAAACTGACATCATATATACAATAAATGTATCAAATTCTCAGTTTTTACAACATATCAATTTAACAAAATAAACAATAAGATGACGAATCATAGGAAATTTCTGATAGCAGGACTCATGCTCCTGTCTATCCCTTTTGTAGGCTATGCCCGACAGTGGACGTTAAGAGAATGCATCGACTATGCCCTACAAAACAACATCACCCTACAGAAGAACAGACTCAGTAAGCTCAGTGCCGAACAGGATATCCTGCAAAGCAAAGCAGCCCTGCTGCCCTCACTGAATGCCTCGACTTCGCAGAATGCCACCTACCGTCCGTGGCCTGAAACGGGAACAGCTACCGTCGCCAACGGCTATGCCGTATCGAGTATCGACAAGATTTACTATAACGGATCGTATGCCCTCAACGGAAACTGGACCCTGTGGAACGGTAACCGCAACAGGAACACCATCAAGCAGAACGAGATGGCTGCCCAGCAGGCAGCCCTCGATTCCGCCGTCACTGCCAACTCCATCCAGGAGCAGATAGCCCAGTTGTATGTGCAGATTCTCTACTCTGCCGAAGCCATCCAGGTACACAAATCCAGTCTGGAGACCAGTAAGAAGAACGAGCAAAGAGGGATGGAGTTCGTGAATGTGGGTAAGATGAGCAAGGCCGATCTCTCACAACTCACCTCACAGCGGGCACAGGATGAATACAATATCGTGGAGGCAGAGAGCAATCTGCGCAATTATAAACGTCAGCTGAAGCAGCTGTTACAGCTCACCACCGAGGAAGACTTCGATATCGTCATCCCCAATACGACCGATGAGATGGCCCTGCAGGATATACCCCCCATGCAGGGAGTCTATGAGTCGGCCCTTGTAACCCGTCCCGAGATACAGAACGCAAAGCTGGGCATCGAAGCCAGTGACTTGAATATCAAGATTGCGAAGGCACAGAAGCTGCCTACCATCGGACTGAACGCCAGTGCCATCACCAATACCACCTCGATGAGTAACAACGCATGGGGCACGCAGCTGAAGACGAACTTCAATGTAGGGGCTGGTTTCAACGTCAGTATTCCCCTCTTTGACAACCGCTCAACTAAGACTGCCGTGAACAAGGCTGCCATCCAGAAGATGAACTACCAACTCGACCTCCAGGATAAGCAGACTGCCCTCTATTCCACCATCGAGAACTACTGGCTACAAGCCGTGACGAACCAGAACAAGTTCAAGGCGGCAAAGGTGGCAACAGAGAGTCAGCAAACCAGCTATGACCTGCTGAGTGAGCAGTTCCGCTTAGGTCTGAAGAACATCGTAGAACTGATGAACGGGAAGGACAACCTGCTAATGGCCCAGCAGAACGAGCTGCAAAGCAAATATCTCACCATTCTCAATATTGACATGCTCAAGTTCTACCAGCAAGGAGAGATGTGAGATGAGGGATGAAGGAGGAAAGATTAAGGATGAAAGATGAAAGATAAATGATAATCATGAAAAAGAAGAGAACATTATGGTATGTGGCAGCTGCGTTGGCTATTGCAGCCCTTGCCATCTGGTTGCTGTCTGGCAACAAGAAAAAAGAACAGGTATCCTTCGAGAGCGAGAAAGTGGAGGTGTCGAATATCCAGACAAGCATCACTGCCACGGGAACGATAGAACCTGTAACTTCCGTGACCGTCGGTACTCAGGTATCGGGTATCGTCAGCAAACTCTATGTCGATTACAACAGTGTGGTGAAGAAAGGACAGGTGATCGCTGAACTGGACAAAACGAACCTTACCAGTGAGCTGAATACCTCGAAGGCCAACCTGAATAGTGCACAGAGTAGTCTGAACTACCAACAGGCGAACTTTAACCGTTACAAAACCCTCTATGACAAGGGACTGATCAGTGCGGATGAATTCGAGAATGCGCGACTCACTTATCAACAGGCAGTGCAGCAAGTGGCACAGGCACGAGAGAACGTGAAAAGGGCGCAGACCAACCTGAGCTACGCCACCATCACCTCACCCATCGATGGTGTGGTGCTCTCCAAGTCTGTGGAAGAAGGACAGACCGTTGCCTCATCCTTCAATACCCCTGAGCTGTTCGTCATTGCTAAGGATCTCACCGACATGCGGGTGATAGCAGACATCGACGAGGCTGACATCGGAGGGGTGAAAGAGGGACAGCGCGTATCGTTCACCGTAGATGCCTTCCCCGACGACACCTTCAACGGAACGGTGCAACAGGTAAGACAAGAGGCAACGACAGAGAGTAATGTGGTGACCTACGAAGTGGTGATTTCAGCGCGAAACAACGATCTCAAACTGAAGCCTGGTCTCACAGCAAACGTAACCATCTTTACCATGGAGAAGAACCAGGTGCTTACCGTTTCTTCGAAAGCCCTGCGCTTTACACCGAATGCAGCATTACTGAACAAGAACCAGGTGATCAACGACTGTCAGGGTGACCACAAGCTATGGACACAAGAGGGAGATACGTTTATCGCCCATGCCGTGGAGATTGGTGTCACCAATGGTGTCGTTACGGAGATTGTCAGCGGCATCAAGGCAGGTACCACCGTCCTTACAGACTTCACTGTGAGCGGAGAAGGGGGTGACCAGCCCCAGGACGGACAGGCCAGCAACCCGTTCATGCCGAGACCTCGTAACAACAGGAATAACAACAGTGGTAACAATGGCGGAAACAACACCAAGAAATAAGGAGATGACAGAGAAGACAGACGACAGGAAAGTGGTGATTGAACTACAGAATGTCAAGCGCTACTTCCAGGTGGGCAGTGAGACAGTGAAGGCACTGCGCGGTGTGTCGTTCAAGATCTACGAGGGGGAGTTTGTAACCATACAAGGAACCTCGGGATCAGGGAAATCAACACTGCTGAACCAACTGGGGTGTCTGGACACCCCCACCAGCGGTGAGTATTTCCTCGACGGCGTATCCGTGCGTACCATGTCTAAGACCCAACGGGCCCACCTGCGCAACCGGAAGATTGGCTTCGTGTTCCAGAACTACAACCTGCTGCCCAAAACCACGGCAGTGGAGAATGTGGAGCTACCACTGATGTACAACTCCGAGATCAGTGCGGAAGAAAGACGGGAACGGGCCATCAACGCATTGAAGGCTGTGGGACTGGGCGACCGTCTGGAGCATAAGTCGAACGAGATGTCGGGTGGACAGATGCAACGCGTGGCCATTGCCCGTGCCTTGGTGAACAATCCCGCCGTGCTCTTAGCCGACGAGGCAACAGGAAATCTTGACACCCGTACATCGTATGAGATGCTCGTGCTCTTCCAGCAACTATACAAGCAAGGGAACACGATCATCTTCGTGACCCACAACCCCGAGATTGCTGAGTATTCAAGCAGGAACATCAACCTGCGCGACGGTAAGATACGCGAGGATACCATCAATACAAACATCAAGTCAGCGGCAGAGGCCTTGGCAGCATTACCACAGCCGCAGGATGACTGACACCCAAAAGACAACTGATAAACGAGAGATCGATGAACATATATAATTTATTTAAGGTAAGTATCAAGGCTGTCGCCAACAACAAGATGCGGTCGTTCCTGAGCATGCTCGGCATCATCATCGGTGTGGCGGCGGTCATTATCATGATGTCTATCGGACAGGGATCGAAGGAGAGTATCCGTGCGGAGCTCTCCACGATGGGTACCAACCTGCTGACCATCCGACCGGGAGCAGACATGCGGGGAGGAGTACGACAGGATCCTTCCAGTATGCAGACCCTGAAGATGGCCGACTACCAACGCATCCTCACTGAGAAGAAGTTCGTGACGAAGGTGTCGCCCGAGGTGACGGCAAGCGGACAGGCCATCTACGGGAACAACAACACGAACACGACCATCTATGGAGAGAGCCCCGACTATTTAGATATCAAGCAATGGGACGTGGAAGACGGTATGTGCTTCACGGAGGAGGACATCAAGAAAGCCGCGAAAGTGGTGGTGGTCGGTAAGACCATCGTCAATGAACTGTTTGGCGAAGGCGTGGAGCCTATTGGCAAGACCATCCGCTTCAAGTCGATTCCTGTGCGCATCATCGGTGTACTGAAATCAAAAGGCTACAACAACTGGGGTATGGACCAGGACAATGTGATCATTGCCCCCTATACTACCGTGATGAAACGTATCGCTGCCCAGACGTACTTCTCGAGCATCGTATGCTCGGCCGTTACCGAGGAACTCTCGGATGCTGCCATCGAGGAGCTCACACAGATGCTGCGCGACAATCATAAACTGAAAGACGAAGCAGAAGATGATTTCACCATCCGCTCACAAGCAGAGATGATGGAAACGATGTCGAGCACGATGGATACGGTGACCATCATCCTGGTAGTGGCCGCGGCATTCTCCTTACTGGTGGCAGGTATCGGCATTATGAACATCATGCTGGTAAGTGTCACCGAACGCACCAAGGAGATAGGATTGCGCATGGCGGTGGGAGCAACAGGAGCGGTAATATCACTTCAGTTCCTCATCGAATCGGTCATCATTTCAGTAACAGGAGGTCTGCTGGGTATCCTTGTGGGATGTGGAGCCAGTGAGTTCATCGTCCCGTTGTTCAACATGCCATCCAGCGTACCGGCATGGTCAATCTATGTGTCGTTCCTGGTATGTGTATGCATCGGAGTCCTCTTCGGATACATCCCCGCACAGAAAGCAGCGAACATGGATCCCATCGAGGCCATCCGTCACGAATAAGCGGCTATCACTCATTGCGTTTGTCGATGATCTCGAATCCCGGATATTTCTGCCGGTGGAAGACGAACAGGTCGTCGCTGATATTCCCACTCCTGAAATTACTGATCTTCACCGTGGTACTGAAGATTCCCAGCTTAATACGAAGGCTCAAAGGGTAGCGTGTCTTCTTATCAATCAAGGCATGTATCTCTTTGATGCCTTTCACTCCTTTCTTAGCCTTCAAAGTGATGATAAAACCTTCATCACTGTTAGCTATACTGTATTTGAAATTCTCGGGCTCGAACTTGAACTTCGTGGCATATTTGTCACGCTTGTCGGAGTTGGCATCATATACCGTCACCGTCTTCTTCTTCCGCTCCACCAGATAATAGGTGATACCATCATTAAAAGCGCTGTACTTCTCATCCACGAACTTGCTCTTCTTACCTTTATACCAAATGGTGCCCTCGGTTTTGTATATACCGATGATATTGACGGAATAATGCAACGTGGAACCTTGAGGACCGAACACCATCTGATAGGTGCGGTCGAATATCTGACGCGCCTGACGGGCATTGGCAGACAGTTCCTCCTTGGGGGCCTTCGTTTTTTTGTGCTGAGCAAATGCCTGCTGGGGCATGACCCCACACACCAGCAGAAGCAGGAAGGAGGTTGCCCACCTCCTCCATCCGAAGAATTGGAATTGATCAACTTTTCGCATATTGGCTGCAAAGTTACGAAAAAACGAGCGCAGAACAAAACAAATAAATTTGTTTTTTATGCCGAGTGCATTGTAACTTATCAAAAGGTACGAATAATCGAGGAAAGGGGAATAAAAAAAATAAATCCCTATTTCTTTTGTATTGTTCTCGTTTAATCGTATCTTTGTAACCGAAATTCAATTAATCATGACAAACATGGATATTACCGAACGATTCTTAAACTACGTAAAATTCGATACACAGTCGAATGAAGAAAGTACCACTGTGCCCAGTACATCCAAACAGCTGATCTTCGCCAAATTCCTCAAAGAAGAACTGGAGCGCGAGGGATTTGACGATGTGGAGATGGACGACATGGGCTATATCTACGCGACACTGAAATCCAACACCAAGAAAGAAGTGCCCACGATCGGGTTCATTTCACATTATGATACATCTCCCGACTGTAGCGGTGCTGACATCAAACCAAGCATTGTCAAGAACTACGACGGATCGGACATTGAACTGTCACCCGGCATCCTCTCCTCTCCAAAGAAGTTTCCCGAGCTGCTACAGCATGTGGGAGAAGATCTGATCGTGACCGACGGCACCACCCTGCTGGGTGCTGATGACAAAGCGGGCATCGCTGAGATCGTACAGGCCATGTGCTGGCTGCGTGACCATAAGGAAATCAAGCACGGTGACATCCGCATGGGCTTCAATCCGGATGAGGAGATTGGCATGGGAGCCCACCACTTCGATGTGGAGAAATTCGGATGCGAGTGGGCATATACCATCGACGGCGGTGACTTAGGTGAACTGGAATTCGAGAATTTCAACGCCGCCAGTGCTAAAATCCTTATCAAGGGAGTGAGCGTCCATCCCGGCTATGCCAAGGGAAAGATGATCAATGCCAGTCGTCTGGCTGCAGAGTTCGTTAACATGCTGCCTGGTGAGGAAACTCCCGAGGAGACAGAGAACTACGAAGGATTCTATCATCTCACCGGCATGGACACCTGTACGGAGAGTGCCAAGCTCAGCTATATCATCCGCGACCATGACCGTGAGATTTTTGAAGACCGTAAGCGGTTCATCCGACAGTGTGCTGAGAAAATGAACGAGAAATATGGTGAGGGCACCATGACGGCAGAGGTAAAAGACCAGTACTACAACATGAAAGAGAAAATCGATCCGAACATGCATGTCATCGACATCGTACTGAAAGCCATGCAAGCCAGTGATGTTCCACCTCGTGTAAAACCCATCCGCGGAGGAACCGATGGCGCACAACTCTCTTTCAAAGGATTGCCCTGTCCCAATATCTTTGCCGGAGGTGTGAACTTCCACGGACCCTTCGAGTTTGTCAGCATCCAAGTTATGGAGAAGGCAATGCAGGTCATTGTAAACATCTGTGAGCTGACAGCTGACTATAACGACTAATCAGAATCGACAATGAACGAGCTTCCCGCCCTGATCAAAGATCTGGCCCTCATCCTCATGATGGCAGGTATCGTCACCTTAGTATTTAAGAAACTCAAACAGCCATTGGTGTTGGGATACGTCGTCGCAGGTTTCCTGGTGAGCACACACATGCCCTACACCGCATCTGTCGTAGACAGTGCCGATATCCACACCTGGGCTGAAATAGGAGTGATGTTCCTGCTGTTCTCTTTAGGATTGGACTTCTCTTTCAAGAAAATCCTGAAGATGGGAGCCTCCCCCATCATCTCTACGATAACGATCATCTTCTGCATGATGATGCTCGGCATCGTAGTAGGACAGCTCTTCGGGTGGGGGAAGATGGACTGTATCTTCTTGGGCGGTATGCTCGCGATGAGTTCCACCACGATTATCTATAAGGCGTTCGATGACTTAGGACTGCGGCAGCAGCAGTTTGCCGGACTGGTGATGAGCGTGCTCATCCTCGAGGATATCCTTGCCATTGTGATGATGGTGATGCTGAGTGCCATTGCCAGCGGGAACAACCCCAATAGCGGACAGATGTTAGAATCAGTGTTGAAAATCGGTTTTTTCCTGATTCTTTGGTTTGTGGTGGGTATCTTTGCCATTCCCCTTTTCCTGCGACAGGTCCGAAAACTGATGAACCCAGAAGTGCTACTCATCGTATCGTTAGGACTGTGCTGTGCCATGGCGGTGCTCTCCACCAAAGTGGGATTCAGTAGTGCTTTCGGTGCTTTCGTCATGGGCAGCATTCTGGCAGAGACCATCGAGGCAGAAAAGATCATCAAACTGGTGGAGCCTGTAAAGAACCTCTTTGGTGCCATCTTCTTCGTGTCAGTGGGTATGTTGGTTGATCCGAAAATCCTTATCGATTATGCTTTCCCGATCTTCGTCCTAGTCATGACCATCTTGATAGGACAGGCAGTTTTCGGATCCTTCGCCTTTATTCTCGGTGGTGAGACTCTGAAGTCGGCCATGAGATGTGGTTTCTCCATGGCGCAGATTGGTGAGTTCTCATTCATCATCGCTTCTCTGGGATTATCCTTGGGTGTAATAGGAGACTTCCTCTACCCCGTTGTGGTGGCAGTGAGTGTGATCACCACCTTCCTGACGCCATACATGATCCGTCTCGCCACACCCGCATATAACATATTGGAGAAACGACTGCCCAATAAATGGGTACGCTCTTTGAATCATCTCGCCATGAGTCATCCCAACACCAAGGAGCAGAGCCTGTGGAAGAAACTGCTTCTTCAAATGGGACTGAACACCCTGATCTATAGTATCCTCTCGGCAGCCACCATTACCCTGATGTTCTCCTTCGTACTGCCAGTGACCCGGCAAATGCTACCTGGCTGGCATCTTCACTGGTATGCGAATGCCATTACCGGTTTACTCACCGTTGTTTTTATTTCGCCTTTCCTCCGAGCGATGGTAATGAAGAAAAACCACAGTGAGGAATTCAAGACCTTGTGGGCAGAGAGTAATATCAACAGGGTACCATTGCTCTTCACGATACTTGTCAGGGTAGTGATAGCCGTGGCATTCATCTTCTTTATCTGCAACTACCTTACCCATTTCAGCAATGCCTTGATGATTACCATCGGCTTTGTAGCAGTCATCCTCATAGTCTTCTCACGCTGGATTAAGAAAAGGAGTATCCGTTTGGAACGACTATTCATTCTTAACCTTCGTTCGCGAGACATCGAGGCACAGGTGCATGGGCATAAGCGACCGCTATACGAAGGAAAACTCCTTGACCGTGATATCCATATAGCCGACTTTGAGATTCCTGCCGATTCCCTTTGGATGGGCAAGTCCTTGAAAGAACTGAACTTGGGGAAGAAATATGGAATCCATGTAAGTAGTATCTTGCGTGCCAACCACCGTTTGAACATTCCTGACGGGGAGTCGTTGGTCTTTCCTGGTGACAAACTGCAGGTCATCGGAAGTGATGAACAGCTGACAGCTTTCCGCCATGCCATGATGAATGAGGTGATGGAAGAAGACTATGAGTTGGAGAAGCGTGAAATGAAGCTTCGGAGTATTGTACTCAGTAGTAATAATCCCTTTGTTGGCAAGACATTACAGGAGAGTGGTATCCGCGACACCTACAATTGTATGGTGGTGGGCTTGGAAGAAGGAAAGGAGAATCTCTCTCAGGTGAAGCCCAGCTACCGCTTTGAAAAGGGAGATATTATCTGGCTCGTGGGTGAGGAGGAGGATATCAGAAATCTACTTGCACTGCAAGGGTAGTGTAAAGTCTCTGAATCTATATTATATTTAGGTGTACACTTCATGAAGGAAACCGCGAACAAGACACTTCTATTAAGGGTTTTCATACTTTGTCTGACATCTACTCTCATGATGCCAGCTCATTCTGCGTATCCTGCTCTTCCCGATATCGATGAACCATATGCTCACAACGAAATCTGCAAACTGGTAAAGATTAAAGCTGAGCGGTTACCCAACCTGAATATTCCCCGCAATAGTCATTCTGCCTTCTGTTTGAATGGAGAAGTGACGGTGACGGGCGGTCACACGAAGAACTTCGTTCCAACACCTACTGCGGAGTATTACAAGGACGGAGAGTGGCACCTGATGCAGATGGCCTATCCCCATGACAATGCCCTCTGTGTAACACTTCGTTCTGGGAAGGTACTTATAGCAGGCGGTCATAGTGAGTCGATGGGAGTAGGGCAGAGCTATCCTGTAGAGGAGTATGATCCTCTTACTCATACCTTTCGTGGCTTCTGCATCCTCAGCAAGAAACGCACCTTTGCCTCTGGTGCAGAGTTGGACAGTGGAAAGGTGGTCGTATCCGGCAACTGGTATGCTGGCGACGGTATTGAAATGTTTGACGGCGATAGGAACTTCTTTCCTGTAAAAGATGTTAGTATAGGACGTTCGGTGCCTTACATGCTCCGCACATCTGACGGTGATGTCCTTATCTTAGGTAATGAGGATATTCATGGCAAGCCGATCTGTAGCGACATGGTAGAACGACTGAAAGGCGATCCTTTGCGTGTTCCTTTATTATCCCAGTGGCAACCCGTCACGTTTGAAGCACCTTTCCCGAATGACCTCGGTTTTATCGGAGATGAGTCAAAAGGCGACTACTCTTATCTGCTGGCGATGCAGGACTGGAACAATCAGGATACTACCGCCTCTAGTGTCTATGGTCATAAACTGGCTTTCATGGTGGTTCGTGATACCACATTCTCCCTGCTGCCAACAACCTGTTCTGTTCCAAAGACAGGGGTCACACCCTCTGACTCCATCTTGTGGTATTCTCCCCTCATTGCCGACAGGAAAGCACAGCGTGCCTATCTACATGGCTGCGACCTCCAAGGCCGCAGCTATATTCTCTGTGTGGAGTATGCCAAAAATCCAGCACCTCTTATTCTCTACTATACAGATCCTTTGCCAGAGGCAGGGTTCCCCATGATTGTGCTGACGGATGAGGGTGACTTGATGATGGTGGGTGGCTATAACTTCAACAAAACACTAGGCGGTAACTTGGACAGTGACAATTTCTCACCCCTTGCTTCAGTCTTTTTGCTTCATGTGGGTGAGAAGGAGACGCCTGTCAATAGGTCATGGCTCTGGCTGTGGCTATTGATCCCATGCATCGTATTGGTTGTTGCCATCCTGCGGTATAGGAAACATAAAACTACTCATCCCATTATGGAAGAGGTTTCCGAGGAAAGCAATGTGGTAGAGAAGTCTGAATCCCAAGAACTGATGCAACGCATCTGTGAGCTGATGGAAAACCAGCAGCTCTATCTGGACAGTAACCTGAAGCTGACGGATGTGGCCGCGATGCTCGGAACGAATCGCAATGTTATCTCCGTATGTATCAACAGTAAGCGTAACTGCTCGTTCTCACAGTTCGTGGGTGAATACCGCATCGCCCATGCCAAGAACATCATGCGCCGTGAGCCAGGAAAGAAGATCTCCGAGGTATGGATGGCATCAGGTTTTTCTACCGAGACCTCTTTCTTCCGTACCTTTAAGAGCATTACGGGCATGACTCCTAACGAATATAAGATGAAAAACGACTGACAGATGATCATTTGTCAGTTAAATGTGATGATTTACAAGTATATTCCTTTCTGTTTTCGTTACTTTTGTCAGCAGAATTAGTTTAACTCTACAAAAAACGAAAACATGAAAAAAGAAAACAGAATTGTTTATGTACGCCCACAGATTAGATGTCTGCGGGTCTCAGAGAATGTGAGTCTGATGGCTGCCAGTAGCGGAGGTGCGAAAATAAGCGGCCTTGGTGATGGGGGTGACTTGAGTGAAGGCTGGGAGTAAAAAAGGAGGAATGAATATGAAAACAAGAAATTATATTCTTCATGCGCTGTCTGTAACTGCCTTGATGATGCTTCTTTCTGCCTGCGGTAATGATGTCATAGAAAAGGAGGACGCTTCACGAACCTTACGTATTCCTTATTCCGTACAAGTGAGACAGCAGGGATCTGAGAGTCGTACTACCGTGGATGATTCAAACAACCAGCTCTTTGAAACAGGTGACCAGTTAGAAGTGACAGGTACTGATATCAGCGGAACGCTGACACTTACCAGTGGTGCAGGTTCTGATGATGCTACTTTTGAGGGTGATCTTACCTTCACGGGATCAGGAA
Organism: uncultured Prevotellaceae bacterium; assembly: GCA_902768785.1. Lineage (GTDB taxonomy): Bacteria > Bacteroidota > Bacteroidia > Bacteroidales > Bacteroidaceae > Prevotella. Next base: position 108,112 of record CACXMM010000011.1, read on the forward strand.
GTCCTGCTGATGATCTTGTCCTGACCGCCACCTTAAAGAGTACTGCGAATGCACTGACTGGTAATGATTATTCTGCTGCCGTCGTACCTACCCTTGCTGAGGCGGTACAAAAATACAGCAGCCTGTCGGGGACAAGTACTTTTGCGGCTAAGTCTTTCAACCTAAGTCAGGGCTCCGCCTTCGTATTGTTTGATATTCTGTTTGGCGATGGCAGTACGGAGGATAATAACTATCCTGCCACTATAAGTGATCAGGGTAGCACGCCCTATCATGCTTCTGGAACGGTAACTGTAGCTTCAGGAAAAACACATTTCGTAGTGGCATTCCCCGGAGGAACTGAGCTTACCAAGGCTGTGGTCACTATTAATGAAAAGGTGTTTAAGTTTGGTGCAGCCTCTCAGACTTTGGTTGCCGGGAATACATACACCGTAAAGAAATTATTAGAGTCGGCTCCGATAAACTTAAGTGAAGTGACTGGCGACGTGACGATTCCAGCAGGAGCTGTTGTCACTGTTACTGGTACCAAGAACAATGCCATGATTACAGTGGGTGCAGGTGCTACTGTTACATTGGATGATGCCCATGCCAAGCAGATGGCTCTGCAGGGTGATGCCACTATTATCACAAAGAATACGAATGGTATTGTTAACGGCTCTAACTTCGGTAATGCATTGACTCTCACAGCTGATAGTAAAGTAACCTTCAAAGGTGATGGTTCTCTGGATATTAGTGCTCAGGGTGAGAGAGGAGGCGTGGCCATAACGGGAAGTGCTGATGTGGTCATTGAAAGTGGAAACCTTACTGTCTCAAAAATATACTGGAATAATGAAGCAATCAACGTGAAAAGCCTTACTGTGACTGGTGGCAGCCTCAAGGCAACAGGCGGTGATCGTTTTAACAACTCTACTTGGGATAATTATCAAGCAAAAGGCATCATCACGTTTGGCAACATCATGATCTCTGGAGGATCCGTCGAAGCTAAAGGTAGTTATGCGGTGTATGCAGGTGGAAATCTGACCATTAGTGGAGGTACGGTGATAGCAAACAGCTTGCCTGATGACCGCGCAGGGTCCGTAGGCTGTGGCCTGTGGGCAGCAGGGAATCTGAACATCACTGGCGGGACTGTAACAGCTAAAGGTAGCAGCAATTATTACAATCAGGGTAATTCTGCCATAGGGTGTGATGGCAATATCCTAATCTGTGGAGGAACAGTCACTGCTACGGGTGGCGGAGGATCCGCAGCCATTGGTACGGGGTGCCTTGCGAGTCATAAGTGCGGAGACATAAGCATTACGAGCGGTGTAATCTCTGTAACGGCTACAAAGGGTGCTAATGCTACCGAGTGCATCGGTCTCGGAAATGCTGACTCTACTGTAGGCACTGTGACAATAGAAACTGGTGCCAATGTTACCCAGAACTAACCTTCTGCTTTGCATTTGCCAAATTCTTGGAGTTTGGCAAATGCAAGCTTTCTGCATGAAGTTTATAGGGTCTTCACCGTTTTTTCCATAAGTATGTGGAAGGACAATATCTCAAGCAAATAACGACAGCTTCTTAATACCACTGTATCGCATTCGTATAGCCACTACGTTTATCGTATTTCAAAGCATCCGTAAGGGTGGCTGCATTACAGCGGAAGGAGAAGTTATACGATGTATAAGGAGCAATCACCACGGAACACGACATATTGAAACAGTGCAAGTCGCGTGACAATGAAGCTGTGGTCATACTCAACTTATGCATTTCGAAGTCGTAACCACTGGAGAAAGTGATGTTCCATCCGTCACTGATACGGATATTTCCACTGAAGTTTAGGTTTTGCGTGAACTTATAAGGATAACGCATGGTCTTGGTGTTGAAGGTGCCCGACGTGTTCTCACGCATGGTGACACCATAGCCGACGGAGATAGACCAAGGTAATGAGAATGACATGTAACCATCGGCATCTGTCTCTGCCTTACCTGCCGATTCCTTCTTGGCACCATGCTTCCCACGCTCCATATCATCATCGATATTGGTCTCTACCCCACTGTCGTAGTCATCCTCATCAGCTCGCGAACCCTTACGATCATCGTCATCCTTGCTACCGATACCGCGCAGCTTGTCTATCCATTTCTTGAAATTCTCAGGACTCAACGTGAACGAGAGATTCTGTGACATACCCTGGAAACGGCCGAAACGACCATAGCTATACTCGGTACGTGTTCCCACATACGGCTTACCGTTCTCGTCCAGTTCATACGCATAGGTAGCGAACGAAGAATTCAAGTTAAAGGTATAGCTCTTGGAAAGTTTCAGACGGAGGTTCACTCCCAGATCACTCCATGGCCGTTCCTTGGCAGCCATATTATACGACATGTTCAAAGAGAGGTCATCAATGAGATAGATCTTCTTGAATCCCGTCGTATCTTTCTCATTGTCGGAACGCATCTTCATCTCGACATTGTTCTGCAGTGTGAAACCAATGCTTCCCGACTTCTGTCTGCCAGGATAACCAAACATACCATTCTCATAGGGTGTATATTCCACATACGACACATTTCCCTTTTCGTCGGTTTTCTGATAAGTCTTCCAGAACCCATAGCGCCTGGCAGAGAAATCAGGCGTGTAATTGAACGACACCGTAGGAGTAAGCACATGACGGATACGGTCGATCTTATCTCCAAACAGTTTTCTCCAAGGGACATAGAAACCGTAAAGTTTCGTCGAAGCCGACAGTGAAAAGCTCCAGTTATAAATATTGTAGAAGCCGTAGGTGGTATCGTTTACCTCCTTTTGTTCCACCTGATCCCATGATTTCTCTACACGATTGGAGTACATCCTGTCGGTGAAAGTGAACTGGGGAGTCAGGTTAATGGCATTGAGCAGCGTGAAACTTGCACTCACAGGGATCGTATGAGTCATACCGTTCTTCCAATCTTTTATCAAATTGGAATGCAACAGTTTCTCTTCCTTTGTCTGAATACTATTGGAAATCTGTCCTGTGTAACTCATAGAGATCTTTTCGTACCAGCGTTCATCTCCTACTGCCTTTTTACGCTTAAAGGGATAGAAGCGCGATACATTGATATTCAGATCCGGCAAGGTCATGTCGATGGTAGAGTCACGCATGTACTGATTCAAATTCATGGTTCCCGTCAGCGTCATCCCGATGCTTGAGAATGTACTTGTCCAGGACACAGAGGAAGTACGTGTACTCTGCGTCATTGACTGGGGATTATACAAACTCGACAGGTTATTCCGCTCATAACTTGAAGTGGCAAAATTCACACTGGCCGAGAAGGTGGTGAAAGGATTAGCTTTCGCATCCTGCCTGTGGCTCCACTGCACCTTGAAGCTTTCCGCTTCGGTAAAGTCGGGCATTCCTTTGTCACCGTTCTTGGTATCCTGATAACTGACGAAGAAACTACCTGAAAACTTGTAACGTTTACGGTAATTACTGGCGGCACTCAGGCCCCATGAGCCTTTCGTGTAAATCTCTCCCAACAGTTTCAAATCCCATTTGTCACTCATTGCAAAATAATAGCCGCCATCGCGGAGATAGAAACCACGGGTACTCTCATCTCCATAAGTTGGCATGATGAAGCCGCTACTATAACTCTTGGTAAAGGGGAAGAAGCCATAAGGAATAGCCAATGGCAAGGGGACATCGCATACCACTAAGTAGGCAGGACCGAACACCACGTCTTTGTTGGGGCGTACCTTCGCACGAGACAGAGCGATGTAGAAATCAGGATGGTCGGCATCGCAGGTGGTATAGGTTCCCTTCTCCAGGTATAACACTCCGGTAGAGTCACGTTTGGCCCGTTTACTGAATAAGAAGCCATCCTCTTGTTCAGTATAGACATCACGAATAAAACCTTTTTTGGTCTTTATATTGAATTTTATTGTGTCGTTTTCATACGTGTCTCCTGCCATCGTGAAAATAGGCTTCCCCTTCAGCTCTGTCATGGTAGTATCAGCATAAGAAGGAGTGGCATAGACCAAATTACTGTCCAGGCTCATGTAGATTTTATCACTCTTCAGGTCCATCATCTGATATTCCACATGCGACTCACCATAAAGGAAAGCTGTATTAGAAGTGGCATCGTAAATCATGGAATCTTTCGCTGAATAGGTGATTGGAGCCTCCAATCCATTCTTTCTGTTTCGGTTCAGACTATCAGCACGGATAGAATCATCAATGGCTTTGTTGTGAAGGTAGATAGCACGCTGCAAGGAATCCATCTGCATCGTATCGGGCTCAAGATCAGCAAGCCTCCGCGATACAGTATCCGATACTGTAGGTTCCTCAGGCACATCCATAAACAGGGAGTCTGTCAGCATAGAGTCTTGCTGCAGACTATCGGCCTGTCGTGGCTCAGAAGACAAGGGATGTTCCACCCGCCGCATCTTTCCAAAGTGTTGCCGCAGAGTTGGAACATCCGTTGCCGCCATCACCAAGATGACGGTTGTCAACAGTGCCATTATCAATGCTTTCTTTCTCATGAACCTTATAAAAACAACCTTTGCGATTGTTTCTAAGGTGCAAAAGTACTAAAAAGAAATGACATACCACACCCATTAATTGATAATTAACGAATTTAATTGATAATTATCAATAGGAGGAGGAAAGAATGACTTACTGACCGAAGCCACCGCCACCAAAACCGCCTCCGAAGCCTCCACCACCGAAGCCTCCGCCAAAGCCACCACCGAAGTCTGGCATTTTCGGAGCAGGTTCCTTACCAATGGCGAGGAGTAGCTGGATCAGAGCACGACGGCGTTGCGGCCATGTGGGATAGTCATCTGCACGCAGTACTCTCGGCTTGAAACCTGGAATCTGGGGCATACCGTTTCCTTGCTGCATGAAGTCCATGGAACTGGTTGTAAGGATACAAGGTTTGGTCTTCCCGTTTGCCACCAGACGGTCAACAATGGCATCAGCACCTCCCACCTTAAACCAGCTCTCCATCGTATCGCCCTCTGCGGGGATTAGCTGGACGAAAACGGGCATCATCATTGTCGTCTGTGACATAACCGGTGTGTACATTGCCTCCTGCCGTTCGAGGTCATAGCTCACACGTCCATGAGCAATATCTCCTTGTGAGGCGAAATTAAAGGGAGAACGGGGATTATCGGCTATACTGTATTTGAACCCGTTATCAGGAGACAGATACATGTTACTGGGATCAGCCACCTGTGTTCCATCCACTACAAAACAATATTTGAAGGTATCAAAGAGATAATCGGTCAGCGTAGTACTCCATACACCGTCAGAATCACGCTGCATGACAATATCTTCTGGTAACATCTCGCACTCCAAGGCAACGCGCTTGGCTTCAGGAGCCTTGAAACGGAAGATGATGCCTCTTTCTGTATATTCTGGGGAAATAATCTGACGAGGGAAAAGACGGGCCATCACACCTGGCGTAAACTGCTGCTCCTGTCCTGTTGCAGCGGGGGCCGGTTTCCCGTTCTTCATAGCTTCATCAGCTGCTTTCTTATTAAAGAGCAAGGGGAGTGTTTGAGCCAGGAAATACTTGGCATTCATCCAAGTGTGTCCAAACTTATCCGATGTAAACTCCTTCACACTCTTAATTCCTTTGTCATCAAGAAACTGCATGTAGTCGCGAGCATTACCAAAGAGGAAATCATCCGTACCCACACCAAGCCAGAACAGATGAATTTTCTTATTTGTTTCTTCGGCATGATCGTACACCTCCGGAATATCCGTTGAAGTGAAAGAGCTGTAGGAACAAAGGTAAGAGAACTTGTCGAGATTGCTCAATCCGTTGAATAATGCCTGGTTTCCACCACGTGAGAAGCCGCCGATAGCACGATTATCACGATCGTTCTTTGTGCGGTAATTCTTTTCGATATATGGCATGAGGTCGTTAATAAGATCCTTACTGAACACATCACCACCGAACTGCGTCTGCGGCATACCCGGCTGAGGCTTTGAGGGAACCAGTTTGTAGGGGTTACCATAGGGCAGTACGACGATCATCTCCTTTGCCTTCTTCTCTGCCAGCAGGTTATCCAGAATGTAGTTCACACGTCCCACCTTATAATACACCTCTTCTGTGTCAGTGGTACCGCTGATCAGATAGAAAACCGGATATTTCTTCTGCATGTCCATCATGTAGTTTGGTGGCAGATAGACAATGGCGTTGTTGGTAGCACCCAAGCTCTTGGAATAATAATGAATATACTCTATTCTGCCATGGGGCACATCCCTGATATCATGAGGTAACGGATTCTTGGATTGGATCTCCAAAAGGCTGTTCTTGAATCCTTCGTTGGGGAAATAAAGGGGATTCTGTGGATCCATCACACTGATGCCATCCACGATAAAGCAATAAGGATACATGTCGGGAGCTGCCGGACCCAATGTAACGGTCCAAAGGCCATCCGCTCCGCGAGTCATCTCCTTACGACCGGCGAATTGCACATCCACCATCACAGTTCGGGCAGAATCATTTTTGTACTGGAAGGTCACGGTACCGTCATCGTGACACTGTGGCTGTGCATGAAGGGAGAGCACACAGCCGAGCATGAACGTTGATAATAATAATTTTTTCATCTTCTTGTTTTTAGTTAGAATATCACTATAAAAAATACCTGTCATTCAAACAAGTGCCTCCATTCCCGGAAGCGATGGACACCAGCATCTCCAAACTTCGCCAGACTCTTTTCCGCCTGTTCCACCGTCTTTTGATTATCCAGGCGAGTCTTGGAGAAGAACTTATCGGCATAACAGATGAGCTTCTCCTCTAATGTCTCGGGTAGAAAGGGTTCCCAAAAGGTATTGTCTTGTTCTGCCGATGGTGCAGGAGGAACGATAATGGGAAGGTGTTGGGATTGAATATCGGTCATCGACAGTCCTGCACCTGTATGACGTTCACAGACACGGGCATGGCGGGGGAATCCTTCAGCTCGCAGTATCTCAGCCCCAAGTTGTCCATGACAGATATACGGTTCGGTGCCGAAGCATTGTATGCCTGGAGCATTACAACGGAAGATTCCAATGTCATGCAACATCGCAGCCTCTTCCACAAATTGTTTGTCAAGCGACAGTTCGGGGTGAGCTTCACAAATACGCAAAGCCATAGCAGCGACGCTACGGCTATGGACAAGGAGAATTCTTTTCAGCTCATTATCCAAAGGATAGTATTTGTCGATAAGAGACTGATAATCCATTATACATAGAAAAAGAGTTGAGAACTAAGCGCTTGTGCCACCTGGCCTTATATCCACGCTCAGTTCTCCACTCTCAGTTATCTGTTACTGTTCACGTTCTATCCATGCCAGTGTCTGGCCCTTGCTTACCTTTGCGCCCTGCTTGGCGACAATCTCCACAAGTTTTCCGCCCAAGGCCGCGGGAATTTCAGTAATCTCTCCCCACGGGGTCTGGATATAGCAGAAGGTCTGTCCCTCTTGATAGCTCTGACCGATGAATGGCTCCACACAAGGTGCGCATTCACCATCACCATTAAACTCATAATAGATCTGGCCCTTAACAGGAGCAACGAGGGCATCAGCCTTGGCATGCTTGAACTCGGCAATCTTCTCGGGAGATAGACTGGAACCAAGTTTTGAGTCTTTGATCTTCTGGATATCGGCAAGAAGGTTCTTCTTTGCCATACCACTCTTGAAAGGACGGTACTGCTCGGGATGCATGGCGAGCTCGTATAGTTCCTCGTCATCCTGACCATAGTCCCAACCGTTCTCATCCATCTCCTTACGGAAGCCATCGAGAGCATTGGGAAGGAGTGTGTGAGGATCGGCATCAGTGAACTCACGCCCCTGTTGCTTTGCCAGTTCCACAATCTCAGGAGCTATAGCTCCAGGAATCTTTCCGCTCTTGCCAAGGATCATACCCCACATGGCATCGTCCATCATCACGAAGCGTCCCTTGCCCTGTGCCATTGTGAGCAGGTTCATCAAGGCGATGTTCTTCACATACTGGGAGAATGGGGTTACCAGTGGAGGATAGCCCACGCGTGGCCATACATAAGCAACCTCGTCGAAGAGTTTCACAAGCATGTCATCTGTTGATAACTCTGGTTCTCCTTTTGCCTTGAGCGTCTTGTTGATAATCTGATGGATACCTGCGAGGTCTGCCATCATCGATCCCATCATACCACCGGGAAGACCGCAGCCGAGGAGCAGCGAGCTCATCAGTTTGTTGCCGGGATTGATGAAATAGCCAAGCCAATCATCAATAAACTCCTGCGTCAAAGCACGTGCTTGCATGTAAGCATTCATATTGATCTCCTTCACCTCGAAGCCCTCATGCTTCAACATCGACTGAACAGAAATGATGTCTGGATGAACCTTGCCCCAAGACAGAGGTTCAATGGCAGTATCGATTACATCGGCACCATTGTTACAAACCTCAAGGATGCTGGCCATTGATAAGCCAGGACCTGAGTGTCCGTGATACTGGATGATCACATCGGGGTGTTTGGTCTTAATCGACTTTGTGAGAGCGCCTAAAAGAGCAGGCTGACCGATACCAGCCATATCTTTCAAACAGATCTCCTCAGCACCAGCAGCAATTACCTGATCGGCAATCTCTGTATAATACTCTACGGTGTGGACAGGAGAAGTAGTGATACAAAGGGTAGCCTGTGGCGTCATGCCTGCAGCCTTGGCCCACTTCACTGATGGAATAATGTTTCGTACATCATTCAAACCGCAGAAAATACGAGGGATATCTACGCCCTGTGCATGCTTCACCTTATATTGAAGCTCTCGTACATCATCGGGCACGGGATACATTCTGAGCGCATTCAAACCACGATCGAGCATGTGAGTCTTGATACCCACCTCGTTGAAGGGCTTACAGAACGCACGGACGGCAGCATTCGGGTTTTCGCCAGCCAACAGGTTCACCTGTTCAAAGGCACCGCCATTAGTCTCCACACGGTCGAATACTCCCATGTCGATAATCGCAGGGGCAATGCGCTCTAACTGGTCTTTGCGCGGCTGGAACTTACCAGAACTCTGCCACATGTCTCGATAGACGAGACTGAACTGAATTCTCTTTTTCATGATAATCTTTTAGTTAAATAGTTGATACGTATATTGTTTTTTTGTTTTTAGGTACTTACTACGTCATCAGCTTCGTATATTTTCTGCAAATATAGGTATTTTTTCTTAATCCGACGCCAAATAATCCAAAAAATCGATTCGTTTAACGCAATTTTTCTAAAACAAAGGAGATTATTAGCCCTTTCGTTTGTCATATTTGGAGAATATTCGTAATTTTGAAGCCAGAAATGAGACAAACACTATTATGGATATGCATGGCTACCCTGCTGTGCATCAGTTGTGAGAGAAAGAAAGTCCTCCCTGAAAGTGACCAGAATGTGGGGACGAGTACAAGCATTGAAGGCGACAGCACCCTTTATGGTCTGGCCTGCGATGGGTGTAATGACTCCGTGCTGATTTTTCTTCCTGGGAAAGGAGGAGATCCCATAACCTATGATATTCTCAATGCCACCAAACAGCATCGGGTGATAGGTCATCCCAAGGTGGGCGACTGGGTGGCTGTGCTACTCAATGCCGAAGACACTACCGTAGCAGACATGGTAATTGATCTCGATCAGCTAAAGGGTACATGGGTGGAACTGGTGTTCCCTACCGTCAGGGAACGTATCGTCCAGACTGCTTTAAATGAGGAGATGAAAAAAGAGCAGGACTCCCTCTTGCAAGAAATGATGAAACCTATTGAAATGGGAATTGCCATCAAAAGACATTATGCTGCACAAACCGTTGGACGGCGGCGTCAGAGCATCAAAGACGATGAAAGTCCGGTCGTGTATCCACGAATGAAAAACTACACGAAGTGGCATGTCTTCAATGGACGTCTAATCCTCACCTCACAGAGTCGTCCGATCAATGACTCCTTGGAAGGCGAGGTGATTCACGATACGGCACAATTTATCTTCATGACTCACGATTCCCTGAGGCTAAGGTTCAAAGACAGCGTGAAAGGTTTCTATCGGAAAAATTAATAATGATGGTTCCACATCCGCTCTTTCGCCATCCGCTCATATTCCGTACCAGGTCTTCCATAGTTGGCGTAAGGGTAGATGCTGATACCACCTCTTGGCACAAAGAGCCCTATCACCTCTATATATTTGGGATCCATCAAGGCTATCAGGTCTTTCATGATGATGTTTACACAATCTTCATGAAAATCCCCATGATTACGGAATGAGAACAGATAAAGTTTCAGGCTCTTACTCTCCACCATCCGCTGGTCGGGGATATAAAGGATCTTAATCTCAGCAAAATCAGGTTGTCCCGTTATCGGACAGAGTGAGGTAAACTCAGGACAGTTGAACTGTACCCAATAGTCGTTTTCCGGATGTTTGTTCTGAAAACTCTCCAACACCTCCGGAGCATAGTCATCAGCATACACTGTTTTCTTCCCCAAGGCCTTCAGCCCTTCTTGATCTCTTGTGTTCATTTGCTTAAACCCATTAACTATTTATCACCAGCCACACCATATAGGCAAGGAAAATCAAGGTAAGAACGGCTCCTTCCCAACGGGCCACGGTGAATCGTGTATAACAGAAGAGCCACAACAGAATGATTCCCGAGAGCATGATTCCGAAGTCAATGGATGTGAGTCCTTCCAGCTGCATAGGAAGTACCATACCCGTGACTCCAATAATCATCAATATATTAAACACGTTACTTCCGATCACATTACCAATGGCGATGGCCGAACGTCCCTTTCGGGCTGCCACCACACTGGTAGCGAGTTCAGGCAGAGAAGTTCCACAGGCCACGATGGTCAAACCGATTACAGCATCACTCACTCCCAAAGAACGAGCAATAACGGTGGCTCCTTCCACAAAGATATTACTTCCTCCCACCAGACAGAGCAATCCAAGTACCACCAACCCCACAGCTTTCCAAGGATTCATCTCTTCGAGCTTCACCATTTCCTGATCCTGCAGATCCCCTTTCATAGCCATCCGCAATGTATAATATATAAAAAAGATGAAGCCAGCGAACAGCAAGGCCGCATCCAAACGGGAAACAGAACCGTCAAGGCACATCACCGTAAGGGCTATCGAAGCAGCCACGGCAAAGGGGATGTCTTTCCGCACCGTATTTCTGCTGATGACCATGGGTGCCACCATGGCGGTGATTCCCACTATCAGCAATGTATTAAAGACATTCGATCCCACGACATTTCCCACTGCGATATCTGACGTTCCTTTAATCGCCGACATCAGTGATACGAAAAACTCAGGCATCGAAGTACCCATTGCCACCACCGTTAGTCCAATCACGATTTGGGGCACATTCATCCGATGTGCCAAAGCTGTGGCACCATCTGTCAGGCGATCGGCTCCCCAAAGAACCAGTATTGCCCCTAAAAGGATAAAGAGAATACTCATAACGCCTGCAAAGTTACGAATAAACGAGAGAAAAGCCAAATTTATTTGAGCTTTTCCGAGTGTAAGTAACTTCAACGAAGAAAAAGTGACGAATAAACGAGAGAAAAGCCAAATTTATATACATAAAAAGGGTGCCAACACCTTGGCACCCTCATAACATCTAACAATCACACATTAAAATCATCTAACTAATAACCTACTGTTATCCTGAATCCTCCTTCATTATTTCCTATAGTCAGGTTTCCCTGATTGTTTAGTCAACCGTAATCTGACGAGCCACCTTCACTTCCTCCTTCTGGATCTTCGGCAGTTCTACTGTCAGCACGCCATCATTCACACGAGCGGAAATCTTATCCTTGTGAACATCCTCGGGAAGAATCAAAGTCTGCTCAAACTTGGTGTAGCTGAATTCACGGCGCAGATAGCGGGCTTTCTTGTCCTCCTCATTAGCCTCCTGTTTACGCTCCATCTTGATGGTAAGGTTACCCTCATGGTTGATATTCACGTCGAAGTCTTCTTTCTTCATGCCTGGAGCAGCCAGTTCCACGATATATGCCTTGTCGGTTTCCTTCACGTTGATAGCAGGAGCCGTAGCATTGGCCTTTGGCATATAATCGGCATCGAACAAATCGTTAAACACTGTTGGTAACCATGAATTTCTTGCAAAAGTTGGATACATCATAATTTTTACCTCCTAATTATATTTTAATCATTAATACTCTGTTTTGTGAAACTTTCTTACGAGTCTCACTATCCATAACGCAAGAAACATACCACACATGCAGAGATGACAAGTTGACATTTTAATATGCCAATTTGACAAAAGCTTGCATGTTTCCACATTATTATATATATTTGCAAATAATTTCAATAATTATGAGACTATATATTACCATCTATACAACCCTTATCCTATGGATCGCCCTTTCAATTTGTTCTTGTGGAAGCCACGATCAAGCAAACGTTAGCGAACACCGCCAACGGACAGACAGCCTATACAGCACCATTCAGGATATTGATATCCTTCGTCACCATGAGGACAGTCTGAAGAATGAAGACGACACGGAGACACTGATGTTCGTGGAAAAGCAATTAGGTAAGCTTCTCCGTAACAACAGCTGCTTTATAGAGGCAATGGATCACCACCGGCAAGGACTTGCCTATGCTACCCTCCAGAAAGATACAGTAGAGATGGTAAGGGCCAATAACAATATCGCCACAGATTTCCGCAGGATGGGCATCCTCGATGATGCAGCCTCCAACCACTATGCGGCTCTTGCCCTTTGTGAGACCTTCTCCCAGAAGGAGACTTTCGAAGCCAGAAAGAACCGTGTGACCGCTCTCAATGGATTAGGAAACGTCTATCTGTCGATGAAAGACCTCCAGACTGCCGATAGCCTGTTCCGTTTGGCCCTGAAAGAGGAAAACGCCTTAGGCAGTGACGTCGGACAGGCCATCAACTTAGCGAATATCGGTTCTATCTATGAACAGCAAGGGAAGAACGACTCGGCATGGGTATATTACAAATTGTCGATGGAACACAACCAGAAAGCCGGCTCTAATCTGGGAATCAGTCTATGTCACATCCATTTTGGGCAACTCAACGAGAAAGCCCATCAATGGGACAAGGCTATTGCCGAGTATCAGAAAGCCTACCAGCTGATGAAAAGCTCGGGTGACCAATGGCACTGGCTGGAATCGATTCTCGCCTTGGCGAATGTGAACATCACCAAGAGAGACTATGATCAAGCCCAGCAATACATCAAGCAAGCTCAAGACATTGCGGCCAATATCCATTCGAAAGAACATCAGGCTACCGTTGCCAAGCTCAATTACAAAATCTACGAGGCCAAGGGAGATTATCGGCAGGCACTGATGTTTTACAAGACCAGTCAGGCACTAAAAGACAGTGTCATCACTCCCGAAAACGTACTGCATACCCAGAATTACCGGGTAAACTACATGAACGAACGGCACCGCAATGAGATGAACATGATCGAACGCACCCATCAGGCAGAGCAGGGTGCTCTGCGCCTTTTGATCATCGTCATCGCCTTGGCGCTGCTCCTTGCCGTCACCTTCATCGCCATCCTTTACCACTCATGGAGTCAACGTACAAAGCGTCTGAAAGCGCTTCGGGAAGAGTTCTCCCGTGCCATGCAAGAAGGAAAGAAACCAGAGCCCAACCTAAGTAGGGAGGAAAATGAGTTTGTGAACAAGTTGGTGAACCAGATTTACGAGAACATGCAGAAAGGTGATATCTCTGTAGAGGGACTGGCAAAGGATCTGTTCGTTAGCAGATCACAACTTTCAAGGAAGGTACTGAACACAACAGGGATGAGTACCTCCGACTTTGTGCTGCAAGTCCGCATGGGTAAGGCGCGCCGTTTGTTGGAGGACACCACGACACCCATCACCGAGGTAGCCATGAAGTGTGGATTCAGCGATCCCTCCTATTTTACTCGAATGTATAAGAAGACTTACGACATCACACCCTCACAGGCGCGGAAAAGGTCGAAATAACAACAATTTGGACTTCCGTACATGTTGGCTATCAACACTTTATGATTATTATATGCGCAATTTGTCCTATTGTCCATATTCATTTTGAAACACATAGTCCAGTTTTTGGTCGTATAGTCCACTGCCTATAGGATATTTGTCGTACCTTTGCAATGTGAATCAGTGATCACTGGTTTACACCCAACACGCAATATATATATAATAGGTATGATAAGAAAAAGCCAGTTCCAAACCGGAACTGGCTTGATGCGTTTTTTGACACCGATGAGGTTTTACTTATTCCTGTTCTTTGCGGTCATCGATATTTTCCCCCTCGGTAGGCTTCATTTCCTCCTCGAAGTCCGTGATCCCGTTCTTGATAAGAATATTATACCACTGCAAAAGCTTACGGATATCACTGTCGTGTACACGTTCTCGATCGAAGTCAGGAAGTACCTCTGCGAAATAGTCGCGCAGTTCCTTGCTACTACATTTTTTGAAATTGAAAGTAACCTCTTTTTTATCCTCTTTGTCACGGATGGCGGCAAGAACTGTCATCAGTGGCACATCCTCGGCATCGGTATACATGGCGATATCCGCCAATGAGGTGACACGGTCGGTAGCGAAGGCTGGCATTCGCTTGTGCGTTTCGTCAAGTGCTTCCACTATGAGGTTCATCTTGCCTCTTGACACGAGTTTGAAAAGACCCGGTTTTCCAGCAATTGATAAGATTGTCTGTACCATTGTTTTGGATTGTTTGTTTTGTTTCTTTATATGATTAATGATATGATCTAACTGTTGATCGATGTCTTTCTGGCCATCGTTTACCACTTCAAAGTCGCTTCGTGCCACCATTTCCTGCTGGGGTTGCTGTTTGGCAATCCATTGCAAAGCTTGTTCACGGGAGATACCGTCCCTGTTCATCACCCGTTGCACACGGGTCTCCAATGGTGCAGTAACACAAACCACCTTGTCGAAATGAGTACGTCGGTAAAAACCACTGTCAAACAGAATCGCACTCTCCAACCAGTCCATACCCGACGACTCAAAATCACGTGCCACAGCTGGATGTACCACGGCATTCACCGCCTGTTTGTTGGTCTCTGACTGCAGGAGGAACTTCGCCAGCACCGGTTTGTTCAGTTCGCCATCCAGATAAGCATCGCGGCCCACCAGGGCACTTAGGGCATCTCTGATCTCTGCCGACTCCCTCATCAGCCTTTTCGCCTCACGGTCACAGTCATACACCCGTATGCCCCGTTTCTCCAGATAACGGCACACGTAGCTTTTACCACTCCCGATGCCTCCTGTTACCGCTATTTTCATTGCGCTTCAATCAAGTAATCCACTTGGGTGGGCTCAAGTCGGGCATTACGTACTCCGTAGGGGACAGATCTCAGGTGGAGTGCGCACTTATCCGAAGGGCGAGATTGAATCTCCCAGTAGTCAGCCTCCACCTTAAACAGTTCTGGTCGAATGCTTCTAAACTGACCTGCTCCTGTGGTAAACAACACCTTCACCCTTGACGGGAAGGTACGCAGCACTTTTCCCTCAGGCATATTCACTGCGGTAATCGGCACCTCCACGCTCTCTTCCGTCAGCACATCAGGGAATACCGACATCTTTACCTTGGCAGGAATACACTTCATACCCGCCTGTCTCACAAGATTAACCTCTTTCACCACCGTATCGGTGACATTACTCAAATGAATCAGCTCCGTATAGATCTCCTTCAGGCTGTCGAGTTTCTCCCTACTGGCATACACAGTCACCACCTCGGGGGTGAACTTCACATTAGCGAGATAATAGCTCCTTCCAGGTGTAATCTTCCCGTTCAGCCTTACGGCCAGCTGTTTACTCTCACCGTAATTATACTGAAATTCAAACTTATCAGGTTTGACAGCAGTGATACGCGTTGACTTAAACAGTTGCTGGTAGAGCATTTTCTGAATGTCACTGCTCTGGATAAGTCCTCGTCCGTTCCCCTTATTGTAGGTATTAAAGTTCACCCGAACGGGTTTCAGGTTATTACCATATAAATAGGTAAAGAGGATATAACCGCGATCACGCACCGTAATACGTAAGGTGTCATCGATATTCGAAGTCACCACCACCCTCCTTGGAATGTTCTCCAAGTGGAGAGGTATTTTGATTTCCCGCTCATAACTCTCGTTGAGTGTCATAACGAGCCAGAATGCCCCGCTCAATAAGAGAAAGGACAAAAAAATCAGGAATTCTTTGTTAAACATGCGAAAAAAGAAATTCCTGACAATGCCGTCTGTGCGTGTCGCTTGCCGGTCTTCCATTTATTTAGCCTGTGGCTGCGCTGCCGAAGAAGAGTCGGCGAAGACATAGCCACGGTCAACACGGATGACTGTCCCTTTGGCAATCTCCACCTCCACGGTGTTCGTGGCAAGATCGATACGACGAACTGTTCCGTAGATGCCACCGCCAGTAATCACATTGGTACCCTCAGTCAGGGAGTTCTGGAAGTTACGGATCTCCTTCTGCTTCTTCTGCTGCGGATGGATCATGAAAAACCACATGATGGCGAAGATCGCAATCATCATGATCAAGAAGCTCATGCTGCCGCCACCTTGTGCGGCCTGAGCTGCTAAAAATAATGTTGTCATGTCTATATAAATAATGTGTAAATGCTATCTTTCTGTTTGCAATGACTATGCCTCGTCTGCAGGTTCATCCATAAACGGTTCTCCCTGTTCCCCGGCATTTGCATTCTCTTCTGCCCTCATCTGGGCATAGTTACGGCGTTCAGCCATTTTCTGGTCGTGTTTCACCTTCCGTGGATTCTCACCAATAGGCTTCAGCATCTTTCCCGTTTTCACAAGATGGCGGGCGATTGCATCGAGCATGCCATTGATATATCCGCCACTCTTCGGGGTACTATAGATCTTTGCCAGATCCACAAACTCATTGATCGTCACACTGATAGGAATGGCAGGGAAGGTCAGCATCTCGGCAATGGCAATCTGCATGATAACCACATCCATGTAAGCCAGGCGCGAGAAATCCCAGTTGCGCGATGCCTCACTCATATACCGCTGATACTGGTCGGCATTCATGATAGTGGCGCGGAACAGACGACGGGCAAAATCCTTGTCTTCCTCATCCTTATATTCGGGTAGCAGCTCCTGATTCTTCTTGTTTTTGGGATCAAAACGCTTGATGGTTTTCAGCACGAAGGTGTCAACCACCTCCTTGTCATCGTTCCAGTACAGGCTCTTCTCTTCCAACAGGCTGTCCAGATCGTCATTATCCATCACCAGAGCCTTGTACAGCTGGCGCCATACCTCCCTGTCAGCCTCGTATGAGTCGTCGTGGCTCTCCATGTAATCCTTGTATATCTCACTCTGTTCAATCTGTCCGTAGAGTTTCCTCACGAATTCAATGTCATCCTCCCACGACTGCTTCTGACTCTCCACGAAATCCTGAAGCATACGGTTCTCCTCCAGCTGCAAGGCGAATTTATTGTAAGCGAACTTATCAGATGGCGGTTGCGTACCTTCACGTTTTGCCCTTGCCGTACCCACCTCCACATGGCGGCGTGCCTCGTTGGTTATCGCCACGATGAGCGACAACATGTAATTATATAAATGATAGGCCTTGGAGAGGCTGAACAGCAGCTCCTTCTCTGCGCTGTCCATATTCTTGCTTCCGTTTTGATAGTATGCGTAGGTTAACTGAACTATCTTTATTCGGATTAATTCTCTATTAATCATCTTTCCTGTGTAATTCGTTTTATTCATACGTTTATCGAATGCAAAATTATACAAAATATGGATACCCTGCAAGAAAAAGAGCGTTTTTTCTACTTTTTTTAAGAGAAATATTGTGTGTTTGGGGAAAAATTGATACCTTTGCACCGCTTTTTCAAAAGCATGCGACAAGTGTGATGGCGAATTAAGCATAAACGATTTCACAAACTTAATTTAGAGTAACACATTATGAAAGAGATTAATGTAACAGGTCAGAAGAGAAGCGAGACCGGAAAGAAGGCTTCTAAGTTGATGAGAAAAGAGGGACTGATTCCCTGTAACCTCTATGGTGAGGCAAAAGGCGAGAACGGTCTTCCCGTAGCAATGGCTTTTGCAGTGCCCATGACAGAGCTGCGCAAGGTTGTCTATACCCCGCACATCTACGTGGTGAACCTGAACATCGACGGTCAGCACCACACTGCCATCATGAAAGAGCTGCAGTTCCATCCGGTGACCGATGCTCTGCTGCACATCGACTTCTATGAGGTGAACGAGGCAAAGCCTATCACCATCGGTGTTCCTGTGAAACTGAACGGTCTGGCACAGGGTGTACGCGACGGTGGTCGTCTGGCTCTTATCGTCCGTAAGGTGAACGTGACCGCTATGTATCAGAATATACCTGAGACCCTTGACATCGATGTTACCGACCTGACCATCGGTAAGAGCATCAAGGTGGGTGACCTGAAGTTCGAAGGTCTGGAGATGGCTACCAGCAAGGAAGTGGTGGTTTGCACCATCAAGGCTACACGTAAGTCCAACGCCGCTGCTCAGGCTGCAGAGGAAGCATAACCTTCCATGGACAAATACCTGATTGTTGGCTTGGGAAATCCTGGCGACGAATACGCCGAGACCCGCCACAACACTGGCTACATGGTATTGGACGCTTTTGCCAAAGCGTCCAATATTGTTTTTGAGGACAGGCGCTACGGCTTTGTCGCCGAGACCTCACTCAAAGGCCGGAAAGTAGTCCTGCTAAAGCCCACCACCTATATGAACCTGAGCGGTAATGCCGTCCGCTACTGGTTGCAGAAAGAGAACATCGAACAAGACCGTTTGCTCGTCGTCGTGGATGAGATTGCCCTGCCCTTGGGTTCCTTCCGCCTGAAAGGAAGCGGTAGCAATGGCGGGCACAACGGCTTAGGACATATCCAACAGCTCATAGGACAACAATATGCCAGACTCCGTATGGGCATCGGTAACGAGTTCGTCCGCGGTCAGCAAATCGACTGGGTGTTAGGACGTTATGATGAAGAAGAGCTCAAGGTTCTCCAGCCTGCCATTGACAAGGCCGTGGAGATTATCAAAAGCTTCGTTTTAGCGGGTCTGGACATCACGATGAACCAATATAACCATCAAGGGAAAACTGTACATAATTGATAATTGACAATTCATAATTGACAATTCATAGTTTCGATGGAAGCAAGAATTGACAAATGGCTCTGGGCCTCACGTATCTTCAAGACACGCAGCATCGCCGCCGATGCCTGCAAGAACGGTCGTGTCACCATCAACGGAGTAAACGTCAAACCTTCACGACCGCTGAAGGTAGGTGAGGTGGTGAGCGTGAAAAAACCTCCCGTCACCTATTCCTTCAAGGTACTCAAATGCATCGAGCAGCGTGTGGGTGCCAAACTTCTTCCTGAGATCTATGAAAACGTCACCGACCCGAAGCAATATGAGCTCTTGGAGATGAGCCGCATCAGTGGATTCGTCGACAGGGCACGCGGTACGGGACGTCCTACAAAGAAAGACCGTCGTGCCATGGAGGCCTTTACCGATCCTGCCCTCTTCGGCTTCGATGATGACTTCCCCGATGACGACGAACCCTAATTCCTCATCTTTCATCCCTCATCTCCCATGAACATCGCCATCTTCGTATCCGGCAGCGGCAGTAACTGCGAGAACATCATCCGCTATTTTGCCCATAATGACCACATCCAGGTATCTCTTGTCATCAGCAATAAGGCTGATGCCTACGCCCTGCAAAGGGCGAAGAACCTGAACGTTCCCGCCGTTGTCCTCTCCAAGAAAGAACTGCAACAGCAGGACATCATGATGCCTTTGTTACAGCAATATGATATCCAGTTCATCGTACTGGCAGGATTCCTGGTAATGATCCCCGACTATCTCATCGAGGCTTTCGATCACCGCATGATCAACCTCCACCCTGCCCTACTGCCCAAATATGGAGGCAAGGGAATGTGGGGACACCATGTGCATGAGGCCGTAAAAGCGGCAGGAGAGACAGAAACAGGCATGACGGTACACTATGTCAGTAATGTATGCGATGGTGGTGAAATCATTGCCCAGTTCAGTACTCCCATCGATCCCGATGATACGCCCGACACCATTGCTGCCAAGGAACATGAACTGGAGATGCGCCATTTCCCACCTGTCATCGAACAACTGATCAACAACCTCCAAGCCTCCGAATAGCCTTCCTCTGTATTTGAAGGCACGGGAAAGGCCACGTATGGTGGGAATTGACAAAAACAAACGGGATTTTTGTCAAATTCCTTGATCAGAAATTAAGTATCGTAAAAATTCCGTAATTGACTTCATCAGGATGATTTGAGGTGTTTCAAAGCATCCCTAAGAACTATATTTGGCAAGTAAAGTCTAATTGAGATCAAAGTAAAGTCTAATCGAGATCAAAGTAAAGTCTACTTTGAACCCAAGTAAAGCCTACTTGCAGTCATTCCAGACGTTCCTTACACCCTTTCCGCCGTCATCTACGGGTCGTTCCGCCGTCACTTTACCCCCTATAGCTGACGGCGGAACGAGTGTTAGATGCCATCGGAACAGGTATTAACGCCGTTCGGAACAACCCTTAGATGCCGTTCCTTCGAAAAAGCAAGGTTTTTACTTTTGAAAGATTTATTGGATGCCCTTACGGGCAGAACCAACGGTCACTCATAGCGTAGCGGAGAGAAAAATCGAACAAAATCTAAACAAAATCTTACAAAATCTTATTTATTTGTTTGATTTTGGATAGATTTTGTAGGATTTCTCGCCGAAGGCGACCACTACCTTCTCACAAAAACGGTGTTTTCATCACCTAAAAACGGTGTTTTTGCCTCCTAAATACTATGTTTTTGGCATCTAAAAACGCTGTTTTCGCAAGTCAAAAATGTCGAATTTCCACAATGTACTCATCATCAGCGACTTACCGAACTGCTCCAGAATTGCGTTTTTACGACCGAAAGGACGGTTCTTGCCCCAAATGCGTTAAAATCGCGTTAAACGAAGTTAATTAGTCAAGATCTTTCAGGAATTTAACAAATCAAGTCTGCTCATAGTTCGCAACCTACCCACACAAAAACAGGGTGGCACATGTGCCACCCTGCCTTGTTGTTATAGATTCTCGATTGTGAATAGTTGATATAAGTTATTTATCTTCTTTATCTTCTTCCGCCGCCGAAGCCGCCACCGAAGCCACCGCCACGGCCACCACCGAAGCCACCGCCACGACCGCCACGGCCACCGCCGCCACCAGGCATACCCATACCAGGACCTCCGAAGCCCATACCTCCCATGCCACGCATCATCTGTCGGTTCTGACGACCACCGAAGGCATTGATACGATAGATCACGTGAAGCATAGCATAGCTGTTGATGCTGTTATACTGGGTATCGCTGCGCTGCATGGCAGTGATAGAGCGTGAGTATGTACTCATCTCATGCAGGATATCATAGAACTGGAGTGACACGGTGAGTGCGTTTCCTTTCAGGAATCCCTGTGAGATCTGTGCGTTCCAAATCAACTCGTTGGTGTTCATCGAACTGTCGTTGTATCCTCTACGGCTCTGGTTATGCAAGTCGGTAGAGAGACTGGTACCCCAAGGAGCAAAGATGTTGATGGTACCACCATAAGAGAACTGCCAGGTATCGAGGTCGCTCTGGCTCTGCAGTTCGTTGCGGGCATGAGTATAGTTGACAGAACCGTCGATGGCAAGCTCGAACCAATCCTTGCGGTAACTTCCCTGCAGACGTTCCATGATCATGGTGTTACGTGTCGTGTTCTTCTGATCAGCCAAGTAACCCACGTTGTTACTGTGGTTCAACATGGTGAAGGTATTCACGTTCCATACACCGACGCTGTCGATGGAGGTGTTGAACATCAAGCCCATGCTGGCATTCCAGTTTCCATTGATATTCTCAGGACGGGAGGTCTGTCCACCAGCCTTGGTATCATAGTACACCCTGTTCGCGATGGAGTTACGGGTATTGCTATAGTTACCGAACACCATGATAGAGCGCATATGGCTCTGCATGTATGTATTGTAGAACAACTGGAGACTGTTAGTGAACGAGGGCTTCAGTCCCGGGTTACCCTTCGTGATGCTCAGCGGGTTGCTGTCGTCGGTGATATCGAGCAGGTCGCTCATCTGCGGCTGTGAGGTAGATCCCCGATAGGTCAGCTGGAGCTGAGTGAGGTCATTAGGACGATAACGGAAGTCAATGGTCGGTGATACGTTGAACACGTTGCGTGCAGTATCCGTATGGATCTTCTGGTAGTCCTGGATGAACTTCGAGCGCTGCGGCTGGAGCATCACACCGGCATTCAGCTGGTAGGTGTCACGGATTCTGCGGAACATCAAGTTGAACTCATGGATATAGTTCTTATACTCAGAGAAACGGCTCAATCCCAGATTGTAGTAGTCGGCACTGAACGGATCGGCCACATGCGAAAGGTAATTGTTAAAGCCACCATAGACAGGAGCCATCGAACTGTTATAGAAGCCGGGCACCAAGCTGTAGTCGTAGGTGGATCGGTCGCTCTTGTTGTAGCTATAACTGTATTGGTAGCTGAACTGGAGGTAGGTGCGGTCGGCAATTGGCTCACTGTAGGTGAGTTGTCCTGAGTAGCTCCAGTTCTTAGTCGGAGTCAGGTTATAGCGGTTGGTATAATAAGTAGAGTCACCTGATGCCACCTTATACTGATGGAGAATTACTTCAGAGAGTGAGAGGTTCTTACTTTCCTGATCACCATAGTTGGCGTTACCCACAAATGTAATATTGCGTCCACGGTTGTTCAGACGACGGTTAATCTGCAACATCGCACTGGCGGACGTGTTGTCGTTCGTACCCAGTGAACTGCTTTCCTGATGGTTCACAATCAGGTTATCGGCTGCCAGCTGTTCGATAGAGGCCTGTGAGAAAGGATCAGCCACATACTGATAGGGATCTTTGTTGAAGGTGAGCGAACTGCCCTCACTGGTATTGTCACTCTTAGTGATTCTCAGCGTGGGTCGGAACATGACATTCCACATCTCATCAGGCTTCCACTCCAAACGCATCTGGAAGTTATAGTTGTCGGAGCGGTTATAGCTCTGACTCAGTCTGTTGGAGAACATACTGGTACCGAAGTTCTCAGTGGTACTCTTCGACCAGGTATCGCCATCGTTGTGGTTCCAACGCAGACTGGCATCCAGTTCCAATTTCTCGTCGTTGGTGGCAAAGTTGTAGTTCAAGCCACCCATCTTATTAGAGGTAAGACCGTTGCGGCCACCCCATCGGCCACCACCGCCACCACCTGGAAATCCCATGTTATTGGTGTTGTTGGCGTTGAACATACCGGTGAGTCGCATATTACTGTTCTGATAAGAAGCCATCAGTCGCTCAGCATAACGGTTCTTTGTTCCTATACCGAGATCGGCATTGCCGAAGAAACCCTTGTTCATACCTGGCTTGATACCGAAGTCGAGCACGGTCTCTTCGTTACCATCCTGGATACCCGTCACACGGGCCATGTCGCTCTGCTGATCATAGGCACGGATATTATTGATAATAGAGGTAGGCAGGTTCTTCAAGGCCGTCTCGGTATCACCCGTCATGAACTCCTTACCATCCACGAGGATCTTCCTCACCTGCTTACCGTTAATGGTAATCTTTCCATCGTCATCAATCTGGGCACCAGGCAGTTTCTTCACCAGTTCCTCCACCACGCTACCCTCTGGGGTACGATAGGCAGCGGCATTATAGATAAAGGTGTCTTTCTTCACTGTCACCTTCGCTGCTTGTCCTGTCACAGTGGTCCCTTTCAGCATGATAGCATCGGCGCCGAAGACGATCTCACCTAATGCCACATCCTTACCTTCTTTCACAGTGACATCCTTGGTGAGCGGTTTATAACCCACACTTGTCATTTTTAAGATATACTTGCCGTCTGCAGGAGCCTCCAAACTGAAATGGCCCTCCTCATCGGAGAGCGTTCCCACGACGAACGTACTATCGGTCTTGAGCAGCTGAACAGTCACCTGCATCACTCCCTCTTGCGTATCACGGTCGGTGATTTCGCCCGTTATCCTACTCTGGGCGTTAGCGATTGCTGATATCGTCATCAGCAGCATGAGTAAAAACGATTTTTTCATTTTCTTTGTGTGAATGTTTTGCTTGTTTTGACGAATCAAAGAATCATTGGTTTAATCAGAAAGACAGAAAAAAGCAAATTAATTTGTTTTTTTGCTTACTTTCCTTTAATTTTGCACCCGAAACGTTGGATTACTCTTTGGATCAAAGAGCTTTCGGCGATATGACAAAAAACGAATCTTTAATTACGTGAGTATGGAGCAGAGAGTGATATTTTCCAAGAACTTACAAGAGGAGCTGACCATGGCCATAGCAGAGTGTCATCATGATAAGATCTTTGTCTTGACTGATGAGACCACTGCCGTCTGCTGCTGGCCCGTCATCCAATCGTACCTTTGTTTAAAAAACGCACGTCTGATCACCATTCCTGCCACCGATAGCCATAAGGACCTTGACAGTCTGGCACAGGTGTGGACAGCCTTAGGGAAGGGTGTTGCCACCCGGCACTCCTTACTCATTAACTTAGGAGGCGGAATGGTTACCGACCTAGGAGGCTTTGCGGCCTCTACCTTCAAACGTGGTATCAACTTCATCAACATCCCCACTACCCTGCTCGCCATGGTCGATGCCAGTGTGGGTGGTAAGACTGGTATCAACTACAACGGTCTGAAGAACGAGATCGGCGTCTTCAACGAGTCAAGATTCGTCATCCTCGATACATGTTTCCTCCGCACTCTCGATACAGAGAACCTACTCTCCGGCTATGCCGAGATGCTCAAGCACAGTCTGATTGCCAACGAGAAGATGTGGGCAGAGCATCTGACCTTTAGTATGGAAAAAGATATGGAGAGTGATGAGTTCGCGATCCTACTCAGACAAAGCGTGGAACTGAAAGAGCGTATCGTCACAGAAGATCCCAAGGAGAAGGGCATCCGCAAGGCACTGAACGTGGGACACACCATCGGGCATGCCTTCGAATCGTTCTCCATTCAGACCCATCGTCCCATCCTTCACGGCTACGCTGTGGCCTACGGTATCATCTGTGAGCTATATCTATCTGTGGTGAAGACAGGATTCCCCACCGACAAGATGCGACAGACTGTAAGATTCATCCGTGAGCACTATGGATCTTTCCCTATTACATGCGATGATTATGACACGCTGATCGAGCTGATGACTCACGACAAAAAGAATACGTCGGGAATCATTAACTTCACATTGTTAGGCGGCATCGGTGATATCCGTATCAACCAAAGCGCCACGAAGGAAGAGATCAAGGAAGCTCTGGACTTCTACCGCGAGTCATAACGCGGCAATGAGTTTCTCCACCAATCGGGGAAGAGCATAGTTGTCGAGGGATGTTTCGGATATCCACTGATAACCTGATGGCAGTTCTGGTTGCTGTTCGGGCTCCCAAAGATACAAATCGGCCAACAGGACACGATGGGTAAGCACATGTTTTACTCCTTTCTGTACCAGACGACAGTTGTCATCCGACAGCTGTCCGGGATATTGTGCTGCCCAGTCGGCAAACGACTCCTGTGGCTGCTCCACCAGACAAGGTTCCCACAGTCCTTGCCAGATATCACCCGCCTCCCGACGGTGAATGGCCGTCTGTCCCTTATACCTTATATATATATAGGTAAGGCACCGTGTCTGGATTTTCAAGGTACGCTGTTTCACAGGCAGCATTTCAACCCTTCCTGAACGCAAGGCCTCACAGGTATCGGTCAGCGGACAGAGCAGACAACGTGGCGACTGCGGTGTACACTGGATGGCACCGAAATCCATCATAGCCTGATTGAATGCAGAGGCATGGTCGTGCGGTAGCAACTCCTGGGCCAATGCCGTGAACACCTTCTTTCCTTGTGTGGTATTGATGGGCGTATCAATGCCGAAATGACGGGCAAGTACACGATAGACATTCCCATCCACCACGGCAGCTGGCAGGTTAAAAGCAATGGATCCGATGGCTGCAGCTGTATAGTCTCCCACACCCTTCAGTGCCTTGATACCCTCCAAAGTATCAGGAAAATGTCCTGCCGCCACCACCTGTTTGGCAGCAGCATGCAGATTACGCGCCCTGCTGTAGTATCCCAGTCCCTGCCACAGCCTCAACACCTCATCCTCAGTAGCCTCAGCCAAAGACTCCACAGTAGGGAACCGCTGCATGAAGCGTTCCCAATAGGCCTGGCCCTGCTGGATACGTGTCTGCTGAAGAATCACCTCACTCAGCCAGATGGCATAGGGATCGGTAGTATGACGCCAAGGCAAATCGCGCCGGTTCTCTTGGAACCAGCGCAATATGGCCGTGGTAAAGGGATGGTTACTCATCTTTCATCTTTCATCTATCATCTATCATCTTTCATCTATCATCTCTTAAATCATCCCCAGTTTACCCACGAAATACAGCATGGAGTATCCGATGAGCATGCTGATGATACCCACGATGATACCGATCTTCACCATGTCTTTCTGCTGAACCAGATTGGTAGAGAAAGCCAAGGCGTTGGGGGGTGTACTGACAGGTAGGATCATCGCACTGGAAGCAGCTACGGCTACACCTATCAACACCGTGGGTGTACCACCGATAGCATCAAGCTTATCACCCATGGCCGTACATACCACGGCGAGGATGGGCATCAGCAAGGCTGCAGTGGCCGAATTACTGATGAAGTTAGACAACAGATAGCAGATCAGACCTGATAGGATAAGAATTGCGATGGGAGAGAAATCGCCGAAAGGAATACTTTCCACGGCATTCTCAGCCAAACCCGAGGCATTCAGGCCATAGCCCAATGCAAAACCACCGGCAACCATCCACAGCACACTCCAGTTAATCTCTTCCAAGTCGTATTTTGTAATGACACCTGTCATGGCAAACACCACAAAGGGAATCAGTGCCACAGTATAGCTGTTGATACCAGTCAGTGAATCTGTGAGCCAGAGCAGGACGGTAACACAGAATGTCACGATAACAATCCAGGAATTCCTACCTTTCTTCATTCCACCTTCAATCTCCAGCTCTACCGTCTTCTGAGTAAAGGGATAGATACGTTTCAGCAGAATCCAGCTGATGAACAGGAGGATTGCCACCAACGGCAGCATGAAGAGCATCCACTGACCGAAGCCCAATCCCATGTTCATGCCTTCAGGATCATTCAGATATTTTAAGGCAATGGTATTCGGCGGCGTACCAATAGGCGTACCCATACCACCGAGGTTGGCGGCTACAGGTATCGATAATGCCAGCGCGATACGACCTTTCCCCTCTGGTGGAAGTTGTTTGAAAACCGGTGTCAGGAAGGTAAGCATCATGGCTGCTGTGGCAGTGTTCGACACGAACATCGAGAACAAACCAGTAATCAGGATGAAACCCAGTAGCACGTTTTCGCTCTTCCTACCAAAAGGTTTCAGCAGCACCTTGGCCAACTGGGCATCCAAGCCCGTCTTGCCTGCTGCAATAGCCAGTACGAAACCACCGATGAACAGCATAATCACCGGATCAGCAAAGCAGGCCATGATATTCTTATATGGCAGCGGATCGCCTAAGTTGTCACCCGTCATCATAAAGTTAATTCCACTATTCGACGTGAAAAGGAGCATCATCACGATGATACCTACCGAGGTAGCCCACGATGAAACGACCTCCAATACCCACATCAGGGTGGCAAAGGCAAAAATTGCGATGATACGCTGCTGGATGACCGTAAGGTTATGAATGCCGAAGACCTCCGACGGGGCATTCCAAAGGAGCAATGTTACGATGGCCACGAAGATGGCCTTGAAAAACTTTATGGTAACTGTGTCTGGATGATACTTGTGTGCATGGCGAGCTTGATGATACGCCTCAACAAGATGAAATCCGTGAAAACTTTTAAACATGACTGTCTGCTAAAAATGATTAATGTATGATTGATAATTGAAGAATCTGCCCAAGATCATCAAAATCAGCGGCAAAGGTACAAATTATCTCTGATACACAAAAGCAAAAACAGTCTTTTTCCACCTCTTTTTCCATCATGATCTACCACAAAAACAACCTATGGTCAGCTTTTGTAAAGTCGGCTTAGCAGAACAGGATGTTAACGTGCACGGCTCACTATTCGCTCTGCATCTGCACGAGCTGGCTTCCCCGTTTCGGTCATAGGAAGTCGAGGCACAGCTATCACCTGTCGGGGATGCCAATAGGCAGAAAGAGAGGAGAAGCTACGGGAAAAGACATCCTCAGAAAAATGAACAGAGGACAAATGTCCCTCGAGGATTGTGGTTTCAGCAACAGAAGGATCCTCGATCAAAAGCACAACGATTTCTCCAAACTTCTGGTCTTTCTTCTTGGTAATCATAAAAGGCATGGAGAGAACGGGTCTGAGCATCTGTTCTACTTCCTCCATCTGAATCTTGATGCCACCGGAACAGATTACATTGTCCTTCCTGCCGATGATTCTAAATTGCTGATATCCATCCTTTTCCTCCAACGAAGCGATGTCATGGGTGACCAACTGATCCTGACATACTTGGGGAGCATCAATCACCAGGCACTGGTCTGTATCTAACGAGACTTGCACCCCAGGGAAAGGCAAATAACTATCACTGGCAGTCTCGCCGCTCAGTCGTCGCAGGGCGATATGTGAGAGCGTCTCTGTCATTCCATAGGTACTCCACACGGCATTGGGGAAGAGTTTCAGTTCCTGTGCCATCGCCTCATCGATGGAGCCTCCACCGATAATCAAATGACGGATATGTTTCAATCGCTCCCGTTCCTCGGAAACATGGAGAGAGTTATACACCTGCATGGGAACCATGGCTGCGAAAGAGATCTGTGAGCAGAATGAGTTTAAAGGATGTCCTGAGGGAGGGACAACCACCAACCGCAGTCCTCGCTCAATGGTCCGCACCATCATCATCTTTCCAGCGATATAGTCAAGTGACATACAAAGCAAGGCCGTATCGCCCTGCTTCAGACCGAGAAAATCGCAAGTGATACGTGCGGAGGCCAACATACGTTTCTTTTCCACCCACAGGGGTTTGGGGTGTCCCGTGGAGCCACTGGTATGTACCAGTAACAGATCGCTACCATTGTACCACTCCTCCAGGAACTGGCTCACAGCCTCCTTGCACTGCCTGACCTCCTCTGCTGTACCGCAATAAACAATATCATGAACTTTCATCACGAATGCAAAGGTACAAACATTTGCAAATAAACCCAAAGATTCGGGAGGTCATATACCAAACAATCTGGAGAAACCCGTCATGGTGAAAATCTTCAACACCTCACCCTGCACATTCTTGAGTTCCAAATTCCCGCCCTTGGCCGCGCTCTCCTTCTTGAGTTTCAGAAGACCACGGAGTGCCAAGCTACAGATGTATTCAAGAGCGGTGAAGTCGAGGACGATGGTCTTGTCGGCATTCTCTTCCAGGACTTTAATATCATCCAAGAATTGCGTGGCTACATTGGTGTCGAGCCAACCTGACAGCGTTCCTACATAACTGCCTTTTTGTTCTTTGATTTCAATATTCATCACTTTATGGATTTAATGGGGTTAATGGATAAATCATGTTCACTATGAAGATGTTGGCTGCTAAGATGATGAGATTCATCAGCAGACCGATACGCATGAAATCACTGAAACGGTAACCTCCAGGACCATACACAAGCATGTGGGTGGGTGAGCCAATGGGCGTGGCAAAGCTACTGCTTACACTGACCATCAGGGCGATGAGGAAAGGATAAGGCTCGTATCCCAACTTCTCTGCCGCCTCATACATGATGGGGAAGAACATAGCACCTGCAGCAGTATTCGAGATAAACTCCGTGATGAATGTTCCCACGAAACAGATGGCAGCCATAACCACTATGGGATTCGTGCCACAGACATCAAGGATACCGAAAGCCAGTCGTTCGGCAATGCCTGTCTTCTGGATCGCAATTCCCAGTACCACACTTCCCGCAAACACCATCAGGATTTCCCAGTTGATGGCTTTCATGGCCTGGTCAACATTACAGCACCGGAACAGCAACATCGCAATGGCTGCCAGGAAGGCACATTGCAGCAGTGGGATCACATTCAAGGCAGAGAGCACAACCATGGCAATCATGATGGTGGTAGATACCAATGTCTTCTTACCAATATTCGGCACCTGTTCAGAATCGAAGAACTGTAACTGTGAGGACAGGCGCTCCGTGTGGATATTCACCCGTGGCGGACACTCAAAGAGGAGGGTATCGCCCGCTTGGAGCACCACCTTTCGCGGTGACTCGTTGATGCGCTTGCCCCGGCGTGCCACAGCCACAAGAATCATGTTATTGTCTTTCTCGAAGGTACTGTCTCCAATAGCAGTATTGATCAGACTACTGCCGAAGGTAACATATGCTGTACGCAACTGACGGTTCTTGTCCATCTCATCCATGGTGAACACATGATGATCGGCATTTACAAAGCCATGACTCTTCTTCAAATCGAGGATCTCATCAATCTGTCCGGCAAAGACCAGACGGTCACCTCCCATTATCATCTCGTCAGCAGCCACGGGCGAGATCACCTCATCGTAGTGAATAATCTCTATCAGTGTACCACCAGAGAACTGGTTAAGACCAGCCTCCTCAATAGTCTGTGCCACATGGGGATTGTCTGTCGGAACCAATAGTTCAACGGTATAATCGGATGTTGACTCAAAAGCCGACTCGGGAGCTTTCCGGTCTGGCAGTAATCGGCGCAGGGCAATGATGGAAAGCACACCGATGAAAAGACAGAACAATCCCGGTAACGTAGTGGTGAGCACATTCATCGCCACACCTGTTTTCTCTGCATAGAGCCCGGAGATGATCAGGTTCGGCGGTGTACCAATCAGCGTACATACACCACCCATGCCCGAGGCATAGCTCAGTGGTATCAACAGTTTGGAAGGAGAGATATTCAGTTTCTTCGACCACATCTTGACGATACCCACGAAGAGGGCTACCACGGTGGTGTTACTGAGAAACGAGCTCAAGGCGGCTACAGGGAGCATCAAGCGAACCACAGCCTTTGAATAGCTTTTCGGCTGTCCTAACAACTTCTTCACAATCCATTGCAGCACACCGGTATGGGTAAGTCCCGCCACCACAACGAAGAGCACGCCGATGATGACTACTGAAGTACTGCTGAATCCCGAGAATGCCTCCTTGGCATCGAGGACTCCTGTGACAAACAGGATGGAAATGGCGCCGAGGAACACCAGATCGGCCCGAATCTTTGTGAACAACAAGACGGTAAACATCGAGAGAACCGTAACGATAGTAATCCACGCGTATAGGTTAAAACCCCAGAAAACGATCGATTCCATAGACTTTGGTTTTTAGTTATGAATAATATGTTTTATTAGTGTCACAATATTGTATCCGTCTTCAGTACGTTGGTAAGAAAAGTCGTCCATAATGGATCTGATCAGGAAAATTCCCAAACCGCCTATAGGACGATCCCCCAATTCTGAACGAACATCCGCCTCACCATGCTTCGTCGGATCAAAAGGAACACCGCTGTCTTTAATAACCAAGCGCAGCAAGTCTTCGTTCATCTCTGCAGTGATATCAATATGACCGCGGCTACCTTTTTGATAAGCATAGTTGATGACATTAGCCACCCATTCCTCAAGAGCCAGATTCAATGATTTCCCCAGCTCATCATCAATACCGTATTCTCGACAGACAGAGAAGAAGAAACTCTTCACCCGACTGATCTCCGTCATCTCGTTCTTCAACAAAATATGATTAGGTGCAGAGACAGGATAATGCTGGATGCCGTCTGTTCCATGCCGTAGGAAAAGCAGCGTGATATCATCGCATTGCTCTGTGCCGTCACCAAAAATAGCCACATGATGGTTCAGGTAATCTACAATCTCCTGGGCACTGGCATCACGTTTGATCTCCAGATCGTAAAGCATTCTGGCTTCGCCAAACAAACGCCTGCTGCCGTTTCGGGACACATACGTCGCTTCCGTCAGGCCATCGGTATAGAGCAGCAAGGATGTTCCCAAGGGGAAGTCCATCTGCTGATCCTCATAGTGGTATCGGTCTTCAACACCCACTGGCAGGTTTACCTCCACATCCAACAAGCGGCAGTCGCCATTGACAGGCAGCAACACGGGGGCATTATGGGCAGCGTTACAGTAATTCAAGTGATGGGTCTTCATGTCAAGGACACCCACGAAGAGGGTCACGAAAACGAAGGAATCATTGGTGGAGGCAATGGCATGATTCATCTCACGGACAATGTTCGCAGCACTCTGATAGTTACCGGCGAGGTTTCGGAACAAGGTTCGTGTGACAGCCATATAGAGGGATGCCGGTACCCCTTTCCCTGCTACGTCACCGATGATGAAAGAAAGCTGGTCACCTTCGATGATGAAATCATACAGGTCACCTCCCACCTCCTTAGCAGGAACCATGGAGGCGTACAAGTCAAGGTCGTGCCGTTGGGGGAAGGTGGTAGGAATCATTCCCATCTGGATATCATGGGCAATCAAAAGCTCACTCAGCAAACGTTCCTTACTGGCCGTAGTGATCTGTAAGTCCTTAATATATTGTTTCAGGGATGTCTGCATATACTCGAAAGAATCTCTCAGCTGCAGCAGCTCATCCTCAGAATGTATTTCCGGCAATGGGGTGTCCAGGTTCCCACCGGCAATATTTCTGGCAGATTGGGCAAACAAATGGAGCGGGGCTACCATCCGGTATATGGTAAAAGTACTAAAAAGGAATAGTGCCAGCAGCCCCACAATAAAATAGATGACACCATAGAGCAGAATTGGTCCATAGGTGGAAAGGATATCCACACGAGAGCAAACCAGCGCCACAAACAACCGACAATCCTGAACGGGTTCATGGAGGAGGAGAGAGAGGTCACTCCCTTTAAAGATCTCCTCCATTCCCGCTGTCTTGCTCACCACAGCAGTCATGATCTCCTTCTTCTGGGCAAGGGGAAGAGTCAGAATGGTATCATTACTCGTAAAAAGCAATTCCCCAGAATCATCCGCCATCAGCGTAAAAGAGTCCTTGTATGGCTGTACAGTCTCAAGGATACGGATAAATTCCTGTGTGGTCAGCGTATCTCTTTTCACCAAAGCCTCAGCATTCGCTAAGCGCATCTGCATGACCGCATCGTGAAGCTGCGCCTTTGCTTTTGAAGCCGTTTTCTCTTTCAACTGTTCCTGCTGGAAGTAGATGATAGAAAGCGTCACAACCAGGAAGACACCTGCCACAATCAGCAGGATGGCAAGACTAAGTCTGGCTGCAAACGAC
Source organism: uncultured Prevotellaceae bacterium (assembly GCA_902768785.1). Classification (GTDB taxonomy): domain Bacteria; phylum Bacteroidota; class Bacteroidia; order Bacteroidales; family Bacteroidaceae; genus Prevotella. The sequence goes on from CACXMM010000011.1 coordinate 141,387, forward strand.
TTGTATAAAGCCAACTCATACTTAAAATCAAAATTCGGCTCTTCAATCATACAGACTTATAACAAAGCTACCACCCCAAGGAGACTGCTCTTCCTTGGGATTTCTTAAGCCCTTGTCTTATTTTCCATCATAGGTTCATCACTCAATGGTCAAAGATAGGCATAAATAAGCAAACACTTGTAAACTTTCTGGAAAAAAAGAGACGAAAGGGGGATATCTTAACTACTGTTAACTAAAACAACTTTGACTGTAAGCCATACCACAACTGATCACCCCGGATTTCCAAGGGCATGTCAATATTGTCGGTAAAGAGCTGACCGGTTCCCAGTCCTTGCGGCATCCTGATCCCCGGACCATACACATGAGCAGTCAAATGGGCAATGGCATTTAAGCCGATGTTACTCTCCAAAGCACTGGTGATCCAGGAGCCGATACCTCGCTCCTGAGCCATAGAGATCCATTCTCTCGTACCTACCATTCCTCCGTGAAGTGAGGGTTTTAATATAATGTACGCGGGGGAGATTGTATCGAGAAGTGATGCTTTCTTGACTGGGTCGTTCACACCGATCAATTCCTCATCGAGGGCAATAGGTAAAGGTGAATTCTTGCACAACCGCGCCATATCGCTCCATTGACCTTGACGGATAGGTTGCTCAATAGAATGGATATCGTATTGGGCAAGGCGTTCCAACTTCTCCAAAGCCTCAGCTGGTTGGAAGGCACCATTGGCATCCACACGCAGTTCTATTTGCTCACGACCATAATAGCGGCGGATATGACGTATCAGATCTATTTCACGTTCAAAGTCGATGGCCCCGATTTTCAGTTTAACACATCGGAACCCTGCCTTGAGCTTCTCTTCGATTCGTGAAAGCATCTCGTCGTACGTACCCATCCATACCAATCCGTTAATGGGAATGCCCTCTTCTCCACGGCCAAACGGGGTATCAAAGAGAAGAGAACCTTGTCGGAGATTCAGTAGAGCCGTCTCCAGTCCAAAGAGCATGGAAGGATAGGGGCGCAGGGCTTCGTCATCGATCACACCACGCTGCTCCGTTTCATCACAGAATGTACGTAGAATCTTCCCATAGTCGGGGATATCATCACAACTTAATTTTGGCAAAGGTGCACACTCCCCCACGCCAACAATCTGTTTCTGGGTAACAGGATCTTCCATGATGGCACGTACCAGCCATATTTGTCGTTCGGTATAAACACCCCGAGAGGTTCCTGCAGGTTGTTTGAAATGAAGAATCCGCTCCTCTATCTCTATCCTCATCGTCCGTTCTGTCATCTTACTAACATCAGTCATCCTAAGGCAAGATCGGATACTGATCGAAATCAGGCTTTCGCTTCTCTAAGAAAGCCCTTCCACCTTCCTGCGCCTCATCAAGATAATAGTAGAGCATAGTGGCATCACCTGCCAGCTCCTGAATACCTGCCTGTCCGTCAAGCTCCGCATTGAGTCCAGCCTTAATCATACGCAGAGCCAAGGGTGAGCGCTGCATCATGATCTCCGCCCATTCCACACAGGTGTCCTCCAGCTGTGCCAGCGGCACCACTTTATTCACCATTCCCATTGCCTCCGCCTCTTGAGCAGTATATTGCTGACAGAGGAACCAGATCTCACGCGCCTTCTTCTGACCAACCATCCGGGCTAGGTAACTGCTACCGAAACCTGCATCGAACGATCCCACTTTCGGTCCTGTCTGTCCGAAGATGGCGTTCTCTGAAGCTATAGTCAGATCGCAGACGACATGGAGCACATGACCACCGCCGATGGCATAACCGTTGACCATGGCAATCACAGGTTTCGGCAAACGGCGTATCTGCATCTGTACATCAAGCACGCTCAGACGGGGCACCCCTTGCTCATCCACATAGCCGCCACGGCCTTTCACATGCATGTCACCTCCACTGCAGAACGCATGCTTCACGTCTTCCAGTCTCTTTCCTTCAGGTACCTCCGACATCGCTCCCGTAAGGAATACGACACGGATGTCCTGCATCTCACGGCACAAGGCAAAGGCCTGACTCAACTCCAAGGTTGTCCTTGGGGTGAATGCATTACGGTAGCGTGGTCGGTTAATCGTAATCTTTGCGATATGATGGTACTCTTCGAAGAGGATCTCTTCGAACTTCTTAATCTCTTTCCACTGTCTGTTTGCCATACTCTATTCTTTTCTGCAAAGGTACAAATAAGTGAGAGAAATACAAAATAAATCAATTTATTTTTATTTCCGAACGAAAGTACTTTCGGCGGAGCCAAAGATACAAAAAATCTGAGTAAGTGAGTAGAAAATAAATGCATTTATTTTCTCGAGTGGGAAGATTTTTCGTACCTTTGCAGACAGAAACCTAAAAGACAATCGCTGCCTATGCTTCAAATCCGTTGCAAAAATAACAATACAACCAAGAGTTTCCCCGAGGGAGCCTCCTTATTGGATGTTTATCAGGCCTTTGCCGATGAGATCAAACTGCCCTACCCTGTAGTATCCGCCAAAGTAAACAACACCTCCCAGGGATTGAAGTTCCGACTCTTTCAAAACCGCGATGTGGAGTTCTTAGATGCCCGTGACGGATCGGGACATCGCGCTTACGTGCGTTCCCTTTGTTTCGTACTGTACAAGGCCACGAGCGATCTCTTCCCTGGAAGTAAACTGTTTATCGAGCACCCGTTGTCACGCGGTTATTATTGTAACTTCAAGAAACAGGAAGCCAGAGGAAAGAAACCGAACGAAAAGACTGCCCTTACTGATAGCGATGTCGCTGCCATCCGTCACCGCATGCAGGAGATTATCGGTCTTGACATGCCGTTCCGCCGCAACGAGGCTACCACCGAGGAGGCCGTTCGTATCTTCTCCGACCGCGGCTTTTCAGATAAGGTGAAGCTGTTGGAAACCAGCGGACAGATCTACTGCGACTACTACACTTTGGGCGACACCGTGGATTTCTTCTATGGTCCGCTGGTACCCTCTGCCGGTTTCCTGAAGGTCTGGGGACTGGAACGATACAACGAAGGACTCCTCCTTCGAGTCCCTGATCAAAACAACCCGCTGCAGTTAGCCCCCAAAGTGGATATGCCCCGTACATTCGAGGTGTTCGCCGAGAAGGTGCGGTGGGACATCATTATGCGCCTTTCAAATGCTGGTGATGTAAACAAGGCGATCCTCAACGGTTATGCCTCGGAACTGATTCAGGTGAGCGAGGCACTGCAGGAGAAGAAGATTGTACAGATTGCCGAGGAGATCAACCGACGCTTCCATGCAGAGAAAGATCCCATACGTATCGTTCTTATCACCGGACCGTCCAGTTCTGGCAAGAGTACTCTCTGCAAGCGACTCTCTATCCAGTTGTTAGCCTGTGGCCTGCGACCTCTCTCCTTCTCAACCGACGACTACTTCGTGAACCGCGTAGATACGCCCAAGCTCCCTAACGGACAATACGACTTCGATAACATCGAGACTGTTGACTATCATCTGCTGGAGGAACACCTCACCCGTCTGATGAAAGGGGAACGCGTGGAGATTCCAGAATACAACTTCGTTACAGGAAAACGGGAATATAATGGAAAGAAGCTGAAACTGTCAAACGACACCGTACTGATCATCGAAGGCATCCACGCACTGAACCCGCTACTCACGGAACAAATCCCCGACACAGCGAAGTTCAAAGTTTATGTCTCTGCCCTCACCAGTATATCGTTGGATGATCATAACTGGATACCCACCCGTGATAATCGTTTGCTACGCCGCATCATCCGCGACTACAACAAAGGAGCCTTCACGGCCCGTGAGACCATCAGTCAGTGGAAGAGTGTGTGCGAGGCGGAAGAGCAATGGATCTTCCCCTTTCAGGAGAGTGCCGACGTGATGTTCAACTCCGCCCTGAACATCGAGTTCGCTGTGTTGCGCACCCATGCCGAGCTCATTCTGTCCACAGTCCCCAAGAACTGTCCTGAATATGCGGAAGCCCATCGGTTACTGAAGTTCATCCATTACTTCATTCCCGTGAGCGACAAGGAGATTCCCCCCACCAGCATCATGCGTGAGTTCGTGGGAGGATCGAGTTTCAAGTATTAAAAAGTCTTCTCACTTCAGTTCACGATAATAGTCCCTGAATACACGTTCGTCTTGATTGACATCGGTAAGCACCTCCAACAACAAGGGGCGCTCACCTTCTGAATACAACAACCACTCAATGCCCTGCTGCAAACTGTCCTCATCAGTGGCTTTTCTGTAACCTACGTCGTTCTGACGGCAACTTCCCTCAGCAGAGGTGTCATGACTGGCGGCCACCAGATGGTCACGGGCAGGACTCTGTTCCAGGCCCTTCAACATGTTGAAAATGCCACCCTTTCCGTTGTTCAGAAGGAGGATGCGGAGATTTCCATTTAGATTCTGATTCCAAAGGGCGTTTTGGTCGTAGAAAAAGCTCAGGTCACCGATGACACAGATGGTAATGGGGTCTGTCTCTACTGTTATAGAATAGCCAGCTGCCACGGAGAGAGAGCCTTCGATACCATTAACCCCACGGTTGCACCATACGTGGTGATGGGCATAAATGTTTGCAAGACGCACTGCCGAAGAGTTTGCATAATGAACTTTGTAGGTCATTCGGTTCATCCCCTGCAGTTCATGTTCAAGACTCCTGACTGCCATCATCTGTGAATAGGCAGGTTCATAGTTTTCGGCATGAGAAGCGGCTTGCTGTAATAGACTATTCCATAACGACACATAACGGGTTGTATCGGCTATGGGCACATCTTTCTCTGAAACCTCATCGAGAAAGGATCCTCTCTGACAACAATCATCCAGTTTTCCCAGTAATTCACTGGCTTCGCCTTCTACCAGATAGTCGAGGTGCATGAAGGTGTCCACCAGATTGCCATCGGAGGAAACGCGGATGAAGGTAGCGTCTGAAGCACGGCGCAAGAACTGTTTCAGTCGTTTGCTCACCAGCGTACCACCTATATAGATGACGCAATCGGGGAGAAGGGCTGGATTATCACCATGGGCGTAGAGCACTTCATCGAAATGCACAGGAGACTGATTACGGCAGAATAGTGACTCATAAAGTACCACGGCATGACGTTGCAAATGCTTAATGTCACCCACCATCCCTCCACTGCTCATCTGCCCAAAAACAATCATCGGACGATGGGCACAGAGAAGACTTGGAAAGACCGTGTTGGTAAGCAGCTCCGGACTGTCACCACGGTAGAATTTCAGTATCCTGCGCACCGATGGCAGTTCGCTCTCTGTAAACTCAAACAACGGTTCACTAATGGGCACATTGATATGCACGGGTCCGTCACAAACAATCAATGCCTCTTGAACCATTCGCTGACAGTACCAACGCTCTTCTTCATCATGCGGTTCTGGTAGAGACACTGCCTTCCTCACAAAACGTCCCAAGGCATCAGACTGTGGTAAAGTCTGTCCATCCAACTGATCTATCCATTGCTGTGGCCGATCTGCAGAGATCACCACCAAGGGAATATGCTGGTAATAAGCCTCCGCCACAGCAGGTGCCAAATTGAGCAACGCCGTCCCCGAGGTGACACAAACGGCCACAGCGCTTAGGGTAGCCTGCGCCATTCCCAAGGCATAGAATCCAGCACTGCGCTCGTCGGTGACAGGGTAGCACTGGATATCCGGACACTCATTGAGGTTATGCACGATAGGTGCATTCCTACTGCCGGGACATACCACAGCATGCCGCACGCCATGAGCCACCAGCAGGGCCGTCAGTATATTGACATTCTCCTTATTACTATACACGTTATCTTTGAACTTTGATCTTTATTGCATACCGAATAGATTCTTCATCGTCTCCAGCTTTGCCTCTGTCTCTTCCCATTCCTGCTCCTCCACACTATCCCGCAGCAGTCCACCACCTGCATAGAGCCGGTAATGGTCTTCGAGAATCTGCATGCAACGCAGGGATACATAAAGATGCGTTTCCTCCTCAGGGTTGAACGGTCCTGAGAACCCACTATAGTATCGTCTCGGCTCCGACTCGTTGCGGCGGATGAAGTCAAACGTCAGCTGCTTGGGCAGCCCGCACACAGCAGGTGTGGGGTGCAGGGCGCGGATCAGTTCCCCTATCCTCCTGACATCATCTAACACGAAGTTAAAGTCACTGCGCAGGTGCACCAGGTTGGCCGCCCTTGTGGTATAGGGTCCCTCCTCTTCAATCTGGTGAGAGAAATGTTCCAGACACTCCATCAGATAGGTCGCCACATAGCGTTGCTCCTGGATATTCTTGATATCCCACTTCACATCTTCACGATAACGCATTGTACCCGCTAGGGCGATGGTACACCACTGCCGACCGCTCCCCTCCAACAAGATCTCCGGGGTGGCCATCAGCCAGAGTCCGCTCAGCGGCGTATAGACCAGTGAGATAAACATCCGAGGATACAATTCGCATGCCCTCTCAAACAACGTCAGCGGCGTCACTTCTTCCCTACGTTCCTCATGGAGACATCGTGACAGCACAATCTTCCTGAACTCTCCATTAATAAGATGGGAATGGAAATTGGAAAAGTCGATGTGGTAACGCTGACGACCTAAGGATGCAGAGAAGGCAGAGGGAGATGATATACTTATTGTTTGCAACCCTCCAAAGACAGATTCTTCTATCTCACTACGATGCTCATACCATGCCCCACGTTCCACTGTCCTCACCTCATTCGGTTCTATCAATAGAATCGGCTGTTCGGTAGTCACAGCGAAAGGGGCCACCACAAAGCCCTTACGTCCGTTCAGTTCGGTAAACGACCTCAAAGACCGGGGTTGTCCTTCATGCTGAATCATCAATACATACGGACGGTCCAGACGGATACCTTCTTCCTTGCCACCTTGTTGGGGGAGTCTGTAGATAGCAAAGCTGCGCATCATTCCTCCTTCTTCGGTGTGATAATATAATTGGTGACATGGACATTTGAGATCAGCTCATTCGCCGAGTTCACGATCTTCACGTCCCAGACATGCAACGCGCGCCCTTTGCTCACCAATTTGGCATGGGCTGTCACTGTATCACCTTCCGATACAGCCTTCACATGGTCACCGCTCACACTGATACCCACGCAGATCTTCCCTGGACAAAGAGCTGTACTACCTACGCCCGCCACATTCTCCGCCAATGCCAAGGAAGCACCACCACTGAGAAAACCGAAGGGCTGACGGTTCCGCTGATCCACTTGCATCACCGCCATACACGTATCGTCTTCGGGTGTGGAATAGAATTCCATCCCCAAAGCTGTTGAAAGGTTAGGTTCCTTCTCTATAATCTTTTTGATTGCTTCAACGTCCATAATGCTATCGATTGTTGGTGCAAAGATACAGATAAGTGAGAAAAATACAAAATAAAACCAGTTTATTTTTCTCACATCAAAGCAGATAACGATCATTTCGGATGATGATCTTCCTGAATCTTTTACTGGGAACCAATACTACAGGAGGAAAAATAGTGAGACACCAATACAGGAAACGATGGCACCGATGATACTCTTCAAGGTAATGGGCTGTTTGAAGAGATAGTATGAAGGAATGAGAATGATGATGGGTGTCATCGCCATGATGGTGCTAGCAATGCCTGCCGCCGTATATTGCACAGCCATCAAGGAGAAGCTCACTCCCAAGAACGGTCCTGTGAACACTGCAATCAGCATGGCTGCCAATCCCTTCTTGTTATGAAGAGATGCCTTCAACGTCTTGGAACTATCATGATGGCGCATCATCCAATAGAAAGAGGTGAAGCATACGAATCCTGCCAAACATCGAATCAGATTGGCTCCAAACGGGAGATAGCTCTCCACGGTGGGAAGAATCTCTCCTGGGACATTGGCCGTATAATGGTCAAGACCAATCTTACTCAATACCAGTCCTACACCTTGTCCAAGACCGGCACCGATACCAAATAAGATTCCCTTGGTGGGTAGTTGAAGAGAAAGAGCGTGGTGCTCCCCTCGTCCTAACACCGAGATGGCGATACCAAACAGGGTGACAGCCATGGCCAGTAATGAGTTCCATCCCAAGGTCTGCCCGATCATCAGCCATGCGAAGATAGCCGTGAACATGGGAGCCAAGGTCATGAACAGCTGTCCATACCGTGATCCGATGGTGAGATAACTGTTGAACAGGCACCAGTCACCGAAGAAATAGCCCACCACGCCTGAGAGCAGCATCCATAGCCATGTGGCACTGTCGGCATATAATGGATAAGGACTGCCAAAGACATACCACATGAAGAGAATGGAGAAAAGCAGGGCTGCAGCCATGCGCCATACATTCATGACGAATACTCCCAGTTGCTTGCTTCCCACCTCACTGGCTAAAGCGGCAACTGTCCATGACATAGCTACTCCCAAGGAGATAATCTCACCCAGATACTGCATCCTTCAATTATGATTTGTCTTGATTTGGGGTGCAAAGGTACAAATATAATGTGAGAAGTGAAGAATGAAAAGTGAAATATTTGCTACTGCACCAGTCACTTTTACTGAATGTCACAGCGGCAGCAAATATTTCACTTTTCATTCTTCACTTCTCCCTCCCTTTGGGAGGGTTGGGGTGGGCTCCTTTTATTTAAACTGTACCCAGTCCACGCTTGCCGAACCATCCTCGCATGTTACGAAGAGATCGGTTACACCCTTGGGCATTCCTTTTGCCTTCACGTTGATGAGGGCCCACGGGGTACTGCGTTTGATCTTTGCCACGGCAATGGGCTTGGCATCAGCACTGCCTACACGAATCGAAAGCGTTGCTTTGCCATCAGCCTTCACCATCAGGGAGGCCTGACTTCCTACCTTACTGAAGTCCACTTTATTATAGCGCACCCAGCTACCTTTCTGGAAATTCGTTGCCCATCCCTTGAAATAGTTCGTGGTGTCGAGATACTGAATGTCAGCATTCTTGCTGATGGCACTATAGCGGTCAATCTGAATCTTCTGGGTAGCATCTGAAATGCCCACGCCACGCAAGGTGGGTTTCACCTCCTGGATCGTACCATCGGGATTGAAGAACAGGGAGTCGATGCAGACCGAACGGCGCTTGTCATCATTCGGTGAGTATTCATTATGGTGATAGAACAGATACCATTGTCCCTGATAGTTGATGATGCTATGATGATTGGTCCAGCATCCGTTGGCATGCTCAGCCATGATCAGTCCTTTATATTCGTATGGTCCCATCGGATTCTTACTCATGGCGTATGCCAGAACTTCCGTATTCTCCCTCACATAAGGATAGGTCAGGTAGAAGTTTCCGTTGTATTCGAAGGCAAAAGGACCTTCTGCCTGACGACTGGGCAACCCCTGTAGGCAGTTCACACCTACCATCTCCATCTCACGGTTACCCCATCTGACGGTCTCCTTCGGATTGTCATCGGCAAGTTCCTTCATGTTCTCCTTGAGCTTGGCACAACGTCCGTTGCCCCAAAAGATATAGGCATTGCCATCAGAAGCCTGGAGCACACACGGGTCGATGCCATTGATACCTGCGATGGGTTCCGGCTCAGGAATGTACGGTCCTTCGGGCTTGTCAGCAATAGCCACACCGACGGCAAAGCCTCCTCTGCCAGCAGCAGGGGCTGAGGGAAAATAGAAATAATACTTCCCGTTCCTATAGACACAGTCAGGTGCCCACATCGAATAGGAATTCGGTCTTACCCAAGGCACTTTGTTTTGTGTGACGATCATTCCATGGTCAGTCCAGTCGGTCAGATTCTCCGACGAGAATACATGATAGTCCTCCATGCAGAACCAGTCCTGCCGCTGACCTTGCGGCGGAAGGATGTCGTGTGATGGATACAAATATACTTTTCCATTAAAAACACGGGCTGTGGGGTCGGCATTGTACTGATCATGGATAATAGGATTCTGTGCCGATGCGGATAGTGTGCTCATGAAGAGCAACGCTGCGAATACTTTTTTCATTTTAATATGCAATAATAGTTGATGTTCTGTTTGCAAAGGTACGATAATTCCTGAAAACATACAATATGAGATGTTACATAAGATTTACTTTTTATACCAAAAACGAATGCTTGTTCGGAAATATTTTGTACCTTTGCAGCGTTATATCGATATATCAAAGGAAATATGAACATATTAGAATTAAGCGAGCAGGAGATAGGCAGACGACAGAGTCTGCAGGAACTGCGTAATCTGGGCATTGATCCCTATCCAGCAGCCGAGTACCCAACCAACGCATTCAGCACCGATATCCGCGAGAATGTGGAAGGTGGAAAGTGGAATGTGGAAGGTGAAGAGACACATGAAGTTGTCATCGCCGGCAGGATGATGAGCCGACGGGTGATGGGAAAGGCTTCCTTCGTGGAACTGCAAGACTCCAAAGGCCGTATCCAAGTGTATGTCACACGTGACGACATCTGCCCTGACGATAATAAAGATTTATATAATACAGTATTCAAGAAACTCATGGACATCGGTGACTTCATCGGCATCAAGGGTTTCGTATTCCGCACCCAGACAGGAGAAATCTCTGTACATGCCAAGGAACTGACACTGCTTTCGAAGAGTCTGAAGCCTCTGCCCATCGTGAAATACAAGGATGGCGTGGCCTACGATAAATTTGACGACCCTGAGCTGCGCTATCGCCAGCGCTATGTTGACCTGGTAGTAAACGATGGCGTGAAAGACACCTTCCTCCAGAGAGCCACGGTGATTCGTACCATCCGCAGGGTGCTTGATGAAGCCGGCTATACGGAAGTGGAGACTCCCACCCTGCAGATGATTGCCGGTGGTGCCTCTGCCCGTCCGTTCATCACTCATTTCAATGCCCTTGATCAGGATATGTATATGCGTATCGCCACCGAGCTGTACCTGAAACGACTCATTGTGGGAGGCTTTGAGGGTGTGTATGAGATCGGTAAGAACTTCCGCAACGAGGGAATGGACCGTAACCACAATCCGGAGTTCACCTGCATGGAGCTCTATGTGCAATACAAAGACTACAACTGGATGATGTCGTTCACCGAGAAACTGCTGGAGACAGTGTGTATCGCTGTGAACGGAAAGCCCGAGCGTGAGATTGACGGAAACATCGTGTCCTTCAAGGCACCTTATAGAAGATTACCCATCTTGGATGCCATCAAGGAGAAGACCGGCTTCGACTGCAATGGCAAGACCGAGGAGGAGATCCGTGCCTTCTGTCTGTCCAAGGGTATGGAAGTGGATGAGACCATGGGCAAGGGCAAGCTCATCGATGAACTCTTCGGTGAGTTCTGCGAGGGTACCTTTATACAGCCGACCTTCATCACCGACTATCCCGTGGAGATGTCACCGCTGACGAAGATGCACCGTTCGAAGCCCGGACTGACAGAACGCTTCGAGCTGATGGTGAACGGTAAGGAGCTGGCCAATGCCTACTCAGAGCTGAATGACCCCATCGATCAGGAGGAGCGTTTCGTGGAACAGATGCGACTGGCTGACAAGGGTGATGACGAGGCGATGATCATCGATCAGGATTTCCTCCGTGCTCTGCAATACGGTATGCCGCCCACATCGGGTATCGGCATCGGCATCGACCGTCTGGTGATGCTCATGACAGGCAAGACCTTCATTCAGGAGGTTCTCTTCTTCCCACAGATGAAACCTGAGAAGAAGATTCCACAGAGCACCGTGGCCGAATGGGCTGAGATCGGTGTCGGAGAAGACTGGGTGCCCGTGCTCCGCAAAGCAGGCTTCAACCTGATCAGTAACATCAAAGACGAGAAGGCACAGGGCTTGCAACAGAAAATCGGTGATATCGTGAAGAGATACAAGCTCGACATGCAGAAACCCTCTGTTGCCGATATCGAGCAATGGATACAAAAGGCTCAAGCCTAATGCCTATATCCTATAGTCTAAAGTCTATAGTCTGCAATATTAAGGCCTAAGGTCTATATCTAAGGTCTAAAGTCAAAACACTACAGTCGAAATGTACGAATGCGGAAACATAGCCATCATTGGCGGCGGAAGCTGGGCTACCGCTATAGCCAAGATCGTGGTGGGGCACACCCATCACATCGGATGGTATATGCGCCGCGACGACCGTATCGAGGATTTCCGACGCTTAGGGCATAACCCCGCCTATCTGATGAGCGTGCACTTTGACATCAACGAGATTGATTTCTCCAGCGACATCAACAAAATTGTGCAGAACTACGATACGTTGGTCTTCGTCACGCCCTCACCTTACCTGAAGAACCACCTGAAGAAACTAAGGACACGTATCCGCGACAAGTTCGTCATCACCGCCATCAAAGGTATCGTGCCCGATGAGAACCTGGTATGTTCCGAGTATTTCCATCAGGTGTATGACGTTCCCTACGACAACCTCGCCTGTATCGGCGGACCGTCCCATGCAGAGGAGGTGGCCTTGGAACGACTCTCCTACCTCACCATCGGATGCTCCGACCGTGAGAAGGCACAGGGCTTTGCCGATCTGATAGCCAGTGAGTATATCAAGACTAAGACTTCCACCGATGTCATCGGCATCGAGTATTCTTCCGTCTTGAAAAACGTCTATGCCATCGCTGCCGGTATCTGTAGCGGTTTGAAATACGGTGATAACTTCCAAAGCGTACTGATGTCGAATGCCGTACAGGAGATGAACCGTTTCCTGAACACCGTCCATCCCATCGAACGCAACATCAACGACTCGGTGTATATGGGCGACCTCCTCGTGACAGGCTATTCTAACTTCTCGCGAAACCGTACCTTCGGCACTATGATAGGCAAGGGCTACTCGGTGAAGTCGGCACAGATCGAGATGGAGATGATTGCTGAGGGCTATTTCGGTACCAAGTGCATGAAGGAGATCAACCGTCACATGCATGTCAACATGCCCATCCTCGATGCCGTATATAACATCTTATACGAACGCATCTCACCACAGATAGAGATCAAACTACTTACCGACTCCTTCCGATAGGAAAGACATCCTTTCTGGAGAATCTATTGAAACAGTATATACATATCTATAATAATCAAACTAAAAACAAATGAAGAATATCTCATTAGACATTACGAAGGCCGCATGCTTCCTTCAGGAAGGCGCGGTAAAAGCTTTCGAGCCGCAAGTCAAGGCTGCTCAGGAGGCATTGGAGAATGGCACATGCCCTGGTAACGACTTCTTAGGCTGGCTCCATCTGCCATCAAGTATCTCACGTGAGTTCCTGCAGGAGGTGCAGGACTGTGCCACTGTGCTCCGCGAGAACTGCGAGGCTGTTGTCGTGGCAGGTATCGGTGGTAGCTACCTCGGTGCCCGCGCCGTGATCGAAGCATTAAGCAATAGCTTTGCCTGGTTGGTGAATGACAAGAAGAATCCCACCATCCTGTTCGCTGGTAATAACATCGGAGAGGACTATCTCTCTGAACTGACTGAATATCTAAAAGACAAGAAGTTCGGCGTTATCAATATCTCGAAGAGTGGTACGACGACTGAGACAGCCCTCACCTTCCGTCTGCTGAAGAAGCAGTGCGAGGAGCAGCGTGGTAAGGAAGAGGCCAAGAAGGTGATCGTGGCTATCACCGATGCGAAGAAAGGTGCTGCCCGCACTTGTGCTGACAAGGAGGGTTATAAGAGCTTTATCATCCCCGACAACGTGGGTGGTCGTTTCTCCGTGCTCACTCCTGTGGGTCTGCTCCCCATTGCCTGTGCCGGTTTTGATATCGTGAAGTTGGTGGAAGGTGCTCAGGATATGGAGAAAGCCTGTGGTAAGGATGTTCCCTTCGAGGAGAACCTCGCAGCCCAGTATGCCGCTGTCCGCAACGGTCTCTACCAGAGTGGAAAGAAGATCGAGATCATGGTGAACTACCAGCCGAAGCTCCACTTCGTGAGTGAGTGGTGGAAACAGCTCTACGGTGAGAGCGAGGGTAAGGATAAGAAAGGTATCTTCCCCGCCAGTGTGGATTTCACCACCGACCTTCACTCTATGGGACAGTGGATCCAGGATGGTGAGCGTACGATCTTCGAGACCGTCATCAGCATCGAGGAGCCGAACCGCAAACTGCTCTTCCCCAGTGACGAAGAGAACCTCGACGGTCTGAATTTCCTCGCTGGCAAGCGCGTGGATGAGGTAAACAAGATGGCAGAGTTAGGAACACGCTTGGCTCATGTCGATGGTGGCGTGCCCAATATCCGCATCAGCGTGCCCCTGCTGAATGAATATTACATCGGACAGCTTATCTACTTCTTCGAGATCGCCTGCGGCATCAGTGGCAACGTACTGGGTGTGAACCCGTTCAACCAGCCGGGTGTGGAGGCTTATAAGAAGAATATGTTTGCCCTGCTCGACAAGCCTGGCTATGAGGCCGACTCCAAGGCTATCAAGGAGCGCCTGGCAAAGGAGGAATAATGATCTAAACTAGTAAAACTAGATAACCTAGTGTTACTAGTTCATAAGAATGAAAACAATCAACGATTATTTATCTCGAACAGGCTTTGGGGCATTCCACCCCAAGGCCGTTCTCTTCGATATGGACGGCGTGCTCATCAACAGCATGCCGAACCATGCCGTGGCCTGGCAACGGTCGATGGCCACCTTCGGCATCCACATGACCGCAGAGGATGCCTATGCCACAGAAGGGGCGCGGGGCATCGATACCATCCGGAACATGGTCAAGGAACAACAAGGGAAAACCATTTCCCTGGAAGAGGCACAGCGGATGTACGATGTAAAGACCCGCATCTTCGGTGAGCTGCCTACGCCGGAACTGATGCCGGGAGCGTATACCTTTATGGAGAAACTGCATCGTGACGAACTCAGTATCGCCGTGGTGACGGGTAGTGGACAGCGACCGCTCATCCATCGTCTCACCACCGACTTCCATCCGTTCGTCACAGAGGAGCGGATCACCACGGCATACGATGTAAAGAAAGGGAAGCCCGCTCCCGATCCTTATCTGGCGGGCATGGCGAAATGTGGCACTGAGCCCTGGGAAACAATTGTCGTGGAGAATGCGCCCCTTGGTGTCAGGGCCGGTCATGCGGCAAAGGCATTCACCATTGCTGTAAACACAGGACCTTTAGCACCGGAGATCCTTTGGGAGGCTGGTGCCGATATCGTCCTTCCTTCCATGAACGATCTTTGTGAAGGATGGGATGATTTCTTCCACGCGCTTCACTAAACAATGATTAGCAACAACAGCTGGAATTCGCCATGGGCGACTAAAGGAAGGGATGCCCTGCAATCTCACCCGATCCGAAGCAGCGGTGATGATCCTGATCATAGACCACACAGAACTGTCCAGGAGCAACCCCATGGATAGGATGCTCGGAGTGCACCAGATATTGTCCCTCACCCATTGGCTCCAATGTAGCAGGATGGTACTCAGGCGTATGTCGTATCTTGAAGGTGATCCGTTCGGCATCGATGGGAGCCGTGAGCAGGTGGAAGTCACGGATCATGAAATCCTTCTTGTACGCATCCTGTGGATCGTAGCCATGACTTACATATAATATATTATGTGTAACATCCTTTTTGATGACGAACCACGGTCCTTCCCCGAAGCCCAGACCTTTACGCTGTCCGATGGTATGAAACCACAGTCCTTTGTGCTGTCCGATACACCGTCCCGTCTCTAACTCAATCACCTCACCCGGATTCTCCCCAAGGTAACGGCGCACGTATTCGTTATAACTGATCTTCCCTAAGAAGCAGATACCCTGCGAGTCCTTCCGTTTGGCATTCACCAGATGCTCGCGTTCAGCAATCTCCCGCACCTCGTCCTTCATATAATGACCGATGGGGAACAGTGCCTTACGCAGCTGCCAGTCGTATATCTGTGCCAGGAAATCCGTCTGGTCCTTCACGGGATCAGGACTGGTGGTGAGCCATTTCCTGCCATCGATCCATTCCGTCTGTGCATAGTGCCCTGTGGCAATCAGATCATAATCCTGTCCTCTCTTCTCATCGAAGGCGCCGAACTTCACCAAACGGTTGCACATCACGTCGGGATTGGGCGTGAATCCCGCCTTCACCTTCTCCATGGTGTAGCGTGTCACGCGGTCCCAGTATTCACGATGACAGTCAACCACCTCCAGCTTACATCCATATTTATGTGCCACGGCAGTGGCCATCTCCAGGTCCTCCTCAGAGGAGCAGTCCCACTCCTCCTTTCCTCCGGCACCTGTCTGATCCTCCTCTGGACCGATATGGATATAGAAGCAGTCGGGCTGGAGGCCTAACCGTGCAAACTCATAGACCACCACCGAGCTATCCACACCACCCGACAGCAGTACGGCAATCCGCTTGTCTTTGATCTCTTCGATATTCATGCTGCAAAGATACGGCAAAAAATCCATTACGCGTTCTCCGCCCTCCACATAATGATGTTAAACATCACTAAAAAGATGGGACATACGAAACATCATTCAGCGAAA
The DNA here is from genome assembly GCA_902768785.1 of uncultured Prevotellaceae bacterium. Taxonomy (GTDB): domain Bacteria; phylum Bacteroidota; class Bacteroidia; order Bacteroidales; family Bacteroidaceae; genus Prevotella. The sequence continues at coordinate 157,784 of CACXMM010000011.1, forward strand.
AGACATATCTTTGCATACGTAACACTTAAAAAAAGAAAGATTATGATTGGAGCTATTATTGTAGGTATCATTGCCGGTTTCCTGGCAGGTAAGATTATGCGTGGCGGCGGTTTCGGACTGCTGTTGAATCTGTTATTAGGTATTGTCGGCGGTGCCGTGGGCGGCTGGTTATTCGGCTTGTTAGGCGTCAGCTGGGATAACGGATGGATTGGTCAGATCGGTACAGGTGTGGTGGGTGCCATCGTCGTACTGTATGTCGCCTCCTTGTTCAAGAAATAACGTCACCCTCAAAGACGATCACCTATGGAAATTTTAAAGAACGAACAACTGGAGATTGCCGTGGCTTCGTTGGGTGCAGAGTTGCAGAGCATCAAGGATGCCCAGGGCAAGGAATACCTGTGGCAGGCCGATGAGCGTTTCTGGCCGCGCCACTCCCCCATTCTCTTCCCGATTGTATGCGGGTTATGGAACGGGAAATATCGCATCGACGGCTTTGAGTATGCCCTGGAACGCCATGGCTTTGCCCGCGACAGCGAGTTCCAGCTTATCAGCAAGACAGACTCGAAGGTGACCTTCGCCTTGTGTGACAGTCCTGAGACCCATCGCAACTATCCTTATCATTTCATGCTCAGCGTGACCTACCGACTGGAGGGTAACACCATCCATGTTATCTGGCATGTCCATAACACCGATAGCAACGAGATTCACTTCCAGATTGGTGGCCATCCCGCCTTCAACCTCCCCGATGTGAAAGAAGGAGAGCCCATGCACGGCACCCTCCGTTTCGATAACAAAGGAAAGGTGGAGCGACTCATTGGCAACGTGGGCGGCTGTATCGTTCCCGGACGTTTCGACTCCGAGGCACGCAACGGTATCCTGTCGTTCACCGAGAAGACTTTCGCCGAGGATGCCCTGATCATCGACAAGAGTCAGGTGAAACGCATCGAGTTACTTGACAAGGAGGAGAATCCCGTGGTGACGGTAGAGATGAAAGCACCTGCCGTGGGCATCTGGAGCCCGTATGGCAAGAACGCCCCCTTCGTCTGCATCGAACCGTGGTATGGTATCCACGACACAGTGGAATACAATGGTGATTTCCGCAAGAAAGCGCTGATGAACCACCTGCAGCCCGGTGCCTCATTCCTGAGTGAGTACACCATCACCATCCACTGATTTCTCGCCGAAGGCGACCAAAGGAAAGTTGGGTCATCATTTCTTCCCCAGGAACTTACTGTCCAGATAGGAACTGAACGCCTCCCTATAGTTCTCACCTATAGGGAGGTAAGTTTCAGCATCCATGATCACACGGTTCTTGTTCACCTCCCTGATCTTGGTGAGGTTCACGATATAACTGCGGTGAATGCGCATAAAAGCAGATGACGGCAGCCGTTCCTCCAGTTTCTTCATACTGAGCAGCACCACCAAAGGCTTCTGTCCTTCCAGGAAAAACTTCACATACTCACTCATCCCCTCCACATAACGGATCTCCGAGATATTCACACGCACCACCTTGTAGTCGGTCTTCAGGAACAGGATGTCATCCTCTTCAGGAGCGGGGGGAGAAGGGACAGACGACCGCTCTTCCAAGCGTGTCTTCACCTTCATCGCCGCCCGTTGGAATTCCTGCAAGCCAAAAGGTTTCAGCAGGTAATCCACGGCATCCACCTTGTAGCCCTCAACGGCATATTCGCTATAGGCGGTGGTGAACACCACCAACGGTAGCACAACCAGTGATTTCACGAAGTCCATACCGTTCAGGTCGGGCATATTAATATCCACGAAGATGGCATCGATCACTTCCCGTTCCATCACCTTCGTGGCATCCATGGCACTCTGGCACGCCTCCACCAGTTCCAGGAAAGGAACCTTCTGGATATAGGCCGTCAGCTGTTGCAGGGCCAACGGCTCATCGTCTATCGCTAATACTTTGATCATCTTCATCCATTCATTTTCTCCAACGGCAGCAACAGCATCACCTCGTAGCTGTCATCACCATCTTCCAACTCTAAAGTATAGTTCTTACCATATAACAATTCCAGTCTTTGTTTGACATTGGCGAGTCCCACCCCACCTTGTTTCTTCTCATTGTTACGCTCCGCCGTCTTGGTGTTACGGCAGACGAATTTGAGGCGTTCATGATCGATGCCCACCTTGATATGGATCAGCGACTCCTGCTGATAGCTCACCCCATGCTTGAAGGCGTTCTCCACAAACGTGATGAGCAGCAACGGAGGGATGCCCGCATCGGGCAGTTGCTTTGGTGTCTCCACCTCGATCTTCACCTTGTCGGTATAGCGGATCCGCATCAGCTCGATGTAGTTGTTCATGAACGCGATCTCCCGCTGCAACGGAATGATACTCTTGTCACCTTCGTAGAGCACATAGCGCATGATCTTCGAGAGGATAAGAATCGTCTCCTTCGACTTCTCCGGATCGATATCCACCAAGGCATGGATATTGTTTAGGGTGTTCATGAAGAAGTGGGGGTTGATCTGATATTTCAGGTATGCCAGCTGCTGCTCCAGACTCTTCTTCTCCAACTCACGCATCTCCTTGGCATCCTCATCTGCCTTGAAGTAGAGCTTGATGCCGAGGTTCATACCAAGCATCAGGAGGAACACCAGCACCGAGAACACCTCCGGCAAACCGATAGGCTTCATCGGACCATGTCTCTCTCCCGGAGGCTCTGGATGTTTCCCTTCAGGCGATCCGTCTTCCATCATGATGATGTCATCAAAGGGAGGGTGCTCATCGCGCATCGCCCTGTCGGGAGGACCTCTATGTCCTCCAGGTGGTGGTTGGAAATCCAGTCTTCCCGGCTCCGATTGACACTGATATATCACAAAGGCTGCTAACATCAGCGCCACCGACGAGAAATACAGCACCTTCTTCTGACGGTTGATCAACAGGGAAGCTATCAGGAAATTATGTATTAGGAAAAGAACCAGGTAGATGACATACAGGCGCCATACGCCCAGCACCTCATGCCAAGGGAATCCCTCATGCTCCACCTGCTGGGCCTTGACATAGGCGGTGAATACCGGTGCTATGAACAGGATGAGCCACAGCACCAGATACACCACGTTCTCTTTCCACTCGCGTTTCGCTATCTTCATTTTCTACTATTACTATAATTGTGGAGTGTGGAGTGTGGAGTGAGGAGTGTGGAGTGTGGAGTGTGGAGTGAGGAATGTGAAATGTGAAATGAGATTCCTCCCGTCTCCTTCCTCCATATTCCTTCCTCCTTCCTCCTTACTCCTGTCTCCTTATTCATTCCTCCTTACTCCTTCCTCCTTACTCCTTCCTCCTGTCTCCTGTCTCCTTTCTCCCTCCTCCTTCCTCCTTCCTCCTTACTCCCTCCTCCTTCCTCCTTCCTCCTTACTCCCTCCTCCTTCCTCCCTATTTAATATAACGTCCTTTTCCCATTTTATTGTGCCCTTCGCGTTTTTTTACGTCGCCAGTTCAGGAACCACACACAGACATTACCAGCCGCCAGGACGGCCAACGCCTCCGCCCATGCCACCGGGAAACCCACCGCCAGCACCTCCCATCATACCGCCCGACGTGGTTGTTGAGGTGGTGAAGGTGCCCAGTGCGGTCTCGCCGCTTACCGTAGCATTGGTAATAAATCCGTAGAAGGCATCATTACCCGTGGCCGAGGTAGCCGTGCTGAGTGTATAGGTACTACCCGACGAGAACTTCGGACTGCTCATCTGCAATGTGGCACCGCTGTAGGCACGAGGTACCTTAAAGGCGAAGAGGTTATTTCCACTGCTGTCCTTCACGGTGAGGAAGGCACCGCTCGACACGCTCACCCCACTGATCACCGTTTTCTGCTGGGAGCCGGAGACAGCCTCTGCACCACCGCCGATGCCAATCACCGTACCCCCGTTGATGCTCAGTGTCTTCCCCTCGGCGGCATCGATACCCTCCTCAGGCGATGTTGTGCCACAGGCAATGACGAGTCCGCCATTGATTGTAAGGTTTCCGTTAGCATCCAAGCCATCATTACCCGTGGAGTAACAGAAGAGATAACCGCCATTGATCACCATGTCGTTAGCAGAATTGATGGCATCATCCGAGCTGTAGGCAGCCATGCTTCCCGCATTCACCGAGAGTGTGCTCTTCGTCTCGATAGCCTCATGGGCAGCAGCACGTGCCATGATCTGTCCTCCTTCCACCAAGAGGTCACCATCCACCTTGATGGCCTTTGCTGATACACCACTGTCACCACCAGTACGATCGACGAGGTTGTTACCTGCTGCAATGGCATTGATCACGCCGCCGCTCACCGTCATAGTCTGATCCACCTTGATGCCCTTACCGCCAAGACCCGTACTCTTCACATGGATCTCACCGCCCGTCACCACCATCACAGAGTCGGTGTTGATACCCGAGCAGCCTTTATACTCCATGTCTTCTGAGTCATATTCCGTACCGCCGGAGGTGATGGCAGTCACCCTACCCCCTTCGATTTGTACGATACCATCCGTCTTGATGCCCTTGGCGGCATCTGCCGTCACCTCCACATTCACCACACCACCGCGAATGATCACACCGTCGTTACTCTTGATGCCGTTGCTGGCCGTTGACTTCACGTAGATATTCGTATTCGGGCGAATGAATACATAGTCATCACTCACGATGCCATTCTTCCCCACGGCATACACCTGCAGCTTACCCTTACCGCTGAATGCCAGCTTACCCTCACTGAACAGCGTACCTTTCTGGTCCTCACCATCCACCATGGTATAGGTGCTCCCATCCGTCAGCGTGTTCTCCGTACCATCGTTCACCACCACATAGCACCGTTTACCCTGGTTGTTGATAGCCGCTCCCGCAGGGTTCGTGAGGGTTACACCGTTCAGGATCAGTTCGAACTTCTTCTCACTGTAGATCTTGAACGAACCGTCGGTGGTGGATCCACTGAGCTCATAGGCAACATTCTTCACGGTGGAGTTCACGGTGACATGGGCACCCTGTGTGGACACCGTCACGCCATCCACCTCACCCACTACCGTCGCACTATTACCGTTAAAGGCAATCTGGAGTGTGGCTGTTGGCGTAAAGGTCTCCACATAGTCCTCATAATACGTGTCACTGCTCGACGGCAGCGTCTCTGTCTCATCCAGCGACTCGGTATTGATCACTACATCGAAAGTAGCCAGCGTGCCCGTCAGGGCAGATCCTGTCGTAGCATCACCGCCCGTAACGGCACCACCCGGCATCGTCTGTCCGTTGTTCACATCACCGTACTCTTCCCAACCATCATCGGTGGAGCAGGAAAACAGTATTCCTGCAGCCATCATCATCGATAAAAAACTCAGCTTCTTCATATTCTTTCCTTTCTTATTTCTGATTTGTTGCTGCAAAGGTACGACAAAGCCAAATGAACCACAAATCCGTTCAACGAACACCCCAATTTATTCAGCGAATCCAGTACTGATCGCACACAGAGATTATATGCCACAGAGATATGGTTATTTGTGTCACACAGATACCACGGATAGCACAGAAAATTTTCAGCCTGTACGGATGGGGGGGAAAGAACACGAATTGCACGAATCACACGAATACAGCCTGTACGGCTGTGAAACTGCATGAAGTTTATTGAACACGGATGACACGAATAGCACGGATAATCATTGGCAGGCCAATGGGATCCACAAGATGTGCGCCGCAGTGCCCCTCCTTACGGAGGGGTTAGGGGTGGCCGTGTAGGTAATATTCGTGCAATTCGTGCAATTCGTGTTCCTATCCCCCAGCCGTACAGGCTATATCCGTGCGATTCGTGCAATCCGTGTTCAATAAACTCCATGCGGATCATGCAGATTCCTGATAAGTATATGGGAAAACATAAAAAAGGGGCCGATAATTTGGATGTATGACAGAAAATAACTACATTTGCACGCAAAAGATGATAATCTATGACACAAATTAAGCACATATCAATCAAAAAAGCCTCACGCGCCACGCTCAAAAAGATGCGTCAGCTGGGTGTAGAAAAAGCTGAAAGACTTCAGCTTATTCAGCAGCGTTGGGAAAAAGGAGAATATAGCGGAGAGGAGATAGTCAGTATTTAGCCATGAAGGAATTCGTTCGAATCTTCAAATCTCCTCAAGGAGACATTTACCACATCACCCTCTCAGAAGAAATCTCAATACTATCGGCCGAAACACTCCAAACTATCAAAGGCACAGATTTAATAGGTATTGATTTACGAAGACTTGCTGGAAATCATTCGGCAGGTCATGATGTTTTGCACGCCATTGAAGATACGATTGCAAACTATTTCCTCCAGAGGGAGAACATCATCATCTGTTATTACTGCGATTTTATTAATCCGATTCCTCGAACGATGAAAAATGCGATGCCTCCACAAGAATACAGAAGTCTCTTGTTTGAAAAAATGTTTCAGAGATATACCCAATTGCATAAAATCAAGAACATACATCTTTCGGTGGTTGAGATAAATGGAATGAATGAAAGCTATTATTTTCATGTGATTTATCATGAAAGACAGAAGCAAATTGCCAGCATAATAGCTAATGACTTGCGTGAAGGGTATGGAAAATAGCCCGTGATCATCCGTGCGATTCGTGCAATCCGTGTTCAATAAACTCCATGCGGATCACACAGATCCTGCGGATATATGGCACACAGAGATATGGTTATTTATGTCACACAGAAAGCTCGGAATTGAAAATCGGCGCTTTAGGGGAAGCCAAATCACAGATATATTTATCATTGTCCTGCCAATGATTATCCGTGCGATTCCCGTATAGGCTGATAAGGTTTCTGCCCTTTCTGCTATATCAGCGGGACTCTTAAAACATCAGCCGTACAGGCTGAAGAATATCTGATTTCCGTGGTATCTGACTTCATATCTTTTTCTGTGAGAGAGATCTAAGGCATTCGTCCAATTCGTCTAATTCGTAGAGAATAAACAGGGACCGTCATCGCGACGGCCCCTGCTCTCACATAGAATATTTGTTTCTATTACTAACATTACAAATGAAAAGCTATTTTCTACTATTACGTTTTTTCTTTTCAATTTAAACTTATTCATCCCACAGGTCATAGGGATTACTGCTGTCACCACCATCATCCCAGATGTCACCGAAGGAGCCATCAGTTTCGAAGAAGCCATCCTGCTCCTTGGCGAGACCAGTATCGGTCACATCGCTCATTCTTCCTGTTCCATCTCCATATCCTTCAAGCACAGATCCGTAC
>CACXMM010000012.1 GCA_902768785.1 uncultured Prevotellaceae bacterium
TTTAGTCGCCGCAGGCGATCAATATAAATATTATTCTCATTCGTGGGATAATTTTTCGCTTACGCTCAAGGCACTCTTCAAATTATTCAAATTCGTTTCAAGTTTCTCGCCGAAGGCGATCCCCAAGAAAGAAAATATAGTCTTTTTGCTTCACAAAAACAGTGTTTTCACCACCTAAAAACGGTGTTTTTACCCCCTAAAACCCATGTTTTTGGAGTCTAAAAACGCCGTTTTCGCAAGTTAAAAATGTCAATTTCTTACAATGCACTCAATATCAGCGACTTACCAAACCTCGCGAGAATTGCGTTTTTTCGACCGAAAGGGCGGTTGGTGACCGCTGAGGCCACTCTCGTGCGTTAACCAAAGTTAATTCGTCAAGATTGTTCACAAAATTAACAAATCAACTGTTCTTAGGATTGTTATACAAAAGACGGCGGCTATCTTTCACAGACAGCCGCCGTTTCGTGTTACCTAATAATCTAATACCTAATAACAATACTTTATATATAACTAAGACTAATGTCTCTTTAATAACCTGGGTTCTGCCAAGCCTTCTTCTCGGCATCCGACAGGTTGGTACCATCCTCATGCTGAAGCACATCGATGAACTTCTGAGGAATGGGGCGCAGCTCATGCTTACCGGATTTGATGTTCGGTGCTGCCTCGGGATTGAACGCCTTGGCACGCTTCACCAGCAGACCGGCACGTGACAGTTCATCCCAGCGGTTCCACTCACCTAACAGCTCACGGGTACGCTCGTTGAAGATGAAGTTCAGCATACGGTCGTAGTCGCCGGAGCAACCTAAGGCGGAGAGGATTGCCTCGTCCTCTGCGGGCAGCTGTGTATAGCTCTTGATCTGCAGGTCGGACGCATCCGTGGTCGGCTCTATACCTGTTGACAGGTAATAGGTGTTGGTGTGTGTCATCGTGGCGTAGTAGGCCTCGGTGTTCGTGAGCACATGTCCACTCTTGTCTTTGTTCTTCTTCACGGAGTTTGCAGTGGCTGTGGAGTTATCCTTGTCGCCACCATCGGCTTTCAGGAAGGCCATGGAGCCGTCGGTGTAGTAACTGCGGTCCTCACCCTGCTTCCACTGACCACGGGCACGGAGGATATTGACGGTGGTGATGGCATCCTGGTATTTGCCTAAGCGCACTTGAGCCTCTGCCTTGACGAGGTAGGTCTCGCCGGTGCGTGCCATGATCACATCACGGTGGGCATCACCTTTCTCACCAGTACGGCTTCCGTCGGCTGTTTTGTTGATACCGCAGAATACGTTGGTGCTGGAAGTGGCTCCGTTATAGGTGTTCATGACATACTGTCCGTTCTGATAGACGGCGAAGGCATTGGGAACCCATTTCCCTGTGAGTGGATTCACGAAGGTGTGTGCCACACCACCCCGTCCGAAGGAACCGTATGCATCGTTGTCGAAGCGTGAGTCGCTCTTCTTGTTGAGAATGAAGATGATACCTTCATCTCCCAGTTCGGGAATCTGGTCGGCGGTAACACCAGGGTTCTCCTCCATGATTTTTGCATCGGTCTTGGCCGCATTGTTCAGTCCGTAAACGGTCTTGAAGGTCTTCCACATACGGGCATCGTTCACGTTGTCGAATACCGAGTAAGTATATTCCGTGGGACGGCAGCGCTGGAAGTCCATACCACCGATATACTGTCCGCGCTGAACCCATCCTGCAGAGAAGTTGGAGAACTGCGGGTCGAAATAGTTATAGGTACGGTTACCGAAACGTCCCTGAGTGGTAGCATCCTCATTGTGCTCAGCAGTCATCAGGATTTCACTCAGTCCTTCGTTCTTACAGTCAACTCCCGTCCATTTGGCATAGAGGTCCCAGTAGTCGGCTGCCAGCGGACAAGCCGTGATGACTTCGTCGCAGAGAGAAATGACGCGGTTCAGGTCCTGCTCTTTGTTATAGCTTCCGTTCCAGCTGTTGCAACGCTCTGACTGACGGAACAAGAGTGCTTTTGCGAGGAAGTGGGCTGCAGTGTAGCGTGTCCATGTGCCATTACCGCGCCATTTGTCCTTAGGCAGCATGTTGTAAGCCTGTTCGAAGTCGGAGATCACCTGATTCAGGGTCTGCTCCTCGGTGGCACGGTCGAAATTCTTCTTCACCTCACCATTGGCAGGTTCAGTCTGGAGCACTACGCCACCATACTGTGCAAACAGGCGGTAGTAGTTATATCCACGGAGGAAATAGGCTTCGCCCAGTGCCTTGTTACGAGCATCCTCATTCTGTACGTTCACGGCCTTGTCGATCACAAGATTGGCAGTAGCGATACCGTAGTACATCTCGTCCCAGAGTGCCGATACGGCAGGACAGTTCTTATTCGCAGCACCTAAGGCAGGTGTCAGATCGAGTGGATTCAGACGGTTGTCGTAGGTGTTCCAGCACTCAGAGGTGAGGTCGGCACCGTTGGTGAACTCATCGCATCCGTAGAGGGTGATACCGTATGCCCACTCATAGCCGAAGTGCCAGCGGAGGTTTCCATAGAGGCCGGCAGCCATTTTCAAGGCACCTGTCTCGTCGTTAAGCAGTGCATCGGTAACCTTGTGTCCGGCATCCTCTTTCAGGAAGTCATCACCACAGGAAGTCATACCCAGCAAAGAAAGCATGGCCAATGCGCCGCAGACTATTTTATGATTGATAGATCTCATATTCATAATTATATTGTTCTTAATTGTTCACTATTCACTATACTCTTAGAAATCAATCTGTGCACCGATGGTAAAGCCCCTGTTGTAGTAGGTCCATCCAGTATCCAGGTCCATGAAGTCGATAGAGGAGTAGAGCATACCGAGGTTCTTGCCCTGAACATAGAGTTTCAGACCATTGAGTCCGATAGCCTTGCAAATTTTCTTGTCGAAGTTGTAGCCTAAGGAGAGGTTACGGATCTTGATGAAGGAGGCATCCTGGAAGCCGAGCAGACCAGAGTAGGAATCACCACCAGCCTGGCTGTAGATAGGCTTCTGCCATTCTGCACCCGTGTTGTCTGGACGCCAATAGTCGATTTCACGCTGCTGGTACATACCGAGCTGTCCCTCACCACCTGTGCTGATCATGTACTTGAAGCGTCCCTGCAAGTCGATGGTCAGTTCGAGTCCCTTCCAGCTGAAGGTGTTCGACCATCCTGCGGTGAAGCGGGGGTACTGGTTACCGAGGATCACACGGTCGTCGGCATCAATCATATAGTTACCATCCTGGTCAACAGGCTTCACGCTACCAACGGTGAACTTATGTCCATTCTCGTTGAACTTAGCCATCTCAGCGGCATCACTCTCCTGCCACAGACCATCGTTTTGATAGCCGTAGAATACATGGATGGACTCACCGATGAACCAGGTGTTGGCGATATCGTCTTCCTTACCGTTGGCGAGTTCCACGATCTCGTCTTTCTGCCATGCGAAGTTCAGGTTGGAGTTCCAGGTGAAGTCTTTGGTGAGCACAGGGATCGTGTTCAGCGTGATTTCAATACCTTTGTTCTTGGTCTTACCGATATTGGCCATCATAGAGGGGTAACCCGACAGTGAAGGCACGCTCATGGCAAGGAGCAGGTCTTTTGTCGTAGAGGTGTACATATCGATGGTACCGCCAATACGTCCCTTCAGGAAGCTGAAGTCGATACCGATGTTCCACTGTGTGGTCTTTTCCCAGCTCAGGTTCTTATTCGGCATACGGTTGGAACCGCTTGTGTAATAAGGTTCGTTGGTGACAAAGATCTGGGAGTTTCCTGTGCTGAACGGCATCCAATAGGAGCTGATCACACCGAGGGTCTCATAGGGATCTACAGAGGCATTACCTGTCACACCCACACCGAAACGGAGTTTCATCTGGTCGATCCAGGTGATGTCACGCATCCACTGTTCCTGTTCCATACGCCAACCGAGTGCCATGGATGGGAAGAAGTCCCACTTGTTACCTTCTGCCAGGGAAGAGGCACCGTCCCAACGGGCTGAAGCTGTGAGCAGATAACGATCCATGAATGAATAGTTCACACGTGCCATATAGGATGACAGGGCAAATTCAGAGAGTCCTGTTCCCATACCTGCCTGATACTGGGAGTCGGTGATGTCGATGGCACCCATGTTATTCCAGAGGAAAGAGGGGATGGTGACACCGATCTCGTTCATGCTGCTTGACTCTGTATTCCTCTTGGAAGCACTCTGCAGAAGGGTAAGACCTAATGTGTGGTCGCCTAATGTCTTGTTGTAGAGTAACATGTTGTCGAGCGTCCATGAGAAGTGACGCTCATCGTTGCGGCGTGCATAGTTCTTGCTGCCGGCACGTGTCGCCGAGCTGCTGTCGAGGAAGTTACCAAGACGGTAGTAACGGAAGTCAGGACCGAACTGCAGCTTGTACTGGAAGCCAGTGAGCGGTTCCCAGATCTTACCGAAGTCAATCTGTGCATAGAAGCTACCGAGGGCACGGAAAGTCTCACGGTTATCATTTGATTTCTTCCATTCGTCGATCACGGTGTAGGTATTGGTGGTTGATCCACCCGGCATGCTGATGATATCACCGTTCTCATCGTAAGGCAAGGTGTAGCGAAGGATAGCCTTGGCAGCACTGTAGATATCGGTAGGACCGGAGCTGGATGACTGTCCTGTACGTGAGAAACCATATTTCTGTACACCATAGGAGGCATTGAATGAACCACCAGCCTTGAACCAAGGTGTTCCCTGTACGTCAGCAGATGCAGCGAAGTTGTAGCGTTCGTAATTCTGTCCCTTCTGTGTACCTTTATTATTAAGATAGCCGAAAGAAACGAAGCCGGATACATTCTTCGTACCGCCACGGGCACTGAGGGTGTGCTCCTGGGTAAGACCTGTCTGTGTGACGAAGTCTGTCCAGTCGGTATCGGTAACCTTGGAGCCGTCCCAAGAACCACCCGACCAGCCTTTCATCACATTGGCCAAAGCGGTTGCATCACCAGCGAAGAACGACTGATCCTGCTCTTGTGTGGGCTGATTGCCCGGTGTATAAGTCTCAGGGTTCTGGTTGTGGTAAGCCCAACGACGCCAGGTGATATAGTCACTGGCATTCATGGCCGGACTCTTGTCGATGATCTTCTCGAAGGTGAGAGAGCCGTTGTAGGTGAGCTGCATCTTACCTTCCTGACCACGCTTCGTGGTGATCAGTACGACACCGTTGGCACCACGGCTACCGAAGATGGCGGTAGAAGAGGCGTCTTTCAGAATGTCAATCGACTCGATGTCACGAGGGTTGATGGTCTCGATACCACCCGACTGAAGGGGTACTCCGTCAACAACATAGAGAGGACCTTTGTCGGCAGAGATGGAGCGTGAACCACGGATCTTGATGCTTCCTACGGTTCCCGGTCGTTCACTGGAAGTGATATCCACACCCGCGGCCTTTCCCTGTAAGGCCTCGAAGGCATTGCTCACAGGACGGCTGTTGAGCTGTTCCTCGCTTACACGAGTCAAGGCACCGGTGACATCCGACTTACGCTGTACACCATAACCCACAACCACTACTTCCTCAAGCTGTGCATTGTCTTCCTTCAAAGTGATGTTCACATTCTGACGTCCGGCGATCTTCACAATCTGTGAAACGTAGCCGACATAACTGAATGTAATCGTTGCATTGGGATTGACGTTGATGCTGTAGTTACCATCCATGTCGGTGATCGTTCCGTTGTTACCGATTCCATTCTCGGCAACAGTCACACCAATCAGGGGTTCACCACTTTCATCCTTGACAACACCAGTAACCTTGTGCTTCTGCGCACTTTGCGCATAAGACTCTGTCTGGACGCTGAAAATCATGCCCAAACAAAGAATAAGCACCCAAAAACTTTTTCTTTTTAGCATAGGTTTTTAATTAATTGATGAATTTATAGTTTGTTAATGTTTTCATTTTCATCTGATTGTTGCTGCAAAAGTAGGCTTAAAATCTACAATGAATATGATAAAAACATCCAATTGTATGATGAATTTGTACAGAAATACATATAAAATGGACAAAAATAGGAAACACCTTACTAATATAATAGCTATCTTTGCATCAGTAAAGACAAACGCCTATGAAAAGATTCGCATTTAAGATGTACCTGAAACCAGGTTGTGAAAAAGAGTATGCCCGTCGTCATGCTGCCATCTGGCCCGAACTCAAGCAGATGATCAAGGAACAGGGGGTGGGGAATTACAGTATCTTCTGGGACAAAGATACCCATATCCTCTTTGCTTATCAGGAGTGTAGCGGCGAAGGAAACAGTCAGGATACCGTGAACGTGGATCCTGTCACCCAGCGTTGGTGGGATATGATGGCTGATATCATGGAGGTGAATCCAGACAATTCTCCGGTGACAGTGCCATTGGAAGAGGTGTTCCACATGGAATGAAAGAGAAAGGATAGGATGAGTACATTATTAAGTATAGTTTCGGAGATGAGAAGACTGTTTTTTCTATTTGTGTGTTGCTTCAGTATGGGGACTTCCCTGCTGGCGCAGGAAGGTAGCTATGCGGTGAATATCCTCAAACCTTGCTATTTCTCAGTGCAGGTGCCCGACGGAAATTATAAGGTAACGGTAACAGTGGGCTCGAAGAAAAGGGCAGGACAGACGGTGATCCGTGCAGAAAGCCGGCGGCTGATGGTGGAAATGGCCACGACGAAGAAGAAGCAACAGATTGACTATTCGTTCATCGTGAATAAACGGTCGCCTAAATACGACTACATCCTTCCTTCATCACAAACCAAACAAGAAGGCGTGGTGAAAATCAAGGATCGGGAAAAAGATTACTTGAACTGGGATGACTCACTGACACTGGAGTTCAGCGGACCAGCACCTGCAGTGAGCCATATCAAGATAGAACGCGATACATCTGCTACCACCATCTTCCTCTGCGGCAACTCCACGGTTGTTGACCAAAATGATGAGCCCTGGGCTTCATGGGGGCAGATGATTCCACGCTGGTTCGGACCAGAGGTGGCCATCTCCAATCATGCGGAAAGTGGTCTCACCGCCCGTACCTTTTTAGGCAGTAACCGTCTGGAGAAGATCCTCTCGATGATGAAGCGCGGTGATTATGTCGTATGTGAGTTCGGACATAACGATGAGAAAGAACATCGACCTGGTGACGGTCCATGGTACCATTATGTCTATAACCTGAAGATATTTATTGATAAGGTACGTGAGAAAGGTGGAAATCTGATCTTCTGTACTCCTACCCAAAGAAGGGCGTGGGAGGATGACAACCGCACTCTCAAGATGACACACGGGGAGTTTCCCGATGCCATGAAATGGGTGGCAGAGAAAGAGAAGGTGCCTGTCATCGACCTCAATATGATGACAAAGGTGTTCTTCGAGACATTGGGGTTTGAGGACAGCAAACGGGCCTTGGTGCATTATCCTGCTCATACATGGCCAGGACAGGAGAAGGAACTGGCAGACAATACACATTTCAATCCCTACGGTGCGTATGAGGTGTCCAAGATGGTGGTGATGGGGATGAAACGGCTGCAACTGCCCTTCATCCAGTTCCTCCGTGGTGACTGGTGCGACTATGATCCTTCGAAGCCTGACGACTTCCATAGCTGGAAGTGGTATCCTTCCATGAAATCGGATCTTTCTAAACCTGCTGGAAGCTGAGAATAACAAGGATATAATATGAAATACAAGCAGTGGAATTGTTTTTACATCTTCTTGCTGTCTGTGATCTGCTGGTCATCAAATGCCAATGCCCAGTCAGAGCGACAGAAAGCTATGTATATGGAGGATGTGGACAAAGTAAATGATTTGACGCTCGATAGTCTGGAGAAGGTGCGACAGTCTCGTGTTGCTCCAGGAAGTACCCGACGTGGTGACCATCCCGTGCTTTTCCTGGTGGGCAACAGTACGATGCGTAATGGCACTTTGGGCAATGGCAATAACGGTCAGTGGGGATGGGGCTATTTCGCAGAGGATTTCTTTAACAAAGAGAAGATCACTGTGGAAAACCAGGCTCTGGGAGGCACCAGTAGCAGGACCTTCTATCGTAATCTGTGGCCCAGTATCAGAAAGGCACTGAGACCAGGTGACTGGGTGATTATCAGTATCGGACATAACGATAATGGTCCATTTGATACTGGTAGGGCACGGGCGAGCATCAAAGGCATCGGCATTGATTCGCTGGAGGTAAGGGTACAGGAGATTCATGGATGTGATACCACCTATCGACCTGAGACAGTGTATAGCTATGGCGGCTATCTGCGGAGATATATCTGGGAAACACGGGCTGCGGGTGCACATCCCGTACTGATGTCACTTACTCCGAGAAACGCATGGGAGGGTGATAAGGTGCAGCGTGTAGATAAGACTTTCGGTTTGTGGGCACGCCAGGTGGCAGAAGAACAGGATGTGCCTTTTGTTGATCTGAATGAGTTGTCGGCATCGAAACTGGAACTCTTTGGCAAAGAGAAGATGAACTACCATTTCTTTGGGGATAAAATACATACCAGTAAATTCGGAGCAGAACTGAATGCGCGCAGTGCCGCAGAGGGAATAGCTTCCTGTCATCATCCCAAAATCGCTTTCCTGCAGGATTGTCTGAAGGACGTCGATCTTCCTACTGTTGAGGTGAAGCGTGAAGATGGTAAGCCCGTGGTGTTTATTACTGGAGACAGTACGGTGAAGAATGAAGATAACGACAAAGACGGAATGTGGGGGTGGGGCGCCTTGGCTCATGAGATTTTCGATGCTGAGAAGATCACCATTGCCAACTGTGCGAAGGCAGGACGTTCTTGTCGTACCTTCCTGAACGAAAAGCGCTGGGATCGTGTCTATAACAGTGTGCAACCGGGAGACTATGTACTGATACAGTTCGGCCACAATGATGTTGGTGCGATCGATAGCCTGAAAGAACGTGCTGCCATTCGGGGAACTGCCGATACTTGTCATGTCTATAAACTCAAATCCAATGGGAAATACGAGGTGGTCTATTCTTTTGGATGGTACCTGCGTAAGTTCATCCAGGATGTAAGGGAAAAGGGAGGGATCCCTATCCTGCTGTCGTTGACTCCAAGGAATATCTGGAAAGGGGGAAAGATCGAACGGCGCAATGACACCTATGGGAAATGGTATCGTGAGGTGGTGGAACAGACCGGTGTGGAACTGATCGATGTGCATAATTTGACGGCTGACAGTTATGACCGCCTTGGTGAGAAAAAGGTGAGAGCCTATTTCTGTCATGACCATACTCATTCTTCCCTGAAGGGTGCAAGGATGAATGCCCAGAGTGTGCGCTCGGGATTGCTAAAAAGCGAGTCTTCATTGAAAGGATTCTTGAAAAAGAGCAAATAAACTACAGATACTAAAACAAAGGATATGATGAAACATTCAATTCAAAAAGAAGGCAGGTGCTTCCTGGTAACGCTGTTCCTCTTCCTGATGACCATTCCTGTTGTGGCTGGAACATATAATGTCTGTGATTTCGGTGCAAAGGGTGACGGGAAGACGCTTGATCATCTGGCCATCAACAAAGCCATTGACCACTGTGTGGATAATGGGGGAGGAAAGGTGGTGGTGCCGGCAGGTACATATCTCTGTGGAAGTATTCACTTGAAGAGTCATGTGAATCTGCATCTTGAGGCTGGGGCTAAGATCTTGGCTGCTCCTGCTGCATTGAAGGCCTACGACGAGAGTGAGGTGTTTGGGGCACCTGAGTATCAGGATGGAGGACATACGTATTTTCACAATAGTTTGATATGGGCAGAACGGCAAACGGATATCTCGATCACAGGACAAGGGATGATTGATGGTGAAGGACTGACAAGGCATGATACGGAGCAGGCGGGAAATGTGCAGGGCGGTAGTATCGGAACTGGTGATAAAGCCATAGCCTTGAAACAATGCCGTCAGGTAACGATTCGTGATATAACCATCTTCCGGGGAGGTCACTTTGCCATTATCGTAACAGGTTGTGAGATCGGTACCATCGACAATGTGGTCATTGACACGAATCGTGACGGAATCGACATAGACTGCTGCAAATACTTCACTGTAAGCAATACGAAGGTGAATACGCCGAATGATGATGCCATCGTCCTGAAAAGTTCGTATGCGCTGAAGAAACCGGTCTATTGCGAACATATCCTGATCACCAATTGCATCGTGACAGGTTACAAACTGGGTACCTTCCTCGATGGCAGTTATGTACCGGAGAAAGTGAACTGGGTTTGCGGTCGAATCAAACTGGGAACGGAGAGTAATGGCGGCTACCGTAACATAACTATTTCCAACTGTACCTGTATGTGGAGCAGCGGTCTTGCCTTTGAGGAAGTGGATCAAGGCCGGATGGAAAACATCACTGTCACGAATATTGCCATGGAACATGTGCACCACTATCCAATATATATAACGACAGGGTGCAGGAACCGCGGACCGAAAGAGCGCACGGATGTGTCGTATGGTGGGAATATCAGTATCAGTCATGTCTTTGCCACTGATGCGGATTCCTTGGCAGGTATCATTGTGACAGGGATGAAGGACTACCCGCTAAGGAATATCTCTTTGAGTGATATCTATGTGGAATACCGTGGTGGGGGAAAAAGGGTGGAAACGCCCTATCGGGAACAGGGCACGAACTATCCTGAGCCACGGTGGGCAGGTCCCACTCCTGCTTATGGTCTCTATGCCCGTCATGTGGACGGACTCCGGCTTCGCGATGTCCGCTTTGCATTGCAGCGCCCCGATGAGCGTCCAGACATCATTTTTGAGGATGTTGATAACAAATCAGTTCAATAATCGTTATTTTAGAAAGACAAAGGAGTAATGTGATGATTAAAAGACGAGACCTATATCTGTTACCCATCCTATCGGCTCTCATGATATTGAGTGTGTCACCGATGGATGCCAAGAGAAAGCAGACTGTTGAGACCTGGCCTGATGGAACGCCCATCGCCTCTTGGTTCAAGGATACTACCAAGGTAGATGTGAATACATTGGGCCGACAGTATGTGATTACCGACTACGGAGTGAAAAACGATTCCACCCTCTTGCAGACGGAGGCAATACAGGCTGTTATCGACCAGGCGGCACAGCAAGGTGGGGGTGTGATTGTGATCCCCCGTGGAACATTCCTTTCAGGTGCGCTGTTCTTCAAGCAGGGTACTCACTTGTATGTCGCCGAGGGTGGTATGCTGAAAGGTATCGATGCCATCAAGCATTATCCGTTGGTCAAAACACGCATGGAAGGACAGACGCTCAATTACTTTGCTGCTCTCGTCAATGCCGATGGAATCGATGGTTTTACGATTTCGGGCACAGGGACAATCAATGGCAACGGACTGCGTTTCTGGGAGGAGTTCTGGATCCGGCGTAAGTTCAATCGTGAATGTACTAACCTGGAGGCTTTGCGTCCACGACTGGTGTATATCTCCCATTGTAAGAATGTGACGGTGCAAGATGTTCATCTGATCAATAGTGCCTTCTGGACGAATCACCTCTACCAGTGTGAGAAGGTGAGGTACCTGGACTGTACCATCTATGCTCCCCATGAACCTGCTGATGCCAAGGCACCGAGCAGTGATGCGCTCGACATTGATGTGTGCCGGGATGTCCTGGTGAATGGCTGCGACATCAGTGTGAACGACGATGCGGTGGTACTGAAAGGGGGAAAGGGAACATGGGCAGATCAGGATCCCGACAATGGCCCTAGTTGTCATATCCTTGTGCAGAACTGCCATTATGGTTTTGTGCATGGTTGTCTCACCCTTGGAAGTGAGTCGCTGCACGACTGGAACGTGATCCTTCGTAACTGTCAGGTGGAGATGGCTTCCAGGGTGCTTTGGCTGAAAATGAGGCCTGATACGCCACAGCATTATGAATATGTCACCATAGAGAACTTGGAAGGGTCCTGTGGTAGCTTCCTTGTGATTCGTCCCTGGACGCAGTTCTTCAAGCCTGAGCAGCGCGATGACATGCCATTGTCACAATGCAACAACATCGTGGTGCGGCAAATCAAGATGCAATGCAAGAACTTCTTCGATGTAGGACTCTCGGAGAAATATGCCTTGAAGGACTTCACCTTCGAGGATATTACGGTAACGGACGAGAGAAGTGCCTTCAACCCGGCACTGATCAGTAATACAATAGTTAAGAATGTGGTGATTAACGGAAAAACATGGGGAAAATGATGATGAGAAAACTGACATGGGGATTGATGCTACTGTTGTTTGCGGCAGAACAGCCGATACAAGCACAGGAATGGCCCGTAGCACAACCTGAGGCCAAGGCAGGAAGTCGTTGGTGGTGGTTAGGCTCTGCTGTTGACGAGAAGAACCTTTCGTGGAACATCGGGGAGTATGCCGCGCATGGCATCGGAGCCTTGGAGATCACACCGCTTTATGGTGTGCAGGGCAACGAGAAGAACAATATCCCGTTCCTTTCTGACCGCTGGATGGAAATGTTGCGCTACTGTATGCAGGAGGGAAAGAAACATGGCGTGGAGATTGATATGAACTGTGGCACAGGCTGGCCTTTTGGCAGTCCGCTGGTACCGATAGAGGAGGCTGCTTGTAAGCTGGTGGTGGTGGATACAATTGTCAATGAACGACAGTTAGCAGACCTCGATATCTCTGCACCTGAGAAGGAACGACCTTATAGCACGCTTCAAGTGGTGATGGCTTTCTCGGAGAATGTTCCGAAATATGCACTGAATAAAGTGACAAAGGTAGCAAATGTTACAAAGTCGGTATTCGATGGACATCTCCGTCTCCGAAAGGTGGAGAAAGGAACTTGGCGTATCATCGCCTTGTATGCCGGTCGTACCCGTCAGAAAGTGAAACGGGCAGCCCCTGGTGGTGAGGGATGGGTGATCGATCATTTCGATTCCACCGCCGTGGCTCATTACCTGCAACGCTTTGAGGATGCCTTTGAAAGAACGCATACGCCTTATCCGCATACATTCTTTAATGACAGCTATGAGGTGTATCATGCTGACTGGACACCTACGCTGCTCACAGAGTTCGAAAAGCGCAGAGGATATAAACTGGAATACCGACTCAGACAGTTCATCGACGGAGATCCACAGGTGATGTCTGACTATCGGGAAACGCTCTCCGACCTCTTACTGGAGAATTTTACCAACCAATGGGTGGCATGGTGCCATCGGCATGGCAGTAAGGTGCGCAACCAGGCTCATGGGTCTCCGGCAAATCTGATTGACGTCTATGCTGCCGTGGATATCCCTGAGATTGAGGGCTACGGACTCACCGACTTCGGCATCAAAGGACTTCGTACGGATCCGGGAATGACACGGAAGAACTTCTCCGACCTCTCCATGTTGAAATATGCTCCTTCGGCATCTCATATTTTGGGGAAACGCCTTACTAGTAGTGAGACCTTCACTTGGCTGACAGAACATTTCCGCACCTCACTCTCGCAGATGAAGCCCGATATGGACCTGATGTTCTGTGCTGGGGTGAACCACATGTTCTTCCACGGAACCTGCTATTCTCCGAAAGACGATCCATGGCCGGGATGGAGATTTTATGCATCGATTGATATGTCACCCACAAACACCATCTGGCGCGATGCCCCTTATTTCATGAAATATATCGAACGCTGTCAGAGCTTCATGCAATGGGGACAGCCGGATAATGACTTTTTGGTGTATCTGCCGGTGAGGGATATGTGGGCGAACAATACGGATACCCGACTGATGCAGTTTGATATCCATGAGATGGATCGTAAAGCACCTGATTTCATCAAGGCCATCCTCACCATCGACAGTCTGGGCTTTGACTGCGACTATATCTCCGACCAGTATCTGCTCACCACGTCCTACGAAAACGGGAGGCTGCTTACGGTTGCAGGTACTCCCTATAAAGGACTGGTAATCCCTGGTGACTGCACCATGCCGAAGGAGGTGAAGGCACATATCGAGACTCTGAGAAAGAAGGGGGCGGCCATTATCTACGGACTGAATGGTAGTGAAATGGCTAAGGCGACACAGCCTGAACGGATGAAAACAGAGTTGGGTCTGAAACTGATCAGACGGAAAAACGACAAGGGCTATCACTACTTCATTGCTAACCTAACTCCTGATGAAATCGATAAAAACGTAAAGCTGACAGTAGATTTCGAGGATGCGATGTGGTTCGATCCGATGACGGGTAACCGTTATGCTGTGGAGAAGAACCAGGGGCTGGTAAGGGCAGCACTGCATTCGGGTGAGTCGAGAATCTTGCAGACGTTCAGTAAAGCGGAGCCTGCCTGTGCCTCTGTGGATATTCAACCCCGCCGCCCTGTCGGCATGCCTGTCGTTTTGGATAAAGGATGGACGTTGGCACTTGAACGTAATGAGTCCATGGGTATCCCAGAAGAGCGCAGCTATTCCATTGATCAGCTCAAATCGTGGGAGGAAATTGATGATTTCTCACGTACCTATATCGGGACAGGAACCTACTCCTGCACCTTCACGCTCAGCAAAAAGGATCTGAAAGCTTCTGACTGGTTCCAGATTGATTTGGGTGATGTGCGGGAGAGTGCTGTGGTGACGATCAATGGCCAGCAGATCGGTTGTGCATGGGCTGTACCCTATTTGCTTACCTTCCCGTCAAGTGTCCTGAAGAAGGGCAAGAACGACATTAGTATCGCCGTGACGAACCTGGCAGCAAACCGTATCGCACAACTCGACCGTGAGGGTGTGAAATGGCGGAAATTCGAAGAGATCAACGTGGTGGACATCGACTATCATCACACCACCTACGACCATTGGACTCCTATGCCTTCAGGACTGAATAGCTCTGTGCGCCTCTATCCTGTCAGTAGGTAACCCCGTTCCTTGGTTCCCTCGCTCCCTCGTTCCCCTGATAATCAACTAAATACTACCGAATATGAAAAGATGGATGATGTTAGCGAATGTGCTGCTTGTGAGTATCATCACTTGGGCACAAGGGTATCAGATGAAGACTGATATCAGTTATACAACGAAGACCGACAAATACGCACAGGAGCGTCTGAAACTGGATGTGTATTATCCAGAAAACAGGAAAGGCTGTCCTGTCATCGTTTGGTTCCACGGTGGCGGACTGGAAGCAGGCAACAAGGAGATCCCTGCACAGCTGAAGGAAAAGGGCTATGTGGTGGTAGGAGCCAACTACCGTCTGCTGCCCAAAGTGCACGTGAAAGAGACACTCGATGATGCTGCCGAGGCCGTGGCGTGGGTGTTCAAACATATAGCCGACTATGGTGGCGACACGAAGAAAATTGTGGTAACGGGACATTCCGCAGGTGGTTACCTTGCCATGTTGCTGTGTCTGAATAAGGCTTGGCTCTCCCGCTATGAGGTCGATGCCGATGATGTGATGATGTATGTCCCCTTTAGCGGACAGGCCGTGACGCATTATAACGTTAGGAAGATGCAGGGACTGTCACCGTTACAGGTAACCATCGATGAGTATGCTCCTATCTATTGGGTGCGCAAGGACTGTCCCCCACTGGTGCTGATCTGTGGTGACAGGGAGCAGGAGTTGTTTGGCCGTTACGATGAAAACCAGTACCTGGCAAGGATGATGAAGCTGGTGGGACATCAGCATACCTATCTCTATGAGATTGGCGGTCATGATCATGGTGCGATGGTTGCCCCCTCCTTCCATATTCTGGAAAGTCATCTGAAACAGGCCCTCCAGTCGAACGAATAAGGTCGGATTACAAATCCGACCTTACTGAAATCATCGACTGACCTGACTGAAGTCAGCAATCATGACGTGAAAACAACGCTGTGGATTACAGGCTGAATTTGTAACCCACGGTGAACTGGAACACGTTGTGCTTGGTGGACTCACTCCCAGCACTCACCGCCTTGGTAATACCGAGGTTGTAACGCGCATCCAACACCACATTACTGAACTCATAAGAGGCACCGAGAGGGACAGAGAGCACAAAAGACTTCATATCGGCATCCACTCCGCCAGCACGGAAAGACTCTTCTAATCCAACCTCGGCCGTAACACCATTAGCTTTCACCTCCACCTTGTCATTCAACAGAATGCCAGGCTGAAGACCCGCTTTCAGCGAAAGGCCCTTCACCACATGGAAATTGACAAGAAGAGGGATATTCAGGTAATCCATCTTGATGGTGGCCTTCACTCCATTACTGCTCTCCTTCACACCCTGCTGCGAATAAAATAGACCGCCACTCAGGGAGATATGATCGGCCATCTGGTATCCGACTTCGGCACCTGCCACCAAACCAAAGCGCGGGTCTGCGCCATCAGATTCGGTCATCGTGGCAATGTTAAAACCTATTTTGGGTTGAATACTCCAGCCTTTCACTCTACTCTGTGCCGAAGCACCCATCATGACAACTATCATCGTTGCCGCTAAGATCATTCTTTTCATCATTATTATCCTTTTAGTTATAAAATCATGCAAAGGTAAGTTTTTTTTCTGATTCTACAAAACAAAATAGACCTCGTTTTGCCTTAGCAATTGAAACGAATGCTGTGGTGCCTTTGTGACACAAGGTGCTAATACCTTGGCTTCAAGTAGCGGATGACTCCTTGGCGAATGCTCTTCAGACCGAAACGTTCGGGTTGGATCTTGTTGAGCGGCAGCCACTGACAGGAGGCGGCATCATCAGCTGCATGGAGCACGGAGATGTCTTCCACCTGGCACTCAAAGAAGAAGTCGAGTGTAGGGATATCCATCCCACTGTATAAATAATGATTAGGATAGGAGAAGAGATAGGTAGCAGCCGTTACGGTGAGCCCTGTCTCTTCTTTGATTTCCCTGATGACACTCTCCTCAACGGTCTCGTCGATATCCGTGAAACCGCCGGGGAGGTCGAGCGTTCCCTTAGCTGGCTCACAATCCCGCACCACCACCAGCAGTTCCCCACGACTATTACAGATGAAGGCGACGACAGCGGCTGAGGGATTGATGAACATCTCGTATCCACACTGACGACACTGTTTGCTCTTTTCGGAGCTAACAAGGAAATCAGCACTGCCGCAAACAGGACAATACTGATAATGGTTCAGAGGATGCTTTTTCGGTTGACTCATAGTGATGGGGATTACCAGCTATCTGTGCGGAAGGGGAACAATGGCAGTCCTGCTGCATTTTTCAGGTTACCGAGCTGGAAGTTCTTGAAGCAATAGCGGATGGCTACAGGCTTCTTCACCTCAGGAGAGGAGATACGGATGGTCTCATCCCAATAGCCGCCACCAGGCTGCCAGAAATGGGTTGCCTTGGCAGGATAGAACACACGGTCCTCGCCAGCAACCTCGAAGCCCTGGATATCCTCGAAACGGCTGATAGCCCCCAGATCGTTGTTGAGGTGGATATCCACATAGTCGTCTGTCACCTTCATGTCCTTATACGACGGACTCATGCATCCCACGGCATGCATGCCGTAGGTCTTGTTCAGGGCGAGGTAGGCGAGGCGCTGTCCCACAGGCTTCTTCTGTGCAGGATGGATCTGTGTGGTCTCGTAAGGATAAGCAAGATCGTTGGTACAAACCAGTCCGCTATTCGGTATCAGCAACGAGGCTTTATACTGCTGTTCACGGAGACGGGCCCCGTTATCGGCGTCCACATTGTCATAATGATAGGGGGCAATCTCCACGAAGTAGAATGGGATCTCGCCTAAGCCGAACTGCTGCCGCCACTGATCAGCAAGGATTTTCATGCGCTGTGAATATTGGTCGCCAGGGTCTCCGACGTTGGAGCATCCTTGATAATAAATGATTCCCTTCACGGTGTAGTTCAGGATGGGATTGAAGGTGCCGTTGCCCCAGAGCAGCGAACGGTGGTAGTCCCATTGTGGCCACCGCTTCACGATCTCCAGCGAGTCGGTGGGGTCGTCGGTATATTTCTCGAGATTCTCTTTTGTAAGCCAGCTCTCCACACGGGTGCCTCCCTTATTCGCCATGATTAGTCCCACAGGCACGTCGAGTGCCTTATTCACCACCTGGGCGAAGAAGTAACCAGTAGCGGAGGCCTCCCCCACGGTGTTCGGGCTCACCACCTCCCAGTGGCAGTTGGCATCATTGAGTGGTTTGGTGCTCATCACACTGGGGATCTTCACGAAATGAACACCACGGTAGTCGTTGGCAGTGACCACAGCCTCGTTGTATCCTTCGACGGGACAGTTGCCGAAGCCCTTCACAGGCATCTCCATATTACTCTGTCCGGCACATACCCACACCTCACCGGCAAGGATATTGTTCAGGGTGAGGGACTCACCGTCGCTGAAGGTGATCGACAACGGCTGATAGCTGGCAGCGGGGGTCTTCACCTTGACCATCCACTGTCCTTCCCTGTCGGCCTTCACCGTATAGGCATCATTGCTCCAGGAGGTGGTCACGGTGACCTTCTTTCCAGGCTCGGCCCATCCCCAAAGTCGTGCTTCGCTGTTCTGTTGCAGGATCATGTTATCACCCAATACATGGGGCAGTCTCACTTTGGCTTGTGCGCTCATCAAGGCAAAAGCCACTACTGAAATCATTAAAATCTTCTTAACCATGTTATGTTTCGTTGAAATTGACTGCAATATTACAAAAAAATCATTATCTTTGCAACTGATTTGACTGATTATTACTAAAAATAACAAAAATAAGACATGATGCGATACTCAAAGAACTTGAAGAGACTCCTTGCTACAGGATTATTGGCGATATGTTCCATGGCCGTCATGGCACAGAAACCTACCGATTTTGTCCTCTGGCCCGACGGGGCACCCCACTCAAATGGTGATGACAATGATCAGGCCATGATCAGAGTGTATCTGCCTGATAAAAAAGTGGCTACGGGACGTGCCGTAGTGATCTGTCCTGGAGGAGGCTACCAGCACCTGGCCATGGATCATGAAGGATATGACTGGGCTACCTTCTTCAACCAAGAGGGCATTGCCACTATCGTGTTGAAATACCGCATGCCCCACGGTGACAAGCGTATTCCCATCGAGGATGCCGAGGAGGCCATCAAACTGGTACGCAGGAATGCTGACAACTGGAACATCAACCCCGATGACATCGGTATCATGGGATCGTCGGCAGGAGGTCACCTGGCCTCCACCATCGCCACACATGCTGTGAAGGAGGCAAAGCCGAACTTCCAGATCCTATTCTATCCGGTGATCACGATGATGCCGGATATCACCCATAAGGGCTCACATGACAATTTCTTAGGCAGTGATGCGAAGAAGAAAGAAGAACGGGAGTATAGTAACGACTCGCAGGTGACGCGTGTGACCCCTCGGGCATGGATCGCCCTGAGTGATGATGACCACACGGTGCTGCCTGCCAACGGGGTGAACTATTACACAGAGTTATACCGCCACGACGTTCCCGCCTCCCTGCATGTCTATCCCTCTGGAGGTCATGGTTGGGGATTTCGCAGCAGCTTCAAATACCATATCGAAATGCTGCTGGAACTGAAGGCTTGGCTGAAGAGTTTCTAAGCTATTCTATCATAGGCACGCAGTTCCTGATGAGTATCGGAAGCGTGTCGTAACGGACATTTTGTGCAGTGACGGTAACCTTCACCAGGCAGGCGCGACTATTGACGGGCTTTTTCTGGTCGAAGATGAAGTTACCAATGCTGTAATATATCGGTTTCCCCTTATATGTCTCGATACTTTGCAGGGTATGCGTATGATGACAGATCAACGCATCGGCTCCTGCATCGATGTATTCGCGTGCCTGCTGCCGCTGCATCGGCATAGGAATCAGCGTGTGCTCGATACCCCAGTGCAGGGAAAGAATGATCAGGGCATGGGGCTCTGTAGTCCGCAAACGGCGCAGACGGGTAAGGAGCGAGTCGTGGCTTTCCTGACTCACACAGGGCTTATCGGGCAGGAAAGCATAGTTCTCCAACGGCATGCGGAGGGAGGAGAGCAGATAGATATTCCGTGGTGACGAAGCCAAAAGTACCGGTTTCAACGCCTCCTGCATATTCTGTCCTGCCCCCACAGGGATCATCCCCTCTTGTTCGATATTCTTCTTCGTATCCATGAGCCCGCCTCGCCCCTGGTCGATGCTGTGATTGTTAGCAAGATTCAGGTGGGTGATGCCATGGCTCCTGAGCGTACTGAGCCATTCGGGCTCTGCACGGAAGATGAACTTTTTGAAGTTTGGCTGTTCCCGCTTCGTGGCAGGGCATTCCAAATTAGCCACCACGAAGTCACTACTTTGAAAAAAGGAATCCACTGAGGGAGAGAACAGGGAATCGGTACCACGGTGACGGATGAACTCCCTGACACCACGGTCGAGAAGGAGGTCACCCGTAAAGGTGATGGTCAGCGAGTCGCCGGCCATCATCATGGCTAATAACAGGGAGGTCAACATCCCGTGCTATAGAAGATATGTTCGTTGTCGAGAGACTTACCGTTGAGCGGTACAATAATCTCCTTCATCCAGTTGGGGATACCTTTGTCGGGCTGTGTCTCCAGCTCCTTCTGCCACTCCTCATCAGTCTTACGGGGAGCAGCGATATCCTCCTGGAACTCACGGTAAGAGAAGACAGCACCACGGGTGAGATAAAGGTAGCCCTCGATCTCTACCACGACATAGATCTCATGGGCAGGACCTACGGCCTCATAAAGTACGGACTTATCGGGATTATTCCCAGAATTGGCGGTATAGACATCGGCGACAACGGAGATGGACTTGTCGGCACCCTGCACATCACTCCACCCTGCCAGCTCCTGGTTCGGCTCCTGTAATAATGACAAGGTGGAATATTCAAACGATGAGCCGATGACCTCTATCTGTCCGTACTCCTCGTCAGAGAGTCGCTTACCTGCCAGCTCCTTCTTACTACAGTTCAACAGGAACTCTGCCTTGTCTCGAAGGTCTTCTGTGACATTCGTGGCCTTCTCCGTCACAAGATTGAAACGGCGCAACACCTCCATGGTGGCATCGATCAGCTCAATGGCCTTTGTCCAGTAAGCCACATTCGGCTCCACATATCCCCTGACAACAGGATCTGGAGGACCGCCACCGCCACACTCTGCTCCCATGGGCTGCTTTCCATAGAGGATGGCATCATGCTTCAGTTCTGCCCATGAGGCCAAAGCACTGTTGAGGTTCTTTTTCTCCCACTGGGGCGTGAGCATGAACTTCGGGTAGCTGGCATTCGAAGCATTGACTTCCTTGGTGGAAGCAATCCACTGGTTAGCCACACATGCCTTCCAGTCGATCTCATTCATGCGCTCCTTCATCTTCTGCAGCGTCTTAGTATAGTCATTCCACCGTCCTTGCTCGTTCAGTTCCCCAAGGAGGATACGTTCTGCCTGGGAGATGCCGAGAGAAGCCAAGACATCAAGACCTTTGGGCACGTCACGAGTGGTGGGTGAGTTTTCATAGTCAACCATCTCCAGCAACACCTCGTTGTCGGGCATATAACGTTGCGGCATCAGACAGATCTTGTATTCACTCGACGCCAGGAACTTTGGTTTAATACGGGTCTGCTGTTTAGCCAGCAGCTCGATGGAACCACGTATTTTCGCCAAATTCTTCTTGTCTTTGAACAGGTCGTTGAGCTTCACACCACTCTTCTGGAGCTCTTCATAAACCTGCATGATGCTCACGTCATCGGGCGTTCCCATCAAATAGGTGATTGGATCCGTCAGTTCCCGATATGCCTTGCTCAGCTTATCGTTGGAACCAACAACCTGTGCCATCAGAAGGGCAGCCTGCAGCTTATCTTCCATATCGGTGCCGAAGGGCGCATTCTGCAGCCACATCATGGCGCGGAAGTAGCGTTGCAGTGTCTCGTTACGGGTATAGTGGCCGCGAGGACGGTAAGTGTTGTAGATGAACATCGGCATCTTCCTTTCCGGCACATAGCCGAGGAAAGTGGAAGAAGTTGTCTCTGCAGCTTTCACATGATCGATCTCCTCCTTCACCAAAGGCGTGTAGGTTTCAGATACCGGCAACGGCTTTTCTTCGGTGAGCAGTGCGTGTGCAATGGCGAAATAGGCCGCGTTATACTGCGCTGCTGCCTTTACCTTCGGATCGGTGGCAAACGAAGCTTGGGTGCTCATGGCATCATACATTTGCTTGACGAATTTCGTGAGCTGCGGATAGAACTTTTGCTGTTCTGTCTCTTTCAGCAGACAGTCAAAATAGATATGGAATACCTGCAGGAAGAGATCGGTGGTCACGAAGTTGGGGAACTGGTGATAATCGTTGCGCTCATAGACATGGAAAAGCTGCAACTCATTACCCGGAACGATGGCAAAGGCGTTCTTACCGAGTGCTTCCATCAAACGGGCATCAAGTGTCTCCAACTGGAAGGGATTGATCAGGTTGTGTATATTCACCAGCTGTCCACCAGTCGTCGGATAGTTTTCTTTTTTCAGTGCCTCCTCCCGATCTTTCAGTTTCTGCATGAACGCTTTCTCAGCATCGGTATAGGTGATCGGCTTTGCCTTTCCCTCCTCTTCATTCCAAAAACGGTCGCTCATGACCTGACCATACCATGAGGTAGCATCGAAGATAGAACGGAGGTCGCCACTCATGAAACAGTAACCTTGTCGGGCAGCAAAAGCGTTTCGCAAGACTCGCACCTCACTGAGTGAGAGTTGCGACACGTCAATGTTCGTAGGTATCTGTTTGTTAAGTCTCTCCACGTCGATCTTGCCTTTTCCAGGCAGTATCACCTTTTGTTGCTGAGCACCTGCACAGAGTGATACGGCAAGCGCCACGAATAAAATCATTCTTTTCATAGGCAAAAACTATAGTTTCATATTAGTTATCAGAGATTACCTTTTCGGTCTTCGAAAATAGCAAGGGCTTCTTCACGACTGACATTCTTAACGAGGAAACGTTCAAAGCCCATGCCGAAATGAGCCCATCGATATTCCGCAACCACATATTTCCCGTCGGTAGTGCACTCCAAGCTCCGTATTCTTCCATCAGTGAAACAGAAATCCTGTAAGATCCCGCCTAACTTCGAGCCCATCCACAGGGGACGGATCAGTCCGTGGTAGTTCTTGAAGATCCAAATGCGATGCCCCTCTTCCTGAAAATATCGGGTCTTTCTCAACACTCCTACCATGGCATCCTCAGAACCATCTCCATCGACATCACCCGTACAAAAGCGATAAACGGGTGCGGACAAGGGCCATCGGCTACTGGTGGAATCGGTGGTTAGCGTAAGGATAGCAAGGGTATCGCCTTTCCACTGCAAAGAGAACTGCCCCTGTGAGGGTGGAAGCGACGGTGTCTGAGCACAGGCATCACTTATATGGAACAGGAACATCAGTCCGCAGGAGGCTATCCACCCACATAGTCGCATCATCCCCTCCTTTCTCACCGTTTTTCACTTAGTGCTACAATAAGCTCTGTATCTCCTTATCCAGATCTTTGATCTGAACATCACGCTTGTCGAGGGTATTGGTCTTGTCGATTAAGAAGAAGGTGGGAATGGCCTGTACATTGTAATGCGTCAGTACCACGGAATTCAATCCCTGCGGGTCACGCACGCTGATCCAAGGGAGTGCAGCCGTCTGTTGCTTCCAGAAATGCTCATCCGGATCGAGGGACACCTGATAGATTTCAAAGCCCTGGGCATGGTATTTGTTGTACAAATCACGGAGCTGCATGATACGTTGAGCCGATTCTTTCGCAGCAAACACGTGGAAGTCAAGCATCACCACCTTACCCTTCAGGTCACTCAGTCTGCGAGTCGTTCCTTTGTTGTCCTGTAACTCAATGTCGATAATCGTGCTGGTGCTAACCTTGCTCAAATCGAGCACCTGCTGTTTCTGTCCTTCGAGGATACGTACATTCTTCATTCCCTCGATGGCAATGTTATGCAGGTTCTGACCACGAAGTGCATGGGGGTAATAGGTATCCCAACTAGTGGCTACGGCGGCAAAGGCCTTGATATCCTCTTTATTCTCACGCGGATTGAATATCAGCAAATTTCCCAGGGTCTGGAACAAAGCGAAATACGAAGATGCCATCATCGGCTCCTTGTAGATGAAGTCTCGTTTCACCACATCCTTATATGCCTCCACCAAACGCACAATACTATCATTAGCCGTTTGCACATTCAGAGCATTGTCTTGCTGAATGGCAATGGCCTTATTCTGCAAATCAATCTGCTTTAGGGCCAGTTGTCGGATTCGTTCACAGTTCTCAGAGCCACTCACCTTATATTGCGTGGCCATGGTGGGATAGGAAGCTTCTACTGAGATTGTCTCTGTGGAATCCACACTGATATTGATAATCTGATTGGCGATGCGCAACCGATAGAACTCTGGTGCTTCTGAAGCCTCTCCAGCGAAGTCAAATGCACCAGACTCATTGAGCTTGGCGGAGTCAATGGCAACAGCTCCATCCAGACTCATGTTCTCAAAATAAAGTACCGAGTCCTTGGCGTTGGTAATGACTCCTTTAACATGAAATTTCTCTTTAGAGCAAGCCCCAAGGGCAAGAGCTATCATTGTGATGGCAATGACCTTAAATCCTGATTTTTTCATTCTATACTAATAGTAATTTTGATTCATGTAATACTAATATGGTGGCAAAGGTACATCTTTTTTTGGATATACCACACTTTTAAGAATGAAAAATGTCCTTAATTCTTCGTTTTCGGACTTTCATCCATGAACAGGAACGAGGGCTGGTAGCCACCACAGTCGATTACCACTTTCTCAAAGACAATACCAGGATCCTTGGGATGTAAGGTCAAGGTATGCCATCTGCCATCCGATGTATCGAGCGGCAACTGTACCATACTGGACACCACACGTAGGGCCACCGTGGGGTAATATTTTCTATAGATATTCTCCGGTTTCTCGTTCAGCTCACTATTGAAGTTCACAGTCTGTGCTTCACCTCCATCGATGGATACCGTGTATTCCAGTCCGCCTTTGTTCAGGTAGTCAAGGGTAGACTTCACCACCACATAAACCTTTACTTCCCGTAATTGACTGTTCTTTTCAGAAAGCATGAAACGATAGGACAACGAGGCATTGTCAGTGTCTGCAGTATAGGGCATGAGAGACATGGCACTGAGCGTGCGACCCATATGCGGAATGACGGTCCATTGTGCCTGTCCAGCTCCTTGCTGTTCCCAGAAATGCTCTGCCTCCATGGCAATATATCCATTCTTCTCAACGAAGCTGAAATGACCGGTTTCATCAGTATTCTCAAAACGATACACCTTGGGCATTATGTCGCGTGGGAAGTTATCATTCCAGCTGACATAACCAATATGCTTCTGTGTCATCATCCCATTCCACTTCCCATTCGCAATCTCATGGTTATACTGAGCGCAGAGCAGAGAATCACGTATGAAAGTGGCCTCCACCTTATCTGCCCAGAGGTTTGCATCAGGATTTTTCTCCCTAAACAGTTTGTGGTTCATGGCCTGAGCATAGTACATCTGATACAGATTGCTCATGGCCTGCACAGGGAAGAGGATAAGCTCCTGGTAGCTATCACGCTGATCTTCTCTCAAGGTGAGAAATTGCCTGAGTGCCGCATTCTCCAATTCCAGATACTCGTTCACCGCACGTTGCCAGTCGCCAGTTTCCACATTATAGGTTAAAGCATTGAGCATCTCAGCAGTGACGCGACCGTTGTATTTACAACAGAGGTTCAGGATGCGCGATGCCTCTTCAGCCTGGTCAGCGCCCCATTGCTGTCTACAGAAAGCAGTGGTGTGTGAAGCGCTCACATCAGCGGTCACAGTATCAGGGTTCCAAGCCATGTCCATAAACAGCGTGATGGGATATTCCATGGGTTTGATGTCACCGACATTTAGGATCCACAGACGGTCAATACCGTTCTGATATGCCAGTTGCAACTGCTCCCACATGTTCTGCGAGGGGGTGACATTCAACCACTTCGAGTTTCGCGGTGCTCCCACATAATCTACATGGTAATAAAGTCCCCATCCTCCTGGGTGCTTACGCTCCTGGGCGTTCGGAACACGGCGCACGTTGCCCCAGTTATCATCGCAAAGCAGGATGAGCACATCATCGGGAACAGTCATTCCCTTGTCGTAATAATCCAGTACTTCCTTATATAAGGCCCACACCTGAGGTGTCTCCTTAGCAGGACGTTTCGTTACTTCTTTGATGATGCGGCGTTGGTTATCCACAATGTCTTGCAGCAACTTGGTATCTGCCTCAGCACTCATCGCCTCATCACCATCACCACGCATGCCGATCGTAATCAAATCGTCGGTACCCTTAGCCCGTTCAATACCTTCGCGGAAAAAACGATCAAGCACCTCTTTGTTGGTTTGGTAGTTCCAAGCACCATATTCCTTGCGATGGCGCACCCATTCCTGATGGTTACGGCCCATTGGCTCATGGTGGGAAGTGCCAATCATTACGCCCATTTCATCGGCAGTTTTCCCATTTTCCGCATCATCGGCATAGAAGGCCCAGCCCCACATGGCTGGCCAAAGGAAGTTTCCTTTCAGACGAAGAATCAGTTCAAACACCTTTGCATAGAAATCATGACCGCCATAATCCGTGCCAAAGGTGTTCTTCACCCATGATGTGAGGCAAGGAGCCTCATCATTGATAAAGAGACCGCGGTATCTTACTGCTGGCTCACCATCGGTGAAATCGCCGTTTTTGACAAATATCCGTTCATGATGAACGATAGGTACATCAGCCCAATAGTACCATGGGGAGACACCGATCTGACGCGATAGTTCGTAGATACCAAAGATTGTGCCACGGCGGTCGCTTCCTGCAATCACCACCTGTCCGTTCACAATGCTGATGAGATACATCTCGCTTTTCCCCTTCAACGACTTACCGTTAATGATCTTTGCTTTCGCTAGCTGATCGACAGCGGCAGAATGCCCCAAGGTGCCAATTACGATGTCAGCGTCAGCTGCCACACTCACAAAGGAGATTTCCCCACCGCACACTTTCTGCAGGTCCGATTGGAGGTTACGAGCAGCAATGGCGACACCTTTCTGGTCGTTGCCGTCGATATAGATTCTTACTGAGTTGCTTTTGTTTAACAGCAGGTCGCCGTTATCGAAACTCACAAATTGTTCTGCTGCCAGTACGGAATGAGTAATGATGAATGCGATGGCAAGACAGATGGAACGTGTCCAAGATTTCCAGGTTTTCATGTTTATCGTGTTTTAATGATTGCTGCAAAGGTAGTCTTTTTATTTGAATAAATCAAATCTTCCTTCGTTCAAATCGATAGATGAAACAAAAGCATAAGTATTTTGCAACGCATCTTGACGAATTCATTCTTTTTTTCGATTTGTTATCATCTTTTTTACTACCTTTGCAGCCCGAAATGCAGTTAGAAGCATCAATAAACATATGAAGCGAATGAAAATTAATAGAAGAATGGCGTGTCTGACGATGATGTTCATGACCGCCCTGACAATGTCAGCCCGATGGATGGAAACGGAACCCGAAGAAGCGGACTCTGTGGTGAGAGTGATCGGTTGGTTCAACAAAACCGACACCCTGGAGTATAGTATTACCTTTGTGGAGGCTTTAATTGAAAACAACGACACCACGGTGACCGAGGCTAACAATTCGGAATGCCGTATTACTGTGGCAGACTCCACCAAAAACGGTTACGTGATGAGGTATGTGCCTACAGGAGTGTGGCGCAATGACTCCACTTCAGCGGAAGGGCAGTTTCTTTTAGCGGCCGCCCGCTCGTCTATCGGTTGTGAAGTTCTGTTTTCCACCGATGAACTTGGTGTCTTCAAAGAGATTACCAACTGGAAAGAGGTGTACAAACGTGTTACAACCTACCAGAAAAAATTGATCGACAAGACTTATTATGAACATCCTGAACTGTATTCACGACAGCCAAAGCAGGAATACGAGAAACGTGTCAGGGAGTTAACTAATGAGATGATCGGTACGAAGGAGAAGATGACCGAACAGTTTATTGCTCTCAAACTGCTCTTCGCCTTCCATGGCAAGGAGTTGAAGATCGGTGAAACAGAGTTCAATCAGGATCAACTTCATTACTACTATGATATCTCGCAGGGCAAGTTAGAGGGAGATGATGAAAGCACAGATGACGAATATCAGATCTATAGTGAGCTGAAAGCAGTAGAGGAAGAAGATTCCAACGACAAATACTATTACACCTATCACTATTTCCCTGACGGATGGCCGCGAGAGGTGAGAAGCACCGTAATTGAACCGTTTGAAGGTAAGGCCCGCATCACCCAGATTAGAATCGAATGGATTAGTAAAGCTTGGTGATATCTGTTAAGGAAGGAAAGCATATCGCCAAGACAACTTATTTCATAATAAAAGATAAATAATATGGTGTTCATGGTGGTGTTCGGTTTATTTTCCGTATCTTTGCACCGTTTTTGTGCGGAGATGGTTTTTGCGCATATTGATGTAAGTTAAAACAATAAGTATTTTAGATGAACGTAATTACGAAAACCCTTCAAATGGCTGATGGAAGAACCATCACCATTGAAACCGGGAAAGTGGCAAAACAGACCGACGGAAGCGTTGTTCTGCGTATGAACAACACTGTGTTGCTCGCCACTGTTTGTGCCGCAAAGGATGCAGTTCCCGGTACTGATTTTATGCCTTTGCAGGTTGACTACAGAGAGCAGTACTCTGCTGCCGGACGTTTTCCCGGCGGATTCACGAAGCGTGAAGGCAAGGCCAGCGACAACGAGATCCTTACCTCCCGACTGGTTGACCGTGTGCTTCGTCCACTTTTCCCCTCAAACTATCACGCTGAGGTATTTGTCAATGTCATGCTGCTTTCTGCTGACGGAGTAGATCAACCCGATGCATTGGCTGGCTTTGCTGCTTCAGCCGCTTTGGCTTGTTCAGATATTCCCTTCGAGTGCCCCATTTCTGAGGTACGTGTGGCCCGTATAAATGGTGAGTATGTCATCAATCCAACCTTCGAGCAGATGAAAGAGGCCGACATGGATATCATGGTAGGTGCTTCTGCTGAGAACATCATGATGGTGGAAGGTGAGATGAAAGAGGTAAGCGAGCAGGATATGATTGGTGCCTTGAAAGCTGCAATGGCCGCCATCAAGCCGATGTGCGAGTTGCAGACCGAGCTCAGCAAGGAACTGGGCAAGGATGTGAAGCGAGAGTACGACCATGAGATCAACGATGAAGCCCTGCGTGAGCGTATGAAAAAGGAGCTCTACCAGCCTGCCTACAATATCACCAAGCAGGCGCTGGAGAAGCAGGCACGTGCCGAAGCTTTCGAGAAACTGCTGGCCGACTTCAAAGAGAAATTCTTCGAGGAGCGTACCAAGGCAGCTGAGAGCGCAGATGCTGATGCAGCTGAGATCTCTAATGAGGAATACGAGGCTATGATGGAACGTTACTACCATGATGTGGAGCGCGATGCCATGCGCCGTTGCATCCTCGATGAGGGAATCCGCCTCGATGGACGAAAGTGTGATGAGATCCGCCCCATTTGGTGCGAGGTATCTCCACTGCCCATGCCTCACGGAAGTTCTATCTTCACCCGTGGTGAGACACAGAGCCTTTCTACTTGTACACTGGGTACTAAGCTC
The DNA here is from genome assembly GCA_902768785.1 of uncultured Prevotellaceae bacterium. Lineage (GTDB taxonomy): Bacteria > Bacteroidota > Bacteroidia > Bacteroidales > Bacteroidaceae > Prevotella. The sequence goes on from CACXMM010000012.1 coordinate 29,486, forward strand.
GATGAGAAATTGGTTGATGACGTATTGGAGAAGAGCTATCAGCGTTTCCTCCTCCATTATAACTTCCCACCATTCTGTACGGGAGAGGCTAAGGCACAGCGTGGCGTTGGTCGCCGTGAGATTGGTCATGGTCATCTTGCATGGCGTGGTCTGAAGGGTCAGATTCCCGAGGAATTCCCTTATACCGTGCGTTTGGTTAGTCAGATCTTGGAATCCAACGGCTCTTCTTCCATGGCAACGGTATGTGCTGGAACATTGGCATTGATGGATGCCGGTGTCCCGATGAAGAAGCCAGTTTCAGGTATTGCCATGGGACTTATCAAGAATCCTGGCGAGGATAAATATGCCGTGCTGAGTGATATCCTTGGTGATGAAGACCACTTAGGAGATATGGACTTCAAGACCACGGGTACGAAGGATGGTTTGACTGCCACTCAGATGGATATTAAGTGCGATGGTCTGTCGTTTGAGATTCTTGAGAAAGCCCTTATGCAGGCAAAGGCAGGTCGTGAGCATATCTTAGGTAAGTTGATCGAGACCATTCCTGAGCCTCGTGCAGAGTTGAAACCGCACGTACCGCGCATTGAGGCATTCGAAATTCCTAAGGAATTCATCGGTGCCGTGATAGGCCCTGGCGGAAAAATTATTCAGCAGATGCAGGAAGAAACGGGTGCAACCATCGTCATCGACGAGGTTGACGGCGTTGGCAAGATTCAGGTAAGTGCTCCTAATAAGGATGCCATCGATGCTGCCGTCCGTAAAATCAAAGCCATCGTGGCAGTGCCCGAGGTTGGCGAGGTTTATGAGGGAACTGTTCGTTCCATCATGCCTTATGGTTGTTTCGTGGAGATCCTGCCGGGCAAGGACGGTCTGCTGCATATCAGCGAGATCGACTGGAAGCGCTTGGAGACTGTTGAGGAGGCTGGTCTGAAAGAGGGTGACAAAATCACCGTGAAGCTTTTGGAGATCGATCCGAAGACTGGTAAGTACAAACTCAGTCACCGTGTACTTATTCCTAAACCAGAAGGATATGTGGAGCGTGAGCGTCGTCAGCGTCCCGATCGCAACGAACGTCGCAATAATCGCAACAACGGTGAACGCCGTAACAACCGTAACAACGGTGAGCATGGTGGTAACCGTGAGCAGAAGACAGGTAACTTCAACGACTATCATGATCCTATCGATCATGAGCCGAAAGATTTCAATGACACTCTCGACCGCATGGATTTCTAATCCACAGGCCAGAAAACTAGATAGGGGATGCGTTATCGATGCATCCCCTTTTCATTTCTTTTAATATTCGGTGATATTCGTCTTGCCTTGCTTGAAATATTAAAATAACTAAAAAAACATATATATAATAAGGTATATGGAAAAGTTTTATCTACTTTTGCATCCCAAATTCTAATTGATAATATCATTATGCAAAAAAATCTGGTCATTGTAGAGAGTCCGGCCAAGGCAAAAACCATTGAGAAGTTCTTAGGTAAGGATTACAAGGTAATGTCGAGCTACGGACACATTCGCGACTTGAAGAAGAAAGAAATCAGTATAGACATGGACTCTTTGGAACCCGATTACGAGATTCCTGAAGAGAAGAAAAAACTGGTTGGCGAACTGAAAAGTAATGCCAAGAAAGCAGAGAATATTTGGTTAGCATCCGATGAGGACCGTGAGGGGGAAGCCATTTCATGGCATCTCTGCGAGGTGTTGGGACTTGATGAGGAAAAGACCAACCGTATAGTCTTCCACGAGATTACTAAGAATGCAATATTAGAAGCTATCCAGAAACCGCGTCATTTGGATATGAATCTGGTTAATGCCCAGCAAGCTCGTCGCGTGCTCGATCGCTTGGTAGGCTTCAAACTTTCACCAGTGCTTTGGCGCAAGGTGAAACCCGCCTTGTCAGCTGGTCGTGTACAGAGTGTTGCTGTACGACTGATAGTAGAGCGTGAGCGTGAGATACAATCGTTCCAGAGTGAGCCCTACTACCGTGTTAACGCCATATTCGGACTGACCCATAACGACGGTTCACAGAGTGAGGTAAAGGCCGAGCTTGACACCCGTTTCAAGACCCATGAAGAGGTCTTGGCGTTCTTGGAGGCGTGCAAAGATAGTGAGTTCGTGGTGACCGATATCCAGAAGAAACCACTGAAACGCATGCCCGCTCCACCCTTCACTACCAGTACATTGCAGCAGGAAGCCGCCCGTAAACTTGGATTTACGGTGAGCCAGACCATGATGGTGGCACAACATCTTTATGAGAACGGGCATATCACTTACATGCGTACAGATTCAGTGAACCTGTCGAGCTTGTGTTTAGGTACCAGCAAAGAAGAGATTATCAGGCTGTGGGGAAAGGAATATAGCAATCCCCGCCAGTTCCATACTAATTCTAAAGGGGCACAAGAAGCCCATGAGGCTATCCGTCCCACCTATATGAGTCAGACATCTATCGAAGGCACATCACAGGAGCGTCGTCTTTATGAGCTTATCTGGAAACGTACCGCTGCCTCGCAGATGACAGATGCTCAGATTGAAAAGACCACCGTGGAGATCGAGGTCCAGCCTGTATCCTCAATAACTCCTCTCAAGCAGAAATTCGTGGCTCAGGGAGAAGTGGTGAAGTTCGACGGTTTTTTGAAAGTCTATCGTGAATCCAACGATGATGACGAGAACACGGAGGAGTTCTCACATGTGTTGCCCGTCATGAACAACGGTGACAAGTTGCAACGTCGTGAGATCACGGCCACGGAGCGATTCACTCTGAGTCCGCTGAGGTACACCGAGGCATCTCTGGTGCACAAGATGGAAGAGTTGGGTATCGGACGTCCGTCAACCTATGCTCCTACCATCTCCACCATTCAGCAACGCGAATATGTACAGAAGGGTGACAAGAAAGGTGAGGAGCGCAAATATACCGTCGATACCCTTCAAGGCATCAAGATTACTACGAAGAACAAGAAAGAGATGGCAGGAAGCGACAAAGGTAAGTTGTTACCTACTGATATTGGTATGGTGGTTAACGACTTCCTGATGAAATATTTCCCCGAGATCATGGACTACAATTTTACGGCTAATGTGGAGCAGGAGTTCGATGAAATCGCTGAAGGAAAGAAACAATGGACAAACATGATTAAGAAGTTCTACAAGGGCTTCGAACCTACCATAGAGAAGACGATGAATGCCCGCGAGGAGCATAAAGCTGGAGAACGCGAACTGGGTATCGATTCCAATAGCGGGAAACCCGTATTCGTGAAAATAGGCCGCTTCGGTCCCGTGATTCAGATAGGTAGTGCTGAAGACAAGGAAAAGCCACAATTTGCCCAACTGCCCACAGAGAAGAGCATGGAGAGCATCACACTCGACGAAGCACTGGAACTTTTCAAACTTCCTCGAACCGTAGGTAACTTTGAGGGGGAACCTGTCGTGATCGGAACAGGACGCTTTGGACCCTATGTTTTGCATCAGAAAAAATATGTGTCACTTCCCAAGGAAACCGATCCCATGACCATCACTCTGGAAGAGTCTATACGGTTGATCATGGAAAAACGGAAAATAGAAACGCAACGGCATCTTAAGACCTTCGAGGAAGAGCCGAAACTGGAGGTGCTCAATGGACGATATGGTCCGTATCTGGCTTACGATGGAAAGAACTATCGTCTGCCCAAAGCCATGCATGAGAAAGCAGCAGAGCTGACCCTTGAGGAGTGCATGCATGTGATAGAAGGACAGAACGCCAAGAAGAAATGATTAGAATCATCATCATAGGCTATATGGGTGCCGGGAAAACCACTGTCGGCAAGGCTCTCTCAAAAGAACTGAACATCCCCTTCTATGACCTTGACTGGTATATAGAGAGCCGACTGCGCAAGACAGTGCCTCAAATCTTCGCCGAGCGGGGTGAGGAGGGTTTCCGCAAGGTGGAAAGCAACCTGCTGCATGAGGTGGCAGAGTTTGAAAATGTCATCATTAGCTGTGGCGGAGGCACTCCTTGTTTCTTCGACAATATGGACTATATGAACCAACAAGGGGAGACAGTATATCTGAAAGCCAGACCTGACGTGCTCTACAAGCACTTGAAGATGGGAAAGACCGAACGGCCTTTGCTGAAGAACAAGACTCCCGAGGAGATGCAACAGTTCATTGGAGAACAGCTGGCGACACGTGAAGAATACTACCTAAAAGCCAAACATGTGCTCGATGTCAGCCTGATGGACAATTACGAAAAAATTAAGATCAGCGTGGCTAAGCTGCGTGAACTGCTTAAAATTTAACTATCAAACAGGCCTATTAGCCTAAAATGTCTAATTATACCCATTTATAGGATATGAAGAAATGGACGATTGACGATGCGAGGGAACTCTACAACATCAACGGGTGGGGTACCTCCTATTTCAATGTGAATGACAAAGGCAATGTCTATGTCACGCCCTGCAAAGACACCACGCAGATCGACCTGCGTGAAGTGATGGACGAACTCGCACTGCGCGATGTTCAGGCTCCGGTATTGCTGCGGTTTCCAGATATCCTCGACAACCGCATCGAGAAGACATGGAGTTGTTTCCGTAAAGCCACGAAGGAATACGATTATAAAGGCGAGAACTACGTGGTGTATCCTATCAAAGTAAACCAGATGCAGCCTGTTGTGGAGGAGATCATCAGTCATGGCAGGAAATTCAATCTCGGATTGGAAGCTGGCTCCAAGCCTGAGCTGCATGCCGTCATTGCCATGCAGTGCCAAAGCGATAGCATCATCATCTGTAACGGCTACAAAGACCAAAGCTATATTGAACTGGCCCTGCTGGCACAGAAGATGGGAAAGCAGATCTTCATCGTCGTAGAGAAAATGAACGAACTGGAGATCATTGCCAAAGAGGCAAAGAAGATGAATGTGCGGCCCAATATCGGAATACGTATCAAACTGGCTTCCAGTGGTAGCGGCAAATGGGAGGAAAGCGGAGGTGATGCTTCGAAGTTTGGACTCACCAGTGCGGAACTGTTAGAGGCTCTGGAACTGCTGGAGAAGAAAGACATGCGTGACTGCCTGCGGCTAATCCATTTCCATATCGGTTCACAGATCACCAAGATCCGACGCATACAGACTGCCCTGCGAGAGGCTTCACAATTCTATATCCAGCTGCATAAGATGGGATATAATGTTGACTTCGTTGACTGCGGCGGCGGATTGGGCGTTGACTATGACGGGACAAGGTCACCCAGCAGTGAGAGCTCGGTAAACTACTCTATTCAGGAATATGTAAACGACTGTATCTATACTTTCGTTGATGCCGCCAACAAAAACAGCTTGCCCCACCCCAATATCATCACAGAGAGCGGACGTTCTTTGGCTGCTCATCACTCAGTATTGGTAATCGATGTTCTTGAGACAGCATCCCTACCTGAAATGCCAGAGGAATTTGAGCCCGACGAGAATAGTCACCAGCTGGTAAAGGACCTCTACGAGATCTGGGATAACCTCTCACCCCGCAACGTCTTAGAAGACTGGCATGATGCTGAGCAAATTCGAGAAGAGGTGCTTGACTTGTTCTCTCACGGCATCGTAGATCTGAAAACCCGTGCTGAGATAGAAGCCATGTATTGGAGTGTGTGCCATGAGATTCACGCTCTGGCCAAGAATCTGAAACATATCCCTGAGGAGCTGATGAATATCGATAAGCTGTTGGCTGACAAATATTTCTGTAACTTCTCACTCTTCCAGTCATTGTCGGATTCCTGGGCTATCGACCAGTTGTTCCCGATCATGCCGATACAACGACTAGATGAGCGGCCCACACGTAATGCGACCCTTCAGGATATAACATGTGACTCCGATGGAAAAATAACCAATTTTGTGACGAACAGAAACAATTCTCATTCTCTACCCATCCATTCGTTGAAGAAGAACGAACGCTATTATCTGGGAGTTTTCCTTGTGGGAGCTTATCAGGAGATTCTTGGTGATATGCATAATCTCTTCGGCGATACCAACGCTGTACACATCTCAGTAAAAGACAATGGCGACTATCATATCGACCAGATTATTGATGGAGAGACCGTGGAAGAGGTGCTGGAATATGTGCAGTATAACCCAAAGAAACTTGTTCGGCAGCTGGAAATTTGGGTGACCAAGAGCGTGAAACAGGGAAAGATCACCCTGGAGGAAGGAAAAGAATTCCTGAACAACTACCGTTCAGGACTCTATGGCTACACTTATTTGGAGTAACGCAATATCGAAACGTCATTACTGAATTATCATTATTTCGGAGTATCGAATAGACAATGAGAGAAAAATTAACAATTATAAAGGTGGGTGGTGCCGTGGTAGAGGACGAAGCACAGCTGACACAGCTGCTGAAAGACTTCTCCGCCATCCCCGGCAAAAAAGTGCTGGTACATGGTGGAGGGCGCAAAGCAACGCAGGTTGCCTCCCAACTGGGCATTGAAAGTAAGATGGTGAATGGCCGTAGAATAACTGACAAGGAGATGCTGCAAGTAGTGACCATGGTATATGGCGGTTTGGTGAACAAGAACCTTGTAGCACAGCTTCAAGCCCACGGTGTGAATGCCCTGGGACTAACAGGTGCTGATATCAATGCCATCCGCTCGCATCAACGTCCTCCTGTAAAGATGAACATCACCGCCGAGGATGGGACATCAGTCTCCCAAACCATTGACTTTGGCTTCGTAGGGGATGTGGATAGTGTGAACGGAAAGATGCTTTCTACCCTGATCCATGAGGGAATCACTCCCGTAATGTCACCCCTCACCCATGACCAACAGGGACATATCCTAAACACCAATGCAGATACCATTGCAGGAGAGACGGCTAAGGCCCTGGCCCCCTTCTTTGATGTCACCCTCATCTTTTCGTTTGAGAAGAAAGGAGTACTCAGCAATCCCGACGATGAAGATAGCGTGATTCCCGTCATCCATCTTAATGACTTCAAACGCTATGTAGCCGACGGTACCGTGGTTGGGGGGATGATCCCCAAACTGGATAATGCCTTCAAAGCCATCGAGGCTGGCGTGAAGAAAGTGATCATTACACAGGCCACCGCCATCGATGGAGAACATGGTACAGTGATTCAATAAATCTACCATTTATTAATTTACGTTAAACAATTACTCTCTTGTAACTTTCAACTGTCACAATCGTCATAAAATTAGAATGTAGATGAAGATTATCAGCTTTCGAAACGATATATTGCCGTTGAAAGACGTGCTTTATCGTCTCGCTTTGCGTATTACCCTCAGACATGAAGATGCTGAGGATGTTGTGCAAGATACGCTGATAAAGGTCTGGAACAAAAGAGACAACTGGCAGGGAATTAACGATATAGAAGCTTTTGCTCTCACTATTTGCCGAAACCTGTCACTGGACAAAATTAAGAAAGCGAACAATTGTGAAGCGTCCCTTGATGACCAAAGTGTCTTTTTAACCGACCGCTCCTCTAACCCTTATGAACGCATGATTCAACAGGATCGGCTGGATTGGGTGAAACGACTTGTGAATAATTTGCCTGAGAAACAACGAAGCTGCATGCAGCTACGCGATTTTGAGGGAAAGAGCTACAAGGAAATCGCAGAGATATTGCAAATCAGCGAGGAACAGGTAAAAGTAAATATATTCCGTGCTCGCCAAAACATTAAACAGAAATTTCAAGAAGCAGAAAAATATGGACTATAAGTACATCGAGCAACTGCTAGAAAGGTACTGGAATGCAGAGACTTCTCTTGAAGAGGAGCATATCTTACGTACTTTCTTCAGTCAGAAGGATGTTCCCACCTCTCTCCTGCAATACAAGAACCTGTTCACTTATGAGCAGACACAAAAGCGGGAAAAAGGCTTAGGTAGTGATTTCGACAGCAGGATGATGGAACTGATTCATGAGCCGACACCTGTCAAAGCACGTTCCATCAGCATCACACAGCGTCTCATGCCCTTGTTCAAGGCAGCCGCTGTAGTAGCTATTATTCTCACCTTAGGCAATGCAGCACAGGTTGCTTTCAATCAGGAAGATCAATATGAACTGAATATGGCTGAGGTTCAGAAGACTAATGAAGGTCCATCTATGGCAGCAGTGAGCGACTCTCTAAAAGTAGATACGCTGAAGAAAGCGGAGTTGCCCGTTCCTGCCATCGTTAAATAAGATATATTTCTATGCTTTCTCTATAAATCATGTTTAGTAAAACACATTTAATGAAACTGTGAAGTTTCAATTCTCTCAAATTTTTCATAACATACTAACGTAAGACGAAGAGCGCGGTCATTGATTGATCGCGCTTCTTCATGTACGGTATATCAGGTAATTATCGCCGCAGTCGGAGGCTCAGTTGGTACAAGGCAGGAATCAATATTAACAAGGAGAAACCAACGGACATCCACTCTGCCTGAGCACTGCCTCCCAGAATCTGCCGCAGGGTGATATCGGGTGCAGGATAAGCGGCAGTCATCAAATAGGCAATGGTGTTGTTGGAACAATGCAGGACAACACAGGGAATCAAACTGTGCGAACGCTCATAGAGCCATCCCAACAACAATCCGATAAGGAAAGCATGGGGCATTTGAGCGGGATTCATATGGGCAATAGCAAACAAGATAGCCGAGATCGTAATAGCCGTCCATCTTCCCATACCACGTTTCGACTGCAACAGCGTATGGAGGATAGCACCGCGGAACACCACTTCTTCAGCCCATGGAGTCAATATGCCTACCACTACATACCCCCATCGCTGCTTCATAATATCCAGCAAGTTCTCTCCGTTGATGTCAGGAAGGAAGTCAAAAAACGATTGCAGCCACATCGAAGGAGCCAGGGTACCTATGGCAGCTATCACACACCATATAATGACAGAGAACGGACGGGTGCCCCAATAACGGGGAGATACAGGTGCCCAACGAAGCACTAAAAACATAGCAATACAGATCACACTGAATAGTCCCTGTGAGATCAGCAGTTCAGTTGTATTCATACTCCAAGCTGCTCTGCCAAGGATCATATTTCCCCCAGCCACAAGTCCCATCGCCACATACTGGATGATGAAGAACATAAAAACGTAAAAAATAACTTTCTTTATCATGACAAATGATCTTTCTGTAAATATTCTCTTACCTCCCTTGCATCAGTCTCCAACTGTCTCCTTAACTCCTCAACGTTGACAAAACGATGCTCGTCACGCAGACGGTGAAGAAACTCAACAGAGAGCGTCTTACCATATAAATATCCCGAGTAATCCAAAACATGCACCTCCAAGGTCTGCTTGTTCTCACCAAATGTGGGACGTGTACCGATATTCATCATCCCAGGATACAACGACGTCTCTCCCTCGATGTGTACACGTACTGCATAGACACCGGACAATGGAATCAGTTTCTCCTTGTATGGCAACGCGATATTCGCTGTGGGGAAGCCTAACTTCCTACCTTCCTGAACACCTTCCACCACCTTTCCGCAAAGAGAATAAGCATAGCCCAGCAAACGGCAGGCCATTTCCACATCCCCTTTCAGCAAAGAAAAACGGATTCGTGAGGAACTCACCGACCCGGCTGCCACATCCTGTATCTTCCCTTTTGTGAGAAACTCATCACTCTGAATCACATCAATGCCCAGCTCCATCCCATATCTGACATAATCAGCAAAGCCCTCGGCACGATTGTGTCCGAAACGATGATCATAACCGATATACAGCCGTTTTACTTGAAGCTGTTCTGCCAGTACCCTCCCCATGAACATTCTGGCAGAGAAGGCAGCCATCTCTTGCGAGAAAGGCAACACCACACAGTAGTCGATACCTGTTTCTGAGAGCAGCCTTTGTTTTTCCTCGAAAGGAGTAAGAAGTTGCGGTTGGTAATCTGTGTGAAGTACCTGACGGGGATGACGGTCGAAAGTGATGACACCCGCAGAGAGCCCTCTTTCCCGCGCATCGGCAGTCAGTCTGTCTATCAGATAACGGTGACCACGGTGCACACCGTCAAAAAAGCCAATCGTGGCCACACCGAGTGTTTCTGCTGCTGTCCCTTGGCTCAGAAAAATGGTTTTCATGACAACTCATCCACTAAGTTCAACCATTCATCACCATGATTCACATGCATGGTGCGAATGCCCAAGGATTCTGCCGCGCGGCAGTTCGCCTTGGAATCGTCAATAAATAAAGTTTCTCCAGCTAAGATGTCTGCCTCCTTTAGCATCCGCTCGAAAATCTCACGGGAAGGCTTCACAAGATGCATCTCATACGACAGGAAAACCTTTTCGAAACATCCCTCCAACACCTCACTGCACGGCAGCCAGTGCACAGGATTGGTGTTACTCAGTAGGAATAGCTGATAGCGGTTCTTCAATTCGTGTAACTTGGCCACGCGCTCTGTAGGAATCCCTGTGAGCAGCTGGTTCCATGCCCAGCAAATCTGTTCATCGGAAGCCATGCAAGCAGGAGATTTCCGTCTCACCTCGTTGCAAAACACATCCACCTCGATATGTCCAGTCTCCAGGTCATGAAACAAATCCTCCTGCCTGCACTCTTCCACGTAGGTGGAAATGATTTGTGCACCAATGCTGTTGAATGCTTCGACACAGCGTTGTTTGTCAAGGTCCACTAGCACGCACCCAAAATCGAACACGATATTCTTGATTCCCATAATTCTCCAATTTGAGTGCAAAATTACGCAAAAATCCGTTCATTCCACCACAAACGGAGAAGATTATCACAATTATTATGGTTTATAATCTATTGTCTGCCAATCAGCCTCAATCATAGCCCGCATTCCCACGGAACGCCCGAAGATCTCTCCCTGATAGCGTGTGATGGTGTTTCTTCTCATCGGCACATCTTTCAGCTCCTTGCCTCCAACCTCTGTTCCGTTGCCATCGTAGGCCTTGAAGATCACGTTCAGCATCACCTCATCTTCCTGCGGGAAAATGAAGAAGGCAAAAGTCTGGGGTTGTCCTGTCATCACATCAGTGATCTCAAAATCTTTTGTGATCGTAGCCCTGGTTTTTCCATAGCCTGTTTGTAAGTCCAACGTTCCTGTGGCCTGACTATATTTCAGCGACACCTTCTTGACATTCGAGGGTAAAGGATCCAAACACGTTAGTTCCATCTTTGCCACCACACGCTTCAGTGTCACACTCAGGTCGGATGATGATTCTGTGAATTGTACGTTCCCGTAATACCAGAAGGTATCAGTGACGTCACTCGCCCTGTCAAAGGTGACACCTCCGTCGGCCTTTACCGTACAGTTTTTCTCACCCTGATGCCCGATGACTAGCAAGTGGTATTCACCATAAGGTACATTCATGGACACACTGCCGAAGCTGGCCTCTGAGGAATCCTGATGGAGCGACACCACTTTTTCACCCGTCTGATCGTAAAGCACAAATGTCATTTTCGAACAATAGTCCTCTAACTTCCCCACAGCCCTCGACTCAAATCCCGTCTGCTCCAAACACTCCACGTGGATCCTGAAAACGGGCGTTCCGTCATTTCCTGATTCTTCACTCTCAGGCAGCACTGCCTTTTCACAACTCAGGCATGTAGCCAATGCGGCCATGCACAAATAATACTGATACTTTTTCATTGTAATGAACATTTAATAGTTAGCACCGTTTTTCATAGATACGGTGTTTTCATAATAGATTAGTGCAAAAGTACTAATAAAAAGGCAGATTAATGTTCTTGTGACTACTAAAAAACTTTAACTACTCTATTTTTATCAGAGAAGGACACAGAGATACACAGAGCATGAACAAGAAAAACTCCCTCTTTCCATGCCTTTTTCCCTAAAAATTTGGTGGTTTCACATTTTTGGTGTATCTTTGCAACCACAATACCGGACTTGTAGCTCAGTTGGTTAGAGCAACAGACTCATAATCTGGAGGTCCCAGGTTCAAGCCCTGGCTGGTCCACTTAAAGTCCAAGAGAAATCTTGGACTTTTTTAGTTCACATAAACTCATGATTTTTAAGAACTTACAAAGTTTTACAAATTTCAAGTTCTCATATAGTTCGATTCCTGTAGGTTTTCTGAATTGTTAAAAATCAGCGCATTATTTAACATTTGGTTTACCCGAGTTTACCCCAACCTTACCCGAGGTTTACCCCAAAACTTAAAATTGCTATGCTGACAATTTGAGCAGAAGTATTAAAAGACAAAAAGAGAACAGATATTCTACTATTATGTGATTCCGAATAAATCATGTAAACTAGGTATATGCACAATTCTTTTGCAGATAATTCTGAATAAAGAATTATTGGAATAATACTTATCACAGTCAACTATGCCGTACATGGATTATTTCCATTTCTTGATGGTGCAGATAACCACGCTCCACGCCCTGAAGTTATCATCAGCATCCATGCGGGAATTTGGGGCTTTAGGGTAGGCGGACTTCAATTCGATACTTGATCGTAGGACGTGGCTTCAGGGTACAGCCTGACGCGTGTGTTACCTCAATTATATATGGAAATCATAGCCTACTAATATCCGGGATTTTGTGTCCATGACGGATGCATCACCAGCAAGTCGCTCGGGATGGGGAAGACGGTGGTGTGGCCGTCGGCCTCTCCAGGCAGCTGTGGCCTGTCGGTGTAGGAACGAGTGAAGATGCCGTAGCGGATCATGTCGTTGCGGCGCCATCCCTCCCATGCCAGTTCGAGATAACGCTCTTGGAGGATGTTCTCTAATGTGGCCGTCGTAGCAGATAGTCCTACCCTCGCACGCACCTTGTTTAATTCCGCCGAGCCGTCCTTGCCGTTACGTGTCATGGCCTCTGCCTTCATCAGCAGGACATCGGCATAGCGGAAGAGGACGATGTCGTTATGACAGGCACGACCGTCGGCATTGGCATTCGGGTCGTTCGGGTATTTGCGCAGTCTGGCTCCCGCAGTTTTCTCGTAGTAGCTGCCGGTGAGGTCGAGTTTTACCTCCAAAGGATAATATTTCAAGGGATCCTTCCCATTGTCCTCATAGACCACATTCGTGTTCTCTATCACCACATCCGCATAGAAGGTCTTGATGAAGCGGGGATCCTCCGCGCGGGTGCCATAGCCGAAAGCCTTCACCAGCTCGATTGTGGCACTCGTCCCGTTCTCGGAGCCGCCACCCAGATATGCCCCATGACTATAGTGGCGGGAGCGGAAGAAGTAACAATACCAGTTCTGATAGCGCGTGGGGTCCATGGGGATGGTAAAGATATTCTCTTGGGAATCCTCGTTGGTAGTGCTGAAATTATGGGAGAAATTCGACTCCAACTGATAACCGTAGGAAGAGATGCTGTCACAGCAGAGCTGGCAATACTGCCATGCATTCATTTTTCTTCCATGATAGGTGAAGGTGATCTCGTTACCAGGGGTGCGCCGGTCATCGGTCCAGTCATCATCGTCATAGACCTCCGCGTTCAGGGAAAGTTTAGCCAAGAGGAACCAGACAACAGGACGTGTCATACGACCGTAGTAGCTGCCCTTCCGGTTGCTGTATTTGGATGACAGCAGGGGAAGGGCATCCTGCAGTTCCTTAATGATGAAACGGTAGGTCTCGCTGCGTCTGGCCTGTGTCAGTTCACTGGTGGTGACCTGTGTGGAGGTGACCAGGGGAACTCGTCCGAAGAGGTCCATCAGGTAGAAATAATACATGGCCCTGACAGCCCGCAGCTCGGCGATATAGTTGGTGAGCACCCTCTCCTGATGTATAGCTTGGAAGGCTTTTATATGTTCTATCGATTGGTTGCACTTCATCACCACCTTGAAGAGGTATTCCCACATGTCCTTCTGGGATGGCGTGCCAGCATTCCAAGAATGGTGGAAAAGAGTCTGCCAGAACCCACTGTCGTACCAGTCTCCTCCACGTGTGGGCATGATGGCCTCGTCGGTGGTCAGGGAGTTGAAGTCGAACACCCCACGCCCCGTGCCTTGCAGTCCTTGTGAATCTCCTTTTCCTCCAATATAATTATAGATGTCGAGCACGGCGTTGTTAAACAGGTCGTTGACACTGTCGTATGCCTGTTCGGTGGGCAGTGCGCTCTTCGGATCTTCTTCGAGGAAGCTGTCGCAGGAGACGAGTGTGAGGAAAAGCAGGGGGAGGATATAGTGTTTCATGCGGTGAAGGGATTAGAAGGTGAGGCTGACTCCAAGAGTATAGGTGTGATAGAGGGGGTAAGACCGCTTGTCGTCGAGACCGAGTGTGCCATTCACATTCGAACTGTTGATCATCGGTGTCAGTCCGCTGTACCCGGTGAAGGTAGCCACATTGTTCATGGTAAGTGCCACTCGTATGCTCTCAATGAAGCGGTTGACATGTAGCGGGACACGCCATCCGAGTGTGATATAGTCGATATTCACGTAGTCGCCCTTTTCCAGCCAGTAGTCGGTAACGGTCTGGTCGTTGATATCTTTTGCCGGTGCCTTGGCGAGGATGTTATAGAGCGGGAAGGTGGAAACGTTCATGTAGGTGAGACTGGTACCGTTGAAGATCTTGTGCCCAAAAGCCCCATTCACCTGCATGGAGATATCAAAGTCTTTGTAACGGAAGGAAATATTCGATCCCACGAGCATCTTCGGCATGGCTTGTCCGGCGATATAGCTCTCGCCCACACCATAGACATACCCGCCTTTACCGTTGCTCACTAGTCCTGTACAGTGTGGGAGCTTGAATGTACCGAGGGGTTCACCCACAATCTGAAAGGTGACATCATTGCCGCCTCCGTGGAAACCGGCACCGTTGAGCACGGCAATGCCCCGTGTGGACGGAGCTTCCAGGTACTCACCATGGTAGTAACCGCTCAGGGAGATGAGTTTGTTCCGTTGGAAGGTCACATTGCCGTTGAGGGTGAGTTCCATGTCGCGGGTGACTAGCGGTGTTCCTCCCACAGAGAACTCCAGTCCGCTGTTACGCATAGACCCGAGGTTCGCTACGAGGGTATTGAACTGGAAGGGTGGGATGCTCACGGCATAGGGGTATAGCATGTCTGACACCATGGTGTGGTAGTAGTTCATGGAGAAAAGGAACCGTCTGTTCAACATCTGGGCATCGATGCCGATGTTCAGTGTCTTCGACACCTCCCATTTCAGGTCGGGGTTGATGTTCCTCATCTCGCTCAAAGAGACGACATGTCCGTCGCCGACAGGTACGAAACCTGCGGGACTCGCCAGCGACAAGGAGTTGTAGTTGTCGATACCGGCCTGATTTCCGGATGCTCCGTAGCCTATGCTCAGCTTCAGGTCGTTGATCACTTTCTGATGACGCATGAACGGCTCTTTGCTGATGATCCATGCACCTGAGAGCGCAGGGAAGAATCCCCATTTGTGGTTGACGCCGAACTTCGACGAGCCGTCTGCACGTGCCGTGAGTGTCACCACATAGCGGTCGAGCAATGTGTAGTTCAGTCGTCCCATAAAGGCTGTCATCGTGGGCTCATAGAGATAGGATCCGGTACCATCCCAGGGTCGCAGGGCCCCGGCAGCGAGGTTGTTATATCCTAAGAGATCCGTGGTGAAATCCGTCACGGTGGTGTGGTACCCCTGATGTGTGTCTTTCTGCATCTCTGCCAGGGCCATGGCGGAGAAATCGTGGATACCTGCTTTCTTGTTATATGAAAGGATGGCATTGCCCAACAGATTCTCTGTTTTGGATGTGGCACGGTATGCCTGTCCTTTGTTCCATACCGAAGTAGGGAGGTATTGCGCATTCTGATCCACATCGTAGGTATAGGCGCCGAAGAGGGTGAGCTTCAGCTCCGGTAGTAGATGGAAGGTGAGCTTGGCGTGGATGCTGATATGGGAGTCCTCATCTTGGTCCTTCTCTTGGAGCAATGCCTGTGGGTTGTTGATCTGACTGGCCGACGGATAGCCATCCCAGCTACCCTGTTCGTTTTGATGATCGGGGAAGGTGGGATTCCAGGCAGTAGCAGAGTAAAACAGCTTCTGCTCATCGAAGATCTTCCGTTTCTTTCCTGTGGAGCCGAACATGCCGAGATCTACTTGGAGGATGCCGTCGAACATCTGTTGTGTCATGTTCATGTTCGACATCAGGGTGCGGTCATAGATGGAACGGATGACGGTTCTGTTTTCCAGGTAGCCTAACGATACACGGTAACTTGACTTTTCCGTACCACCGTAGAAGGCGATATGGTGTTTCTCGGTGAAGCCATTGCGCTGGATCACTTTCTGGAAATCAGTGGAGGAGCCTAAGTCAATCAGGTCTTCCTCCCATCCCGAAAGACGGGCATACGAGCGATACTGATCGCCGGAGAGCATCTTGAGGCTCTTATAGACCACCGACAGACCGAGTGAGCTGTTGTAAACCATGCGCATCTTCCCAGCCTTGCCACGAAGGGTAGTTACCTCGATGACACCCGCAGCCCCTCGGGAGCCGTATTGCGACGTCTCCGAGGCATCCTTCAGGATGGTGAAACTCTCAATGTCGGTGGGATAGATACTGGAGAGGAGGGACAGGTCGCCCATCACACCGTCAACGATGATCAGCGGATCATTGCCACCAGTAAGGGAGGTGGTACCGCGAAGGCGCACGGCACTCATCGCATTGGCACCGTTGCGCTCTATCTGCAAACCAGCCACACGACCTTGGATCACATCCAAGGCATTGGTGACCTGGTCTTTGTTGTTCATCTGACTCTCGTCGATCTTCTTCACGGAGCCGGCAAAGGTGGCGGCACTCCCTGTGGCATAGCCCACAGTTACCGTGGAGTCGGAAGAGGATATGCTCCCAGTACTTACCTGTGCTGACGAGGGCAATACAGCCATCCCCCACATCAAGGACAATAAGATACAGGTTCGAGTCACACGTTTCTGTTATTTGTTCTTCTGATAATAGTCCAAGCCGCGTTTCACGTTCTCTTTCACGGCATCGCTCGACATTGTGGCACCGGTGACACCATCCACCTTCTTTTTCACGGCCTTGGCTACCTTCAAGCCGTTCCACTTGGAAAGAACCTCGTTTTTCACACGGACAAAGTATTTCGGTGTCTCCTGATTCTTCAATGCTTCCACCTTTTCCACCTTGTTGTTCTTGATATAGATCTTCAGGGGGGTGGTGCTCCGGTATCCTTTTACATCACTGGCTAACGTGGTGGTGTTCACCACATAGGTGCCATCAGCCATCTTGGTGATGACAGACGATTGTGCCTTTCCGGCATAGGCGGTAGTGCCGATGACTGCCATGAGCAGGGCACAACACACCAGATTCATCATACTTTTCTTTTTCATTATCGTGTAATTGAATAGTTTTGAGTTGCAAAGATACGAATTTCTTGAAACACGGGAAAATCCCATAACTATTTTTAGGAAAGAAATGTTGTTTTAGGGTCGCCTTTCGTTATTTATTCAGAAAGTCTTCACGCACAGGGCTGAACGAGTCGATAAGTTCACCAGCCTCCAGACACACACAGCCGTGCAACAGGTTGGGGGCTACATAATAGCCGTCACCACGTTCGAGGACACACGTCTCGCCGTCGATGGTCACCTCGAACTTCCCACTGGCTACATAGGAACTCTGACTGTGTGGATGGGTGTGTGGGGTGCCTACGGCTCCCTTTTCGAATTTCACTTTGACGATCATCAGCTGCGGGTCGTACCCCATGATCTGACGGGTAACGCGTTCACCGGCAGGCTGCCATGTGATCTCACTCTCTAACAGGAATTTCTTACTTGTTATCTCCATTTTGATTGATTAGTTTTTTAAGATTATCTCTTTTTTGCTGACAAAAATACGAAATAAAACAGGAATGCGACTTTAATATTTGTAACTTTAACATTATATTTAACTACGTGGGACGTTCAGCGGATTGGATTTTAGGAATTTGATTTGGATTTTTGAATGCTAATATGTATCTTTGCATCCATATCAACAATCACGATGACAATATGAGAAAGATGTTTATCGCGCTGATGCTGCTGACAGGACTGGCAGTGACGGCACAGACAGGAAATCGGAAGCTGTGGTATGATCATGCGGCTACCGACTGGTTAGAGGCGTTGCCCATCGGTAATTCCCACATGGGAGCCATGGTGTATGGTGGTGCCGACAGCGAACAGATCCAGTTGAACGAGGAGACGTTCTGGTCGGGATCCCCCCATCACAACAACAGCAGTGAGGCCCTTCAGCATCTTGCAGAGGTGCGCCAGCTGATTTTCGACGGAAAGGAAGAGGAGGCCCATAAGCTGTTGGACAAGTATTTCATCAAGGGTCCTCATGGCATGCGTTACCTGACCTTGGGCAGTGTGTTCCTGAAATTCTGGAACCAGCGGAATGCTACCGGGTACTACCGTGACCTGGATTTGGAGACGGCCACAGCACATGTCAGCTATCAGGTGGGGGACACGAAGGTGCAGCGCACTGTAATGGCCTCTTTGGCAGATCCCGTCATCGTAGTACGTCTGGAAGCTGATGGTCAGCAACCCCTGTCTTTCTCAGTCACCCATGAGTGTCTTCTCAAGACACAGCGTGAGGTGAGCGGTCATTGTCTGAAGGCAGTGGTGAAGGGTGACGATCATGAGGGCATCCCAGGGAAGTTACAGGCTGAGTGCCGCATCCTCGTGGAGAGCGACGGTAAGATGGTTGATGGCACGGATGATATCGTGGTCAGCGGGGCGCATACTGCCACCATCTATATCACTGCTGCCACGAATTTCGTAAACTATCATGATATCAGCGGGAATGCTGCTGCGAAAAACGAGCAGGCATTGGCCAGTATCAAGGGCAAAGACTATCAGGCACTTCTCGACCGTCATGTGAAGAAATATCGTGAGCAGTATGCAAGGGTGAGTTTGACGCTGCCTGTCACGGAACAGTCGAAACAGCCTACAGACCGTCGTCTGGCTTCTTTCTCACGCGGTAGGGACATGGACTTGGTGGCTCTGATGTTCCAGTATGGCCGTTACTTACTGATCTCCAGTTCGCAACCGGGAGGACAGCCAGCAAATCTGCAAGGTGTCTGGAATGACAAACTGAATGCCCCGTGGGATTCGAAATATACCATCAATATCAATGCGGAGATGAACTACTGGCCTGCCTTGGTGGGTAATCTCGCAGAAACGCAGCAGCCGCTCTTTGACATGATACACGATCTGAGCGTGACGGGTGCCGAGACAGCACGGGTAATGTATGACTGCGGAGGATGGGTTGCTCATCACAACACCGACCTGTGGCGCATTGCGGGTCCTGTGGACGGCACTACCTGGGGGATGTTCCCCACGGGCGGTGCCTGGCTTACCACTCATCTATGGCAGCATTATCTGTTTACAGGCGACAAGAAGTTCCTTCAGGAGTATTTGCCCGTGATGAAGGGTGCCGCCGACTTCCTAATGGACTACATGCAGGTGCATCCGAAATACGGTTGGCTCATGACGGTGCCTACCGTTTCACCAGAGCATGGACCGGTGGGGAAGCAGACCACTGTCACCGCAGGCTCCACTATGGACAATCAGATTGTGTTTGATGTGCTTTCACAGGTAAGACTTGCCATGACGGCTCTGGGTGTCAAGGACGCTGCCTATCAGAAGCGTTTGGATCAGGCTCTCGCTCAGCTGCCGCCGATGCAGATTGGCCGTTACGGTCAGTTGCAGGAATGGGTCATCGATGGCGATGATCCGAAGGATCAGCACCGCCATATTTCTCATCTCTATGGTCTGTATCCTTCCAACCAGATCTCTCCCTATGCTCATCCTGATCTCTTCTCTGCTGCCGCCAACACCCTGAATCAGCGTGGCGACATGGCTACAGGCTGGAGCCTGGGATGGAAGATCAATTTCTGGGCACGTATGCTCGACGGCAATCATGCCTTTCGCATCATCTCTAATATGCTGCATCTGCTGCCCAACGACCAGATGGCACGCTATAACCCCGAAGGACGAACCTATCCAAATCTCTTCGATGCACATCCGCCGTTCCAGATAGACGGTAACTTCGGATGTGCCGCAGGTATTGCCGAGATGCTCTTACAGAGTCATGACGGTGCCGTCCATCTGCTGCCAGCCCTTCCCGATGTATGGAAGCAGGGCGAGGTGAAAGGACTGCGGGCACGCGGTGGCTTTGAGGTGGATATGTCGTGGAAGGAAGGACAGCTGAGCAGTGCCACCATCCGCTCCACCATCGGCGGTGTGCTCCGTCTGCGGTCGTATGTGCCCCTGCAGGGTAAGGGACTGAAGGCCGCGAAAGGAAAAAGCCGCAATCCACTCTTGCAGACTGCGGCTGTGAAAGATCCTCTTCGCTCTTCTGAACTGACTTCTTTTGATCAGATTCCTGTGAAGAAGGTGTATGAGTATGATGTGAATACACGGGCAGGACAAACCCTTCAGGTCTCTCCCGTCAGATAAGCTCCCCTCTTATTCCTTAACGATCCTTGCCGTCCATCCTCCACCTGATGAGAGATGGGCGGCAAGTCGTACGTTGGCAGAAACCGTCTTCACGGTCTTCTGGTAGTCGCGCCCGTCTTTCAGCGCATTCACGCCATCGGAGAAGATGGTAGCCTGGTAGCTACCCTGGGGAAGAAATGACAGATCAATCACAAGGTCACGGGGTGTCCAGTCGGTCATGGCACCTACATACCAGATGTCTCCTTTGCGACGTGCCACTACGGTGTATTCTCCAAATTGTCCGTCAAGGGCGATGGTCTCATCGAAAGTAGTAGGGACACTGGCGATGAAATCGGTACAAGACTGTTCTTTCTCGTATTCCGTAGGACTGTCTGCCAACATCTGCAGCGGAGCCTCGAAAAGAGTGTACATCGCCATCTGGTGCACGCGTGTGCCCTGACTCATCGGGTGGTCGTTGTTCCCGAAGAAATTATCCTTCATCGCATTGTTCATGGCTCCCGGTGTATAATCCATAGGACCGGCGAACATGCGCAGGTAGGGGGCGGTGACATCATAGCGGGGCTGGTTATGCAGCGGCCCGTTGCCTGCTCGGGGTTCCCACTTACTGTTCTCCAAACCTTTCACGCCCTCGAAGTTAACCACATTGGGATAGGCACGCTGGATACCGAACGGTTTCAGACCGTGGTAGTCCACAATCAGGTGATGACGGGCGGCACAGGCAGCGATGCGGTAGGCGGAGGCAATGACCTGCTGGTCGTCACGGTCGAAGAAATCCACCTTAAATCCCTTGATGCCTTTGTCGGCATAGTGCTGCATCACGGTTTCCGTAATTGCTTCCCCTCCTTCGGGGTTGTTACCGATGAGATTCCTCCAACTCGACCACAGGATGATGCCCACACCTTTCTTTTTCCCGTAGGCGATGAGCTCATCGAGCTGGATGTCTGGACTGAGGTCTTCCATCAGACTCTCCTTGCCGCTCCATCCCTCGTCGATGATGATATACTCCAGTTTGTTCTTGGCGGCGAAGTCGATGTAATACCGATAGGTAGGGGTGTTCATACCACTCTGGAAACCAACACCTGTAATATTGGTGTTGTTCCACCAGTCCCAAGCCACCTTTCCTGGTTTAATCCAAGAGGTGTCCTTCAGACGACATGCTGGTGCCAATCGCTGTGCCATGTCACAGTTCAGGATATCTGCATCTTTTGTCGTAACGACGACAGCTCGCCAAGGTAGTGTGCGCTTTCCTCTCAGACGGGCAATGTAAGTGGAACGCTTTGTGGGAACGAGATTCAGTCGGTCGAAGCCACCAATCTCCTGAGAGAGAGGGTAGGGGGCGAAGTCGGCCAGCAGAGTGTTACCCTCACCTTTCACCACCATCATGCCCGGATAGTCTTCCACACCGGCATCCATCACGATGGCTTTCTTTCCATCGGGGAGACAAATAGCCAGCGGGGTGATGGCCAGGGAATCATGGAACATCTGCGAAAGCTTCTGCTCATCATAATATGACTCGAAGGAATAGCAGTAACGTTCTCCACCACGGTTGTCGTTCACATAAGGCACAAAGGCGGGATAGTCGGCGGCAAAGCGGAACTCGGCCTTCTCGCTATTCACCTCGACAGCTTTCTTCCCCGTATAGACCAGTCGGTAGGCAGCACCGTCGTTATAGGCGCGGAACTCCACATCTATCTGACTGTAATGAATCGTTAGGGTGTTGTAGGTGTCGGTAACGCGGGCTTTCTTGTAGAACGGGGTAGCAAATGAGGTGTCTACCGCCTTGCGCTGCTGCTCCTTCCCCTTTCCGGTAAGAGCGGCCTTGCCTTGAATGACGATGTTGATGAGCGAGGGCTCCAATACGGTCGTCCCCTCATGACTGACAGTCCATGTCATTCCTTCCTTGCCGCTCACAGTGGTCACCTTCAATTTCCCGTCTGGGGAAGTTAATATGTTACTTGCCTGATTGCTTTTCCCTGATACCTGACAGCACAGGAAGAGTAGCAGCATTCCTACAATTTTCTTCATTTGATGTTGTTCTTATTAATGGGTTATCCCGTCTTAGAAATTCACTTTCCTCTCGGGGGCTGCGAATGAGCAGAAACGGGCTGTAGCGTTGGTGATATAGAGCACAGCCATGTTATCATCGTCAGCCTTGTACATCGACTTCAGACCCTCATTCCGGTTCAGGAACTCTTCTTTCACAGCCATCGTCTCGTCGTTCACCAAGGTGCCGGTCAGTCGCATCCACTCACTGCCCGACTTCTTCAGCGCACAGATCTCAAATTTTCCGTTTGCAGCCATCTGCTTGTACACATCCTTCACCTTACCTGTCATGATATACAGACGGTCGTTAATGATCTCGGATACGCCAAAGGCACGCACATGCGGCTGGTCGCCGTCAACGGTAGCAATGAAGAACGCGCCGCATTCTTTCAGATAAGCTTGTACTTCTTTCATGTTCTCTAATTTTGTTTCGGGGTTCACACTGTCAACAGCCTCTGTCTGAGTGGCTGCCTCTTTTTCGTTCTCTGTAGCCTGTGAGGGCTTGTTCTGTGTGCATGCTGCCATCATCAGGAGCATTGCAAAAGCAATAATAATTTTTCTCATAGGTGTTGTTATTGATGATTAGTATGACGGGTGCAAAGATATAAAATAAATCCGAAAATGTTACTTCCCACTGATAAATAATTGGTTTTTCAGATTATATATGTACCTTTGCAACGATGTTAGAACAACTGAAAGAGAAATACAAACGATTCAGGGAATGGCAACTACAGCCTCATCAGGTGGCTCCATTGGTGAATGAACCACATGAATGTGCTACCTGCGGTACCCACTACGAGGGCAATTACTGTCCTCGTTGTGGACAGTCTGCCAAAATCGGACGTTATTCTTTCAAGAAAGCTTTCCTGCTCTTCTTGGATGTGTGGGGCTTAGGAAACCGAGGTATGTTCCGTACCATCAGAGATCTAATCTTGCGCCCTGGTTATATGATTCGTGACTATCTCCAGGGTATGCAGATGGCCTACTTCCCTCCGTTCAAGATGTTCTTCCTGCTTGTAGCCCTCTCTTTGATCGTGGAGACTGGCTTGAACGTCAAAATGGAGAATCGCCTGGTATCCACTCAGGAACAGTTTGCACAAGGTGTGAACAATGCCTTTGCCGAAAAGAATAGCACGTCTGTCACTGTCGCGGAAGACAGCAGCGATTCTGTCCAGAACTTCATCTCCCATGAGGTAAATGATTGGATGATGAAGCACATTAGCATTGTAACCATCGTCTTCCTGCTGTTGTTTTCCGGTCCGCTGTACCTGTTCTTCCGTAAGAGTCCGGCCTATCCGAATATCAGATTCTCAGAGTTCTTTGTGGCCATGGTCTATTCGATGAACATGATCGATATCTTTTCCATCGTTACAAATTTCCTCTGTCTGAATGTTTTTCTCGATTTCTTTTTTCTCATCCTGATCGTCATTCCTATCAAACAGTTGTCAGGCTATAGCTACTGGCGCACCCTGCTGCATTTTATCCTGGCACTGATGCTAATCTTCTTGGTTGTCTTCCTTGCCATTTTCGTGGTAGCTGTGGTTATATAATAATAGTAGGGCTATTTCCTTCCTCAAAGATTGAGTGAAACAGTAATCCCTCCCTGGCTACCGAAAAGCAGACAGGGAGGGATAAACGATTACGGGATGTTTATTGCTGACTAACTTTCACATCACTGACAGTGATGGAGCCACCGTAGTTGTTGATGCTCCAACAGTTCTTCTGGATGCCGTAGATACGCTGCGTGTAGGCGCAGACATCGTTGATGTACATGGTCAGAACCGAGTTGTCGGTATAGATGTCGATGTTGTACACATTGTCTGCCGGACGCTGGAAGTTATATCCGTCGGCGGCCTCGATGAAGCCCTTGCCTTCTTCACCCTCCTGTTCGAAGTTCACCTTGCGGCCATCTTCCCATTCAGGATTCACCACCATCGTGTAGTATTTCTTCGAGTCGGTGCCGCGAGCGAACGAGATACCGAACTTATCCCAGTTGTTAGAGGTCTTCACGGTGAATGAGATGTGGTTGGCTGTACTAAGTCGGTTGTAGAGCACATAAGCCCCATCACCGCTCAGCGTGCCGCCGTTGTAACCGTTCGACTGCATGACCGTAGCATTAACAGCGGTGTTGTATTTAGCTGCCATGGCAGGCACAGCACCCAGGGTAAGTGTACCGTCGGCATGCTGTATCAGCTTGTGACATACCAGAGCACCGCTCCAGTTTGGCTCATTGCCATCACCGGCACCTACGTTGGTGTTCTTCTCATGGATGTCTGCACCCGAACGGAACGGGCACCAGCCCCATACGTAACGGTCGGTACCGTTAGAGGCAGTCTTGGCGGCATAGAGCGAACGGCTGTCGAGAATGCCCTCATGGCCGTCAGGAGCCCACTTGGGTCCGTCGTTCAGACAACTCTTCAGTTCTTCGTAGCTCGACGCCACCATGTACTTCACCTTACGGCTCCAGCTGGCGCGGTAACTCTCGCTGAATATGATGTACCAGTAGTTACCCATCTTGAAGATATCGGGGCACTCAAGCATACGGTCCCAAATCATGCGGATGCGTCCTACGTGCTCCCAGTTCTTCATATCTGATGACTTGAACTCAGCGAATACAGGGTCTCCTCCACCATTGGGATAAGTTGAGATGATCATATGATAGAGATTATCGTCGGCCACGAAGATCTGCGGATCGCGGAAATCGTTGCCAGAGTAGCCGTAGTCAGGACCATTGAGAGTCCACAGCTCGTCCTTCGTCCAGGTCTTGAAGTCGGTAGATGTAGCACGCATCACCACCTCTCGGTTCTTGCAGTTGCCATTATGACCGGTATAATAAATATAATACGTACCATCCTTCTCGTAGCAACTGCCAGTACCCAGAGCAGCATCCTGCTGATAGTCATTACTGCCGTAAGGCAGGATCTCACCCAGCGACTCATAGCTGGCACCGTCCTTGGTGGAAACGGCCCAGATGGGGTGGAAGCGGAAAGGCATATTGTTGATGAACTCCTGCAGGTAGAGCACCTTGAAGTCACCAGCCTTCTGATCGTAGAAAGGCATCGGGTCTCCCACACGTCCAACGGCAGGAGTGTAGTAGGTGCCGAATCCCTGATCATCTGTAGGAGCGAAGAATGTGGTCGTGCCATTCCAGTCCTTTGCGGGATCGCCGCTGAACTCGTCGTCGCTGCATGCCGTCAGCGTTGAGGCTGACAACATGAGTGCGAATACTGAAAATATCATTGTCTTCATATTACTTCAATTTTTACAATTCTTCAACTTTCAACTTTTCAATTCTTCAACTATTCATTTCTTCAACCTTACTTCGTGAGATAATCAAATGCGTTGAGCATGATCCGTCCCATATTGTCGTGGTAGTTCGATGCGTATGGAGTAGGAGAGTTCCAGTCGAAGAGTCCCGAACCGAAGCAGATGATACCGCCCTTGCCGTAGTTGCCGTTAGCGGCCTTCAACTCCCATACTACGATGGCGCCATCGCCACCATGAGCCAGTCCACGGTTGCCAGTGATGTTGTTGAAATCATCTACACCTCCATAAGGATCCCAGAGGGCAAACTGCGATGTGGTGTTACAGATGGTGTATCCGTTGTCGAGCGTGTAAACGGCATCATCAGGAGCGCCAGGATAGGTCTTCAGGTTCTTCCACAGCGGGTGGTTGATGTCGTAGGCGAAGAAATGCCACGGATCATCACCCATCAAGTCGGAGCCTTCGCCGCCACCGCCACCCCAGCAGTTGTTGGGGAACACATCGATAGGCATGGCGCCCAAGGCATTGGCGTAGTTAATAGCCGAGCGACCCAGTACGAAGGCACCACCGTTCTTCCAGAATTCCTTCATGACGGGCAGGGCAGCCATGGCACCTGTTGCTGCCTCGGCAAATCCGTTATAGTTGCCGTATGCCGGACTGTGACGGTGGAAGAAGATGAGCTTGCACTCCTCGAGAGAGATGCTGCCGCTGGCAATCATATCCCAGGAAGCATAGGCGCTACCCTCGATGTTGCCGGTGAACCATTTGGCTGCGGCCTTTTCCTCGTCATTCAACATTTCAATATTCTCTGCGTCACCCACGAAGATGGCAACCGGATTCGATATCAGCGTTACATATACCGTATAAATTGTGGTGGCGGTATTGTCGTTCAGTGTGATCTGGAACGGCTCCGTGAAGTTACCCTTGGTGCCGCTGGCAGGACTGCAGGTAGCGTCCTCGCTGCATTGCACCTCGAAGGTGGCGTTGCTCAGATCGATACCGCTGTTGGCCATCACACTCACGTTGATCGTCTTGTCCTGCTGGTTGATGGCACCTTTCACACCTTCGAGTACGAAGAGTGACATCAGTGCCTCGTCGTTGCGAACGCTGATCTGATAGTCCATGACCAGGTCACCGTTAGAGATGTGCAGTGTGCGGTCGCCGTCAAAGTTGATCTTGTCGCCCACCTTCATATTAGTCTGAGCACCGGCTGATACTGTCAGACTGGTGATCTCCATGGAGTTCTTCTGATTGAAGTTTACAGGCACCTTCACCTTCACCTGTCGTTTCTCGGTGTTGATGATGCCTTCGTATTGTCCGTTCAGCACGAACTTCTCAACGAGGCATGAGCCGCTCACGTCGATGCTGCCCGTATGGTCGTCGCTGCAGCCTACAGCTAAAGGTAGAAGGGTAAAAAGGAAAAGGGGCAAAACCGCTTTCACCAAGTTCCTCACCTTATTATATATAATATTTGTTTTCATAATCCTTCAATTTTACAATTATTCAATCCTTCAATTCTTCTCCTTTGTTTACCACTGTCCGCAGTTCTGAGTATAGTGTCCGTTTGATGCGGCCATCTGCTCCCAGGGTACAGGAAGGTATTCGTTCTTATTGGCAGTAAACTGCGATCCGCTCAGGAAGTTCATCTTCTCACTCTCGCTGGTATAGTACTTGTTCAGTACGGTGGCAGCATCGCCCCAGCGCACCAGGTCGAAGAATCGCTCACTCTCCATAGCCAGCTCCAGGCGGCGTTCCATCTTGATAATCTTCATGGCCTCGTCCTTGGAGTAGCTTCCGCTGTATTTTCCTACATAGTAGCGTACACCATATTTAGCAGGATAGTTCGAAACAACGCTGCTTGTAGCCATCCCTGCTGCACGGTTGCGTACCTGGTTAACCAATGCGATGGCTTCTGTAGTCTGATTTAACTGAGCCAGGGCCTCTGCACGCATCAGCAGTACATCAGCATAGCGGAACACCACGCGGTTCATAGAGCTTGCCCACTGGGAGTCGCACAGATACAGGTAGCTGTCGGTCAGTGCAGGGTCTATATTCTGTTTCAGTGATACAAAGTATCCGAATGTGCCACCAGAACGGCTCCAAGCATTACTTTCGCTAATCATGTAGTTCGTGTTGAACATGTAGGGAGTACCAGGAACACCCACTGTAATGAACAAACGTGGATCGACAGTCTGATTGCTTCCTACGGTGTACTCTTCATCTGCAAAGTTGTCGAGCATGGGCAGACCGTCGCCGTTGGTGCGGTAGGCACTTACCAGGTTGTGTGATGGCTTGTAGAAGTCGCAACCGGAGTCGTGTACCTTAGGAATACAGGGTACAATCAGACGATTCGAGAAGTTCAGGTTACCCCAGACGGTACCGTCGTTTCTTGAGTACTGAATGGCCCACAGACTCTCCTTTCCGTTCTCATACTGCTCCTCAGGACGGAAGTTGTTGTGCAGGTCTGTTTCCAGTCCATAGCCGTTGTAGTTAGAGGCATTCGTGTATTCCACCACCTTCTGCAGGTCTGCGTCGCTGATACCCGTTACCTGATTGCTGTTGGCATCGTCCTGATGGTATGCCTTGTAGAGATAAACCTTTGCCAGGAAGGCGGCACAGGCGGCCTTTGTGGGACGTCCCTTCTCAGCCTGAACGGTAGGAAGAACAGCGTAGGCATCCTCCAGGTCGTTGATGATCTGCTGCCAGCCCTCGTCGTTGTTGTATTCCGTGTTCGAGAGGTTGTTGTAGTCGGTTTCTTCCATATTGGGCTTGTTCACAAAAGGAATCTTCTTGAACAGTCGTTTCAGCTGGAAGTGTCCATAGGCACGCAGGAACTTCATCTCAGCGGTACGCTGAATGATGGTAGCGTTGTCCTGATCGGCACTTGCCAGGATATCAAGTGACAGACTCACACGGCTCAGATAGTTGTAGAAACGTGTCCAGATAGAGCTGAATGGCCAGTCGGTAGTCATCACACCCGTGCTCTTCTCCAGTCGGTGGAAAGGCTCTCCGTCAGAGAAGTCGGAACCACCCACATAGGCATCGTCAGAGCGGGTGTCGTAGTTCCAGAGAGAGAATGAAGCATTCATATCCTCAATCGAAACCAGTCCGGCATATGCTGAAATCAGCACATTGTCGATATACTCAGGATTCTTCACCTCGTCCTGAGTCAGCGTAGCCTGTGGCACCTGTTCCTCCAGGAAGTCAGAACAGGCGGTAAGACCGCAGATAACGCAGATTGTGCAGATAATACTATAAATCGTTTTCATAATCGTAGCTATATTTTAGAATGAAACATTGAGTCCGAATGTAAGATTGAGGGGGATAGGATAGTTGAATCCAGGGTTCTCAGGATCAGCACCCGTAAACTTACTGCTCTTGATGGTGAGCAGGTTCTGAGCAGAGGCATAGAGACGAATGCGGTCCATACGGAGCTTGTCGGTAAGACTCTTAGGCAGGTTGTAGCCCAGCTGGATGGTGCGCAGCTTCACGTAGCTGCCATTCTCGATATAATACGATGATACACGACCTTCGTTGTTTGTATCCGATGTGGTGAGCGCAGGAATGTCGCTACCGGGATTGGCAGGACTCCAGGCATCCAGTACACGTGTGCCTTTATTCAGATAAGGTACGTTGATGGCTGAGTTAGCCCAGAAATCAGTCTGTGACTTATATCCGCGGCAGTCAACATCCACGCCTTGCACACCCTGCCAGAACATGGTCAAATCCCAGTTCTTGTACTGCAAGTAAATGTTCAAGCCCCAGGTGAAGTCGGGTGTCGGGTCATAGATCCAGTCCTGATCTTCTTCTGTGATGCGTCCGTCGCCATTCAGATCCTTATAACGGATACGTCCCAGACCAGCTCCCTCCTGGATAGCATGGTTGTCTATCTCCTCCTGACTCTTGAAGATGCCGTCGTAGATATAGCCTACCTGCGAGAACATAGGATGCCCCACAACGCTCTTCACACCGTTACCGCCATACTTACCATTGGCAGCCACTGTCTCAGGCAGCTTGGTGATCTCGTTCACATACTTACTGACGTTACCGCTGATGTCCCATGAGAAATCGTTTGGCAGATGATGGCGGTAGCCCACTGTCAACTCCCAACCGTTGTTCTTCACCTCGCCGGCGTTGATCCACTGTCCAGAACCCTCACCCATGGCGGCAATACCTTCCATGAAAAGAAGAATGTCGGTGGTTTTCTTGTTGAACCAGTCGAAGCTGCCGTAGATGTCACCGTTCAGAATAGAGAAATCCGCACCGATGTTGTGCTGCGTGGTGGTCTCCCACTTGATGTCGTCGTTACCACGTTGGTTGCGAACGTAGCCGTTGTCAAGGTCATAACCGCCGTTGGTTCCGGCTATATCGTATGAAGAGCCAGCCTGTCCACTGCCCCAAAGACCAGTGGAGACAACAGACTTATATAAGGTATAGCGTGCGGTGTTAGAGATTTCCTGGTTACCCGTCTGTCCCCATGAATAACGCAGCTTCAGGTTATCGAGCCAACTCTTGGTACCCTCCATAAACTTCTCCTCACTGATGCGCCAACCAGCACTGACAGATGGGAAAGTACCATATTGGTTATTGCTACCGAATCGGCTTGAACCGTCACGGCGAATGGTGAACGAAGCCAGATATTTGTCATCGTAGGTGTAGTTCACCTTACCGAAGAATGATACGAGACTGAAGCCTTCGCCAAAGCCTTCGGCCAACTGACGGCCTGCACCTGCTGACGGCCACATGTAATCGGTATTCAGAATGGCCAGTTCATATCGTTTGGCACTGTTCATCTTATAATCCTGACGGTTAACCTCAGTACCAATCATCGCATCACCACGGTGTTTGCCAATCTCCAGGTTATAGGTGGCGATGGCATTCCACATCCAACGCATCCAGTGCTCCTGCTTGCCTTCTACGGCACTATCGGTGCGCATCACCTTACCATTGGCAATAGGGTAGGTGAAGAAGCGCTGCTCCTTCTGGGTGTAGTCCATACCGAGGGTGGTGCGAATCATAAAGTTCTTGAAGGGCTTCACGCTCAGGTGCACATCACCGAACGAGCGCCACTGTGTGTATTCATTGTCCTTGGCATTGTCGATCATGCTCAGCGGGTTCTCACGCTCTGAGTAGGCACCCAGGGCCTGGGCATACTTACCGTTCTCTGCCCAGATGGGGAAATTGGGATTGAACTCCAGTGCGTGTTCCAGCACTCCACCAGGGGCATCGTTGCCTTTGGTGCGGTTGATGGTGAAGTTCTCACCTATCACCACCTTGTCGTCGAACAATTTATAATCGGCATTGGCACGGGCCGACAAACGGTTGAAATTGCTCTTCTTGATGGTACCTTGGTTGTCGTAGTAACCCAGAGAGAAGAAGGAGTTGCCCCTCTCCGAGCCATTGCTCACCGAGAGGTTGTACTGCTGTACCACACCCGTGCGTGTGATCTCCTTAAACCAGTCGGTGTCACCAGCACGTACCGATGCGTTCTCATCCAGATACATGTTCATGGTCATCTTGTTCAGTACGGGGTTGCCCTTGGCATCGTAGCTCCAGTCGTAGTTGTAGCCCAGGTTATTGTTGCTGGGGTTCACACCGTCGTTTACGCATGCCTGCCAGTAGGCACGGCCCCACTCACTAGCATTCATCGTCTCAATCTTATTGGTATAGAATGAGGTGGCAACACTTCCGTCGAAGTTCACCTTTACCTTACCGTCCTTACCTTTCTTGGTGGTGATGATGATCACACCGTTGGCAGCTCGAGAACCGTAGATACTTGCCGAGGCGGCATCCTTCAGCACTTGGATGCTCTCGATATCGTTTCCGTTCAGTTCGTGCATACCTGCCTTGGTGGGCACACCGTCGATGATGTATAGAGGATCGTTGTCGTTCAAGGTTCCCACACCACGAATACGAACCGTAGCAGCACCCGAGGGGTTACCGTCGGCAGTGATGTTCATGCCAGGCACACGTCCCTGCAAGGCTTTCATCGGGTTGTTCTCGTTCTGTTTGGCCATTTCATCGACACTTACCGTAGAGATGGCACCCGTCAGGTCGGCTTTGCGCTGTGTGGTGTATCCCGTTACGACGACCTCGTTCAGCGACAGGGCGTCTTCCTGCATCACGACCTTCATGCCGTCTTGGGCAGGCAGTTCCTGACTCTGAAAACCAATGTATGTGAAGACGAGCACCTTGTTTGCCTCCACCTTGATTTTGAAATTTCCGTCGAAGTCGGTTACTGTTCCGTTCGACGTTCCCTGTTCCATTACCGTTGCGCCGATGATGGGTTCTCCCGTAGCATCGACCACGTTGCCGGAGATCTCGCTGCTTTGCGCGTACATTAAAGTAACACCCAGCAGCGATAGGAAACTCAGAATGAATCTTCTCATTTGTTCCATTTCTTGCATTTTTTGGTTAGTAATCAAGTTAAACTGCTGCAAAATTAAGTCTGCGAACGAAAAAGGACTTACAATTATCGTTCGCAGACTCCAAAAAATGTTTCATGGAACAATTGTTGACTATTAAGTCACATTTGTTGCATTCCTCAGCTCCATCGGATATTTGCCGTATTGCTGACGGAAGCATTTCGAGAAGTAGCCTGGGGTGCCGAACCCCACCTCGTAGGCTATCTCCTGAACAGTCTTGTTAGTGGTGCTCAGCAGTACATACCCCTGCTGCAGACGCATCTGACGGAGTAGCTCCACGGGGGAAAGGCCTGTGATGGCTTTTACCTTACGGTACAGTTGCACGCGACTGAGACCCACCGTCTCACCCAAATCTTCCATTTTTAACGATGGATTCGACATGTTTTGACGAATGGCCTCATTCAGCATCTCGGCAAAAATAGTGTCTTGAGACTTGGGGACGGGCAGTTCTTCGGTGGGGGCATCAAACACTTGGCGCACCTTGCGGCTGTCGGGGTTGGTATAGAACAACGTCTCCTCTTCGTTCAATGCCTGACGCTTCCTGATGGCACGTTGTGACAATACGTAGGCACGCCAGATGGAAATGACGGCAACCACCAGCAGAATAATAAGCAGGATACTGGCCATGAGGGCTTTGTGCTGCGTGTTATACAAGCCTAAATAGTCTTCCAACTTGTCCTGAATGGTTACCAGGTTCTCGTTCTGCCTCATCAGCTCTTTGGTGGTGGTGGCAATAGACCATGCGTTCTCGCGCACCACCAGGATGCCATCTAGCTTGTTCTCCCGCTCATAGGACTTACCCGTGAGGATGTTGAGTGCCAGTCTGATGATTTCCTCGCCTCCGGTGGGGTAGACATAGCTGGCAAGCTGATGACCGAATTGTACATAGTCAAGACCCTCATCTGGCATACCGTCGATGCCGTAAATGTTGATCTTACCTTCCGTACCTGTCTCCACCACGGCCTTGTAGGCACCTGTTGCCATGCCGTCGTTATGGCAGAACACGATATCGGGCAGACACCCTGTCTTGATCTGCTCTTTCACGATGCGACAGGTGGTCTCTGAACTCCAGTCACCCTCGCGACATACGTAGTCCAGCTCGTTGTGACCTTCCAGAGCCTTCGCAAAACCTTCATGGCGTTCTTGTGCTGGTGAACTGCTCATCAGGGCCGTTACTTCTAGCACCAAGGGCTTGTGACCGGTGGCAATCATGCCGTGAGCCACATCGACCACATTCACGCCGATGGCATGACCTGCCTCTACATTGCTGCCGCCGATGAAAGCCGTATAATTGTCACCTTTCACCTTACGGTCGAAGCATATCACGGGGATGCCCTTCTGTCTGACGCGTTCGATGGCGGCTGCAATCGGTTCCGCCTCATTGGGAGCTACAACCAGTAAGTCGATGCCTGCGTTCACCAGACTGTCTATCTGCTTGACCTGCAGCTGCGTGTCGTCGTGAGCACTGGCTATTGTTACCTTCACATCCTGTTCGTACAGGTGCTGGGAGGCAAGCATCTCTTTGTTCACCTTCTCACGCCACCGTCCCTCGGCACACTGTGACACGCCAATCCTATACACCTTCTTTTCAGTGCATGAGGCAAATAGCAACGCCACTGCTGACAGATATAATAATAAGGTACGTAGAGTCTTTTGCATATTCTATTTCTTTAATCTGCTTGCAAAAATATAAAAAAATAGGTAATAATATAACAATTGGCACAAAAAAATAGTTGTTTCTCAATTTTAGATTCTTGGAGAGGCAGGACTTTCCTCGGCAATCAATTCTTCATTTGTTAATTTTTTGAATGATATTGACGAATTAACTTCGTTTAACGCGAATAACGCGCATTTTGAGAAGCAATCGTCCTTTTGGTCGAAAAAACGCAATTCTCACGGAGTTTGGTAAATCGTTGATAATGAACACATTGTGAAAATTCGACATTTTTTACTTGCGAAAACAGCGTTTTTAGACTTCAAAAACATGGGTTTTAGGGGGTAAAAACACCGTTTTTAGGTGGTGAAAACACTGTTTTTGTGAGGTAAAAGGACTATATTTTCTTTCTTGGGATGCCCTTACGGGCAGAAATCCAACAAAATCTATCCAAAATCAAACAAAATCTATCCCCATAAAAACAAATCAATAACACAGGTATTTGTAAGATTTTGTTTAGATTTTGTACGATTTCTGCCCGTAAGGGCACCCAAAAAAACTACCAAAGTAGAAACCACTCATTTTCGAAGGAGTGTCATCTAAGGGTTGTTCCGAACGGCGTTTACACCTGTTCCGACGGCATCTAACACTCGTTCCGCCGTCATCTATAGGGGGTAAAGTGACGGCGGAATGACCCTTAGTTGACGTCGGAAAGGGTGTTAGTAACGTCAGGATCAACCGCAAGTAACCTTTACTTGAGTTCAAAGTAACCTTTACTTGGGTTTGAAGTAACCTTTACTTGCATGCAAAGTAGCCTTTACTTTGAATCCAATCAGCCTTTACTTGTCTGTAACCGCTCTTTGGGGTGCTTCCCAGCACCTCAGTACGCTCTGTTGATCCAATTAGAGAATTTTTACGTTTCTAAAATTTTGATGAATATACTTGACAAAATTCAATGACGAGCCTAAGGGAAAGAAAAAAGGAAGATGTTGACAAGTTTAATTTATCAAAGGTGTGTCAACGCGTCAACGGCCTTTTTTTGTGTCCTCGCCCGAACCGGAAATGCGAAAAATGCGTGAATAGTTTTTTTTTCTTTGTTTTTGTTTGGATGTTAACTTATTAGTTATTTCTTTGCAAAAAAGTAATGAAGGTTACGGTAATGTCGAATGCTATTTCAAGGTATGAAATTCTACGATAGAGAAAAAAGAGCAACTGGTACTTGGTGAAGTGTTTTACAGAGGCAAGTCCGAAGCAAAGATGACCGTACTGATGGGACGCAGGCGCATCAGTAAGTCATATGGGCTCGTTGTCACTTGAGAATATGTAAATATGTTGTTTAGGGTTGACAGGTTGACACACCTTAGTAGTAATACTATCAACGAAACCGTTTCACCATGAGAAAAGAAAAAGGAGTTAGATTTCTCTAACTCCTTGAGTTTTAAGGCGCTTCAGGATGGGCTTGAACCTGAATATATGAAACCAACAGAAATTATTAGAAATTATAAGAAACTAAATACCAATAAGTTACATAAAAGGATTGAAAGGTAACAGGATGTATAAAATTCGTTAAATAACAAAAATTGGGTGCAAATTGGGTGCAACTTTCGGAGAATTATTGTACCTTTGCACCCAGTTAAACGAATAATTATATGGCACAGTTTTTTCTAAGATCAAAACGAGAAGAGGGCGAAGCACCCCTTTACACTAAGATAAGACGCAACGGTATGCAGATGTATGTCTGCACGGGCATCAAAGTTGACATCAGGGAATGGAACAAGGCACAACGTAGTTTTTCAGCCATGCAGCGTTATGAGCAGACGGAGGAAGGTGCTAAGGTTCATGACCTTCAGATGCGAGTGATGAAAGCAGTTGATACGCTTTATGCCGAAGGGAAGATAAACACAAAAGAAGATAAGGCTATTATCGAAGAAGCCATGAACAATATCGTTACTGGTGGCACTGAGGAAATCCAGCAGGTTAAAAAGATTGCAGAAGCAAAGTCGAGGAAGTATGTCGTACAGTTCTATGAATACTTCTTTGCAGGCATATCCGATGGTTCCATCAGTCATGGTAGCAATTCTGAGTATTCTGCCGGATCCGTCCAAGTATGGAAAACATTTGGAAGGTATCTTCATGAATACTGTGGCGGGAATGTAACCTTTGATGATATTGACAAGCCATTTGCCGACGGGTTTACGCAGTTCCTTCAGAAGAAGGATTTTATGCCGAACACAATCAACAAGAATGTTACTTGCTTCCGAAAGCTCTGTAACCTTGCTGCTATGGAGGGCTACAACAAGAATGCTGTTTCCCTTAAGGTGTGGAAGGATAGAACGGTGAAGGAAGATGAGAAACGAGCCGAGATATATCTGACCGAAGAGGAAATAGATGCTCTTTATAATCTGGAACTGACAGGTGAAAATGAGATAGTCCGCGATATTTTTGTTCTTGGTTACTTTAGTTGCCAGCGTTATAGCGACTACTGTAGGCTTCGTGAAGAAAATTTCGTAACCTACGACAAAGGACTTGGACAAATTACATTGATTCAGAAAAAGACAGGAAGAACTGTCAATGTACCCATAGTCGATGATCGGGTATATGAACTATGCGACAAGTACAACTACGACTTCCCAGAAATATCGGAGCAGAAAATGAATCTGAAGATTAAGGCAGTGGCTGCCATCTTAGCAGAAAGTACTCCGTCGTTCCAAGAGAAATATGTCACAGTGTTGACTGCTGTTGAGAAACGATCGGAAAAGACATACACAAAGTTGTTGAAGAAAAAGAAATCGGGCTCCAAGTTTACTGAGAATGAACGCAAATGGTTTGGCAAATTAAGCAAGCTCGCAGAGAAGCGCAACGGCGCACCATTATTTGAACGGAATAAGCATGGCGAGATTATTCGTCCTAAGTATGAACTTATTACTTCTCACACAGCACGAAGAAGTGGAGCCACCAACTTATATAAATTAGATGTGCTCTCTGATCAGGAAATCCGTAGTATAACAGGACATCAATCTCAAAAGGTTTTTGAGAACTATATCCGTATTGGAATCTCAGAACAGGCCCAGAGAGTTGGTGACAAAATTCTCGCCGCCAAGGGAGCCAAGAAGAAAAAAGGTAATGCCAAGTGTTAAATTCTTCATTTCTTTCTGCAAAAAATTGTCCGTATAAAATAAAAGCTGTACTTTTGCAGCAAAAAGTGGGAAATATTGCAAAAATTTCAAAGGTATGACAGAAGACAAACCACTCAGACAAATCATAGAAGAAATTCCTCCTGGAAATGTTCTTTTCAGGACAGACTTTCCGCAATATAATGTGGAGTTTGTGGGAAATGTGCTGACTAAACTCGTAGAAGACAATGTAATTGTCAAGTTGGCTCAGGGCATCTACTATAGGCCTAAGCTGAGCAGGTTTGGAGCGGTTAAGCCATCTATAATTCAGATAGCAGAGAGTATTGCGAAACGCGACAATGCCGTGATTCTTCCCGTTGGAGAGACTGCACTTAATGAATTGGGACTATCTACACAAGTCCCAATGACCTATACATTCCTTACTAACGGTAGTGGTAGAACTATCAATCTGGGTAATCAAACCATTGTATTCAAGCGTGGTGTTCCACGTAATTTTGCATATAAAACCACACTAATGGCTTATCTTGTTCAAGCTCTCAGAGCACTGGGTAAGGATAACGTTGGCGAAACAGAACTATCTCAAATAAGAAAACTCATTCGAATGGAACCAGAACAAGACAAGCTTCGTCAGGATCTAATGATGGTTCCTATATGGATGCGAAAAATGATATCACCTATTATAATTAAGAAAGGTAATGAAACAAACACTTTGGATAAATAATAACGATACCGACCGTTCATACATGTTGGAAAAGACCGAAGAGAGTCATCCTGGTATTGGACGGGCGGCAATTGAAAAGGACTGGTGGGTTAGTGTCACATTAAAGGCACTATTCCAGGCGGATTGTGCAGAAAGCTTGATATTCAAAGGCGGTACCAGTCTTAGCAAAGGCTGGGGATTGATTGAAAGATTTTCTGAAGATATTGACATGGCTATCAGTCATTCATTCTTTGGCGTCAATAAGTCCAACAAGAGTCAACGCGATAAGCTGCGCAAGTTGTCGAGAGCCTATATCCAAAGCACTTTGTCAGGTCAACTTGATGAACGTTTAAAGGCCATGGGTATCACAGGCTACCAGATAGAGAACATCACTCATGTAGAAAACAGGGAAGGTGAACTTGTTCCTATTGATAGCGACAAAGATCCAACCGTCATCGTGCTTCACTACGACAGTCTTCTCACTCGGAAGATTGACTACATCCCGCCCAGGGTGAAGATTGAGATAAGCTGTCTCTCTATGGACGAGCCAGTTGAGGAGCGTGAAATACGTTCACTTATATGCGGGACATTCCCTGATGATGATACAGATGCTGTATGCCGAATCAAAACTGTAGTGCCTACTCGTACTTTCTTGGAGAAGATATTCTTGTTGGCAGAGGAATTTCAGAAGGACAAGCCTCGAAGTGTCAGGATGTCCCGCCATCTCTATGACCTTGAGCGTCTTATGGATTCTGAGTTTGGTAAGTCTGCATTAGCGGACAAGACTTTATATGATGCCATCATTGAACATCGAAAAGCCTACTATGCGCTAAGATATGTGGACTACTCATTGCATCACCCAGACACCATTAACATTCTGCCACCAGAGAACGTGCAGGATGACTGGCGACAGGATTATTCCAATATGCAGCGATACTTCATTTATGGAAGGTCATTGGATTTTGATCATCTAATGCAGCGGATTCAGGAATTACAACAGAGATTACGAAACATGTAGACGTGTCGAGACAAGATAATACAAATCCACAAAATGTGGGAAATATTGCAAAAATTTCGTAGATATTATTAATTACAGGATAACACATTATGACAATAGGAACACCCTTATGGGATGACTTTGTAAAAAAACTGAAGGAGGTAAAGACTACTGTTGAGGATATGGGCTTTATGCCGAAGTATGTCCCCAATGAATCTGATTATGAATCCATGTCTGCAGTAGAGAGGGAAATGACTGAAAGGATGTTTCGTGATTACTATTGCTGCTACGCTAAGATGTCAACAGAAATCGTGCATAACAATATGATTGTTGTGGTTGACAAAGTAAATGAAGAGGTTCGCAATCTCTACTATAACAATTTTGTGAATCTTGACCTGATTCTTAATAAGATTGGTGACGACTTCCTGAAATATACCATCAACATGTCTGAGTTATGCAATATCAAGAAGATAAAGGCCACCTATTTGGACTTGCTTGTGAAATATGGTATCACTCACCCAAGTAATACCGAGAGATACGAAGAATTCTTATGTCGCATAGGACTTGAATACATCTATTGTGTGAACCTTTTGACAGACTCGTTTGACAGCCGTGTATTCAATGAGGCTCAGAAGAAAGAAATCAAACGTAGAATTCTCTACAGCGCAGACCTCTTAATGGATGAATTTGGCAAGATGCCGACAGTTATTGACCTTGAAAACGATTTCAAGGAGAAAGTGGAATCACTGCGAAATGAGATAGGCAGTTATCATCTTCCAAAAGAATTTGCAGAGCATTTTACAGCGCCGTTTAGAGGTATTGGTACTGGTAACATCGATTACTACAAGCAACTTGAAGATAGTTTGACTGATAGGGCCAAGAAAAGAAGCGTTTTGGAATATGCCAAGATAGCCCACCTTATATATAATAGTGATAAGATGTCGAGACTGAAGCCCAATTCTTTTACAAACTGGTACAAATATTTCTGCCAGATTGTGGGCTGTGAGCATAATCCTGATTACAAACCAGCAAAGTTAAAAGACACAAAAGGGCTTGAAAAAGAGTTCTATTACTTGACAAAGTGATGTTTTGACGGGAATCTATCCCCTCATCTTCCCCAGACCACTTCCCCTGCCACGTTCGCAATATGTTGATAACCAATATGTTGCGAACGTGGTCCGTTTCCCCTTTTTATTTCTCTGAATTTATTGGGATAATTTTGCAGCACAAAAATTAATTTCAATAAATTATGGAAAATATAGTAGTATTAAATGAAGAGCAGTTCGAGGACATTATCTACAGAACTGTTAGCCGATGCCTCAATGAGAAGAACATCGGTAACTTCGGGGAGAAACCCGAAGATGAGGGGTTTTATACACGTGATGAACTATGTGATCTTCTGCACATTGCTTATCCTACTCTTTGGAGAATTGAACAGTCTGGCATTTTGAAATGTCAGAAGGTAGGACGCAAGAATCTGTACTCAAAGCAGGAAGTCAACATACTTATCAAGTCTGGGAAGTTGGCAAAGTATGGTCATCGATAGTAAATGTGTAAGGCTATGGGTATCTATGACTACATGAACCATTTCTGGTTTGAAAATGAGAATGATCCATGCTCTTTGAGTGAGGCAACTCTCTACTTCTATCTGTTGTATGAGGCCAACCGCCAACACTGGGCATCACCTTTTAAGGTCAGTACCCAGATGCTGGCGGCACGGCTGAATACTTCTAAACAGAACGTAATGAAGGCAAGAGATGGACTTAGAAAGAGAGGGCTGATTGACTTTTCTAAAGGTGAAGGCAAAGGCAAGCCTGCATTGTACACCCTCTGTCTTTCGGAAGAACAATCTCAATCGTTGTCTCAACTGATGACTCAACAGTTGACCGAATCATTGGCTTCCGAGTTGCCCCAATCGTTGCCCCATTCCATTATAAAAGAAGAAAATACAACAAAAGAAGTAGGAGAAGAAAAACAATCTCCTTCATCCAATTCAAAAGTTGTGTTGACTCTTTCAGAGCTAATGGAAAAATTGTTGAATGACAATTCTTGGCTCCTTGGATTATCTGAACGACTGGCCAAGAATAAGATTATTCTTAATGGCGAAGAGTTGAAAGACAAAGTTAGAGAATTCTTCTCAGAACAGGAACATAAGGGCTGTAAGGGAAAAGAAGAGGCTGACTGTCGTGAGTATGTTTTTAACTGGATTAAATACAAATACAAGAATTATTATGGAAATGAATCAAAGTGCAATGGCCAAATTAGCACAATTAAGATCGAAGCTAATAGGCCAGAAGACTACACCGGGTATTGTTAAGTTCCCGATGTCAACAGAGGAAGCTGCTCTTAATATCGAAGTGGCGTTCCAAGTAGAGGTAGAAAAGCGTGGTAATACTTATGTCAATAGTGAAGAACTGCATAATCATATCTGGCAGATAGCCGAGTTGTTCACCAAGCCTACTAACAAATTCGGTATTATGCTGTGTGGTGGCGTAGGTAACGGCAAGAGCACAATGATGTATGCCCTGCAGAATCTCATAAGGAGTCTTGAGATTCCTCTGATAGGTAATACAACATTTAGCACATACGGGATGAGAATAGAAAGCGCCAAGTTCATCTATAACCAAGTAAAAGTTGACTCTAAAGAATACTTATATCTACAGCAAACCAATATGCTTGGGATTGATGACCTTGGCGAGGAAGAGCCTACACTGATTAGCTATGGCAACCGTGTCACTCCTGTGATAGATCTCTTGTCATATCGCTATAACAGGATGCTTTTCACCATGGTGACAACCAACCTAACCCCACCACAAATCCGCATGCTCTATGGTATCAGAATAGCAGACCGTTTTAACGAGATGATGCTTATCCTTAACTATCAGGGGCTGTCTTTCAGAACACCGTAACATTCGGGATGTATAGTAACGTGGCGGACAGGGGCGACCATTAGCAATAATGGTGTAGCTTACTATACCAAAATTTCCGGTTTCTGTGCATGGCACACAAAGCCGTCGCGAGCAGAGTCGCTAAATTTAGGTAAGTAAGCCACGGGGCTTGCCCCTTTGGATTCCCCAGCAGGGAGTGACTTCTCCCTGCACCTACCGCTCAAGGCTCTGCCCTAAGAACCTGCCAAGGGCTACTTGCCCTATGGAACCTCGCAAGGGGGTGACCCTCCCCCTTGACCGCCCCGCTCAGAGGTCTCGACCTCTAAGAACTCTGACCAGGGAACAATCCCTGGACCCAATTGTTGAACAACTTAAAAGTTTACAAATTATGGCAAAAGGTGATAGATTCGTTGTCCTAACGATGGACAAGCAAACTGGCAATGCGGGGGGACTCTCCGCCCACATTGACCGAGAAGTATATGACGCTAATCTGGACCGAATGGTAACATTCCGTCCGAAGAGCGTCCGTGATGATTCTCGTACAGCACTCAACCGTGAATGCATTGAGGGAGCAAAAAAGGTTGGCCGAACACAAGCCATTTGGAACCGACTAAAAGAAGAAGGTTTTTCCCGCGAGAGTTCAGGCAAAAAGAAGATAGTAACGAAAGGGGAAAAGAAAACCCGTAAGATCAAGGATGATGCGGTCATCGCTCTATGTTTCATATGCAGTTCCGATGAGGAAACCATGAAGCAATTCGAGAAAGAGGGCAGGCTTGATGACTGGATAGACTCTACTCTTGGCTGGTTTAAGCAGGAGTTTGGTGACAAGAACGTAGTATCCGCTGTTCTGCACATGGACGAGACAACTCCCCATCTGCACGTCACAGTTGTCCCAATAACATACGAAGAGCCAAAGCCGCGTAAGGAGAAGCCCAAGTTTGACGAGAGAGGAAAGCCCTTGCGTAAATATGAGACTGACGAGAACGGTAACATTATCCTCGATGAGAGCGGCAGGGCTATTGTCAAGAAGCGCACCTACAAGAAGCAAGAGGTAACAGCCCGACTCTCTGCCAAGGATATTTGTAATCCTGTAGCAATGGAACGTTGGCAGACAGGATATGCAAAGGCTATGGCCCCATTTGGTTTGCGTCGTGGGATTGCTGGCAGTAAGCAGAAGAGAGTGCCACCTGCTGAATGGAATCTTTAGCAAGTCAATGGTCAACTGATGGCTGTTGAAAAGGAAATTGAGGAAAAGAAAGCCGAGATTACCAAGATGGCTCAGGCATCTTGGTATGACAAGATATTTAACTCTGGGTTGAGTCCCACAGTGAGAAAAGTGCTTGAAGATAAAGAAAAAGAACACAAAGAAGAACTCCGTCAGGCAACAACCGCTGTTGACGAGGATGGCCGTCCCTATATCTGGACAAGTGGCAGCAAGAAAGACCAGGATGTCACATGGGAAGAATTAGCCAAGTTCCGTGAAAAGGAGAAAAAGAAGGCAGAGATTCAAGCCAAAGCGGACAAGGAAGCTGCTCTTGCCAAGGCTAAGGCAGACAAAGAAACTGCT
>CACXMM010000013.1 GCA_902768785.1 uncultured Prevotellaceae bacterium
ACCCTCGCCTTCGTGAATCCTGGTGAACAGGTATTGGTGCCCAATCCCGGCTACCCCACCTACACCTCACTGAGTAAGATTCTGGGGGCAGAGATCGTGAACTACGACCTGATGGAGGACAATGGTTGGCAGCCCGACTTCGAGGCGTTGGAGAAGATGGACCTGAGTAAGGTGAAACTGATGTGGACGAACTATCCCAATATGCCGACAGGCGGTGCAGCACGGATGGAGACGTACGAACGACTGGTGGCGTTTGCCCGGAAGCACAATATTGTGGTGGTGAACGATAACCCCTACTCTTTCATCCTCAACGAGAAACCCCTGTCGTTGCTGCAGGTACCGGGTGCCAAGGACTGCTGTATTGAGTTCAACTCCATGAGTAAGAGTCATAACATGCCTGGATGGCGTGTGGGAATGCTGGCTACTAACGCCCAGTTCGTGCAGTGGATCCTGAAGATCAAGAGTAATATCGACAGCGGTACGTTCCGTGGAATCCAGCTGGCAGCAGCAGAGGCTTACCGCAACTCTGAGCAGTGGCATCGTGAGGCGAATATCGATACCTACCGTCGCCGTCGTAAGTATGCCGAGCAGATCATGGAGGTACTGGGATGTAAGTACGATCCGAACCAGGTGGGTATGTTCCTCTGGGGAAAGATCCCTGAGAAATATGCCAATGCGGAGGAACTGACGGAGCGGGTGCTCCACGAAGCCCGCGTATTCATCACCCCCGGCTTCATCTTCGGCAGCAAAGGCGAACGCTATATCCGTATCTCGCTCTGCGCCAAAGAAGAGAAAATAGAACAAGCATTAGAAAGAGTCAAAAAAGCAATATAAGATGGAATTAGAATTAGCACCATTAAGACTACCGAGTGACAACGAACGTCCGTTCGTCATCTCAGGGCCCTGCTCTGCAGAGACGGAAGAACAAGTGATGACCACAGCACGCCAGCTGGCGATGAAAGGCT
This sequence comes from uncultured Prevotellaceae bacterium, assembly GCA_902768785.1. Classification (GTDB taxonomy): domain Bacteria; phylum Bacteroidota; class Bacteroidia; order Bacteroidales; family Bacteroidaceae; genus Prevotella. Next base: position 966 of record CACXMM010000013.1, read on the forward strand.
GCCATAACTTCCGCGCCGGTGTGTGGAAACCACGCACCAAGCCAGGAGGCTTTGAAGGTAACGGAGAGAAAGCACTCCCCTGGATGAAGGCCGTGAAGGAAGAGACCGGTATGCTGGTGGCTACCGAGGTGGCAACACCCGAGCATGTGGAGCTGTGTCTGAAATACGGCATTGACATCCTTTGGATCGGTGCCCGCACCAGTGCCAACCCCTTTGCGATGCAAGCCATAGCCGATGCCCTGCAGGGTGTTGACATCCCCGTATTCGTGAAGAATCCCATCAACCCCGACTTGGAACTGTGGATCGGTGCACTGGAACGTATCAACCAGGCCGGTATCAAACGACTGGGTGCCATTCACCGCGGCTTCTCGTCATACGACAAGAAGATCTACCGTAACATGCCGATGTGGCAGATTCCCATCGAGCTACGCCGTCGTATTCCCGACTTGCCCATCATCTGCGACCCCAGTCATATCGGTGGACGTCGTGAGCTGATTGCCCCACTCTGTCAGCAGGCCATGGACTTAGGCTTCGACGGACTGATCGTGGAAAGCCACTGTGATCCCGATAAGGCATGGAGTGATGCCAAGCAGCAGGTGACACCCGATGTGATCGACTTCATCCTTAGTCTGCTGATCATCCGTGACGAGAAGACGACCACAGAGGGAATCACTCAACTGCGCAAGCAGATTGACGAACTCGACAACGACTTGATGGAGCTGTTGTCGAAACGTATGAGGGTCTGTCGCGAGATTGGTCAGTACAAGAAGGAACACAACATGACGGTGCTGCAGCCTACGCGCTATAATGAGATCTTGAACAAACGCGGTGCCCAGGGAACGCTCTGCGGAATGGACAGCGACTTCGTCAAGGTGGTCTTCGAGGCCGTTCATCAGGAGAGTGTGCGCCAGCAGATGGAGATCATCAACAAATAATAATTCCTAACTTAAAATGAAACAGATTCTGATTACCGCCGCCTTACTCTGCTGTGCCATAATAGCACAGGCTCAGAGAATTCAAGTAACCGACAAAGATGGGATGGGCATTGCATTGGCCAGTGTCACAGATGCCAACGGTGTGCTCATCGGAATCACCGACATGCACGGCGTGCTGCCAGACATCAAGGGAGCGCGCACCGTGGCCATCAGCCATGTGGCCTATAAGGCCAAAAGGGTAAACGTTGACAGCCTCACCGACGGGTGCGTCACGATGGACGACAACGACTTTTCCCTCGATGAACTCGTCATCAAGCCCAAGCCCCTTATCTACTCCGAACTCTACTATCGTTTCTATGCCTACGTTGACGACTCTCTGCGCACCTTCGTGGCCGGCATCGTGCCCTACGCATGGGACGTGCATAAGAAGAAAGAGAGCGTGAAGTTTTCCGACTATGCCACCGCTGTATTCAACCTCAAGGACGTTTCTTGGTGGAAAGTGAGAGCCGAGGACATGGCCAAGGGTGCCATCCGAACGAAACCCGGCGAAGAGTGTCTCACCGACGGCACATGGGAGAAGAGGTATTACATTAACAAGGAGGCCGACGGCGAGAACTGCTGGAAGATTGTCAATCCACGCGAGACCGTCGGTAAGCTCGTTCATGCCAACGGCCTGAGCACCATTACCATCGATGGGGCCAAAGCACAGATGTATGCTAACGAACGCAACGGCCAGGACAGGGTGCTCAAGAAACGCCAGGAAGCCAACTACACCTACCAGTATATCGAAGTGTTCCGTCTCAACGATGAAGGACAGGTGGGCAGAGAGGACTATATCATGTCGCTTAACCACTGGGAGCACGACGGCAGCAAAGGCCACGAGACCTACATCGTGGAGGCCTGGGTAACCGACCGTGGCTACATGACCGACGAGGAGTTCAAGCAGAAACGTAAGGACATCAATGCCCTGAGCAGCACACAGAACATGTGGCACATGCCGCTCAACGAGCTGGAGACATACGAGCGTCAGCACAACATCCCCGCCATCAGCGACGAGGCACGCAAAGCCATTGCCCTGATAACGAGAGACCGATGGACGAAATGACGTGTCGTACCCCCGCCTTTCGTTCCCGTACCCCCGATAATCATATATGCAAAATCTGTAAATAGAAATTGTAATCATGAAAATATTAGTACTTGGAGCAGGTAAGATGGGAAGCTTCTTCCTCGACCTGCTGAGTTTCGACCATGAGGTGGCAGTCTATGAAAGAGATCCAAAACGCATGCGGTTCACTTATAACTGTCAGCGGTTCACACAACTGGAGGAGATCAAGGCATTCCAGCCCGAGCTCACCATCAATGCCGTGACCCTAAAATATACCATTCCCGTATTTGAACAGGTGATCCCTTACCTGCCTAAGGAGTGCATCATCAGCGACATCGCCAGTGTGAAGACCGACTTAAAGGAGTATTACGAGAGCACAGGGATGCGCTATGTCTCCACACACCCGATGTTCGGACCGACATTTGCCAACCTCCAGCAGCTGAGCGAGGAAAATGCCATCATCATCAGTGAAGGTGACTATATGGGACGGATCTTCTTCAAGGACCTGTATCAGAAGTTAGGACTGAACATCTACGAATACACCTTTGAGGAGCACGACAAGACTGTGGCTTACTCCTTGTCTATACCGTTCGTCTCCACCTTTGTCTTCGCCGCCGTCATGAAACATCAGGATGCACCAGGCACCACCTTCAAACGACACATGCGGATAGCCAAGGGGGTGCTCAACGAGGATGACTACCTCTTACAGGAAATCCTCTTCAACCCCTACACCAGCGGTCAGGTATCCCAAATCCGCACAGAGCTGAAGGAGTTATTAGAGATCATCGACAACAAAGATGCCGACGGCATGAAAGCCTATCTCACTAAAATACGTAATAATGTGAAGCGCGATATTCTCATAGAAAAACAATGATGCACCTGACCTATCTAATACTTGGAATATTCACACTGGTAGAACTGAACACGGAGAACCTGTTCGACGCGCAGAAAGACAGTGTGAAAGACGACACGGAATATACGGCAGAAAGTCTGAAGCGATGGACACGCACCCGTTACTGGAACAAACTGAACCACATAGCTCAAGAGATTATCTCATGTGGGGAGGACAGTAACGGGTGGGCACTGCCGGATCTCGTTGCGCTCTGCGAGGTGGAGAATGACACCGTTCTCACCGACCTCACCCGCCGTTCACTACTTCGCAAAGCAGGTTATGAATACGTGATGACCAACAGTCCTGATGTCCGAGGCATCGATGTGGCACTGCTGTATAGTCCTTTCACCTTCAGATACCTCCATCACCACTCCATCCGTATTCCACCGCTCCACGACATGCGTCCCACACGGGATGTTCTCTATGTCAGCGGTCAACTCATCAATGGCGACACCCTACATGTCTTTGTCGTACATGCTCCAAGTCGATTCGGTGGAGAACGGTCAACAAGACCTAATAGAATCTTAGTGGCAGAACGATTGAAACAAGCCATCGACTCCCTTCACAACTTGTCACCGGATGCAAGCATCCTCATAGCCGGTGACTTCAACGACGATGCGAACAGTCCTGCCCTCCAGCAGCTCTATGATCATGGTCTGTCGAACCTCACCCATTCTGCCTTGGGAAGTCATGGGGCCAAAGGGACATATAAGTATCAGGGACAATGGGAAAGCATCGACCATATCCTTGTCAGTGGGAAGATACAACACACCTTCCTCGACAGTCGTATTCACGATGCCTCATTCTTATTGGAAGATGATGAAACCTACGGAGGAAAGATGCCGAAAAGGAACTACCGGGGGTATGAATATCGCCATGGCTACAGTGACCATCTACCCTTGGTCGTGCGTTTCTCCTTAAGCGGTGATATCCCTTAGAATCTGTACGATACGCTCTGCTGTACGACCATCCCACCGGTCTGGCACACTGCATTTCTTCCAGTTACCGCACACCATGTCATGCAAGGCGGCAGTCAACTGATCGGCATCCTCACCCACCAGAACGTTCGTCCCCTGTTTCACCGTCTCGATATGCTCAGTGTAGCTATTCAGGGTGATACAGGGAACCCCGTTGAACGTAGCTTCCTCTGCCACATTGCCGCTATCGGTGATAATACCCATGGCATGAGAGGTTAGATAACCAAACTCCAGATAAGGTAATGGAGGAAGGAGGAAGAAGGAAGGAGGAAGGTGGAAGGAGGAAACGACATCCTTGGCCAATCCTCTAAGCGGAGCGACAACAGGTATTCTTTCCAGCTTCTCCCCATTTACTTCTGCTATTGCCTGAATCATCTTCTTCAGGTTCTCCTGATCTTCCAGCAACGCCTTGCGGTTCAAGGTGAAGACGATGTATTTGCCTTCTTCTAACTTCAACTCGTCCATGATGCCCGGACGCTGCCAACGGTCATGGTTGAAGCGTAGGTTGTCTATGAGAATATTCCCAACCATATAAACCCTGCTTTGCTCTGCCCCCTCACGGTTGGTAATGCTATTGTTGCTGATACCTGCCGTGAAAAGCAGGTCTGACAGACCGTCGATGACCAGTCGATTCACCTCTTTCGGCATCTTGATATCAAAGCTACGGGTACCAGCCACCAGGTGTGCCAAGCAGATTCCTCGTTTCTTAGTGACAATAGCGGCAGCCATGGTAGATGCCAGATCATCCACTACGACAACCACATCGGCAGGATGTTCAGCGATGTAACGGTCAAAAGCACTCATCACCTGACCGGTAATCTCACTAAGACTATCACTATCCACCCCCAAAAAAACATCCGGGTGTGGAATCTGCAGGTCGTCAAACAGGGTACCCTCAAGGGTGGGATCATCGGAACGTCCCGCGAAGACCAGTTGCTCACTGATTCCCTCCGTACGCTGGATGGCACGGATGAGGGGTGCTACCTTGATAAAGTTTGGGCGTGCACCAGCTACAATACATACTTTCATCATACCGTTTCAATCAAAAGTCATTTAATGATGATGCTGACGACCTCAAGAGAATAGGCTCATTGGATCACAAACAGCATATTTTCTGCAAAGATAATAGAAAAAAACGACAACGGGAAGATTTATTTTGTTTATATCGCGAATAATTGAAATAAAAATTGTATATTTGTACCCAGAGAACAGGAAAATGGCACCAAGACTTAAACAAATCCTCAGTGTGGTCTTACTTTTGACGGGAGGACTGATTTATCTGTTGTTCCGTCCCACCACTCTACTGCTCTTTCGTGTAGCAGCATGGATTGGTCTTACACCTGTCATCGAAGGAGCAAGAGAAACGGTCACCAACAGGCATCCGGATGAATTCCTGATATATTGTCTGCCCAACGGACTATGGGCAATGGCTTATATCCTGGTTATAGACAGCCTTCTCCAAGTGCATTCAACAGGCACCCGTCTTCTTGTCGGCGCCGTCATCCCCCTGCTGGGAGCCTTTTCGGAACTGTTGCAATCCATCGGACTGCTGCGAGGAACGTTCGACTGGCTCGATCTGGCATGCTACATGGTGCCCTACTTCCTTTACATCTGGATACTCACTCAAAATAAACAAATATGGATCTAAAAGAGAAATTTACAGGCAAACAACTGACGATCATTATCGTAGCTATCTGTGCAGTGTTTATCTTTTTAGGCATACTCACCATGGTCGCTGGCTCTGATGATGAAAGCAGTTCCGATAACAATCGGGTGGTCGCTGTGGACGAAGAGGATGACGGCAGTGACGTTAGTGGACGGAAATACATATTCAAGAACCGGAAGGACCGTTCTGAAGGAAGCGAGGAAGAAGACAGTATGGTTGTGAACAAGCCCATGGAAGGAGATCCCTATAAGGAACTTGATGAACTAATCGGACTGGAGTCTGTCAAAGCGGAGGTTCGTTCCCTGGCAAACTTCGTCAAAGTGCAGAAGATGCGTGAGCAGAAAGGACTGAAGAGTCCGAAACTCAGCTACCATCTGGTGTTCACTGGCAGTCCGGGCACCGGCAAGACCACCGTAGCCCGTATTGTAGCCCGTATCTATAAGGATTTGGGAATCCTGAAGAAAGGTCATCTTGTTGAAACCGACCGCTCCGGACTGATAGGAAAATATGTCGGTCAGACTGCTCCTCGGGTCAATGCCGTCTGCGACTCAGCACTGAATGGTGTGTTGTTTATAGACGAGGCTTACGCCCTCACCCAGAGTGAGAGTTCCCAAGACTATGGTGCAGAAGCCGTGGCCACCCTGCTCAAACGAATGGAAGATGACCGAGACAAGTTAGTGGTTATTGTGGCAGGCTACACCAATGAAATGAAGAAATTCATTGATACCAACCCTGGTCTGCAGTCACGATTCAACCGCTACATCAACTTCCCCGACTACAACGAAACGGAACTCTACAATATCTTCCGCCTGTATCTTCGTAAGAACGAATACACCATTACAAAAGAGGCTGCCGAGTTGTTACAGAAAGAGCTGGCGTATGTGGTTCAGAACAAAGACCGCAATTTCGGCAATGCCCGTTATGTGCGCAATCTCTTTGAGAAATCCATCCAGTGTCAGGCCAACCGTCTTTCCAAGACAAAAAATGTCAGTGACGAGGAGCTGGTTGAGCTCACACGTGCTGACATTCAAGCCGCTTTCAAGGAAATGTAATATATGTAAGAGTTGTTCAAGGGATCATTACTCTCCCTTGAACAGTTCTTTGATACCACCGATGGAGCCCATCACATTAGTGGCCTCGTATGGCAGATAGACCGTCTTGGCCTTGTCACCCTTGGCCAGTTCTTCCATCATCTGAATATACTTTTGTGCTAACAGATAGTTGGCAGGGTTCGTGCTCTTGCCCACAGCCTCTGTGATCTTCTCAATGGCGACTGCTTCGGCCTCGGCCTTGCGGATACGTGCCTGAGCCTCACCCTCAGCATGAAGGATAGCCTGCTGCTTGGCAGCCTCAGCACGGTTGATCATGGCTGTCTTCTCACCTTCAGAAGCAAGGATCTCAGCAGCCTTCTCACCTTCAGAGGTAAGGATCTGTGCACGTTTGTTACGCTCTGCCTGCATCTGCTTCTCCATGGCGTTAAGTACGGTAGAAGGTGGAATAATATCTTGGAGCTCAACGCGGTTCACTTTGACGCCCCATTTGTCAGTAGCATCATCCAGCACGGCACGCAGCTTGGTATTGATGGTGTCACGTGAAGTCAGTGTCTCATCCAGTTCCATCTCACCAATGATGTTACGCAACGTTGTCTGTGTAAGCTTCTCGATGGCGTTCGGCAGATTAGAAATCTCATACACCGCCTTGAAAGGATCCACAATCTGGAAATACAACAAAGCGTTGATCTCCATCTGGATATTATCCTTCGTGATCACATTCTGCGATGGGAAGTCATACACCTGTTCACGCAGATCAATACTGTTAGAGTAAGAATAGCGGCCACGATTCAGCACGACGATCTCCTTGGCACGGTCGATGAACGGGATAATGATGTTAATACCCGGGTTCAGTGTAGCGAAATACTTACCCAGACGCTCAATAATCTTTGTTTCCGACTGGGGAATGATCACCAATGCTTTCTTGGCGATGATAACCACCAAGATGACGATGGCTATCAACACATAAGTCATAAAGTCTACCATAATTATAAAGTATTTAAAAAGTTAATGATTTCTTTGTTGATTAATCATCCACCTCAACGGTAATGATGATGCTTTCACGGTCAACGACACGTACGAATGTGCCTACAGGGATATCGCTGTCGGCATGGGAGATGGCCTTCCATACGTCACCATCGATAGCCACGCGACCGAAGCCTCCTGCCTCAATGGGTTCCACCACCCTGCCCCGTCGTCCAATGAGTGCATCGGCATTGCTGACACGGTTCTCTTCGTTCTTATGAAGATAGCGTAGGGCAAAGGGACGAACGAAATACAAGCTCAAGAGCGTGAAGATGGCAAATACTACGATCTGCCAATAGAAGCCCAGTCCAAGTGGATCGCTGATGGCAGCGAACACGGCGCCAATAGAGAAACAGATGATGAAGAAGTCACCCGCTGTCAGCTCCAGGATCAGGCAGACCACGGCGATTACTGCCCACATCTGCCATAAGTGTTGTGATAAGTATTCAATCATATCCATTCGTATTTGATAGTTAATATTATTGTTCTTAGAGCCCGATGATGAAGTCATCCCAGTCTTTCGATGAGCCTTTCTTTCCAAACACTTTCTGATAAAGCCTGCTTCGTGTGGAGGCAACACTCTCTTTGGAATGTGCCGTGAGCACGGCAATATCTCTTGGTTGGATACGTACTTTTGTCAGCAGACTCACATTGTAATCCTGTGCAGACAGGTTATAAAGACTGTATAACTTCTCCGTAAACCCAGTGTATATACTATCTACAAGCTGCATCAGCTCCTTCCAGTCAGCCTGCGTCAGGCTCTTCCCTTTATCTATGCAGAGTTGTATCCGCTGATAGATGTCGGAACCGAAGATGATGGTCTCGGCCTGACGGCGTTTCTCACTCTCGATCATTGCCACCTTATTATTATAGTCGAGGCGAGCCTTTTTCTCTTCCAGTTCTAATCGTAGCATGGAGTTCTCATCATCCAGTTTCTCCAGCAGACTCTCCAGCTCGGCCATCTTCTTCTGGTTGGCCTCGATATGTTGCCGGTCTTGCGCCTGCTGTTCCTCCTGTATCGTACGTACCTTTTTGAGTCGTTCCTCCAACATAAGGATTTTCCGACGGCTGTTCTGTACGGCCACCACAAACAAAGCCACATAGGTGATCGTGCCCAGGACGAGGAGAAATAATTCTCGCTGTGTCAGTATCGTCAACAGTATCTGATCCATTTCCTCTTTGATTTTGATGCAAAGGTAAGACAAAAAAACGAACCCGCCAAGAAAACGGGTTCGCAATAATTTGCAAATAAGGAAACGGTTCGCAAAAGTTTGCAAAGGACTCTTTTTTCGGACCTTTCCTTACAATCCGATGTTGTTTTTCCGGATATACCGCAGCCGTGCTGCCAGCGACATCTTGGCAAACTTCCGCCATTCACAGGCCTTTCCTCCCGTACGGTCAAGATAATGCAGGTCGAACATATGTCCGTAAGCTTCTATCTCGAAGGGGTTCAGGTAGTAGGCAGCATTGCGCTGTTTCCGGAAGAAGCGCAGGGCAAGAAGCGAGTACCACATATACCGCAGGTAGAAACGATACCAGGAGTTTCCCGTATCCTGTGCCTGCCGCAGGTGTATCATCTCATGATTTTTCAGTGCATCGTATCTCTTGTTCAGTCGTTCTGCCGACGCTTCCTCCCGGGTGAAAAGCTGTCCGAACAGCGTAATCGCCGTATATCCCTTCCTGCACAGGAAACGGTTCACCTTAGCCGGCATATCCGTCAGTGCAGAGGGACGGGGAGGAGCGATAAGCAGTCGGAAGAAACCCATACCACTTCCTTTTCAGTAAAGACTATCTTACTTTTTCTTTTTCAGTGACGACACACTCACCGTCTTCGTAGCCTTCGTACTGCTCTTCTTGGCGGTATTCGTTGTTGTTCCCGATGGCTTGTAGTAAGACAAGGCCTCTGGCATGTGACGCTGGATATCGGCGATGCGCTTCTCATCAGAGGGGTGGCTGCTCATCCACACTGCTGTCTGATTGGAGGATCCTGACGACATACGCTGCCAGAACGAAACGGCCACCTGAGGATCGTATCCTGCCATGGCGGCGAACACCAGTCCCATATAATCCGCCTCGCTCTCATTGTCACGAGAATACTTCAGGTTCAGCAGGGAAAGACCTTGCGACAAAGCAGCTGTTCCCAACTGCGTAGCCGTCTGTCCTACGCCCATGGCCGATGCCACAGCACCACCCAACTGTACCAGTGTCTGTGAGTTGTTGGCTTTCGTCATCTGCTCGGCAGAATGTTTGGCCACGGCATGAGCGATCTCATGGCCTAATACGATAGCCAGAGAAGCCTCATCCTTCGTTACAGGCAGAATACCCTCATATACCACGATCTTTCCACCGGGCATACAGAAGGCGTTCACTTCGTTGCTCTGTACCAGGTTGAATTCCCATGCGAAGTTCTGCACCTCATGAGCGAAGCCATTGTTCTTCAGATAGGTCTCCACCGCCGTTGCCAGGCGCTGTCCCACCCGCTTCACCATGGCGGTGTTCGTAGCATTGGTAGAAGCCTTGGCAGACTTCATATACTGAGCATACTGTTGGGTGCTCAGGCTGAGCACATACTCATCGCTCACACTCAGTTTGTGTTTTCTTCCTGTGATAGGCACCGTACTTGTCGTTCCACACGAAGCCAGCACTGAGATGACGATAGCCATCAAGATGATTTTTACTTCTTTCATAACTTATTGTTTTGATTGATTCAAGTATCCTATTCCTGTTGCAAAGATACGGATTAGTGAGCACAGAACAAAGAAAATTCCAATTTTTCTTTGTTCTGGCGAGAAATATTTCGTTATAACGTAATATCGATATATCGATATACCGAGATTTCGAGATTTCGAGATTTCGATATTTTGAAATTCGTTATTTCGAAAGAATAGTAGTCTTTCCCTCTATCCTTCTGGCCTTTGCCTGCGAAGCCGCTGAGAGAGAACCCTTCAGGTAGGCCTCGATGATCAGCCCTGCCATCGGTGCTGCCATATCGGCACCGAAACCTCCATGCTCCACGTACACGGCCACCGCTATCTTCGGTTCATTCATCGGTGCGAAGCCGATAAAGGCAGAATGGTCTTTCCCCGCATTCTCCACCGTTCCCGTTTTTCCACAGATGGGATAGGTGGTATTGATGCTGGCACATGTACCACTCTCCACAGCCTTGCGCATCCCCGCTATCACAGGCTGGTAAGCTTCAGGAGCCACCTTAGTTGTCCGCCGCCGCAGATAACGTTGCGGCAACGGCTTCTCTGCTGTTCCCTGATGGATATGGGGTGTATAGAAGAAGCCGCGATTGGCTATGGTCACGGCTAAGTTACACAGTTGTAAGGGCGTAATGGTGATATCTCCTTGTCCCATACCCGCCCAGAGAATGGTTCGTGCACTCCATCCCTCCTTGTAACGACGGTTCAGATAGTTCACGTTTGCCACCAGACCGCCTTTCTCACCAGGGATGTCCACACCCAGAGCACCTCCCAAGCCCATACTTCGCATATAATCGCTCCATACAGTGATGGCCTCCTCCTGGTTCTCATACACGAAATCATCATTTAACATCGACATAAAGGAAGACAGGAACCAGGTGTTACACGACACGGCCAATGCTGCTGGCAAAGCCAATGGTGAACGGTGCTGATGGCATCCCACATGGATATTCCCATCGGTAAACCCATTCGTGCAGGCCACGGTGGTTTCTGCGGTAACGATTCCTTCCGAGAGCAGCGTCAATGCCTGTGCTGTCTTGAAGGTCGATCCAGGGGCATAGGGCGTGGCAATGGCCAATGCCACATCACTGCCCTTGGAAGAGTTGGTTGCCAGACAGAGGATCTCACCCGTCTCAGGACGGATGGCTACGATGCTCCCCTGCTTTCCTTTCAGCAGTCGCTCACCCAACTGTTGCAGCTTGGGGCGCAGGGTCAGCGTACCGTCATCCACGGGCATCTGTGCACATACGGTAGTCCATGCTCCCAACAACCCTAATAATATGTAAATACGGATGCCCCATGTCTTACTGACACGGGGCATTCCTTTGTATCTTTTGCCTTTTTCTCTCATCATCCAGTTCCTATTCTTCTGCAAAGGTACGAATAAGCGAGAGAAAAAACAAATTAATTTGTTATTTTCCGAACGGGAGTACTTTCGGCTCTATTTCTTCAGCATCTTCCGTCCATTCTGAATGACGACACCCTTGTAGCTGTCGTTCACGCGCTGTCCTTGCAGGTTGAACATCGGAGCATGGCTAACGGTTGCCTGTTTTCCATTGGTCACCGACCCTATACCTGTTGCAATACTGCTTTCTGGTGATGCGGTAAAGTAACCCAGTCCTTCCTTACCGTCGATACGGGCATAGGTCTTATCAATGTAGCTTGCATTAAACACTGTGCCATTGCCTCCCTTGAGGTTCGAGCAACCATCGAACATACCGCTGCTTGCAGTTACGTTGCTGGTAGTCCAGCCATCGCCAACAGTGATCGTTACCAATGACGAGCATCCGGCGAACATGCTGCTCATGTCCGTCACCTTTCCCGTATCGAAGCCTGACAATTTGAGGCTTGTAAGGTACATGCAACCAGAGAACATGGAACTCATATCGGTCACCTCACTGGTGTTCAGATACTGTATTCCATCTATCGATGAAAGATTGGAACAGTTCATAAACCAGTTGGCCAAAGAGGAGTCGAATATGACACAGTCAAGATATGAGTTGTGTATCATCCATGAGCCAAATCCCAAAGAATAAACATTACCGTCCATTGTCCTTGTGGATTGCTTGTCATCGTAATAGAAAGTAAGAATTCTGCTGTTACTATTAAAAACGACATACGGTACATTGCCAGTTAGGTAACCCTGGCCTCCATTACCATCGACTCGGGCATAGGCCTTATCGATGTGACTCGCATTATACGATGTGCCATTACCACCCTTGAGGCTTCCACAGTCATAGAACATATTGTCACTGGACGTAACCTTGCTGGTAGTCCAGCCATCACCAACTTTAATGGTTACCATACCCGTATCGAAACCCCTTAAGTCAAGACTTGTAAGACTGCTGCAGCCAGAGAACATGTAGCTCATATCGGTCACCTCACTGGTGTTCAGATACTCCAGACCCTCTACCGATAACAGACTGGGGCTGTTCGCAAACCAGTTGGCCGTAGAGGTTGGCTTGTAGTCAGCAAAAGAGGAGTCGAATATGACACCGTCAAGATTTGAGTTGTTTATTGTCCATGAGCCAAATCCCACAGAATAAACAGAACCGTACATTGATCTTGAGGATTGTTCGTCATCGTAATAGAAAGTAAGAATCCTGCTGGGACTGTAAACGGCATACGCTTCCTTGGCTCTTGCGCTGGTGACTGACATCAGTGCCATGAGCATCACTGTAAAAGTAAAAAATATTTTCTTCATATCTGGTTGTAGTTTTAGGATTGCCCATCAAGTAGATGAGGCAACCACACGTGATTATCAAATGATTGAGCAAATTTACATATTTTATATGAATAATCGTCCATTCTATATATAAAAGATGTTAAATCGGGATGACTATCAATATCCACATATACTCATTCGTGGGCAAAATTATTCATATCATTTAAATTCGTTTTCAATAATTCACCATCGTCGGCATACTTTATGTGTCAGCTCGGGAATTCTTAAAAGTTTGGAACTACTTTTACAATTTAACTTCGTTTAACGCGAATTTAACGCATTTGGGGAACCAACCGCCCTTTCGGTCGAAAAAACGCAATTCTCGCGAGGTTTAGTAAGTTGTTGATAATGAACGCTTTGTGACTATCCGTCGTTTCTGACTTGCGAAAACGGCGTTTTTAGACTCCAAAAACATAGTTTTTAGGGGTCAAAAACACCGTTTTTAGGTGGTAAAAACACTGTTTTTGTGAATCAAAAAGACCATATTTTCTTTCTTGGGGGTCGCCTTCGGCGAGAAATCCAACAAAATCTAAACAAAATCTTATAATTCTCTGTGCTGTTATTTGTTTGATTTTGGATAGATTTTGTTGGATTTCTCGCCGAAGGCGACTCAAAGAACCCTCAAAAAGTTGAAACCACTCATTTTCGAAGAAACGTCATCTAAGGGTTGTTCCGAACGGCGTTAACACTCGTTCCATAGTCATCTAACAACCATTCCGACGTCATCTATAGGGGGTAAAGTGACGGCGGAACGACCCGTAGATGACGGCGGAAAGGATGTAAGTAACGTCTGGAACGACCACAAGTAACCTTTACTTGCATGCAAAGTAACCTTTACTTTGAATCCAATGAGCCTTTACATGCACTAAAAGCCCCTTTTGGATACTTCCATACACTACGATCTTTCCCGTTCTTCCAATTAGAGAACTTTTGCAATCCTTAATTTTTTTACGAATTTTCCTGACAGATTCTCACACAGAGTTAACGGAGTAAACGGAGAATCTCAAAAGAAACTCACACCGAGGTATAAAACTATACACAAAAAAGTAGGCTATTATATACTTTTATACCCACATTCTTGATAAAGATCTACCTGGGTCAAATCATATATAGTTCCCCCAAACTAATTAAATTGGAACACAAAGACTCAGAGACTCAGAGTTTTTAAAAAAACATCTGAAAAAACTCTGAGTCTCTGAGTCTCTGTGTTTAAATAAAAAAGGCTGGCCGAAGGGAAAAGCAATGAGAGAATGAATTCTCAAATTCTTGATAAAGAACTACCTGGGTCAAATCATATATAGTTCCCAAAAAGTATGGGCACCGAATAATCAGTGCCCATATCCAGATCATTTGATAGACCGTATCTTAGTGGTTGCGGAAATTCCACTTGGAATTGTCGCTGTTGAAGTCGTATTCTGCCAGTGTGGGAGTACTGTCAGCAGCGGAATACAGCACCATCTTGGTATTCACGCCCTCCTGGCCCGGTATCTGCTTCGGCATGATACGGAAGGTACCGTCGATAAGCTGCTCGATGCGCCAGAGCTGCTCAGGAGCACCAGAGAACTCAGGAACCGATGTCACCTCACATTTGTCGGTAGCAGCCAGTGCGCGGTGTGTACCCTCGATCTCGATCTTGTAGTACGGACCGCCGAGGTAACCGCCTGCCTCTGGAACAGCAGTAACAGTCCATCTCTGATGCGGACGGAACATATAGTCGCCGATGCGGATGTCGATGTTTCCTGCGGGCCATGTGCCGATCACCTCACTCAGTGGCTGATTGGCGATAGGCTCGATCTTCTCGTTGGGATCCTGACGTCCCCACCATCCACGGCGTGCCTGCTGCATGCGGACGAAGTCAACAGCCAGCTCCAGTGCATAGCCGCGACGCTCTGACTCAATCTCATAGGTACCCTCCTTGAAGCGGTCGCCAGCCACAGGCCAGTCGTTCTTCCACAACAGCGGACGGATACCCAATACGCTACGGCCACCCTGGTCGAGATCAGCCTCGTAGTGACATGACATAATCTCTACGCCCTCATCGATAATGGTACGTCCGAAGTGGCCTGGTCCTACCACACGGTCACCGGCGGCAATCACCATCTTACCACCACCTTGCAGCATGTCACGGCCTACATTGTCGATATACGGACCCGTTACGTTCTTGGAACGGCCCACCACAATATTATAGGTGGAGTTCACACCGTCGCAGCAGGTACCGTGAGTACCTAAGAGATAATACCACCCGTTGCGATAGATCAGGTCGGTAGCCTCACAGTCGATGGCGATATCCTTCTCCTTGTTTCCTTCCACACGCTTACCGGTATTGGGATCGATCTCGATCAGACGGATGAAGCCGAAATAGGTTCCGAAGCAAGCCCACAGACGACCAGTCGTGGGGTCGAGCAGCAAACCCGGATCGATGGCATCAGCATCCTCCAAACCATCGGAGGCAGCCACCTGAATAGCCTCAGAGTACTTGAAATCAGGAGATTTGGGGTCGAGGGTCTTGTTCCACATGGTGAGGATACGACCGTTATGGCCACCACCTAAGCCACCACCTGTAGCACCGTAGATCACCAGATAGCGGTCACCTATCTTCAGCACATCAGGAGCAGCACCGCCACCCGGACGTTCTGCACCGCCGTTCCATGTCCAACCATCCTCAGAGATCAGACCGCCGCCACCTGTTCCAAACGTATAATACTTACCCTCACACTCTGCGATTGTCGAAGGGTCGTGGATATAGGGACGACCGATCTGTGCCTGTGCGCTTTGTGCCAACAGCAAGGCTGCCGTCATGGCAGCGCCTGCCCATGTATATTTGAAAGTTTTTGTTTTCATCACCTTATATTATTTATTTCTTACAGAATAGTTCTTGACAGGTTGCCCCTTCTCGTCAATAAAGCGAACACAGAAATCACTCATACCCGGACCATTGATCACTGCACCACGCAGGATGTTACGGCCCTTCTTCAAGGTAACACGTGGGGAAACGGCATCGTCGCGCACCATACGGCGGTCGCCGGAAAGCAGGAGGGTCTTCTCACCATTCAGCCACCACATCGAGGCGGAGTTGGAACCGACGGCCAGACGAACATTCTGGATCTCCTCAGGACAGTCGATCACGGTAACAGCCCAGAAGAGCACACCATACATCTGTTTCTCCAGTCCGGTAGCGAAACGGAACAGCTTCACGTTGTAGAGTTTACTATCAAGTGCATGCCACGTCAGTGTCTGCTCTCCTACCTTCACCGTCTTACCAGCCTTCGGCACTTCGGTGAACTGTCCTTTGAAATACACCGTGTCGAACACTGCTTTCAGATAGGTATCCGTGAAAACAGTGTTACTACGATTGGGTTTGTTGATCGGCTCCAACAAGAGCCAACGACGAACGAATCCATCAGCATCGGGCGACATCGTCGGCGTGGAGGATTGTTCGAAATACATGTCGAGGCTTGGTGCTTTTCCTTGTGCGTTGCCAGAAAGACAAGCCATGCATCCAGCCAGGATGAAAAACAATTTAATTTTCATATTTTAATTGTAGGTAATAAGTGCGCCTTAAAGGCACAATGAAACGTTAGAA
Organism: uncultured Prevotellaceae bacterium; assembly: GCA_902768785.1. Lineage (GTDB taxonomy): Bacteria > Bacteroidota > Bacteroidia > Bacteroidales > Bacteroidaceae > Prevotella. The sequence goes on from CACXMM010000013.1 coordinate 17,629, forward strand.
AATACGATGGCAAAAGTACGAAAAAACAAGCACACGGAGTTTCCTCCATGTATCATATATCTTTCGTCATGAAACAAGCAATCGCCCGTGCCACAGTGAACGCCGTGGTCCAGGCTGCCTGGAAATTAAAACCGCCCGTGACCCCATCGATGTCGAGCACCTCACCGGCGAAGAACAAACGGGGCACCACCTTACTCTCCAAGGTGTTGGGATGAACACTCTTCAACGACACACCGCCACAGGTGACGAACTCTTCCTTGAAGGCAGCACGGGAGGTGATCTTATAGCTGTCGTTGCACAACGTGTTCACCAAGCGGTTCTGTTCCTTCTTACTAAGCTCGGCACACCGCACATCAGCCCGCTCCCCCACGCTCTTCGTTAGCAGATAGCTCCACAGGCGCTGGGGCAGTCCGAAAGGATTGATGTTGGAGAGATGACGCTGGGGATAGTCAGAGAGACTGGCACGTAACACTCGCACGACTTCTGCATCGGTGGCATGCACCCAGTTCACATGAAGCGGGGTATGGTAGGATGCCGTTTGCAGATAACGGGCCGCATAACTGGAGAGCTTGAGGATGGCCGGACCGCTCATGCCCCAGTGGGTGATGAGCAGCGCACCGTCTGCCAAGAACTTCGTACCAGGAATCTGTACGGTGACGGGATCCACCACGGTCCCCATCAACGACTGCAACGAGGGATCTTGGATGCCAAAGGTGAACAGCGAGGGGACAGGTTCCTCGATATGATGTCCCAGATCAGCCAACCATTGCAGTCCTGAAAGCTTAGGGGATCCTCCCGTGGTAACAGCCACGAAATCATACCCAGAGAGTGACGCGAGGGAATTGACGGGATACTCCAGACGGATCGTCACCCCTAACCGTCGTGCTTCCCGCATAAAACAGTCAATGATGGTATGGGAGTCTTGTGAGGCAGGGAAGACACACTGGTCGGATTGGGTGACCAGTCGTACACCGTGGCGCTCAAACCACTGATAAGCGTCCTGCTGGTTGAAGACATGAAACAAGCGTTTGAGCAGTCGGTGACCACGTGGATAGACCTGCGAGAGATCGGTAACGCCCTCAAAGGAATTGGTGCAGTTGCACCTGCCGCCTCCCGACACCTCCACCTTTGAGAGGACACGACGCCCCCGCTCGAAGAGGGTCACCTCCATCTCCGGCATCATCTCCTTGAGATTGATGGCAAGGAAGAATCCCGCTGCACCACCACCGATAATCGCTGTTCTCATCTGGCTCTGCTTGATTGACGATTGACTGATTCCTGTAAAAATCCTTGCAAAGATAAGCATTAATCAACAAAAAGTTGTATCTTTGCATTCAAAATAACAAAAAAAGATGAAGGTACGTATCATACTCCTGCTAATGCTTGTCATCCCGCTCATCGGTAAGGCTCACCACGAAGAAGAGGCGATGAGTCCATGGGTGGCAGGTACGGTAGTAACGGAAAGAGACGTGGCAGCCTACGGCATCGACAAATGCTTCGTGGCTGAGGAGATCAGTGATGCGGTGTTTGCCAGGATGTGGAATAAATCTTATAAGACGAACTGCACCGTGCCCCGCAGTGAGCTGCGCTACCTCCGCGTGCTCCATCGCGACAACAAGGGTAGGATCCTTCTGGGTGAGATGGTGTGTAATCAAGCCATCGCCAATGACCTGGTGGAGATCTTCCGCGAACTCTATAAGGCTGCCTACCCCATCGAACGGATGGTGCTCATCGATGAATACGATGCCGATGATGAGCGGTCGATGGAACAGAACAACAGCAGCTGCTTCAATTTCCGTACGGTGGCGGGCACCAGCCGACTGTCGAACCATGCCCGTGGGATGGCGGTGGATATCAACACCCTCTATAACCCCTATTACCGGCCACGCGCCAACAGACCAGCCCTGGTGCAGCCCACCAATGGCAGACCCTACCTCAACAGGAAACGGAAGTTCCCCTACAAAATCGTGAAGGGTGACCTCTGCTACCGGCTGTTCATCCAGCATGGTTTCACCTGGGGAGGGTCGTGGCGCAACAGTAAGGACTATCAGCATTTTGAAAAGAATAACAAGTGAAAGGATCATTGAATATGGACTATACCGACAAGAAATCACTGAATGCTTACCTGAGCGAGATCAGCGGAGAGGAACTGCTGAGCAATGAACAAGAGAGTATGCTGGCAGAACGCATCCAGCAAGGGGACACAAAGGCACTGAATGAACTGACAAGTGCCAACCTTCGCTATGTGGTGAAAATGGCCAAGCAATATACAGGCCGCGGACTGGCTTTGGAGGACCTGATCAGCGAAGGGAATATCGGAATGATGAAGGCTGCAGCACGCTTCGATGCCAGTAAAGGGAAACGATTCGTGGCATTTTCCGCCCCTTTTATCAGGAAACAGATCGAACAGGCCCTTGACGCCCAGACCGGACTCTACCGGATTCCGGAGAAGGAGATGACGGCGGCAGAGAAGAAACGCAGTCAGCCCCTCTCGATGGAAGAGCCCATTCCCGCCGGTAGTCAGAACAACTTCAACCTGTTGAACGTTCTGGAGAATGCAGACTCCCCTCTTGCCGACAAGCAAGCGGAACAGGAGGCCTTGGCAGCACAGATAGAAACGGTGATGAACGTACTGGATGAACGTGAGCAGATGGTTGTCAGACACTTCTTCGGCATCGGTGCCCCACATCTCACCATGATGGAAATTGGAACGAAGATGGACTTAAAACGCGAACGTGTCCGTCAGATTCGTGACAAAGCCGTGAGAAAACTTCGCAAGGCCAACAGTCATCTGGCGGAATTGCAATAGATTTCATCCTTTCAAGAGAAAGATTTTCTTCCAAACATGATATACCCCCAAACCTTTGAAAAGAAAATAGGCTTCGACGAGATCAGGACCTTGCTCCGCGAGGAATGTCTGAGTACATTAGGAAAGGAGAAAGTTGCGGAGATGACCATCTCGGTGAAGGCTGACGAGATCAATGAATATCTGGAACAGACAAAGGAATTCCGCCGAATCCAAGAGGAGGCGGATGATTTTCCTTTGCAGTATTTCTTCGATGTCAGGGAATCGGTGAGTCGGCTGAGGTTGGAAGGCACCCATCTGGAGGAGAATGAACTATTCGACCTGAAACGGTCGCTGGAAACGATACAGGGCATCGTGAGATTCCTGAACCGCTCCGAGGAAGAACCGCTCTACCCCGCCCTGCAACGGCTTACCAACGACGTGATGACTTTCCCCCAGCTGATCCAGCGCATTGATATGATTCTCGATAAGTTCGGCAAGGTGAAAGACTCTGCCTCTCCGGAACTGGGGAATATCAGACGTGAGTTGGCCAAGACAGAGAACAGTATCTCGCGTACCTTATATAATATATTACGGTCGGCACAAAGTGAAGGACTGGTGGAGAAGGATGTGACACCAGCCATGCGTGACGGTCGACTGGTGATTCCCGTAGCACCCGGACTGAAAAGGAAGATCAAGGGTATCGTACATGATGAGTCGGCTTCGGGAAAGACGGTTTTCATCGAACCTGCAGAGGTGGTGGAAGCCAATAACCGCATCCGTGAACTGGAAGCTGAGGAACGAAGGGAGATTATCCGCATCCTCACGGAGTTCGCCAAGGAGGTGCGACCTTATGTGGAGGAGATTATCCACTCTTATCTGTTCCTGGCACAGATCGACTTCATCCGCGCCAAGGCCGTGCTGGCCAGAAAAATCCAAGGTATGGAGCCCCATGTGGGAAAGAACCCGCATATCGACTGGGTACAGGCTATCCATCCCCTGCTACAGTTATCACTGGAGAAACAAGGGAAGAAGGTGGTGCCCCTGGACATCATGCTCACTCGTGAGAAAAGAATCCTGATCATTTCAGGACCAAACGCCGGAGGTAAATCCGTATGTCTGAAGACAACGGGATTGCTTCAATACATGCTTCAATGTGGCTTATCGGTACCGATGAGAGAAAACAGCCAAACGGGAGTTTTCCAGAACATCCTGATAGACATCGGTGATGAACAGAGTATTGAGAATGATCTCAGTACCTACTCCAGTCATCTGCTGAACATGAAGAACATGATGAAGACAGCCAACGACAGGACACTGATCCTCATCGATGAGTTCGGAACGGGAACGGAACCGCAGATAGGCGGAGCCATCGCCGAGAGCGTACTGAAACAGTTCTGTCAGAAAGGGGCTTGGGGCGTGATCACCACCCACTACCAGAACCTCAAGCATTTTGCCGATCAGCACCCAGGTGTGGTAAACGGTGCCATGCTCTACGACCGTCATCAGATGCAGGCGCTCTTCCAACTGCAGATCGGACAGCCCGGTAGTTCGTTCGCCATAGAGATTGCCAGGAAGATTGGTCTCCCCGAGGAGGTGATCCAAGATGCTTCCGACATCGTGGGCAGCGATTACATCCAAAGTGACAAGTATCTACAGGATATCGTTCGTGATAAACGATACTGGGAGAGCAAACGCCAGAATATCCACCAGCACGAGAAGACCATGCAACAAACCATCGCCCGATACGAGAAAGAGGTGAAGGAACTGGAAGATCAACGTAAGGAAATCTTAAACAGAGCAAAGGAACAGGCTGGTGAATTACTGCGGGAGAGCAACAGAAGAATTGAAAATGCCATTCGGGAAATACGGGAATCGCAGGCCGAAAAGGAGGAGGCGAAACGCATCCGTGAGGAGCTGAACACCTTTAAACAGGAAATCGAGGATGTGGATGCCACAGCAAACGATGAGATGATTGCGCGGAAGATGAAACAGATCCAGGAACGCAAAGAACGGAAAGAGAAACGGAAACGGGAGAAAGCCGAGAAGGCAGCTACCGCACAACAGAAGCCAACAGTTCCAGTAACAGAGACAGCTCCTGCGCTCACCGTAGGATCCACCGTTCGCATCAAAGGACTCACTTCCATCGGTAAAATAGAAACCATCGATGGGAAGATGGCCACCATCATCTTCGGTGACATGCGCACCAAGATGCGATTGGAGCGCTTAGAAGCAGCTGAGGAGAAGAAAAAAACTGAGTTAAAAGGATCAGGAGTAAGTAGCCTGCAAACCTTTGCTCCCTCCTACTCTTCCTCCACCCGAGAGGCTATCGACAAGCGGAAACTTAACTTCAAGCAAGACCTGGATGTGCGGGGTATGAGAGGCGATGAGGCCATCAATGCCGTGACCTATTTCATCGATGATGCCATCCTGGTGGGTGTGAGCCGTGTACGCATCCTTCACGGCACAGGTTCTGGAATCTTACGCCAACTGATCCGCCAATACCTTTCCGCTATCCCCAATGTGACCCACTTTGCTGATGAACATGTGCAATTCGGTGGCGCAGGCATCACTGTGGTCGATCTGGATTGAGACATCATCATCAGCAAAAAGAAAGGCTCGTCATCACGACGAGCCTAATTTTTGATACATAACTAAAACTAACTTCTAATAACAAAACTAATAACTCAATTTTTATAGACTAATAACCTATTAACTCAAAGCATCTATTGAATTCCATTTCTCATTGATGATGCAAAGGTAATGCAAAAAACAATGACTTCAAAATTTTCGATGAACGAAATTTGAGAATGAAACAATAGACAAACGCATTGATACAAAATAAAACAAAAGTGAACAGTTTTCCTTTTGTCTAAAAAACATTTGATTTTATCTCATGTGCATTGATATAGAGAAAGTTAGCACAAGACACACCTCAAATTACCTTGAGGAGACAGCATCGTAAAAAAGAGACGTAAATAGAATGATTCGAGACAGAGATAACGGATGGCGTGGGCGTTCACTTATCTTCAACGGGAGGTTCTGGACTACCTACTACAAATAAGACAAGCAAAACCCACGCCAATAATTATCATCTTGTCAGATGGTACGGAACAATATCCGCTGCCGTGCTCTTGTCATCCATGTAGTTATCAGGTAATCGTCCAGGATTTCCGTCGATTGACAAATAGCTATATGCATCGAATCAAGTCAAAGACCACAAGACCCTTCATAGAATCTGCGTTGCAAAGATAAGCATAATATCTGAGATAAAAAAACTTTTTGGAGAAAAAGTATCGAAACGGGAAAAAAAGATTGCCTCGCATCTTCACATGCGAGGCAATCCACAGATATAGGTGGTTTTAAATTACTTCACCTTGTCAACAATAGCCTTGAAAGCCTGTGGGTTGTTCATGGCAAGGTCGGCAAGCACCTTACGGTTGATTTCAATACCAGCCTTGTGCAGGGCACCCATCAACTGTGAATAGCTCAGACCCTCCATGCGGGCAGCAGCATTGATACGCTGAATCCACAAAGCACGGAAATTGCGTTTCTTGTTACGACGATCACGATAAGCATAGGTCAGACCTTTCTCCCAAGTATTCTTGGCAACGGTCCAAACATTCTTACGGGCTCCAAAGTAACCACGTGTAAGCTTAAGTATTCTCTTTCTCCTTGCTCTTGAAGCAACATGATTTACTGATCTTGGCATAATTTTGTTCCTTTCTTAATTAATGATTAACGGAGGCACAGCAAATCGCGTACCTGCTTCAAGTTACTGTTGTCAACGATTGCCTGATGAACCAGGTTTCTCTTCTGCTTCTTGGTCTTCTTTGTCAGAATGTGGCTGTGATAAGCGTGATGGCGCTTAATCTTGCCTGTACCGGTGAAACGAAATCTCTTTTTGGCACCGGAATTTGTCTTTACTTTTGGCATTTTTTTAATCTTTAAATGGTTATTATTACTGACAGCAACGCATATACCGGGCGCGCCATCATCTTTTTACATGAAAGCAGGACATCACATCCTACCCTTGTTTCTTCAGCTTCTTCAGGATATCATCACCGCCCTTGACATTGGCGAAAAGACCGCCGTTAGCCGGCATCTCATCCTGTGTTTCCTCAGCAGCAGTCTCTGTTTGTTTCTGTTGAGCTGCCTCCTTGGCTTCAGCCTCTCGTTTCTCACGATCGAGTTTCTGCTGACTTTTCTTAGCCACACCAGCTTTCTTCGGTGAAAGGTAAAGGAACATTTTCTTTCCCTCCAAGCTGGGCATCTGCTCTACCTTGCCATACTCCTCCAAGTCGTTTGCAAACCTAAGCAAAAGCACTTCTCCCTGTTCTTTGAACAAAATGCTTCGTCCACGGAAGAAGACATACGCTCTCACCTTATTACCCTCCTCGAGGAACTCTTTGGCGTGCTTCAGTTTGAAGTTATAGTCGTGGTCATCAGTCTGGGGTCCGAAACGGATTTCCTTTACCTCCTGCTTCACCTGCTTTGCCTTCATCTCCTTGGCACGTTTCTTCTGTTGGTAGAGGAACTTACTGTAGTCAATGAGACGACATACGGGCGGATTGGCATTGGGCGAGATCTCTACAAGATCAACACCCTGCTGGCGGGCCATATCTAAAGCCTGACGCGTGGGGATCACCATAGATTCCCCATCGCCTACAATACGTACTTCGCGGACACGAATCTGCTCGTTCACGCGGTACTGTTGTCCTTTTTTGTCGTTCTTCATTAACTGTTTTAGTTCAACTTATTTCGAAATCGGCTGCAAAGGTACTATTTTTCTTTGAACTTTAAACTTTGAACTTTGAACTTTATGATTACCATTATATAATTTTAACAAAGTTTAATTATCATAGGACAAAGGCCAATGATCAATGGTCTAAGGTCTACAATCAAATCATAAAGTTCAATGTTCAAAGTTCAATGTTCAAAGTCAAAAGTCTTTTGTCATCTCAGCCACTTTGGCGTTCACCTCATCGATAAACTCCTGAATGGTCTTCACACTCTGCTCACCACCGCCTTGCGGACGTACTGCGACAGTACCGTCTTGTTGCTCTTTCTCACCGACGATGACCATGTAGGGGATACGTTTCAACTCGTTATCACGAATCTTACGTCCCAGCTTTTCATTGCGCAAGTCAAGAGTAGCACGCACGCCTTGAGCTTCGAATTTCTTGGCAACATCCTTGGCATAGTCATTATATTTCTCCGACAACGGCAGAATAGCCACTTGGTCAGGTGTGAGCCACAAGGGGAAATGACCGCTGGTATGCTCGATGAGCACAGCGGTAAAACGCTCCATGGAGCCGAAAGGTGCGCGGTGAATCATCACAGGCGTCTTCTTGGTGTTGTCCTCATCCGTGTATTCCAGTTCGAAACGTTTCGGCAGGTTATAGTCAACCTGGATCGTTCCCAACTGCCAACGGCGTCCGATAGCGTCTTTGATCATGAAGTCGAGCTTCGGTCCATAGAAAGCAGCTTCACCGTATTCCACCTTGGCAGGCAACCCTTTCTCCTCGCATGCCTCAACGATTGCCTTCTCAGCCAAAGCCCAATCCTCATCAGTTCCGACATATTTGTCATGGTCGTTAGGATCACGCAAGGAGATCTGGGCTTCGAAGTTAAAGCCAAAGGCAGTAAGCACGATATTGATGATATCCATCACGTTCAGGAATTCCTGCTTTACCTGATCGGGACGGCAGAACAAATGGGCATCATCCTGCGTGAACGAACGCACACGGGTCAAGCCATGGAGCTCTCCACTCTGCTCGTAGCGATAGACCGTTCCAAACTCTGCGATACGCAAGGGCAGGTCACGGTAAGAGCGGGGCTTGTTGGCAAAGATCTCGCAGTGGTGAGGACAATTCATCGGTTTCAGCATATACTCCTCACCTTCCTCTGGTGTGGTGATAGGGCGGAACGAATCCTTCCCATAGTGAGCATAGTGTCCTGAAGTGATATAGAGATTCTTGCTACCGATATGCGGGGTGATCACCTCCTGATAGCCGAAGCGTTTCTGCACCTTACGCAGATGATCCTGCAAGCGAAGACGCAGTTCGGTACCCTTAGGCAGCCAGATGGGAAGTCCCTTGCCCACCTTCTCAGAGAACATGAACAGTTCCATTTCCTTACCGATCTTACGGTGGTCGCGTTTCTTTGCTTCCTCGAGCATGACAAGATACTCATCCAGCATCTTTTTCTTCGGGAACGAGATACCATAGAGACGCTGCATCTGTTCACGGGTAGCATCACCACGCCAGAATGCACCAGCCACACTCGTCAGCTTCACGGCCTTAATCTCCCCAGTATTCACGAGGTGCGGACCACGACAGAGGTCTGTGAAGTTACCTTGGGTATAGGTAGTGATCGTGCCATCCTCCAAGTCCTGATCGATATGTTCACACTTATAGGTCTGACCATCGGCGGCGAACTCCTTCAAGGCATCGGCTTTTGCCACCTCGCGGCGCACTACCGGTTCCTTTTTACCGGCCAGTTCCTTCATTTTGTTCTCAATCTTCGCAAAGTCACCTTCCTTGATCTGCTCACCATTGGGCAGCAGCACATCATAGAAGAAGCCATTCTCGATAGCTGGTCCGAAACCGAACTGGATGCCAGGGTACAACTCCTTCAAAGCCTCTGCCAGCAAGTGCGCGCTGGTATGCCAGAAGGTATGCTTTCCTTCCTCATCATCCCATTTATAGAGAGCAATAGATGCATCCTCGTTGATGGGTCGGTTCAACTCCACGGTCTCACCATTCACACCGCAGCTGATAACACTGCGTGCCAAGGCTGGTGAGATGCTCTCGGCAATTTCGAGTCCTGTCACGCCCTGCTCATACGAACGAACAGAGCCGTCTGGAAATGTAATGTTAATCATTTTATTATTGTTTATAAAGAATTTGCCTGCAAAGGTAGTACTTTCTTTTGAGATAATAGAATAAATAAGGTGAAAAAATGCAGATGACGAGAGGGGATATCACTCTCGGATCACGACCTTACGAGCTGCGTGTCCTTGACGAACCACATAAACACCAGGCCTCAGCCCATTCAAATCATGACCACATGACAGACCGGAAGGAGTGAACACCTCAAAGGACTGGGAAAGATCAACGGTAACACGTTCCACAGCACTGGGCTTATACTCATATCCTAAGCGCCGGTCCATCCAAGCAAGTCTCTCCTTCATAAAACGGCGCACATTCTCCACCTCCTTTGTATAACTGCCCCAAAGACGCGGATTCTGGTGAACATAGCTGTTCATAATGGGCCATCGCATGAAGTTCAGTCGCTGGGACTGCTGCAAGGCCGTCTCCACGGAGTCGATCCATTCTACCAGATAATCCTCTGTGAGTCCTCCCCTTCGTGCCTCATCCCAGATTTCCAACAATTGTTTCTGCGCAGAAACATTCTTAATGACAATATTATCCGTGAAAGACCTCATCTGTCCAGCACAGCTTCCGCCACTACGATAGACATAATCGGATTTACTGTTTATGGGGTACGTTCGATTGTCGTTTTCGAAGGCGATGTCAAAATCCCATACCGGTCCGGTATAGAACATTTCGTCATCCCGATGCTTATACATATACACACTCCAATAGGTATCGGTGTTCCCCGAGAGCTCTCCTACCAGGAAATGTCGCAGGAATGTTTGGAGATCCAGGTACTTCTCCCAGTTACTCTCCATCCTGTTAAACTGCGTCTTGATATAACTCTTCTGAACATAGGTAATCTCATCCTCATCCGGTGATTTGATCGTTACAGGGTTCCCTTTATTCGAATAGAAATATGACAGTTCCTGATCAGCATAGGCATCTACCTCTATCAGGTAACCGCCAGTGAGGGCGCTCCCCTCCGAATCCTCGGGTGTCATCTCCGTAATGTTCACCCGTTGCTTATGCACCTCCACCTGATCGCACAGCTGATAACAGCCCACATACTCACCGTTCATCACCACATCCACGGCGGTGCCATAAGGAGTATAGGGCATTCCCATCTTCTTACTAAGTTCAAAAGCAAGCAGGTTACGCATCAGAGTTTTGTCCCCATAGTTATTGATCAGGGTCCATTTCTTTGCCTTTGCAGGTGAGTCGATGACCCGTTGTTTCTCCTTGAACTTAATCCGGTATGGCTTCTTGGGGAAAGAACGGGAGGCATTGCCCCTTTCCCTGACAGAGCCAGGCTCGGATAGGAGGTGTGTCCCATCTTTCGAGATGATGGTCAGTTGTGAGCTGATATCATGCTCCTTATCATAAGGCAATACTCCGTCCTCTGTATGGATGGTGACCGTAGGCAGGTTGGTAAGTTGGTAAAGATGGGAGTCATCTCCATCCCCAGCATGACCATAGAACGCCAGTTCTGCAATGTTACAACGGGCATCGGAAGGACCGATATACCTGACGTACCGAAAGCCACGGGAGCAGGAGACATCGGCATATGACATCATCCCAATGGTACCTTTCTCATCAATGATATACAAGGGAAGAGCATCCATGAAATCCTCCCTGTTGGCTCCTTCGAACAGTCCTAAGACAACTCTGTCGGGACCCTGACTGTCATTACGGGGTGACCACCCCACACGAGTGATGACATGTGGGGAACCTAAGTCAAGTCCTGCCCAAGTGCGACTTCTTTCCCAGGAGGCGAAAAACGTATTCATGTCCCCGTCGAAGGCGTTCGAACACGTATTGACGGTCGTTGACTTGGCAGAAGTCTGATAGTCCACACTCTCCTGTGTACCGATAACCCTGCCCGTCAGCTGATCATCTGCGGCGACCCTTGTCAGAAGAAAGGACAAGAGCAGAAGGAGATAGGCTCTTTGCATTTTCATTATTTGTCTCGGTATTTCTTGATTACACTATAGGCATCATACAATCCCAGTTCACCCGCCTTACTCAGATCGCTGATACCTTCCTTTTTATTCCCACTACGGATACGTGCCAGTCCGCGATTATAGTAAGCTTCGGCAAGACTGGGCTCCAAAGAGATGGCTTTCGTATAGTCATCGATGGCATGGGGATAATCTTTCCGAGCCGCATAAAGGTTGGCACGGTCGTAATAGATGAATGCGTTTTGCGGGTTCAAACGCAACGCCTCGTCAAAGTCGGCAAGGGTACGTGCCGCCTTCAGATTTCCCTCCATGCCCTGCGCCTGATTGAACTCATTCATCAGCGACTGGCACACAGCCCTTTGCCAATAGGCAATCGAGGCGGTACTGTCGATCTGCACGTAAGCACTAAGGTCGTTAATGGCAGCATCGAAGTTTTGCACCACACTATATGCCACGGCACGCTGAATCAGGATATGACGGTCCTTTCTGAGATCAGTAATCCTGGCGACACGATCTGATAGAGAATCGATGAGGGCGAAATATTGTTGTGCCTCCTTTTGCGTTAGAGCCTGATTGTGACAGGTGATATAAAGAGGATGGTTCGGCTTTGCCGTACTGTTGAAATGCTCTACTTCATGATCGAAAGCCGTGAACGACTTCAGCCCTTCTGTCTGTCGCTGGAACGACAGCTCATACATCGGCATCAGCTCATCATCGACCTTGCGGTTCTGTACTTTCCCTCGATAAGCACTCGCATATTCGTGCTCCACCTCGTTCTCATCGGCCTCCACCAGCTGATTATATTTGTTCATGTCGATGTCACTTTGCTTACGCACCTCTTTACGTTTGTTCTTACTCCAGCGAGGCTGAATACCTAAGTGCTTGTCCATCTGTGCTTTCAGGATACGGAACTCATCCTGCTCAGCCTTGGCCGTCATTCCCAGTCGGCGGTAGCAGTTGGCTCGGTATTGCAGACCTGTCCAGAAATTCGGGAATTCATCGATCACCCGGGTATAGTCTCGTATGGCTCCCTGCAAATCACCTGTTCTGTCGAGCAAGAGGGCACGGTTAAAGATGGCCATGATATTATTCGGCTCCATACGGATGATAAAATCGAAATCGGAGATAGCCCGGTTATCATCACCCACCTGCACGCGCAACTGTCCACGGTTATAATGAGCCAAGAAGTTATTGGGATCCAGCTCCAGCGCTTTGTCATAGTCGGCCAAAGCACCCCTTAGGTTGTTGATATTGTAACGGGCCAATGCCCTGTTCACATAATTGCCCACCACCGTAGGTTTCAAGTGAATGGCACGTCCTAACTGCTCGTCGGCATCCTTCCATTTCCTGCGGCTCAGACTGATCATAGCACGTACAGTCCATGCCTCACCATCATAGGGATCCAGTTCCAACGACTTGTCGAGGAAGGAGGAGGCTTTGAGCGTATCTTTCTGCTGCATGCACACCTCTGCCTTCAGCTGGTACACCTTGGCGTTGCTTTTCCAACGGTTCATCATGGAATCAAGTTCGAAATGAGCCTTGTCGTAGTCCTTGTCTTGAATTCGGCAAAGGGCACGGTTATACCACAAGCCCTGACTGGTTGGGTCGTGAAGGATTGCCATATCGTAATCGGCGGCAGCCTCCTTGAATTTCTGCAGTCGGATACGACAAACACCGCGGAGATCGTAAAGACCAGAAATATAAGGATTCAGGTTGATGGCCTCGTTACAATCCTGTTCCGCCCCTTGGTAATCATCCAAGTTGTATTTGGCGATGGCACGGTAGTACCAAGGCTCATACAGATATGGCTTGGCAGCGATCACTTGATTGAAATACTGCATCGAGAGCACATAGTCTTCATAATAGAGTGCTCCCCTGCCCGCATTCAAGATTCGATCGATATTATATTGGGCCTGTGAGGAAAGACAAAAGGAAAGGGTGAAACAAACGGGCAGGAAACGCAAAACAAGCAACCGGTAGAAACGCAACGCATTCCTTCCCTGTTTTCTTCCCGTTTGCTCCTTTCCACTGATTCTCATAAAGATGGAGATTATCTTCTCGCAGCCTTGGTACGATACGAGCAACGATATTTCCCCAAGGTAAGCGCCTTCAGCTTGTTTCTGATTAGCTGACGGCGTAAGGGTGAGATGCGATCGATGAACATGTGAGCATCCAAATGGTCGAACTCGTGCTGCATCACGCGAGCTAAATAGCCATCCACCCACTCATCGTGCTCGTTACGCTCTGCATCTTCATAGCGTACACGAATCCGAGTGGGACGCACCACTTTCTCATGGATACCTGGCAGAGATAAACAGCCTTCCTCCATCGACTCAGTCTCCGTATCGTCAAATTCCTCGATATGCGGGTTGATATATGCCTTGCGGAATCCCTTATACTCCGGGAAATCCTCAGCAAGTACATCAAGGTCAATCACGGCCACACGGATGTTCTGCCCTATCTGTGGAGCTGCCAACCCCACACCTTCGCTGGCTGTCAGGGTCTCGAACATGTTACTAATCAGCTCGTTCAAGTTTGGATAGTCTTTGGGAATATCTACCGACTCCTTGCGTAGTACAGGCTGACCATATATATAAATAGGTAATATCACTGGTTAATTGGAAATTTAGATTGATAAAGTAGTAATGGATGATACTATTTCCTGGAACGGAGATAGTCTTCGAGGATAATCGTTGCACTGATCCGGTCAACTAAAGCCTTGTCTTGACGCGCCTTCTTCCTAAGACCGCCGTCAATCATCACCTGATGTGCCAATACTGAGGTAAACCGTTCGTCAACATATTCAATAGGGATAGCAGGCATCGCTTTACGCCATCGGTTCACAAATTGCTCCACACGTTGCAAGTTCTCGCTGGGCAACCCATTGGTCTGCAGAGGCTTGCCGATAATCACACGCTCTACCTCTTCCTGAGAGATATAGTTTTTCAGGAAATCGAAAAGTTCAGACGTAGAAACAGTCGCCAACCCGTTGGCTATAATCTGCAACGAGTCGGTGACTGCTATGCCTGTACGTTTCTTTCCGTAATCGATCGACAGAATGCGCGCCACTGCTTACTGCTGGTTGAATAGCAGCCATGCATCAGCATACTCACCGGCACGGAAATCGTTGCGGCTGCGCACTGCGCTGGCCTTGTCATCGTAGGTGGTTGCCACCACACGATACATATTATTATTGCTGTTGAAAGCAACCTGAGCGGGATAACCGGCATTGCGGAGACGCTGAGCAAGTCCCACGGCATTAGCCTTCACAGAGAAAGAGCCAACTACCACACTGAAATTCTTCAGACCAGCACCATCAACGACCTGCAATTTCTCAGGACGAACGGACACATTGTCAACATTGTCAACAACCACAGTCTCAGTAGAAGGGCGAGTCTGAACGGGTGACACCACAGGAGTCTCCTCACTGTAATTGGTGTTGTTTGTTAAGTTTGCCTCCTCCTGAGCCTTTGCCTTGTCATAAGCTTTGCGGTAAGCACTCTCAGATGATTTACAACTTGTAAAAGCCAATGCAACAGCTAAGCCTGCGCATACTAACATGTACTTCTTCATAACTTTCTCTTACTATTAATATTTAACTTTGTGATTCACTTTTGTATAATCATTGTGCGAAATTACACAAAATCGCGGAGAAACAAGGAAAAAACGTGCATAAAGTTTGTTAAATGACATAAATACATAGTTTTTAACAAAAAATGCATGTCTTTTTTGCTGACAAATGCAAAAAATTGATTATATTTGCGATTGATTTTGATTATCACAACTAAAATAAATAGGCATATGAAAACATTAGGTTACATTGGTGCATTCCTCGGTGGTGCCATTGCTGGCGCAGCACTGGGATTGCTCGCAGCCCCGGAGAAGGGCTCAGACACCCGTGAGAAAATCACAGATGCAATTGACGATTTCTGTAAGAAGCACAACATCAACTTGAGCCGCAAGGAGATTGTTGACCTCGCAGATGACATTAAGGATGCGGCTGCTGACATCGCAGAATAAGGCAGCACATGTTTTCGAACGACAAGAATATCGAGACCATCGGGCAACTGGTGGAGGTGGTGAAGCATTACATTGGTCTGCAGAACGAGTACCTGCGGCTCGATGTGATAGAGAAAGTGGTGCGGCTGATTACGGCCTTGTCGATAGCTGCCGTCACCTTCCTTATCATCTTGATTATCTTCATCTACCTATCGTTTGCCGCTGCTTATGCCATGGCTCCCTTTGTGGGAACACCTGTGGCATTTCTCATTGTGGCAGCCATCTACATCTTGATATTCTTGTTGTTCCTGGCATTCAGGAAATCATGGGTAGAGAAACCCCTGGTCAGGTTTCTGGCCAGTTTGTTAATGGAAAAATAGCAGTCCATGATAGAGAACGACAACGTCCAAGTATATACCACCTTGCGTTCTATCGAAGAACGTAAAAAGCAGTTGCTGAAAGAGATCCGGAAAGACAACAACCAGATCAACAAGCTTCGCAAGCAATTGTTTGCCAAGCCTACTGCCCTGACCAGTCGGAAGAACAGGATGAGTGTTCAGGGATTGATGAGTACGGGCGCTGGTGTTTTTGATGGTCTGCTCTTAGCTTGGAAGCTCTATCGGAAATTCAAGAAATAGCAGCCCCTTCATCTCTCACACATCTACCACCTGTCCGTCGTATGCCAGTCGGATATCAGGAGGCAGTAGCTGGTTCACCTCCTCATGCAACCCGATGTCATGACAGACATGTGTGAGGAATGTTTGTCGTGCCCCTATCCTACGGACAAATGCCACTGCATCATCAACACTTTGATGAGCATGATGGGCAGGTTGATAGCGCAGGGCATTAACGACAATAGTTTCGACCCCTTCCAAGAATGTCATCTCCTCTTCCTCGATGGTCTTCATATCGGTGATATATGCAAAATGACCGATACGGAAACCCAGGATAGGCAGTTTCCCGTGGAGCACACGGAAAGGAATCACCTCCAGTTCATTCACCTGTAAGGATTGATGAGGAAGTAAGGTATGCAAGTTAATCTTGGGTGCCCCAGGATATCTGTTCTCGGCGAAGCAATAAGGTATAGTCTGCATCAGGCCATGAGAGGTAATCTCGTCAGCGTAGATATTCACCTCACCAAACTGACAAAACGGACGGATATCATCCAAGCCTCCCACATGATCATAATGGATATGTGTCAGGAGCACTGCATCGATCTTTCGAAACGGCTGCCCCAGCATCTGTTGACGGAAATCCGGGCCGGCATCTATCAGGATCCTTGTATGATCAGTCTCTATCAGGGCAGCACATCGTAACCGTTTGTCATGCGGATCATCGCTCTGACACACCTTACAGGTGCATCCTATCGATGGTACACCTACCGATGTTCCTGTTCCTAAGAATGTCAGCCTCATGAAGAATCGATAAAAAATCAGATAATATTAACTTCTGGCACAATCTCTATACCAAACCGTTCCTGTACATCATGCTGAATGGTCTGGCAGAGTCTGACGATATCGTCTCCTGTTGCACCACCTCGATTTACCAGCACCAAAGCCTGTTTGCCATGCACACCGGCCCTGCCCAATGACTTCCCTTTCCAACCACATTGTTCTATCATCCATCCTGCAGGAATCTTCACATGGTCAGCATCCACCTCGTAGTGAGGCATAGAATCATAGACAGCTGCCAGCTCCTCATATTTGCGACGGCTCACAACAGGGTTCATGAAGAAACTCCCCGCATTCCCCTCTTCCTGGGGGTCAGGCAGCTTTGCCCTGCGGATCTCGATAATTGTACGCCGCAGTTCCTGTGCTGTAGGATCCACGATACCCTTCTTCGACAACTCTGCACGGATATTCCCATACTCCACGTTCAGACGTCCTTCCTTGGGTAAGCGATAGATTACATGGGTGATGAGGTACCGGTTACGCCAATCCTTCTTAAACCGACTATTTCGATAACCATAACAACATTCTTCTTTCGAAAAGCTTACATCCTTACCCGTTGCTATCTCCACAGCCTCCACCTGATCAATGAAATCAGCGGCTTCCGAGCCATAAGCACCTATATTCTGAACGGCCGAGGCACCAACCTCTCCCGGTATCAGAGACAAGTTCACCAAATTGCCATAGCCCTGTGCCATGCACCAAGCCACCACGTCATCCCACAGCTCACCGCTGCCACAACGTATCAGAGCATCATCACCGGATGAATCGAGCTCCATACCCTTGATGGAGGAATGAACCACAATGCCCTCGAAATCTCGGGTCAGCAACAAATTACTACCACTGCCGATCACCAGAAAAGGACACTGTGCCGACCGCAAGATGGCTGTCACCTCGCGTGCTTCCTCACCGTTGGCATATTCAATGAAACGCCGACAAGCAGCCTCGATGCCAAAGGTATTATGCGGTTTCAGACTATAGTTGCTGATATCTTTCATGATCAAATACCGTTATTCCACCAGCTTCACCAGTTTCCACTCCCCTCCCATCCGTTTGAACGTCATCTCCAGCTCTTGTCCGTTGGAAATGCCGCGCAGCAACAGAATCTTCTGATTGCCCTTGGTGATATTCTCACCATAGACGACATTGTAAAGGACACCTGATGGCAGTTCACCTGGTGATACCTCTTCCCACTGCTCTGGGGTAATCGTTCCCGACATGTCCTTGGAGTCATCCTCCGGGTCGGGCCCTTTGAAATCAATAGTTTCATTTAGGCTCTCTGCCTGGAATATGCTGTCGGTGGCAAAATGCTGGTAGAAATTCAAGAACGAGGCATTCCCCCCTACATCAATATGATGATCCTCCACCGAGGTGAGCATCCACTGTCCGTTCAGGCGGTTGAAATGGTAGGATTTCACCATATTCTTATCTAAGAATATTTTTTCCACCCTGACCTGATTGATACTGGTATCCTTTGACAATTGGAGGTCTTTCTTCGAGTCAAGAATCTGCGTATAGAAGTTCTGGGGAAAATAGAAACGTTCTGTCTTCCACTCCCTGGCAGTGACGGCAACGGGCTTGGTACCCTTCCCGTCAGACAAAGGGAACTGGATTCTGCTCACCTGAAAATTCCGGTTACTGGCGAAGTTGAAAAAGAAATCATCGAACAATTCATCTGCAGCCTTGGGTATAGGCTGCTCAGCGATCAGCTCTTCCAGCGTATCCATAGCTACGGTATCGGCCATGGAATCCAGCGCAGTACTATCCGCCATCGACACAGGCTTCCCTTCTTTGCAGCCTGCTGTCCACAGCATCATGCAAATGCATGAAATAACGACTACATAAACCCCTTTCTTCATACGTCCTTATCCACTATTCTTTGGATATTCTCTCAAATTGCCGCAAAATTACAAAAAAATAATGAAACAAAGAATAGGATGCCGTTTTTTTATTCAACTAATCCAGAAAAAACATTACCTTTGCATCCGAATAGGCTTATCATGAGCCATCGTCAAGATTACATGAGCAGAGAAAAAGAAATATACAAGGTGACGCTGGTGGGCAGCGCAGGCAATGCAGCACTGCTTACCTTCAAATTCATTGCTGGCATTTTAGGTAATAGCTCAGCGATGATTGCCGATGCCGTTCATTCACTGTCAGACTTCGTCACCGACCTCCTGGTACTGGTATTTGTGAGTATCAGTGCCAAGCCACAGGACCAGTCACACGACTACGGACATGGAAAATTTGAAACCATAGCCTCCTTCCTTATCGGACTGGCACTGATAGCCGCAGCTACGGGCATTGTGGTCTCGGGTACAATGAAACTATTGTCATGGTGGGGCGGAGCCCAACTCGAATCTCCCGGACGGATAGCACTATGGGCAGCCCTGCTATCGATTGCCATCAAGGAAATACTCTATCAATATACGGCCCGCCGAGGGCGTGACCTCAACTCTCAAGTGATGATCGCCAATGCCTGGCATCATCGCAGCGATGCTCTCTCATCTATCGGAGCAGCCCTTGGTATCGGTCTGGCCATTTGGCTGGGACAGCGCTGGACGGTATTCGACCCGCTGGCATCCATCGTTGTGGGACTGATGTTGGTGAAGGTAGCCTACAAGTTACTCAAGATCAGCATCAATGAACTGACAGAGAGTTCATTACCGGCAGAGACAGAGCAGGAAATCATGCAGATCATCCAGTCGTTCGACGATGTTCAGCAGCCTCACAACCTGCGCACCCGCCGCATCGGCAACCGCATTGCCATCGAGGCGCATGTACGGATGGACGGACAACTGCCCCTGCACATTGTCCACGAACGTGCCACCGCCATTGAGCGGAAGCTGAAGGAACACTTTGGCGCCAACACACACGTCGCCCTCCATATGGAACCCGTGAAATAGCTTTCCCAGTAGAAAGCCGTTTCATCATCATATATCCAATACACACATAATTTACTCAGTCTTTCATGTTACGAATGGACTGATGGATAAGGTCGGCACCTACAATGATGAGTATCACTGGAGCGCCATAAATAGCCCAAGGGTCATCAGCGACTCTCTCAAACCATGTGATGTGAACAACACCCCAGAGGGTGAACAGTTTCAGCAGACTTGCTACTATAAAAATAATTCCGATGGTCAGTTTAAAAAACTTCATAATCAAATGTTTTATTAATTCTCAAATTCTTTCAGTTCTTCCAATCCGCGCTCTATCTCAATCATCTGCTGGGCATGGCGGCGCAGTTGCCATGCACCCACCACAAATGCCAGGGCAAAGGTGAGCAGCGTCAGTCCTACCACCAGCCAGATTCTGGTGTTCAACTTGTATCCTGCGGCAGGATTGTATCCTAATTCTGAGATATAGAATAACACCATGGCCATAGTGACACAGGTGATCGTCCAGAGCGATTCCCTATGACAGGCCTGCTTGTAACGCAGCACCTGACGACTGAGTTCATTACAGCGCTTGCACTCCAGATTGATTCCCGACAGCAAGATAAGCTTCCATACCTGCGGGATATAGCCAATGACCATGGCTACCTCTACAATGATGAACGAGGTAGTACTGACAGGAGAATTTAAAAAGACGTAGGGGGCCACCACGCCCATAATGATCAGTCCTACCACGCAGTTGTAAAGGCTGAGCCCGTAGAGACGGTCGAGGGCCGTCTTGGTTTTCTGCGCAACCATTTCCTTCACCATGCGCAGGTTTACAAATTCTGTTTCAGCCAGACGCTTATCGAATGTGTTCCAACTGGCTTTTAATTCTTCAAGTTCCATATCACTTACTTAGTTTAATCATTTACATGATGCATTAAGAATGATGCATTGTCTTCAGTTTCTCTTTTGTACGATTGAGCTTCACGGCGACATTTGCCTTAGAGATACCAAGGATATCGGCCATTTCCTGGTAGCTCCGTTCTTCAAGCCAGAGGAGAATCAGCGCGCGTTCCAATTTCCCCAGTTGGTTGATCAGCCGGTAGAGTTCATGGAGTTGTCCCGTTTTGCTTTCCTCGTCGGCTACCAAACTGGCCACGTCAGCTGTCATGGGAATGGTCTGCGGACGAGTGTGAGAGCGGCGCAGAAAAGTGATGCAGGTATTCATGGCGATGCGATAAACCCATGTGTTGAGTGTGCTGTCACCACGATAGCGGGGAAAACTCTTCCAGAGATTGAGCACTGTCTCCTGGAACAGGTCGTTCAGGTCATCCTGATCCTTGGCGTACATGTAGCACACCTTGTAGATAACGCGTTTCTGCGCATCCATCATGTCCAGGAATTCTTTTTCTAAATCGATTGTCTCCATGTCTTGCTCATTCATACATCCCATTAGTCGCATGAAATGTGAAATAATTACAGTCTGGTACTACTTTTTTCTTTTCAGTATGATTACGGTTGCAAATATACATAGTATCATCAATATCTGCAAGTTTTTAAGGATTGTCCGCTAAAATTTGGTTTTCCATTCTCTCTTTTTTAGTATCTTTGACTTCGTCGAAATTACTATGCACTCGGAAAAGCTCAAATAAATTTGGCTCTTCTCTCGTTTTTTAGTAACTTTGCGATAGAAATCACGAAGTTACGCTGTCTCGGAAGAAAAAACAAACGCGTTTGTTTTGTTCTTCGCTCGACTTTTCGTAACTTTGCACCCAAATTTGTAAATTCAAGATAATCATGATACTTGACAAGATTGAAGAACTTCTCAAAGAAGTGAGTGAACTGTCTGCTTCAAACGCAGAAGAAATTGAGGCTTTGCGACTGAAGTATCTCAGTAAAAAAGGCGAGATCAATGCCTTGATGCAAGAGTTCCGTGATGTTGCGGCCGACCAGAAGAAGACCGTTGGTATCAAGATCAACGAACTGAAGCAGAAAGCCACAGAGCGTATCAATGCCCTGCGTGAAGAGACCGCAGCAGCAGAAGATACCACCAACCATATTGACCTCACCCGTACAGCCTACCCCATAGAGTTAGGTACGCGCCATCCGCTGACCATCGTACGTAATGAGATCATCGACATCTTCCAGCGTATGGGCTTCGTTTTAGCTGATGGTCCTGAGGTAGAGGATGACCTCCATGTGTTCACAAAGATGAACTTTGCCGCAGACCATCCTGCCCGTGACATGCAAGACACATTCTTTGTGGAACAGTCGGCCACAGGTGATGTCACGAAGAATATCCTCCTGCGCAGTCACACCTCCAGTGTACAGGCTCGCGTCATGGAGCGCCAGCAGCCACCTATCCGTATCATCTGTCCTGGACGAGTTTATCGCAACGAGGCCATTACCGCCCGTGCCCACTGTTTCTTCCACCAGATTGAAGGATTGTATATCGACAAGAATGTATCGTTCACTGACCTGAAGCAGGTGCTGCTCTCCTTCGCCCGTGAACTGTTTGGAGCCGACACGAAGATCCGTCTTCGTCCCAGTTACTTCCCCTTCACAGAGCCCAGTGCCGAGATGGACATCTCCTGTCATATCTGTGGTGGAAAGGGTTGCGGTTTCTGCAAGCACACTGGTTGGGTGGAGATCTTAGGATGCGGAATGGTTGACCCGAACGTACTGGAACTCTGTGGCATCGACAGTAAGGTATATAGCGGCTATGCCTTCGGCTTAGGTGTGGAACGCATTACCAACTTGAAGTATCAGGTGAGCGACCTGCGTATGTTCTCCGAGAACGACACCCGTTTCCTGAAAGAGTTCGAGGCTGCCTACTAAGGATTTGCCCGGAAGCAGATATAATAAGGAAAGGACTTACCTCACGGCAAGTCCTTTTCTTATTATACAAAAACATTATGAATTTTATTTAGCGAACAAGATTTACTCTCCACGCTACCAGTGGCCATTTATTGAGCGCACTGACACTGACGGCACGACCGTTCTTTCCGTTCGCAATACCGTTCGCACTGCGCACAGATGTCATAACCCAGCATGGCACCGAGGATAAAGTCCTCCTCGGGGGTGAGCTGGTTCAGCGGACGTGTCACCATCATCTTGATGGCATCCAGGCATTCACGCTTGCCAAAGAAAAGATTCAGACGGTCATTGCCCACAGGCTGAATGATGTAGCTGATACCGTTGCTCTGCAAGCGTTTCTCCGCATAATCCTTATAACGTTGGTTAAACGTAAAGAGGATCATGTTCCTTACACCCTTCTTGAACTCATAGATATGGTTCATGAGCACCTTCATATCAGCGGGTAATATCTCAGCCTGTATCATAATCATCCGTTTTATACGTTGATCTTTCTTTATTTCAGAGACGGTTGGATCTGTGCAATCCACGCATCGATACGACCATCGGTCTTATCGTCCTCATTGATGTCATCGAGGGCCAGTCCTACGAACTGTCCATCAACCACAGCCTCAGAGTCGTCGAAGGAATAGCCATCGGTAGCCACAGCACCTACCAAGGTTGCACCTGCCGACTTCGCCGCATTGTACAGCTCTGCCATGGCACCGCAGAAGGTATCACTATAGCTCTCACAGTCGCCACAGCCGAATACAGCCACCACTTTTCCGCTGAGGTCATTGCTCTTGAGCACCTCTACTCCCTCATACCAATCGTCCTGCAACTCACCAGCTCCCCATGTGGAAGTACCGATAATCAAATTGTCGGCAGCCAGCGTGTCTTCGTTCATATCAGACACGTTTACTACTTCTGCACCCAGTTTCTCGCCAATCTTATTGGCGATACCCTCGCATGTTCCTGTCGAGGAGCCGAAAACTACTACTGTTTTACTCATTTTTATTTCTTATTGTTGATGTGTATAAAAAATCTTTGCACTGGGAAAAACGCCTTGTTCATTTTCCGAGTGCAAAGATAATGTGAAATACACAGTTGTGCAATACCTAAAAATAGGGTTTCAATCAAATACCTACAAATGATTAGTGGGATTTGCGGATCAGGAAAGAGCCGGTAAGACCAGGCTGCTGACTATGGAGCTGCACAGCATAGACACCGGCGGGAAGAACGCTGATATCCACCTGTTGTTCGGCTGTCCCTCCAGTAAGCTGCCTTCGTGACACCAGGGAGCCCCCTACCCCATAGATAGCCACGTTCAGAGCTTGCCGCAAGGGCTCGTTGAAACATAATCTCATGCAGTCGTCCTGCAGGATGACCTGCACCTTCCGAGGCTGATCAGACGTTATCTCCTTGATACCGCTCAGTCCGAGCAGATAGAGGAGTCCACGGTAGGCATCAATCTCTCCCCATCCGTATTGGTTATTGGGATAATCTAAAGTGGGATCATGACGGATACTGGTCTGCGCTATCACATCTTTAATCTCATCGGGTGTCAGATCAGGTCGTGCCTGCAACCATAAGGCGATGATGCCGCTGACAACGGGTGTTGACATCGATGTACCAATATCTATGCGCCACGGATAGCTTCGGTCCTGATAAGTGCTGTAGGTGATGTCCCAGCCATCAGAAGTGGGGTGTTCCTCTCTATAGAAGCTGCTGTAGGAGGAAACGACATTCGTACCGTTTGCCAGCACGTCGGGTTTGATACGCCCATCAACAGTGGGTCCCACACTGGAATAGTCAGCCACCTCCCCATTCTGTCCGCGGTTGCTGTTGATGTAGTTGCCTTTGTGGTTGACAATACCCGTACGGTAGGCAGAAGCCCCCACACAGATGACTGCCGGGGCTGTACCTGGCGAATACACGCAATGGGTGTTTTCCCCTCCCGTCAATGCAGGATTATAATCCTTCTCGGCTCTGATGGAGCCCGTGTCGGAATAAAAATCAGCCTCAACACCCTCTCCTACGATCTCTACAGAGAAGAAATAGCCGGTATAGCCGAAACGTCCCATGCTCTTGATGCCCACCTCATATACCATGCGGCTCTTGTCAAAGCTGAAGGGATAGGCACCGATTTCGAAGATATGTTGTTTCTTTAACAAATCGATGGTGTCGTTCAATAGTGAGTCGGGAGCCGATAGAATCCGCTCGGATGAAACCACCAGGGTGTCGGCACGTGTGGCACTGGCGTAAGAGATAAAACGCAGACTCATCGGCTTGTCGGCAATCACACGGAAGGAATAAGTTCTGTCGTACCTTCTCAAGAAAGTACCTTCCGATTCCTGTTCGGGGGATTTATGAAAATAGGAGTTGGAACCGCCCTCGTTTCCTGCAGAGGCAACAATGATCCTTCCTGGGCCCACCATCTGCTCAAGGACCTCGTACAACAACTGGTCATCACCGGAGAAATCCTGATGGGACCCTTCACTGAAAGAGACCACACACGGTTTCCCCTGTGACTCGGCATAATCGAGGATATACTTAAACCCCAGCGCATCGGTGGCCGAGGTATATTTGTAATAGTTCACCGAGTCGATATACTCTTTGTCATCGGTCACTGCATTACTCACCAGACAGATGTCACTCTCATAGGCTATACCCCGAAATGGAGTATCGTAGCCAGAACCAGCCGCAATACCCAGAGTATGCGTTCCATGACCTTGTGTCAGACCATCACGGGAATGGGCATAGCGCAGGATATCCTCTTGCGTCGTATATTCGGCACCCACAAACAAATCACTGTCCAGTGTATCAACCGACAACTGATCCCAGAAGCGTTTGATTCTGTAGTTCTCCATCGTGGCATCATAGAAATTAGGATGCGTCAGGTCGAAACCGATATCCTCGACACCCACAATCACTCCCTTTCCCGTATAAGCCTGCGGTAGCCCTGTCCCCCAATAGACTGGCTCCACCTTATTAATAATATAGGTGGTGTCCAGGAGGGCTGTATGTCGCTCCCCTGCCTCGATGCGCTGCACATGACGGTTCAGCGACAAGCCAGACAGCTGGTTTAGCGGGATACTGGCGATATAAATATCACCGAATTGTGCCAGCTTCCGACAATGGTGCTCTTCGAAAACACGGTCGGCATCGTCGGAGACACGGACAAAAGCGCACATCGATGGCGTCTGCTGATGAAGTGCCGGTGCCTGTCTGCGGGTGGTATGCTGAGTTTTGACAGCACGACGCACCCAAGACGACATCTTCTGATAGTCGGCTCGCTGGGCCATCACCATGACAGCCCCCAACAACCCAAGTAGGAACAAGGCTATTCTCTTCATATACCTTGCAAAATAAAAGAAAAAAAACGAAACGGCAAAATGTATTCACAGAAAAATGCGTGACACCACAAAAAACGGGAGCAGATGATTAATCATCTGCCCCCGAACATAATACCTCTCTCTTATTACTTAGTCATTAAGACCACGGTTGTTCAAAGTAATGTTAAGCAGCAACAGGTACTTCTTGTACTGCTTGCTATCCAGAACGATACGCATATAACGGAGATCCTTGGCAATGGCGTTCATCATCATAGCCTTGCGTGACTCCTTGTTGGCAGCAGCCACACTCATCATATCGGCACAGAATGCCTGATGGATGTCCTGTACAGCCTCCTGCTGATCACTCGACAAGTTCAGGGCATCGCCCAGTCTTTGATAATTCACCTCCATCTTGTAGGCATCCACGTTGTTTACCATGTTGAGGTTCTCATCCTCTGCAAATGTCATAGTCATGCTGAGCACAGCTACAACGGTTAAAAACAATCTTTTCATCTTTTTTTCCTTTCTTTTTTTGTTATCCTTAAATGTTATCCTGATGCACCTCTACGGTGCTTTTTCCGGGTGCAAAGTTACGGCGATTTTTAATTCCCACCATGGTTTTTATCACACTGTTTGCGCAAACAGTCCACTTTTTTGACGTAAATCAAAGAAATAAGTGATATTTTGAAAAATAATCATTACCTTTGCAACCCAAAGGATAAAATCGTATAAATATGGAAGAAAAGAAGACCAATCAGTACATGGAAGTGGCCTATACCCTATATGCCGCAGGAGAGAAGACACTGGAGTTCGTGGAAGAGGCTACCGACGAGAAACCTTTCCAGTTTATCAGTGGCTTTGGTATCACCCTTGACGACTTTGAGAAGCAGGTCGTCAACCTTGAAAAAGGGGGAACCTTTGAGTTCAAGCTCACGAAAGAGCAGGCCTATGGCGACTATGACGAGGAGCGCGTAGTAGAACTGGAGCGCGATATCTTCTCCATCAACGGACGTTTCGACCATGAAAATGTGTTCGTGGACGCAGTGCTTCCGTTACAGAACGAGGAAGGTCAGCGTTTCTTCGGAAAAGTACTGGAAATCACCGACAGTCATGTAAAAATCGACCTGAACCATCCTCTGGCTGGAAAAGAACTGAGTTTCAAGGGACATATCGTGGAGAATCGCGAGGCCACCGAGGACGAGATCAAATCCTTCATCAAAGCCATGAACGGTGAGGGATGCGGCTGCGGATGTGATGATTGTGAAGACGGATGTCATCACAACGAGAACAGCGGATGCGGCCACTGTCATCACTAATCAACCACTAAGACTCTAATCATTCTTGTCGTGAGTAACACATTCGGTAAACTGTTTACACTGACCACCTTCGGGGAAAGTCACGGAGCTGCCGTGGGAGGAGTCATTGATGGCTTTCCTGCAGGCATCGATATCGACATGGCCTTCATTCAAGAAGAGCTGAATCGCCGCAAGCCAGGACAAAGCCGTATCACCACCGACCGTCATGAAGACGATGAGGTGGAGCTGCTGAGTGGTGTTTTCGAGGGGAAGTCCACGGGCTGCCCTATCGGCTTCATCGTCAGAAACAAGAACCAGCATTCGCAGGACTACGAGAATATGCGGTGCCTGTTCCGGCCCTCACATGCCGACTACACCTATTATAATAAATATGGTGTTCGGGATTATCGCGGCGGTGGACGCTCATCGGCGCGGATCACCATCAGCCGTTGTGTGGGCGGTGCTTTGGCAAAATTGGCACTCCGACCGTTAGGCATCACGATTCAGGCCTATACCTCGCAGGTAGGACCGATAGCGCTCGATAAAGACTACCGGCGATACGACCTCAGTCTCACGGAGACGAACATCGTGAGATGTCCCGACCCTGAGAAAGCCCTTGCCATGGAGAAACTCATCGCCAGCGTGAAAGCTGAGGGAGACACCATCGGCGGCACCATTACCTGTGTGATTAAAGGCTGTCCAGCAGGATTAGGCGATCCTGAATTCGGCAAGCTTCACGCACAGTTAGGCGCGGCCATGCTCGGCATCAATGCCGTGAAAGGCTTTGAATATGGAGAGGGATTCGACTGCATACTGTCGCGTGGCAGTGAGCAAAACGACATTTTCGTGCCCGGTAACCCCATTTCCACCGCCACCAACCATAGCGGAGGGATACAAGGAGGTATCAGCAACGGACAGGACATTTATTTCCGTTTGGCATTCAAGCCAGTGGCAACGATCCTGAAAACACAACAAACCGTCGATATAGAAGGGAATGAAACCACGATAAAAGCCCACGGCCGACATGACCCGTGCGTTCTTCCGCGTGCTGTTCCTATCGTTGAATCGATGGCCGCCATGGTGATTTTAGACTGTTTTTTGTCTGAAAAGACCACAAAAATGTGATTTTTTACGGAAATCGATAAAAAAAAAGCAAAACTTGTGCGACTTTTCAAGAAAAAGTTGTATCTTTGCAATCGACAAAGCGTTGAGGGTTTGTGAAAATCCCGCTCTTGTCAAGTTAAGTCTAGTTTAGTTTTTGTGTTGGTTGCCCTCGGCTGTTTGGCCGGGGGCTTTATTTTACTATCATGAAAAAATAGGCTATAATTATTTGATAAATGAAACACAGAGACTCAGGGGCTCAGAGTTTTTTTCATTATTAATATAATTCGACTCGTATGGTTGAAATGATTCTCTGAGTCTTTGTGTCTCTGTGTTCTGTCACGACCACCTATGCCTCCAGAACCCCGATAATCTCCTGAACGCTTCGGCAGCCATGGCGGTCGAGCCAGTCATTGATACCATCACGCACCTTGATGGTCACCGTCGGATCAATGAAGTTAGCCGTGCCGATTTCTATGGCCGTAGCACCAGCCATGAGGAACTCGATGGCATCCTCAGCCGTCATAATGCCTCCAAGACCCACCACCGGGATCTTTACCGCCTTTGCCACCTGCCAAACCATGCGCAGGGCAACAGGCTTCACTGCTGGACCGCTCAATCCTCCTGTGTTAATGCTCAGTCTGGGACGTCGCTTCTCAATATCTATTGCCATTCCCATCAGTGTATTGATCAGCGAGACACTGTCTGCCCCTTCAGCTTCTACAGCACGGGCAATATCAGCAATATTCGTCACATTGGGCGACAGCTTCACAATCATCGTTTTATGATAGCGTTGACGCACTGCCCTCACCACACTGGCAGCTCCCTCACAGGTCACGCCAAAGGCCATACCACCCTGTTTCACGTTCGGACAGGAGATATTCAATTCAATAGCCGGTATTCTGTCCAACGCATCGATCCGTGCCGCACACTCGGCATAGTCATCAGGAGAGGAACCGCTCACGTTGACTATTATATTTGTGTCGAGATCTTTCACTTCCGGATAGATATGTTCGCAGAAATAATCCACGCCCTTGTTTTGAAGTCCAACGCAGTTCAGCATTCCCGAAGCGGTCTCCACCATACGGGGATAATCATTTCCCTCACGAGGATGTAATGTCGTTCCCTTCACGATGATGCCTCCAAGGCCATCTAAAGGGATGAAATCAGCAAACTCCGTCCCATAGCCGAACGTTCCTGAAGCGGTCATCACTGGGTTCTTCAGGTTGAGGGAATTTATTTTTACACTTAAATCAGCCATAATCTGATAATCTTTTTTTACATTATAAGTAATAAGTCATACTCACCAGAGCAGTCGTCGGGTGTCAAATACCGGACCTTCCTTACAAACACACAGGTTTCCTTCTGTTGTCTTTTCCACACAGCACAGACAAGCTCCTAGTCCGCAGGCCATCAGATTCTCCAACGATGCCTCACAGTAGATATTCTCTTTCTGTGCATATCGTGCCACAGCCACCATCATCGGCTTGGGTCCGCAGGTACTGATCTGATCGAATCTCTCTTTCGAAAGGATGGTATGATTGGTAACAAAGCCTGGCTGTCCCAGACTGCCGTCCTCTGTGGTCACGAAGACACGTCCTAACTGCTGGAACTCATCCAATAGCAAGAGGTCTTGTTTCCTGCGTGCTCCTAACAGGAACGTGGGCTCGACACCCCTTTCTTCCAGCCAATAACCATAGTATAAAAGGGGAGCCACACCGACTCCTCCGCCCACCAGCAGCACTTTTCGATCAGAGAAGTTCTCAGAAGGATTCACTGCTTGGGGAGGGGTTAGAGAGAACGTGTTTCCCAAGGGCAACACACAATTCAGTACATCTCCGGCATGGAGTTTTGACAGATGACGCGTTCCCTCACCAACAGCGGCCACCAACAGCCATAGTTCATTGCGTTTCCTATCGACAAAATTAATGGATATCGGTCTGCGCAGGAATGTAGAAGGGGAGTTATCTACCCTGACTTCCACGAATTGCCCTGGCAGCATCTCCGGCAGCGGATCTTCATGCGTAAGTTTTAAATGGACATACTTCTCATGAAGATGCACAGCTGAAACGACTGTCAGGTCAAGAACATATTTCTTTGTTTTCATATCTTTGCAGAATTATATTTGTGCAAAGATACGAAAAAACGAGGGCAGAACAAAACAAATGAATTATTTTATGCCGAGTGCATTGTATCTTATCCCAGATTTTCATCCGGTACCTTGCTTACAATTCTCATTTTTTAGGCACGAGCGACTCCCAGGTGCCGTCATCAAAAAAGACGCGGATTTCAACAATTTCACGTTTTGGTTTGTCAAAAAAATTCACATCTGTTTTGACATAATTATTTGGTGTACGATTCACACCCTGAAAATTTCTGTTGTCTGCATAACCATGAGATGGGGTAGCAGGAGAAGCAGAAAAGTCAAGTAACTGTTCTCCTGTCATCGAAGAGGGAGCAGAATGTTGGGCTTCAGCATCCTCTTTCTGATCTTCGTACATCGGACCCTTACCAAACATCAGCCAGTCAAGACTGATGGAAGGTAATTTACTTTTGATGGCCTCAACGGTGTTCAGGGTAGGTCGGGTACGCTCATTGAAGATACTACTCAGTGAGGCAGGTGCCATCCCAATAAAGTTTGCAAATGTTGTTTGAGTCATGTGCTGACTCTCCATAATCTGTCGAATTCTATCCTTCATTTTTTAGGTATGTAAGCGTTTTAGGGCTAAAAAGCCGGTTTTTGAATGACTTTACAAAGGTAAAACAAATTTTTGGAACAAGCAACAATTGTAACAAGAAAATTTAAATCAACAAATCAGAATTTCAATATTTACATTTTCGAAATCATAAATATAAATATCCAAATATTTAGGTTTAAGTATTGAAATGTAAAAATAGCCAAGAATAATCAATACAAAGACTATATCTAAGGGAAAAATGCAAAGAACTGGGTTTGTTGTGGTTATTTACATGCACTATTCACATATATTAGACTATATGCAGTTTTTAAAGGTGTCGATCCATTATTACAGTGAATATTTTTGCGTAAAATTGATATAAACCATTGGCTTTTAATGTCTTATAAGGCGAAAAACCAGAGTGAATATTTATATGGTTCGGATTTGTATCCTGTAGGATTTATAAACATAAACGAACGAACAGACATGTAAAATAGCAATATATATGTAAGAATTGTGTTTTCAAACCCTTAATTATTCAACAAAACAAAATATTTCGAATTCCAATATATTACATTTGTAAAACACAATAAAAGCTAAAGCCGAAATGGGAAAGGCCGTTATTTCTCAAAATTCAAATTCCTGAGCGTTTTCGGAACCCACGGTAGAATGAGTTCAAAAAACGATAATCTGAGAGGGGTTCAGAATGGTGGAAAGCCCCGTTTTTATCGGCTTTTCCTTCGAAAAAAAGCCTCCACGAAATAACGTCTTTTAACACAAATTTTCCTCCAAAAACCGATATTTTTAGTGGAAAATAAAGCCAACGAGCTCTTTCAACAGCTCTCCAACCCCCGTATTTGGGTTGTCTAAGCCCTTACTTTTGGCATCAATTTCTCTAATTTTGCCAATAATCTGCATCACTTTCATGCCAGAATAGTTTCTCATTCCTGTCATATATTCCTTGGCAGCCCATCCGCTACGCAGATCCAGCCACTTCGCGACGTCATTTTCATTCGAGCGATTGGGAGCATAATAAGCGAGCATCAGATTTTGGAAGTATGAAAAAAGCATGGGAATGAGCATGAAGGCACTTCCTGCTTTCGGATTATTGTCAAAATATTTCACAATTCTATTTGCCTTCATCACATCGCGGTTTGCAATGGCATTTCTCAGTTCAAAGCCATTGAAGTCCTTGCTCACCCCTATCTGTCTCTCCACCACATCAGGAGTGATGCGACGGTCGTTTTCTGGCAACGACAGTACCACTTTGTCAAGCTCTGAAGTGAGCCGACTCAGATCAGCACCGATATGGTCGGCAATCATCTGCGATGATTTATTGTCAATGGTACACTGCTTCGTCCTAAGATACCCCTCGATGAATCCCGGCAGTTCATAGTCACGTTTCTTCTTACTTTCAAAAACCACACCAGCCTGTTGTGCCTTCGGCAGAATCTTCTTCCTACCGTCAATGGTACCGTTCTTATAAGCCAGCACCAGCACCGTCGTAGGCTGCGGTTTATCAAAGTAAGCTTCCAGGCGTTCCCAGTTCTTGATATTCTGCGCCTCCTTCACGATCACCACCTGTTTTTCGGCCATCATCGGGAAACGTTTCGCCATATCAGCCACCTGCCCGGCTGTAACATCTGCTCCGAAAACGACAGTCTGATTGAAATCCCGTTCCTCCTCACGCAGCACATGTTGTGCTATATAGTCGGTGATCCGATCAATATAATAGGATTCCTCCCCCATCAGCACGTAAACAGGAGCGAACTGCCCGGCCTTCAGGTCGCGCATGATTTCCTCAAAAGTGTTTCCAACAGACTTCTTTTCAGCCATTCCTGATCGATTTTCAAATTAAATAATTATCTTTGCAGACGGTTACGACTGCAAAATTACAAAAATGTATCGATTAAACCTACCACCCTATGACATAAAAATCGCTGAAAAGGAAGGAAAACGATCGATTTTCGATATCCTACGGCGAAAATACGTGGCATTGACTCCCGAGGAGTGGGTGCGACAGCACTTCGTGCACTTCCTGACAGAGCATAAAGGCTACCCGTCAGGTTTGTTGGCCAACGAGGTGCAGCTGCAGGTGGGAGACAAGCAGTTGCGCTGCGACACCTTATTATATAATAAGGAGCTACAGCCCCAAATGATCATCGAATACAAAGCCCCCACGGTTTCCCTTTCACAGAAAGTGTTCGACCAGATCACTGTCTATAACTTCCTGCTTCATGTGGATTACCTGGTTGTTTCCA
Organism: uncultured Prevotellaceae bacterium; assembly: GCA_902768785.1. GTDB lineage: Bacteria > Bacteroidota > Bacteroidia > Bacteroidales > Bacteroidaceae > Prevotella. The sequence continues at coordinate 51,105 of CACXMM010000013.1, forward strand.
ACGGACTACAGCACATCTGCTGTAAGATGGATTATCAGAATCAAAAATATTTATTCTTGGAAGAGGTTCCAAACTACCAAAATCTTTGACAAAACAAATAGACTTTACTTATACTCAAACTAAAGCCTACGTAAACATTAAGTAGGCTTTACTTTGCATGCAATCAGACTTTACTTTCGATCCAATTAGACTTTACTTTCAATCCAATTAAACTTTCTTTCGTTCCAATCAGACGAAAGTACAAAAGTGCCTTCACGCCTTCACAATCTTACAAGGTATTGACTATAAATCATTTACGCGTGAAGGCGCCTTCACGCACCTTCACATCATCATGTCGTCAAAAAGTGTGAAGGCATGTGAAGGTGCCTTCACACAGAACGAGTTATATATCAGCAGGTTACATCAACGTGAAGGCGTGAAGGCACTTTTTAAACTCAATGAGAAAGAAATTTCTCTTCAATAAGAGAGTAAAATTCAACTTCACAACTTCACCGTGATGTAAATTATTGAGAACCAAGGCATTCCGCGTGAAGTTCAACTTCACCCAACTTCACATCCCGAAAACGGCGTTTTTACCTTCCCAAAACGGCGTTTTAGAGTCTGGAAACGTTGTTTTCACCTCCTAAAAACTATGTTTTCATGAGCTAAGCACTATGTTTTCATGAGCTAAGTACTATGGTTACGATCACTAACTATAGTGGTTACGGTGACTAACTATAGTGGTTACGATAACAAACTATAGTGGTTTTTGAAGGCAGAACGTGTGAAGTTGCGTGAAGTTAAACTTCACACGTAAACAGCTTTTACCCAATTATTTGTAGACCTGTGAAGTTGTGAAGTTGAATTTCAACCTTTCTATGGGGAAAATATCACGTTGGAGGCAAAGAATACCTTTTAAGTGATGCCTGCAAGGTTTCTCGATTTTTGTTTCGCAGTTCAATGGGTTCCAGTACCTCTAACCCTTCTGTATAAGACATTAACTCAAGAATAAAATCAACAGTTGGGCGGATATCGTAAGTAAAAACAGTATATTCATCAGTATGCTCTATCTCCTTTTGCGAAGTATGCAAGGGCAAGGTTCGCAGGTAGTTGGTGACATTTCCATAAGCCCGAATCACCACATGGGCCATAGGGGTATCGTCTGCCGTGATGCCATAGTATTCCGCGAAGAAGTCCTCTGGCGAAAAATCTCCCGGCATTTCAAATGTTTCGTCGGAGATGGTCACAGACAATATTCTGTCAAGCGCATAAGTAGCGATGTACTTTCCTGTAAACGCAAGAATATACCAACGCTGACGGAACAGTTTCAGGGCATAAGGCGACAGTGTTGTCTCATAACTCTCATGTCCAAACCGCTGGTAAGTAACGGTAAGTCGCCTGTTCGTTTTGAGAGCCAGAATGATGGTCTGCAGGTATTCTTCTCCGGCAGGCACATTCTCCAAGAGAATGCGGTTCCTGAGGGATATGCTATCAGAAAGGACTGTATTCACAGTGAGGGTAGAAAGCATCCAACCCTCTATCGTATCGTCATTAATAACCTCCGGATTGCTGATATAATACTTGTAGCCATGTTCCAAATCGCACTCTATCACGATGCCGAACATATTGAGAATGGCATCCTTATGACGTAAGAACGATTTGCGATTCAAAGGCTCCCCTCCTATCACCTGATCTTTCATCCACAACTCATTAAGCTGCTCCAGCGACAACCTCTTGTATTGCCGCAGCGCGTTAACAATCCAGATATACTGCTGGAAAATCTTTGCCGGTTTCATATTACTATATTATTTTCTTCTTTCTTCGACATAACAATGCGCAGTGCTTCTTCAATCGTAATCATACTTCGTTTGTGGTGTTGTACCTATGTAATTCCCATTCCTGATGAGCATTATACCAATTATTACTATGAGAACCAAGACCTCCAATCTGACGAGGATGAGCCAAAGGCAGAACCTTAATGGGCTTACCATTCATTGTCACATCCGTAGGAACACCATAACCGTTGTGTTCTTTATATTCCTGTAATGATTTGTAATTCACATGAGCAACGACATTGAGGAATTGTTTGATAGGAATGTCTCCCAGCAACACCAAAAGCTCTGCTTTCGATTCTTCCAATTCAGCAACAATTTCTTCACAGCGTTTGCTATCGCAGAATCTACTTGGGCGCTTAGGAATTGTGACTTCATTCAAGCTATATTTTTCTCTAACCTTATTGTATTCTCTCTCAATGGCATCAGTTTGACCCTTGTTCAGCCTTGTTTCCGGCAGCAAATCACAGAGCCATGCGTCCTTACGAGTAAAGCCTAAGGGAGCCAAGATGTGCTCATCGAGCACCTTTGCTGAAGGGCCATTAAATTTCTCATCAGCAGGCTCTAACGTCCCCAATTCTTGAGGAATCTTGATTCTGCTAATAATCTCCGCTGCCTCCTTGGGATTGCCGTCCCAGAAAATACGAGGTTCACTTGCAACAACCAAAGCATTACATTTTATGCTAGACCCATTCATCCAACGTGCATGGACAGCACTTGCATAAACGCCAAGAACAAACACCTTTTTAGGAGTTCTATCCTCCTGAACTAATGGCTTAACTGTTTCACCAAATGGAAAGTAGTATGACATATGAATTTACACATTTAACCCAATGATTTCGCCATGGTTATCTTCTATACATGCTTGCTTTGATTTCTTTATTTCTCGAACACTACGAATCATTTCGAGACCGATATCAATTCTATCCTTTACGTCGATTTTATTCTCTTGTGGTATATCAATCTGCATTAGCAAAGTATTATCGGTTAAATCAGAAACAGAGTAAGATGAATCGCAACAGGTAATATAAACACCATACAGTTCACTTATCAGTTTATCACCATCTCCAGAGTAAGCATATTCTCCCAATGTGAAGTCATTAGAATTACCTAAGTCATACAAGGTCTTCAAGAATACATTAAAATTCCTTCCACCTATACTCTTCTCTGTTAGCATCATTAAGATTCGATATGACTCTTTCTCCCTGTCTTTATAATCATACCAATAGTACATACCATACTTTTCCGGCCGCATAGATTCATATTTAACCAGATAGTATCTCCAATCATATGTCGTTGTTGTATTTAGATAATCGGCAATAATGTCCCTCAAACAAGCATTTGTAAAAACATCACGTTTATGAAGGAGAGCACAAAGCGTCTCATGTGCCTTGGCATTTTCTTTGTTTGCACGGAATATAGCACGCCAAGGGGTGTCATTTCTGGCAGATCCAATTTGGTAACGCCAGTTTACCTTTATTGAATAGTCACCTATAGTTAATAAAGCTCTATTTACAAGGCTCCAATCACAATTAAACAATGAGTAGAAAGTGTTTGTATAGTCAACATTGTCAAGGCCTATAACACTTATTCCACCATTAAGCAAATAATGGTCTTCGAGAAAGAAAAGGGTTTCTGCCTTATTCTGATTTGTCTTCAGCCATTCCTCCTTGTCCTTTTCTTCCTGTATCTGAGAAGCATTAAAAGATGGCCTTCCATCAGGAATAAGGATTTCACCTCTTTCGATTATTTCCTCTGTCTGAGCAAGCAACGCATTCATTCTATCATCACGTAATTCGAATTCAGATGCCTTTATCAGATTGTTGACAATCCTTAGTCTACGAATAAAAAGATCGTCAGATATCTTCTTCCTTAGATATAATAAGAAACAATACAATAGAATCATGCGGCCAATTGGGAAGCTTCTTCGGTGGGCTGACTGTCTCTCTCCAAAATTATTACAGCAATCTTCAAAGACATCTATAGACTCTAAATTAGATATCGAAGATTTCCCTTCGACATGTTCACCTTGAGTTAGGAACTTCTCGAATAGAGATTTGATGTTAATACCATTTAGACAGTCAAAACAATCCTCAATAAACATCAAGTTATCTTTTGCGTCAGATGATTTTTCATAGAAGAGGATCTTTGTGAACTCAAGAATATCATCTGGTCTTTCTTCTTTAGGGTATTTCTTGTAGTAGATTAGCGAACAGAGATAAGAATAATATCTTACGAACTCATCATCGATAATATTGTTAGAACCCTTATAGGGCCAAAGGATATCTGTCCATTCTGTATCTATTTTCCTACTTAGTTCGTACGACAAATCCGATTCATCATTTATCTTAGCTACAAAACCTTCCCACTCCGCCTTGAAATGTTCAAATTCTGTTAGCGGTTTGCCTCGTGAATTCATTTTGATATACAGATCATCAGTAAGACCCAAGTTCTCAATAGACAAGAAATAGAATGAAATACAACCACTATTGAGCCTCTCCCATAATCCACTTGTGTTGCAAAACATGCAATGAATAGCATCAAGCATGGTTAACATGGAACTTATAGTGGGATCGTTTTGCCAATCTAAAGGCATCCAACTTTGATCCTCTATGTCTTCAGTTATCTTTTCTTTTGAAAAGTCGGGTATGTAATCAATCAGACTTTGGCAGAATTCCCTTGCACTATATCTGGTCCTGTACGAGAAAGACTTAAGGAAGGATATTTCTTTCCCATCTATATTCTCATGTCTGGCAATATACCAGTGCAACAAAAAAAGAGTAGTTAAACGCTGCTGGCCATCCAAAGGTATCAACTTCTTGTCTTTAATATCCCCATATATGAAATCCAGTTTGATAGGGTTATTCTGCGTCAAAGCCTCATATAATGAGGTTAAGAATCTATTTCTAATCCTTGTCACCTCCTTACTGGTGCGGCCCTGGGCGTAGTCTCGCTGAATAATGGGTATCTCTATGGCTTTCAGCAAGGGCTCATCGGTATTCTCTGTGCCTTTAAAGAGGCTGATAAAAGTATGTAAGTTAGATGTTGCCATAATTACAATGATTTGTTGATTATATTAAGATAAGGTTGTAAAACCTTTGCCATAGCAGCTAAGTAAGCATCTCTGTCTTTCTTCCCCCAGAAATGTACCTGATTATCATTAGAAGGAGTATAGTACTTCAAGAATACCATTTTAGTACAATAAGGAATAAAAGCACCTTTTTGGTCCATTTCCACAATCTTATTCCTTTTTACATCAAATGTAGAATTGTTGAGCGCAGCATTATCGTTCTTTTTCAGTAGAGCCATATTGGATAATGTATGAATGTACTCGCTATCACCATCTTCAGACAACACATTGCATACCTCATTGAAAATGCTATCAAATACATTCCTGGATTCTATTATGTTACTCTCTACAATATCCTCCATTTTAGCTATTAGTTCCTGATTCTCGTTAGGTTGAGAAACAGATCTGACTGATTCAACGTGCATCTTTATCCATTCAATCTGAAGTTTCGTGTTCTTCAGACCTTCGGACTGTTGAGCGTGGATGTGCTCTATACTCCATTCGGAATTATTGTACTTGCTGAATGGGAATCTTTGATATGCTCCCTCATTAAGGATTGACTGAACATTGAATAACAGTAGTAAACGACTTATCTTTGACTGATCACCTTCATAACTCAAATCGCGATAAGTTTCATCTTCTTTCATTTTAAAATTAATGGATTCCGCTATTAATCCATCTAGTTCTGCTCGGAATTCACTTTTACGTTTGCCTCGTGCCAACTCAAATACATCACCTATCGTTTTGTATCCAGAAGAGATTAGATATCCTATCTTGTGATAAAACTCATTGTCAGAGTACCACTCCTTAATCTGGAGAAAATCATGCTGGATATTTAGCCATACCTCATCGAGACCTTCCTCCTTGATTTCGTTTTCAAACCAGTAGAATGTGTCATAATCTCTGCGTTTCGCATTAATCAACCCAGCCATCATTTCAAACAATATCTCTATTCTGGTTGGATATGAGTTGGGCATTTTTGTGCTAATAAAACTCCATAGTTCATCATTGTCTGATCGGAGCTCTTTCTCGATATTATCCCACTGAATCGACATCTCGATTTGTTTCTTATCTCTATCTGGATCATTGGGAACTCTCCTCAACAAAAGGGCTCTTATCAATTCAGCGTTTGTTAATCCAATCTTACCGATATTAAGACGAGTAAACAATGATATTGGGTCTTCATCATAATCTATCTCATACCAAATAACCTTTACAGACTTTAGTAGGAAGTTAACCAGAGTAAACAACGAATAGGTAATCTTATTGAAATCTCCATCAAATTTCTTATTGAGCCAATTGTCAATGGTTCTATCTGCCTCATAAATATGGAAGAAATCTATATTACTATGAGCTTCTTCTTCATTGATGTTTTCAATGAATTCTCTTGTTTTACTCCTTGTTGCATAATCCAAATTAAATTCAATATTAATTGGCAAATTTCTCCTCTTGATATAATTCAGAAGAATAAGAATGGTGGTAAACCTTTGTTGTCCATCTATAAGTTCATAACCTTGGTTTTTTTCTAAGAGAACGATGGGTTGGAGGCAATACGTATCCTCTTTTCTCTCGCAACTATCCCATATGTCGTTTAAAAGGGCTTCTACCTGAGAACTTGTCCACCTGTAGCCGCGCTGATAGCTTGGTACCCAAAAATAACCTTTAATATCACCTATGGGTATAATTTTTAATTGAACATTTGATCCCATTTTTCAATTTAATTATGTAAAAGGTTTTTAGTTTTTGCAAAGATAGACAAAATAGACTAAACTGCAAAACAACTCAATGACTAATTGTACTAAAATAATAAAACAAGATGATTGAATAATCATTACATGATACTAAAAGCATCGCTTTTTAGCTGCTTCGATATTATCTTCATAATACTTTACAGAGAACCCATGTTTTTTGCAGACGTCATCTTTATCCAACCCTTCCGTATTTGCGCAAATGACTCTATCAACATCGCATCTTCTTGCGACCAACCTAACAGTTCGGCATGCATCTTAGTAGTAAATTCATCTTTCATTCTTTTAATTTACCTTTTCTTTACATCCGCCTTCGCACGATTTATCACCCTTGTTTCTTCTACGGGCGCGCCCATTGTCCAATACTTGTAGTTATCAATATAGAGGTAGGGATGATAGTATTTCCCCCAATGTTCCTTCACACCATGCTCGCGCTGCATATGGACAAAACAGTCGAATTCATCGGTAGTGAGAGGACAATTGCCACGAACAATATACTCATGGGGGCACCATGGCATGGTCTTGGCAAACGTCCACTGACAGCAGGCAATCATTGAGCGTAACTTGTCGTAATTCAGTTCGTTATCTACCATAATAGTAATAATTATGTGTCGTTGCGCTTAATCTTAATAGTGAGATGCACCTGGTTCTCTGGATGAGCATCTGGTTTAACTCCGCTGATGCGGCACTCGAAGATGTCATTCCAGCCCATATCGAGGAAGTTGGCCAGCACCTCATTCTCATCGCGAGGAATGTAACCGATTTTGAATTCATCACCATCTTTCTCATATACCACCATTACAGCATTGGGATCATGACGGTTATCCAATTCCCGCTCCAACCTTACAGGCATTCCGACCTTCAGATCTTCCCACACTTCATCTGCATCGTGATACATTCTGCCAGCCAAACGGCAATCCATAAAATACAGTTTCTTCGTTTCCATAATCTTAATGTTTTAATTTGACAATCAAATAGCAATGGCAGTGCCAGCAAGAGCAGAGCGAAACTTGTTTCAGTTATGCCGAGTGCAGCCTGCCTTCGCTATTTCTGTTGCAAATATAGAGCAAGGGGTGTCCCAAAAGTCGGGGCACCCACATATTATTTAGCATAAATTAAGGAAACGTTTAGACGACAGAAACAAAATCTCAAATCGACTTTCCTAGAGACAACCTATGGGAATACCTTTATATAAAGTATACAACCAGATGTTCGCCTACTGAACATCACGGTTCCCTGTTTACACTCATTCTACTCTGTTAGATTCGTATTTGTTGATTGCGAGCAACGTTTTCTGGTGGCCAATGGCAATCAGTTTTTCCGATTTGTCGAAATCAAAGGTGCCATACCGGTTCATCTGAATATCCACGATCATGTCCGGTTTCATCAGTTTTGTCATGAGGATAGAATTTTGGCGAATCATCAGCGAACTGGCACGCGAAAGTACCGTGTAATAATTGAATTCAATGTTTTCAGGTATGAGTTTGTCTAGAATCTTTGATTTCAGAGACGTGTCATTCTTTTGAATTTTCGACAACCTGTGCGTCTCTTCCCACTGAGATTTATAATCATGTCCGCTAACATCAACCCCAATCAGAATGTCGTTCTTTTGTCTCTTGACACGGTTCAGCGGAATGGGGTTAAGCACACCACCGTCTATCAGTACCATTCCGTCACGTTGTACTGGCTTATAGAACGAAGGCAGGGAAATGCTGGCACGGATAGCCTCGAACAGACTGCCTTTGTTGAATACAACTTCGCGGCCTGCTTTCATATCAGTAGCTACGGCACAATAGGGGATCGGCAAATCTTCTATGGCAACGTCTGGCACAAACTCCATGATAGCCTCGATAATACGGTCGCCTTTCACCAGATGATTGATAGAAAAGGAAAAGTCTATCAGTTCCAGCATCTTCTTTCTGTCGATGCCTTTCATCCACTCACGGAATTCTTCCAGCTTGCCTGCAGCATAGACTCCGCCGATGAGAGCCCCCATCGAGCATCCGGCAATGGAAGTGATGCGATAGCCGTGCGAAAGCAACTCTTCTATGGCACCTATATGGGCTAATCCTCTGGCACCGCCACTCGACAGCACCAGAGCCCTGCATGCAAAAGTACAATATATTTCTATAACCTCCAAATCTTTTAAATATAAATAAGGACAGAACCGTTCCTGTTCACAAGTTTTGAGTGTAAAAAAAAGGAGGCTTCAGCAAAAGCTAAAACCTCCGATTTCGTGTAAGGAAATGCAGGAGAGAGTGATCACCTCAGCGTCGGTTACCTACTCGCACCGAGGGGGTGCCTCGTGGCAGGGGCTCGCAGTCCCCGAGAGCGGTGTCTTGCTTGTTTCAATTTATCGTTAGCGTCTGCAAACATAGTAATGGTGTGCAACTCCAGCAACAATCCACCACCCCTGGTGTGTATATTCATAATGGGGTAAAAATGGTCGTGAAGTAGATTTTCGATCTTTGGGGGGAGAAATAGCTTTTTTGCAGGTAGTTGGGGCAAAAAAAGTGTCATAATTATTTGGCAAAATGTAATTTTTAAGTTACCTTTGCACCGTGAGAAAGGTTAGAACCGTTATAACCTATGGTGATTACTTTTATGTTTTTTACGTAAAACAACCCCGAAAAGTACAGGTAAAGATTGCGAAAACGATGGGAACCAGTTTATCGTCCTATTAACTGGTTTTCAGAAAAAGACTCAGAAGACTCCTTCTGGTGAAATAGAAAGAGCGGTGAGACTCATGAAACAATATTTTGAAGAAAAGAAAGGAGAAAAGGAATGAGAACTCGTACATTTGACGAAATTAAAGATGAAATTTTTGGCAAAGTGGGGTCTGCAGAACGAGATAAGCTCGAACATGAATTGCAGTCTTTTAGAATCGGTCTGAAAATTCGCGAGGCCCGCAAACAGCTGAATATGACTCAGGAAGAATTGGCAGCAAGAATCAACAAGAAGAGATCCTTCATTTCCAAGGTGGAGAATGACGGAAGCAATATTACTCTGACTACACTTTATGATATTGTTGAGAAAGGACTTGGTGGCAGGGTTAATATCGAGGTACTTGTTGAAAATCCTACTTTAGAGTTTGATCCTGAATTTGCAGCAGAACCATAAATTGTTTTGACATTGGGTCTTTTGAAGCGGGTATTTCAATATGTCGGCAAGAAGAAAGACGATGATTTCTCCCCTGATGGATTCAGCGCATAAACCAACACATCAAAGGTTCTTTCATCCAATAACGAAAATAAAAATGCTTATTATTTTGCATTATTCTTAATTATTCGTATCTTTGTCGCTGCAATCCGCCCATGGTGCTGAGACGCATACTGAGGTGTGCTAAAACTGTTGGGTGGAGCACTACATATTAGAAGGCGTTACTGACGCTTTGTTTTTGGCTGTTCGAAACTTCCACAATCGAAATAGCAAGTCAAGACAAATGCAGATGTGACTCCACGGGGTGTAGTATTTACTCTCCGTAGTGTGCTGCGAGGGCTAACCATGTCCTCACTAGCACACTTTACGGGTGTACTATATTCTCCTGCGTGGGTGTTTACTCTGTTTGTTTACTTGCTAGGGCTGTGGAAGGCCTCGAACAGGAACAAGCAGAAGTTAAGCATCCGCGTTTTTCGTTTGTAGTCAGTCTATTGTTATACTTGTTCGTTTTGGATGCTTGCGGACTATTATTGTAAGAAAGAAATAACGGATAAGGAATAAGAGTCTTTGACATCCTTGATTTGACTGATTAACCAGAATTAGCACTTCACAGACACATCAGTCGGACAAGCCATCGGATGTTTGCGCTCCCTTGGGCGTGGACAGATAGATTGTTGTCTGATGTAGGCTGTGCTAAGCCTTGGTTAAACACTTCTCTTCCACGCCCCCTTTTCGAAAACGAAGAGAGGGCTTTTTCATGTCGAGGAAGAAACAATATAAGATGGTTGATTTGTTTGCAGGTTGTGGTGGTCTTAGCCTAGGCTTGGAACAAGCGGGATTTACATCTTGGTTTGTAAACGAAATAGTTGAACAATTTGCCAACACATATAAATACAACCATCTTTTATCTGATGAACATTACTACATAGGCGACATCGCTCAACTCAATGAGCATATCGATGAATACAAAGATATGTTCAAGGATATTACACTCGTATGTGGTGGACCCCCTTGTCAAGGTTTCTCAATGGCTAATAGACAAAGAATCCTTGACGATCCAAGAAATAACCTGTATAAGCAGTACTTGATATTCCTAAGGAATGTGCGACCCCAATTCTTCATTATGGAGAATGTAAAGGGCATGATGAATAAGATAACAGAGATTATTCAGAACTTCAAAGAATTCCTTGGCGATGATTATCAATACGACTATGCTGTTCTAAAAGCTCAAGACTTTGGAGTTCCACAGAATAGAGAACGATTCATCATGATAGGTAATCGTATGGGTGTTTCGCCAAAAGCGATTTTTGACGAGATCAACAAGAATAAGCGTAAAGCCTTTGTGTTGCGTGATGCTTTATATGGCCTACCTCATCTTGAATCTAAGAAAGAAAGGGGGCAAAGCGGAATAGAAGATATCCGCTCTGGTTTGACAGAAAGAGTTTTTGAATATCCCCAAACGGATTTCTATCGATTTATCAATGGTGATAGAATAATCACGAAATTGTACAACCACAAGAATCGCTACAACAACGAAAGGGATATTGAAATTTACAGAAGACTACCACAAGGTGCCAACTCGTTGCATGAATCTATTGCAGATATCATGCCGTACAAAAGACGGAATGACATCTTCAAGGATAAGTACTTCAAATTGGATGAGACACAGATTTGCAAGACAATAACTTCGCACATGAAGTTCGATTGCAATATGTATATTCACCCGTGGGAAGCACGTGGGCTTAGCCCTAGAGAAGCAGCTCGTATCCAGACATTCCCAGACGATTATATAATAACGGGTTCACAAAATATGTGGTATGCCCAAGTCGGTAATGCAGTTCCAGTAAAACTGGCAAAAGCTATAGGAGACGGCATTATGAAGTTTGTATGAACCATGTAGAACTATTTGCTGGTGTTGGCGGCTTCCGAAGGGCAATGGACTTGGTAACCCAGGATTTAGGTTTTCCAATAAAAACCATTGCCTATTCTGAAATTGACAAAAATGCTATAATCACATATAATGCCAATTTCGATACTACAGGCGAGATTGCTATGGGGAACATTGTTGATTTCGTCAAAAAGAGAAATGCAATGAGAGCCCTTCCTCATTATGAATTGCTTTCTGGAGGTTTCCCTTGTCAGACTTTCAGTATGATGGGCAGTCAAGAGGGATTTGAAGAAGAAAGAGGACAGATGTTTTTCCGCATTATGGATATGATTAATGAAAGACATCCACGTTATGTGCTATTGGAAAATGTCAAAAACTTAATGCGCCATGATGGAGGTAATACTATAGCTGTAATAAGAAGAGAGTTAGAGCAGGCTGGATATATTGTAAGAATCGATGTCTTTAATTCCAATGATTTTGGCTTACCTCAGAAACGGAACAGAGCTATCATTTTTGCAAGACGCAGATATATGGGAAACTTTGAGTTTAATTCGGAACTTGTTAGAGATGCATTTGTTCAGTTAGACCGGGATCATTGTTCATTGAACTTTTACGACTCAACAATAGATATACTCGACAGACAAACAAATGAGAAATACTATTTGTCTGAAAGAATCAAACCAACCCTATTGAGCGATGGTAGTGCAGGATTTAGGTCAAACTCAGATATAGACCAAGTCATTGCAAGGCCATTAACAGCAACAATGCATAAAATGCATCGTGCTTGTCAAGACAACTACTATAGCGATTTGTTCATTCAATCTAATGGAAAAGATAGGCCATCGGAAAGAATGACCAAAGAAGAACTGGCAAGAATACCGATACGAAAGTTGACACCTAAAGAGGCATTCATGCTTCAAGGTTTCCCTAATGACTATGCCCATAATGCAAGTCTTGCTAGAGTGGCAGATGGAGCAATGTACAAGCAAGCAGGAAATGCAGTAAGCGTGAACACCATTTATGCTGTTCTTTATTACTTAATTATTAACCGAATTATACGACAATAATATGGAAGAGATAGTAAAACATATTAATGACACAAACGCAAGTTATAGAGCTATAGGTGCAGGTGACGCCAAAAACACGGACTTGTTTTTAGATAATGACCACTACGAATTGTTCAAAGATTCTGGTGAACAAATAACCGTGAGATTTAATAAAGAGAATCTAACAAAAGCTATTTTGTTTATTGCTTCAATACTTCCTCGTAAGTACGACAATTCTGCTATTCATAAAAAGATTCCGTTCTCACAGTCTTTTGTATTTGACCAACTTGCTTTTCTTGAAGGATACTTCACAGTGGATGGTTTAAAGGTTGAAAACAGAACTCAAATATGGAATGCACGTAAAGATGTATTGAAAGCCAATGGAGAAATAGATAAGCGTTTCTATTTCAATGGATTGTTAGAAGAGATAGAATACATCAATTACAAAGGCGAAAGAAGGTCTGCGAAGTTTACTATCAGAAACTATCTTGCTGGTGGTTATTCCGATTTGCACATTAAAAAGACGGATAATGGTCTTTTTGACGTGTGGGTAACAAATGCTCTTCAACCATACAATGATGGTAAGGAGGAAGGTTTAGATGTAATTAACTCCATCACACACACAGGTCTCCCTCTTCAAATTATTTATTTCGGTACACCTGGCTCAGGCAAGTCTTGGACTATTAAACAGAAGTATGAGCAAGACGAGGCTAAGGTGTTTAGAACTACTTTCCACCCAGATACCGACTATGCTTCTTTTGTTGGATGCTACAAGCCTGTGAAGGATGAAGATGATGACAATAAGATTGTCTACGAATTTGTTCCGCAGGCATTTACGGATGCTTATGTTGCCGCTTGGAGCGATTTGAATAATCCTTATTACTTGATTATCGAGGAAATCAATCGTGGTAATTGCGCCCAGATATTTGGCGACTTGTTCCAGTTGCTCGACAGAAACAAAGACGGGTATTCTGAATATCCCATCAAGGCTGACCATGATTTAAGGGATTACCTTGTAGAGCATCTGCCAGAGGGCAGCGAAGGTATTAAGGACGGAAAACTTTGTCTGCCTCCTAATCTAAGCATCATTGCTTCAATGAACACAAGTGACCAGAGTCTGTTTCCTATGGACTCTGCTTTCAAGCGTCGTTGGAGTTGGGAGTATGTGCCTATCGATTATGAGAACTCAGAATCTGGATCATTCATGATGACAATAGGCGGAGAATCCTATAATTGGCATGATTTCCTAAAGGCTGCCAATAAGAAGATTAAGAAAGTCACATCATCTGAGGACAAACAGATGGGCAACTTCTTTATCAAAAGCAGCATAGACGAAAAGGAGTTTTGCGACAAAGTGATGTTCTATCTGTGGAGTGAGGTCGGTAAGGACAACTATCAAACGAACGACGCCATTTTCAAGTATTATGCAGAAGAGGACAAACCAAAGGAGTTCTCTTTTAATGAACTGTATGACCAGGAAAAAAGAACAACCATTCTGAAGGGCTTTATCCGTTACATCGAAGAAGAAGAGAAATGAAAATATTCTTTGAGGAATACGTTTACAAGTGGGATGTCGTGAAGGATTTTCTTCATGACCACTATGTAATGTACCTCAAAGATGATCGCGTTACTATTCCATACGTAGGATATTACTATTCATCAAAGGCTGAAGACTCTGTGTTTATTCTGCCAAAGGTGTTTATCAACATCGATGAACACAAGGAGGAAAAAGCCTTTGGGATTTTTAAGCCAGAGGATATAATCGATACAAATGACGAGAAGAACCCTTTGATGAAGTCGGAATATTTCACTGAGGTGTTTAATCTCTCTACATGGATATACCGGGCCATTGCCCGATATCAGGAACGCCACAGTCCTGAGAATATTACAGAATCCGTGGAGGTGCAGAATGTGGAATCGGTAAATGGTGATAGTAGCGAGACTTGGATTAACATCATCCTGCAGTTGATTCGATTTAACAATGAACACAGGAACCTCTTTACCTATATAGCAAGAATCAATTCCCAAGGACATAACAAAATAAACTGGCAGAAGACCATCAGCAAGGTGCGTCCTTGGTTGCAGGAAGACAATCCCGTCTATATCGAATTCCGTAATAAGTCGAAGGTGATCAATTATGATGAAGAGTTGATTGTATTGTTCTTCTCAGTATTAGATTACCTGCATGATAAGTACCATTTCCGTATTCTGAGGAATGTGAACTATCAGACTTTCCCGAAGGATGTGGAAAAACTGATAGAATCCGGCAAAGGTACACGACTACTGAGAAACATCAGAAGAAAGTACTTCAAGGATGAACTGGTGAAATTGTGGAATTTACTCAATGTGTTCTTCAAGAAAGCACAGAACATGAAGAGTAATAGAACGCATGAGGAATCACTGATGGTGAGGAACTTCAATATGGTATTCGAGGATATGATTGACACACTCATCAGCGATGATACAAAGGACAAGAACGAGAAACTGAAAGACCAGCCAGACGGTAAGATTGTTGACCACATCTATCACTACAGTTCCCTGGTACGTGACGATGACATTTATTATATAGGTGACAGCAAGTATTATAAGGAAGGACATGATCCTGGCGAGAACTCCATCTATAAGCAGTTCACATACGCCAAGAATGTCATCCAGATGAATATGGATGTGACCACACCCAGTGGACAGATTGGGCGTGGAAACTATTATGATGAAGTGACTGAAGGATACAACATCACTCCGAACTTCTTTATTAGAGGTTTGGTGAACCCACTGAACCTCAATTATCTGGAGGCTGAGCTGGAACAACAGAAGGGGAAGGACGGGAAACCTGCCGTTGAGAAACGCTGGCATCATCAGAACAGACTGTTTGACAGAGATACATTGTTCGTATTGAAGTATAGTATCAATTTCCTTTTTGTTCTATCGGCATATGCTACAGGTAGAGTGGATGAGGCATACAAGAATCACATCAGAGAGAAGTTCAAGAAGAACCTGACAGAAGAATTGGAAAGGAAGTACCATTTCTATCTGTTACTATCGAAAGGTGACAGGAAAGAAGCGGTTGACAGGCATTTCCGATTATTGAACGGGAAAGTGTTCAACTCGTTTAAGGATGGACGGATCCTGCTTTGTGCCTTTGAAAAAGGGAAGCGTGGAGCCATACAGCTGTTTGAGCAGATAAAGAATGATTTCAAGGTTATTCGATATAAGCTGGGACAAGACATTCATGAGGCGATTCAGAATCAGCCTGAGATATCATTGGAGCCTCGAAGGGCGCATGCTCAAGCTACTCTATTTCCCATGATTGGAGCTAAATTGGAAGATATCCGTGACGATCAGGAGGTGTACAACGTTGTTTGGAGAAGAATGATATTGGATGATATGGCCTCTGATCCTGGGCAAATAATAACTGAATGTCATAAGTCATTTGAGTTCCTTGATAAATACCCTGGAATGACACACCGGGATTGGAACAAAGTGGTGATGAGTTTTATTCACGATGTACAGACTTTATATGACTTGGATTTATCAGAGATTTTTAAAATGACGGCATAACAGCAAAGTCTTCGCAGAAGACTCTTCTCGGTAGGCCTTCGGCGATAATCCTACAAAATCTCTCTTGCTATCCAGGCACAGGCTTCCGCATCCGCAAGGGCGTAATTATTCGTTCTGCTGATTGATTAGGTTCACCACCACCTTAACCATCACATCTTTCTCCTCTGTCTTGCTCTCTGCTATCATCAGGGTTAGGGCAACGAGGGTGTTATCAGCCAGACGTTTGGAGCCGTCTTTGCGATAGAGGATGTGGTTATTATTGAGGAACCAAAGGAACAGGGTGGCAGCAATGCGTTTATTGCCATCACTGAACGAATGGTTCTTGGTCACCAGATAAAGCAACATGGCGGCTTTCTCCTCCACACTGGGATAAAGTTCCTCACCTCCAAAGGTCTGATAGATCTGTCCGATACTGCTCTTGAATGAGTCGTCCTTCTCATTACCAAAAAGTGCTGAACCTCCAAACTTTTCGCGCAATCCATTGATAGCCTCCATCGCATTCTCGTATGTGGCATGGAATGGCTCTTCCTTTGTCGTCTTATCGATGGAGAGTCGTTCGTAATCATAGTTGTCGAGGGTATCCAGAGCGTAGGTGTAATCCGTCACCACTTCGAAGAGGGCATTCGTCTCGTCGTTCGACAGCAGTGGCTGATTCTGGATTGTACGTCCAAGCATACCAACCAACTGACGCAAATCAGCAATTTGCTCCTTTCGGATGCGCTCATTGACGGCATAGCCTTTAACGAGGTAGTCTTTCAGAATCCTGTTGGCCCATTTTCTAAACTGAATTCCCTTCTTGCTTTTCACCCTGTAACCTACAGAAGTTACCATTTCCAAGTTGAAATACTCCTTTTCATGGGTTTGTGTTTTATCCTCAATTGCGCCATGCCGAGTGGTGTTCGCAAATTTTGCGACTACCACTTCGTCTGCCAATTCCTCTTTGAGTGCATTGTTGATGTGTTTGCTGATGGTCTTATAGTCCCTTTCAAACAGCATCGCCAGTTGCTGTCGCGTTACCCAAACCATCTCTCTTTCCATTCTGACCTCAAGTTGAATGGAATTAGTTTCATCCGTGTAGATTATTATTTTGTTCTCTTCCATATTGTGTATTGTATATAGTTCTAAAGTATTTCTCTTGCAATCCAGGCGCATGCTTCCGCATCCGCAAGGGCATGATGATGATTTTTCAGTTGATAGCCACAAGCAGCAGCTACGGTTTGAAGTTGGTGGTTTTCCAGATAGCGGAAAGCTCTTCGTGAGGCAGCAAGAGTGTCGTAAAAATCATAGTCTGGATAGTCCATCTGATAAACACGGAACACAGCTTTCAGACAGCCCTCGTCAAAGGGCTTGTTATGAGCCACAAGAGGAAGACCTTCAATGAGAGGCTCTATCTGTGCCCATACCTTCGGGAACACGGGAGCTTCCTCTGTATCTTCCCTGCAGAGTCCATGCACCTGTGAGCACCAGTAGTTATAATAGTTCGGCTCCGGCTGGATCAGTGAATAGAACGAATCCACAATCTCACCGTTTCGGACAATGACGACGCCGACGCTGCAAACGCTTGACCTTTCATTGTTGGCCGTTTCAAAGTCTATGGCTGCAAAATCCTTGAGCCCAGCTCGAAGATTTTCACGCTTGGCAGAGTTTATACGAGTCATTGATTTCTCTGTTAATAGTTCTTCCTAAAACTCTTGGTGGAGTTCTGACTGCAAAGCTACCCTTTTATCATGACCATTCCTTCATTCACCGTCACTTTCCCGTCAGT
Source organism: uncultured Prevotellaceae bacterium (assembly GCA_902768785.1). GTDB lineage: Bacteria > Bacteroidota > Bacteroidia > Bacteroidales > Bacteroidaceae > Prevotella. The sequence continues at coordinate 69,150 of CACXMM010000013.1, forward strand.
TTTCAAGTGTTCGAGGGCTTTTTCAACAGCAATATCGGTACGGAAGGAACGGCGGCGGAAGCCCATGAGTTTCGCAAACTGTCGTTTCAGCTCATCCTCCGGTAGGGACACCGCACTCTTTACTATAAAGAGAACAGCTTTCTGAAACTCCGTCTTCGGAATATCCAGGAAGTCCAGATTCATATAACGATGGGGCAGCTGGTACTGCTGCTCTGTCTCCTCCACGTCCATACCTTCCAGACTGAACGAACTGGAGGCGATTTGCTTTGCCTTCTCGATGGACGCCGATGACTGCTTCACATCATTCTTGATGTCGTCGAGGCGTTGCAGCAACCGGTCTATCAACTGCTGGTGATTCTCGTACCAGTCAACAGCCCAGATACGCATCACGTTCCACCCCAGACCGTTCAACACGCCCGGTTGCACAATTTCACGGTCACGCGTGGTCTTGGTATCATAGTAGTTACGACCATCGCAAAGGATGCCCAGGATATATTCTTCCGGCTTCTGCGGGTTCAATATGGCCAGGTCTATTTTGAACTGGCTACGACCTACGTGAGTGACCACCTCATAGCCATGACTGCGCAGTTCTTCAGCAATGATACGCACCAGATCGGTCTCTGCTGTATCCTCCATGTCATCCGCTGCAATCATATTCTGGTTCAGGCTCAGTGTTCCGCTCTGTGCAAACTCTAAGAAACTCTTCAGACCCTCCACACCTTTCGCGCTGGACCGCCTCAGGTCAATCTGCTCTGCACGAAGGGTGGAGAACACGATCATCTCCTGACGAGCACGGCTCACCGCCACATTCAGTCGCCGTTCGCCTCCCTCATTGTTCAGAGGCCCGAAGTTCATCGACACCTTTCCATGCTTGTCCGGACCGTAGCCCACACTGAAGAGGATTACGTCGCGCTCATCACCCTGCACATTTTCCAGGTTCTTGATGAAGATAGGCTCTTCACTCTGGTAGGCTTTCTGTTCCAGCTGCGGATTCTTGGCCAGTTCCTCTATCAGGATATCCTCGATGAGGTTCTGCTGCACCTTACTGAAGCTCACGATACCGATGCTGTGCTGTGACAGTTCAGGATCGTTCAGTCGGCGCACTACCTCATCAACGATGGCATGGGCCTCAGTGGGATTACAGCGTGTATGTCCTTTGTCATAGACACCGTTCACCTCTACCAGTCTGACCTTCGACAACTGGTCATCGACGCTGGGGAAGGTGTGCAGTTTACTCTCATAATAATGATGGTTGGAGAATGCAATGAGCGACTCGTGTCTCGAGCGGTAGTGCCACGAGAGGTAATGACCTGGCATCGAGAGGGTGATGCAATCGTCAAGGATACTCTCCATATCATCGATATCCGCATTATCCTCATCCACCGACTGGGTAGTGAAGAAACTGGTGGGGGGCATCTGCTTCGGATCACCCACACAGACAAGTGCCTTACCGCGGGCAATGGCACCGATGGCTTCGCTGGTTGGCATCTGCGAGGCCTCATCGAAGATCACCAGGTCGAATTTCTCTCCACCCATGTCGATATACTGTGCCACACTGATCGGACTCATCAACATACACGGACATAGCTTCGGTAACAGCGTAGGCACCTGATCAATGATCTTCCGGATACTGGTGCCCCATCCACCGTTGGAAATATTCCGTTTCAGGATGCCCATCTCAGAGTTAGCAGCGGCAGCGAGTGTCTGTGACGGCACCCGGGAAGCCAGTCGGCAATACAGCTCTTTCTTACAGAGATCCTGGAAGGCATAGGTCTCCTCCTTATATTTATCGATAAGGTCCTCGAAGATCAGTCCGTTGAACTTCGCCAACGAGGGATCCTTACTTACGATATCCATGGTCAGCAAATGATATACGGCCTTCTGGAAAGCCAGCGAAGCCTCTGCCCCACTGACATGCTGTTCCATAATGTGGTCAATGACACATCCCAGTCTTTCCGTCTGGAGCGCCTGCTTACGTTCTGTCCACAGACACCAGTCCTTGATACCTCCCAGATGAGCCATCCATCTGTCAACATTCCCTGCAATGGAAGAGATCTTGCTTCGACTGGGCAGTTCGAAATCGGTGATAGGTGCCATCTCCTCCTGTAAGGCTTTCAGGTGCTGGAGCTGTGAGGTGACAGCGTTGAAAGGCAACGCATAGCTCTGTCTGAACAGATCCCAGTCGTCTCCCATCCGATGGAGCAGTTCGTCACGCACATCCATCAGATTCATATCATGCCGCTGGGCATAGCCCATCATCATCTGTGACAGCTGCGAAGCTCCTTTCAGCGACGGCTCAATCAGCGTCCATCGCTCAGAGCCGCTCTTCCCATCTGCTCCAAAAAGTGCACAGAACTGATCAGACTGTTGTCGTACCTCATTTTGCAGTTCCTGGTAATGTCCTATCTGCTGCAACAAGTCGGGAACGTTCTCGAACTGAGCACCGGCACTGAACAGCCGGATCTCCTTCATCAATTTCCGTTTGGCAAAGAATCTTGGCAGGAACCACTTCCCTTTCACCTCGGTATGTCTTGCAGAAAGGGTCAACGTGTCGGCTGTAAGTGCCTCCTTCGTACAGGTGGTGAGGATTTCCGCTTTCTCCTGATCGCGTTTCTTCCCCTGCTCCACCATCCGCAGCAGGTCGTCATAACGTTGTTTGTTCGCCACAAAACTCAGGAGGTCAGCCGAGAAAATGGGCGTCTGCTCCATTACATGTCCCATAGAGTCAGCCATGGTAATGTCCTTGTCGCTGTCATCAAACGACAGGGGTAGCTTGGAGAGTGTTTCCGACAGCTGGCCATACTCACTCTTATAGTCGATCATCAGCGAACGCAGACGGGCCACATCCTCTTCACGGAATGTCTTGGGTACCATCCCCAGCAATCCGCTGTCTGCGGGATGACCGGTAATTCTGAACACCACGTCCAGACCCTCTATCTCCTCTCTCCACTCTGATAACTGCTCACGGTTGATCTTCTCCACATTCGGCAGCTTGCCTTTCATCTCCTCCTCCGGGATGGTGAGATGACGCGAGATACAGTCATAGAGTGAGAAACCCGATGCCTGTTTGCGGTGCAGACTCTCTATATAGGTTATCAATTCCTTCCTGTGTTGGAAGAGTCGATCAGACAGCTCCTTGTATCCCTCCGGCTCCTTGATATGCACCACGTCGAGTGCTTTCTGCATCTGTCTGAGGAAATGACTCTTGGTCACCTTATTAGAATGGAGCTCCAGACAGAAGGGATCGAGACCGATGCGGGTAAGACGTTTCTGCACCACCTCCAAAGCCGCCATCTTCTCTGCCACAAAGAGCACGCGTTTATTCTGATAAAGGGCATTGGCAATCATGTTCGTGATGGTCTGACTCTTTCCTGTTCCCGGAGGACCGTAAAGGATGAAGCTCTTACCACGACCACTCTCGATGACAGCTTCGAGCTGTGAGGAATCGACATCGATAGGGATGCAAAAGTCCATGGGCTTACTGGTCTTATCCACCTCGCGGGCATCCACCACATCCTCGATGTCAGACAAGGCCACACGTCCTTCCATCAAGCTCTTCACCACCTCATTCTCTTTCAACTTCTCAGCGTTGTTGTGGATATCATTCCACATCACGAACTTATTGAAGGAGAACAGTCCGAGCTGGGCCTCTTCGATCACATCCCATCGGTGCATGTTCTTGATGGCCTCACGTACCGTGGCCAGGATCCGCTTTACATCAACGCCCTCCTTATCAACAGGTAAGGGATCGAGCACACTCAGGTTGATCTTGAACTGTTGCTTCAGCAGTTCCACAATCGTCGTGTTCATGATGGTATCCTCATCACGGGTGCGGATCACATAACTGGAACCTGCCCGACGAATGATATCCACAGGCAGGAGCAGCAGGGGTGCATACCTGGCCATCACACTCTTCTCGTTCTCGAACCATTTCAACATTCCGATGGCCAGGAACAGGGTGTTCGCTCCGTTCTCCTCCAAGGAGTTCCTTGAAGCACGATAGATGAACTTCAAGGCATCGGGAAGTTCTGTCTCACTGAGATATGACACCAGGTGATGGTTATTCCTGATCTCCGCACTCACCATCTCCTTCAGTTCCGTAGCTTGCAGATGAGAGTCGTAGATTCCCCGCTCCACAGGTTCTATCTTTTTCTTAGGATAGGGCAGTACGGTATAGTCTTCCCCAGCATGGAGGTTGTCCTCCAACGCATCCACCTCAAAAGAGACGAAGGGGATTACCCGGCGCCCGATCTTACAGTTGATCAAATTATTCCGAAGGGAGAAGTCAAGCAGTTTACGCTCCCAAATGGTCTGTTTGGTGACCTCAGTATCAGCATCGTCCAAATGCAGGGCGTAGTGGTCGGGCATACGGATGCTCTCCGTAGCATTCTCATGTTCTACACCCGTGATCTCCAGAATCCATTCTTCTCCATTCCTGACACGTTGCGGCAACGGACGGATGCCACCTAACCTACAGCGATGAACATCCACGAAAAAGGCAAAGGCACGCTCATCGCGGATCTTCTGACTGGCCATGCTTACAGCATCATCGAAGGTGACACCCCCCACTTTCGTCAGACAGGTGGTCTCCACCAGTACCACATTATTAATACCATCGGCCATCTGCTTCAGCAGATAGGAGCTGTCGTCACAGGCCTCCTGATGATAGAACGTCTCATCGAGCCATGCTCCGACAAAGGCATGATCGCGCATGATGATGATCAGTGGGAACACCCCGATGGCCTCCAGACAAGAGGCATAGAGCAGAGAGGTATCCAGACAGGTCCCTAACTTCTCCGTGAGTACCTTGTCAGCCAAACGTACCCGCTGACCACTCGTCTCGAAACTTGCCGGGGGCTCACAATAGGCTATCGACTCAGAGCGCAGGGCCTCATAGATGGCAGCTACTTGTAACCTGACACGATTGCGGTCTTGTGTCTGGTAGGCATCCAACGAGGCATCACCCGTCCATTTCCCCATGAACTGGGCAGCATTCACACTGACTCGTGATAACAAAGGATGGTTGGGGGTGACAAAAGCGGATAGCAGCTGCGGCATCACATTCGGACCAGGCCATTGGTCGAAGGGCAGCAAGCTGACGGCATGTTCTTCGTGGATGATCTCTTCACCTGCCACGCTTACAGTAATGGAAAACTGTGTCTGTAGGCTCTCCGTGATATTCACCAGTTCTTGCAACTCTGGCTCAATCCTGAGATTTTTCACTTGTAAGCGCTTTCCTTGCGGGACATGATCAAGCAGCACCTCGGAGGACAGAATGTCTTGTCCAGTCACGGCAACTTTTACCTGCCGCCAGTCCTCTGTGTCCTCATTCACCACCACGCACTGTATGCAGGTTGATATGCCATTGCACATCATGGCATAGTTCACACATGGTAAATAGTCAAGAATCAACTTACCCTTTCTGTTTCCGTTCAAGTTTTTATCACCTTCCATGTTCCGTCAACAATAACCCTTTCTTGGTCATATTTTGCAAAGATACGATTAAACAAGGGAAATACAAAAGAAAAGTGGATTTTTCTTGACCATCTACTCATTATTTAGTACCTTTGCGGCCAAATTCAGAGTATAACAAAAAAGAATATCCCAAAGATGATACAAACGTTTCAGAGCCTGAGTCGCTGGCTTGCCAACCATGCTTCCCTGTTTATCATAGCGGTGGCTATTGCCACGTTTTTCGCTCCCGATACCTTCGGATGGGTGAGAGGGACGACACAGACCGTCATCTTAGGTGTAATCATGCTGACCATGGGACTGACATTGACAACAGATGATTTCCGGGTACTGGCCCACCGGCCACTCGATATCTTCATCGGTGCCTGTGCCCAGTTTATCATCATGCCCTGTGTGGCCTATCTGCTGGTACATGTGTTCCGTCTTGAACCGGCACTGGCCCTGGGAATCCTGTTGGTGGGATGCTGTCCGGGAGGGGTGTCCAGTAACATCATGTCATACCTCTGTCATGGTGACGTGGCTTATTCCGTAGGAATGACCTGCGCCTCCACCCTACTCGCTCCCGTCATTACTCCCTTGCTGATGCAATTAACTGCCGGAGAGATTATCGAGATTGATGCGGTGGGTATGTTCCTGAACATCCTGATTGTCACCATCATACCCGTAGCCATCGGCTGCTTTCTGAACTACCGCTATTCCAACAGTCGTCAGTTCCCCACCATTCAATCCCTGATGCCCGGATTGAGCGTTACCTGTCTGGCCTGCATCGTGGGAGGCGTTGTCTCGACTGTTCACGACGACTTAGTGTCGCGTGGATTCCTTTTGTTCATCTGGACCTTTGCCGTTGTCTTCTGCCACAACACCATAGGCTATCTGCTCGGTTGGATGACAGGAAGAATGGCCAAATTCAATACCGCCAAGAAACGCACCCTATCGATCGAGGTGGGCATGCAGAATGCAGGACTGGCAACGGTGTTGGCGGGTACCTTTTTCGCAGCACAGCCCTTAGCCGTCCTTCCCTGCGCCATCAGCTGTGCCTGGCATAGCATCAGCGGCACCATCCTTGCCGGCATCTTCCTGCGATACGACCAGAGAAAGAAGGTATAGTATTACCTATTATTATGAGATGTGCAATCAGTAAGAGGACATTGATGCACACAAGAGTTTATTATTCATTCAACCCCGACTTGGAGTATCCTACTGGTATTTCATTGGTTTGTTCAAATTTCACAAATAGCATGATCTTCCACTTCCCGTTAACGACGAAGCCACATCTGAAGAATGCCCTAAATAGTTTTCCACAACTCTTCAGAAACACAAAGCCATTAAACTCATTCGTCTTCAAAAAATCGTTATAGGCTGATTTGTAGCGGATGTCTGTGACTTCCACGCTATCCCAGTCTATTCCAGCAGCTTCTCCATCAATTCTGTTCTTTTGAATAACTGCTTGCAACACCTTTTCTGTATTATTGTTGACAAGTCCCAGAGTCTGTTCTGCTTCTGTATTGTTAAAAGGGATAATACGCGAGAGTTCATCATGGGTAAGCCAATCAAAACGCTCAACCTTCCCATGAGCAACATCATATAACATGTCATTTGCTGCCTTCAACGCCTCAGTAGTAGCATTATTCTGTGCATACGAAACAGAGCTGCTCAAAAACAGAACAGCATAAAAAAACAATTTCTTCATCATAATACAAACTAAACTAAATAATTAACAACATGCAATCACTACTTCTTTTTCTTCTTGAAAATACCCTTCACGCCACCTATGATTTTGTCAACCGTCTTCGCACGGTCTTGATTAACAATCAGATCTACTTCCTTGTCATCACACTTCACCGTAATGATTCCAGAACGGTCCTCTTCGGTAGCGTTCTCCTCTACTTCAACGGAAAATTTATCTTTCGCTGTATAGACAGTCAGCCATTCTGGCTTTTTGGCTATAGTCCAATCATCAAAATTACATGTCACATTAACACTCTGCGTGTAACCTTCCTTCGGTTTACATTTAAAGTCAAGACGAGTTTCAGACAACGAGAGTGCCACATCTCTTTTCCTTGCCACAGGAGCTGGAGCCGGTTTCTCTACATCTGCAGTACTTCTTTTATCGGCTTTCCCCTTTGCCTTACCTGTAGAAGAAGTGGACGTTTTACCCCCTTTTATGTTCCTTATATTGGTATTACAAGCAGCAATCTGGTTGTCGCACATAGATTTCTTACTTGCCGTTGTGTATAACACCTTCGCTGCCTGAAACTTTTTGATAGCAGCATTCTGAGATGCCACAGTCATAGTCTTCTGCAGGTTTTGTCCCTGAAGGAACAAATTATCTGCATTTGTCTGTGCCTGGATCGTAAACGGGAGAAGGAATACGGCCAGACTGAACAAAAAACGATATAAACTATTCTTTTTCATTCTTAATGATTATTTGAATTAAACTCTTCAATTACCTTAGCACGTTGTTTCAAACTCTCAGCCACAGTGGTTTCACCAAGAGCCTCAAGGTCAGCTGCCTGTTTAAGAATATCATCATGAGCCTTATTCAAAGATTCCATTGCTGCAGCCTTCTTTGACGTGATATCAGATACCTTAATCCCATATACGGAATCATTCTTTACCATCTGTTCCACCTCACTATAAGCTTTTACAGCATTCATCAGACTCACTTCGTAATTATCCTCTTCATTACTTACTGCAGCATCCTTATCAGCTGTTTCCAGTTTGGAATTAACTGTAGCAAGGAATTCTGTTTTCTGCTGTTCAAAAACTGCTTGCTCGGCCTGTTCCGTAGCAGCGTTCTGTTTACTCTTAACTATAGCAAAGACGCCTATCAGTACGAGAAGTACTGCTGCTGCCACACCAATTATAGTCATTTTCTTACTGGTTGACATGGCACGCTTGACACCGCTCATGTTCTCAAGAGCCACTCGCATCTGAGCTGATGTCTGATAACGCAGTTCCTGTTTCTTCTCACAAGCTGTTGCGATGATGTCCCTTAAGGCCTTGTTCTTGATTGCGCCGAGAGGGAGCTTGTTCTTTATTTGTTTCTCTAAGATCTCATGACGAGCTCCTTCAAATGGGGTATGTCCCACTATACACTGATACAGCAGGATTCCCATGGCATAGATATCGGTAGTCTGATTCTGATGGTTAATATCTCCAAGTGCCAGCTCAGGAGCAGCATACTCAGGTTTTCCCATGAACTTGCCAGCCACTGTTAAGGCCTTGTCACTGGTTGTCAGGGTATTCATCTGCTTGGCAATACCAAAATCGATTAACTTGATATGGCCTTCACTGGTCACCATGATGTTTGAAGGATCAATATCCCGATGAATATAACCGGCATCGTGCAAAGCCATTAATCCTGAAAGGACACTGACAACAACGGTCTTGGCAAAGTGCTCAGGATCATTCTTGTAATCCTGAAGCATTTTGACAGCAAACGGCACATCCTGACCATTACGGTCTTTTGTCTTGCCTTCAAGGATATCATCCAACGATACTCCATTCAACAATTCACTAACAACATGATAGTGCTTCCTGACATCCCCAGTTGGAGTTTGTTCATCGATTTCAATGAAGCCCAGCATCTCCACAAGATTGTCGTTTCTCAGTTGTATGGAAGCCTCTCTACGTGCCCTTTCCACCGCTTGTGGTGGTAAGTCATCATACATGAACTTAATAGCAACGGGTCGGGTGGCACCTGTTTTCTCATTAACACAGATACCTTTGAAGACCTGTCCCATACCGCCAACGCCTATAGGTTGGGCCGAAGAGTCAACCTGATAGAAGATACCTCTTTGTCTTTCTAGATCTCCTTGTAATTTGATTATTGACATATTCTTTTATTTTTTGAGTTCTTTTACAATATCCTGCATTTTTGACTTCAGTTTTTCTATTCCTTTAATCGCTGTTTTTGTCGAAGAATGAGATCCGTTCTTATTTTTCTGGACAAACAAGATAGGAGAATTCCCGGAAATATTACTCCTTATGCCATTTAATCTGCTTCTGAACTTTCCTGAAGTTTTTTTGTCCAACTCATCTATCATTTGAACGATCTTATCACGGCATTCAGCTTTTCTCCTTGCTGCCTTTGTCTGGTCATTATCAGTAATATTCTTCAACTCATCAAACTGGTTGACAATTCTTTGCGCAAGTGTTAGTGGAGAAACAGGATTATTCTTTTCCGGTGCTTTCTTTTGTGCCACAGGTTTTGCCGGAGCCTTTGCTGCAGCCTCTTTTTCTTTCAGTTCTCTTTCAAGATTATCGATCTGAGAAGCCATGGCACTCAATTCTTCTCTCAAAGAATCGTTTTCTTCGCTCAATGCCTTGGTCATGGAATGCAAAGCAGAGTTTCCTTCACTCAGCAATGCCTTATAACGCACTTCATAAGGTCTGAGACGATTCACTTCATCAATCGTTTCCTTTAATGCATCATCCTGAGGTTTGGAGCCTAACTTCATTAAACACACGACATTGAAAACCATACTTATTGCAAGTAAACAAGCTAATGCTGTTACAATAATCTTTACCAACTTACTCATTTTATCTTTTAATATTGAATCCGCATTCATTTCCACCATAACAAGGGTATGGTTATCATGACCACCACCTCCAGCAAAGCCTATCCTGTCAACTTCTGCAGAAAGATTGGAAACCAAAGACGCAACATCCTGGATGGCTGTGAATCGTTTAACTAGCTCCTCGTGTGGCATCACTCCCCACACGCCATCAGAACAAAGGACGAACCTGTCTCCTTTGTGATAGGCTACTTCATCTATAACAGGAACGTGATTGGTGATGCTCCCAAGTCCTCTTGTTATTACATTCGACTGTGGAGAAAGCCTTGCCTGCTCTTCTGTCATCGCCTTGTTCCTTACCAGTTCTCCCACCAATGAATTGTCATCAGTTCTGAAAAGGACCTTACCATCACGAATCTTATAACACCTGCTATCTCCAAGATGAACGATTGTAGCAGACTTCTCATTGATAAGAATGGCGACTAATGTCGAACCCATTCCCCGAAGTTCTGGAACCATCTTCATTTTTTTCTCAAGCGACTCATTAGCCCTCGCTACAGCCTTTTTCAAGACATCAGCAGGAGATGCTTGAGGACTGCTATCGCTCACGACTTTCATCACCTCGTACTTGGCTATGTAAGATGCCGTTTTCCCACCAGGTCCTCCACCCATACCATCGCATAGCACCAGCAATAATCCTAATGGAGTCTCGACAAAGCCCATGTCGTCCTGATTTTCAGGGCGACCTCCTTGCATGGAATTTGCTATGCCTGTGACATGATATTTATTGGAGATGATTTGAATCATAATTCTATTTTAATAGCTAAACAGGAAGGCTGCGTAGACAAATGCCCACCAGAAAAACACTAATACATTAACACAAAACACCACGATACCCCAAATTTCCCATTTCGACTGTGTCTGGATAAAGTCCTGTGCACTGATCCAGGTCTTGTTTTCCCATGACCATTTTGTACCATAGATGCCAAAAATAATATTGGGGATGGGGAATATCCAGCCTAAGAAGAAAGCCACGAGTATTGCCCACCAACAACCGTTGAAAAATCCCCATATCGGATAGAGCCCGAAAGCTCCCCAATTCCATTTTGAGGTATTGACAACTGGCGATTGTGTTTGTCCATAAGCTGGCATTTCGGCAATTGTTCCAGAGCCTTGATAGTTGGGAATTGCGGGGAAGAAGGAATCTATCTGATTCCAATTCAGTGGATATTTCCCAGCGAGGAGAATAACATCACCGTGGCGTATAGAAGCAATTCGATGCTTTATTCTATGGTTATTAACGATAGTACCATTGGTACTCGTATCTTTAAAATACAATTGATGACCATCGGAATAGATGATGCCATGATGATTACTGGCATAGGTACACCTGGGATCCAGGGATATATCACAATCCCTGGACCTCCCAACTGTGATCTCTTTATAGGTCATCATAGATTCTTATTTGATGGTCAAAGGAATAGCCCTGTTTTTCTTGGAGTCGTACAAAGCGAACTGTCCGCTACCTACTACAACATATTCAACCTTTGTGGTATGATTGATACTTGTTTCAATGCCAGAGGGAGAGAATACATTATTGACAAGATCACGATAGCTGAAACTATATACAGTGTTCTTCTTGACTGTTGCCTTTGTAATTTTCACAAGTTTAAACAGCTCAACATTCGAAGCATCGGGGTTATTGTACTCGACAACAATCTTTGTCTTGTTATTGGCATCTCTTGAAAAGGTCAACTTCTCGTTCATACTTTCAAGAACCAGAGCGTCTCCAACTTCTTTCACATTGACAAAGGTTGCAGGCTGACGGTTTACCACCACTTCGCCCTCTTTCAAGACGATGTCGAAAAGAGGAGTATATTTGGGGTTCTCTTCCCTACGCATTTCAACGATTTCCGATACCTTCACACTTTGGGTCGTGCCAGATTCCTGCTGTACCAAGAAATAATTCAATTCATTATTCTTATTGGTATAGTTCTGTTCTACAATCACACCTTTCACTTCTTTTCCTCCTTTTGTACGAATTACCTCCAGCAGTTCTGCTTGCTGGAAAAGGGTCTGGTTGGGGTTAATCGGTCGGAAGTTGCATTTTACCACATCGTTAATCCTGATAGAGCGCTTCCCTCCATTTGGGAGATAAAGACTAAGCGTCTGATCAGTCTCCTCAGCATATTGTCCTTCAACAATTGCACCACCTTTCAACTGATAGATACGGTTGATTCCTGACAAAAGATTTTGAGGACGGTGTAAAGCCTGAATTGACTCCACGTCATTCCAAGAAATAACGTATGAATTAGGAGCCACTTCAAGGAACTTGGTTCTTACACCACTTTCAAGAACTCTCACTTTAGATACTCGAACATGATTATCTGTAAGGTAATTCTCAAAGCCTACCTGATTACTCGCTACACTATCAGCGACACTTGGGCTAAAAGAGACATCACTCAAGACAATCTTTTTCCCATCGCCTAAACCATCTATCACATCACGTCTTTCGGCTAATTCAGCCCACATCTTGTCCAATGTCTTAATGTCATAAGTCTTTTCATTAGAGATATTGACATTACCATTTCCATTGTAACACACCAAAGCCCAATCGGTGTGGATGGTCATTCTCCCATAACCATCCTGCTTCTCTATAAAACCTCCAAACTCTGTACCATTCTTCAAAATGATTTTTTGAACGACAATGGCATCAGCGGTTGCAGTCATGTAAAATGCTGCTAAAAGTACAAAAATCAGCTTTTTCATATCTCTAACTATTTAACAACGTGAGGTTTTTCAATAATATCTTTCACATACTGTGCCTTTACGGCATAGTTATATCCTTGAGTAGAGGTTTGACTCTTACCTGCATGATGAACACCAATCAGTTTGCCATTTTTGTTAAACACAGGAGAACCACTTGCACCTCCAGAGGTTGGTGCATTATATCCAAACTCATATTGAGAATCTTGTTGAATAATGTTTCCTCCCTGAGCAATAACCTGGATGCCCTTCTCATTGTTAGACTTCTGTAAAAGAGGATCCTGTCCTTGTGGGAAACCTATCGTATAGACATGCTGGCCAACTTCCAAGGCTTCGTTAGTAACATCCATGGAATCAGTAATGTTTACGAATCTGGCACCATTGGGCAGTTCCGATTTCTCAGATTGAATCAATGCGACATCTTCTTCCGGGTTATCCCCTGCAGAAAGTACACGACAATTAACAGCATTGTCTATAGAATAATACTTTCCCTGTGGAACAAAAAGTAACTTGTCCAAGACTCCTTCCACTTTTATCTGAGATATATAGGCAGCATCTCCTGTCAAAGCACTGTACAGACCTTTGTATTTAAAATCCTGAAGTCCCAATGTCTGTGCAAAATGTCTTTTAAAAACAGCTTCTGCTTGTTCAATAATGTTATCAAACAGCCAAGGCTTTACTACATGAAGGTTTGTGATCATCTTTCCGTCATTGGAAACGAAAAAGCCCGTACCACTGTAGAAAGGCATATGTGCCACATCTATAGTTTCCATAGCATAAATCTGATCGTTAGCAACGAAGAAATTCACAGGAAGACCATATTGTTTAAGTTTCTCTTCTGGAACTCCTGTCACATGGAAATGATATGTACCTTCTATATATACTACAGCATTATTATACATGGCATATAGTTTCCCATCTTCGAAACTACTACTTCTTGAACTTAAAAACTTAGATACCCCAAATCCAATTCCCGCCAAGACAAGGATAGCTGCAGCGATACCAAGAATCGTCTTCCATGCTGTACTTGGCCATGGCAGTCTGCTCAGATCAGCAGGGACGCCACCACACACGACTGCACTTTTTTTCTTTATCCTATAGGGAGTGTTTGGAGAAATCTTCATTCCATCCACCGTTGTTCCGTTCTTACTATGGTCAACAATATACATTTTTCCATCTCTTCCATGCTTGACAGTGGCATGGTAACGGCTTACTGTCGATCCAGAGATTTGAATATAGTTATTGAAATTTGACCCTATTCCATAGATGCCTTTATAGGCGGAATTATCTTCTGGCATCGGGACCTGACTCCACTGGAGTTCAACATCCGCAAAACGAATAGCATCACCACGGCGTACATTCACAGACTTACCAGGTTGAATCCGCTGATTCATGATATAGGTACCATTACGGCTACCTTTATCTTCCAACATGATGTCGCCACTGTCCATCAATACGATCTCAGCATGGAGTGCACTGACGAGATCACTATGTAACACGATATCACAACTTGCATCGCGACCTATTTTTAATAGTCTCATATCTGTTAGTTTTAATAGTTAAACAATCAACCACGCCCCCATTTTGGCGTATTCTCTGGCTTATCTTTTTTCACATCAGTCTTTTTAGGCTCTGGCTTAGTAGTCCCCTTTGACTTGACATCCTTTTTTGCCGGCGCTTGCTTCTTTTTATCCGAGCTACGGACAGGAGCAGGCTTTGAGTTAGCCTTCTTAATAGAGTCTTCGATATGCTTCTTAATCGAATCCTGCTTCCTTTCTTCCTCTTTCTTCAGCTCCTCTGCTTTCTGTTTAATGGAAGCACTGTCAACTACAGCAGGGGTGTTCTCTTTAGATGGTTCCTTGCCATTGTTTGAACAAGAACGATAGCCAAAGACTCCTCCAATAACGAGCAACAGGGCTAACAAGCCAAATAAAAGATATTGAAGAATCTTAGATCTTGGATTGGGTACTAAATTCCAGTCAAGACGTGCAACATGAGCAAAAGAGACATTGTCTTTCCTGGTTACAGGCACAGGAACATTCTGAGAAATACGTATTCCATTTACGTAAGTACCATTATGACTTTGATCAACAATGGTCATCTTACCAGAAGGATAAACGTTGAGAATGGCATGCCTTCTACTTACAACATCCGTATTGTCGTTAATGACAATATTACAAGCCGGATCTCTTCCAATTGAATATACATTCATAGTTTTGATTTTTATTGTTATTTTATTGCTTTTTCTACTTTAGATATTTTCTCATTCAGTTTGGCTATAGAGTCATTGAGATTCTTGATGTCACTTTTATAGACAGAATCTTTCTTGTTCCACACTGCAACACTGTCTTTCAGGATTAATTGAGGGTCGGGCTTCGAACCAGTCAACAGTACAATATTTAAACACAGACTTACTGCACATATAGCAGCAAGTACCCACAATATTATTTTTGTTAGTTTCGACATCTTTACTTTCAATTTTGAGTTTGTTTTTAATTCCAATAAAGCTATTGTCAGGTTATCGTGACCACCACCATTCGTGCGACCTTCATCATCCACAAAAGTTGCAACATCGTCCACAACGACTCCCAAAGAAACTTTCTTGTTAGTAACCATTTTAATCAGGTTCTTCTCTGGCATCATCCCATGTATTCCATCAGAACACAAAAGGAACCTGTCTCCTTTCTCATAGGGCAGCTCCTGTATATCCACTTCCACATCAGGGGCAATACCAAGAGCTCTGGTGATAATATTGGAGTTGGCAGCCAGTCTGGCAACCTCTTCAGTGATGATGCCTTGTTTGACCAATTCAAAGACCTGGGAGTGGTCAAAAGTACGGAACACTTTCTTCTTGCCGCGCAGTTGATACACTCTGCTATCCCCGACATGGGCTACAAAAGCGGATTGCTCTGTGATGAGGAGAACAGTAGCTGTTGACCCCATGCCTCTTAATGAAGGTGTTTTATTACCTTCTTCCAAAATAGCCATGTTAGCTCTTCGAACTGCCTTGATGATGACATTGGGAATTGTCTCATCATCACTTGACTCATCCACACCAGCCACGATCTCCTTCACTGCTATTGTCGAAGCAGTCTTTCCACCAGGGCCACCTCCCATACCATCACACACTGTAACAAGGAAGCCTCGTTTCGTATTTGCAGCGCCATAAGAATCTTGATTCTCCTGTCTGCCACCGATACGTGATTCAGCAAAGCCAATAGCCACTTCTGTGTCTTCTGTATGTAACTTCTTCAGCTCCATCTATATCAAATCAGAATGATCACAATAATAAAAATAAATAAGACAAATGCCAATCCAAGAAAAACAGCAAGAATCCAATGATCCTGTAACCAAGTGAAAAACCTTTCCGACCAAGAAGGATCAGGAAGAAGGGACGCTTGAATAGCCCTTTTCATTTCTAACGCTGTCTGGTAGCGCTTTCCCTGTTCCTTCTCAGTGGCTTTCCAAATCACATGCATGAGTTTCCTCGGAATCTTAGGATCAGCAGGTAAAGGTTCTTTCATCTGCTTCGTCAATGTTTCCGTCTCTGTCGGACAAGACATGGGGTTTTTCCCTACAAGCAATTCATAAAATGTTATTCCCAGTTCATAAATGTCTGTAGTCGCATTGATTTGAACTGCGCTGCCATCCTGTTCCCTTAACATTTGCTCAGGAGCGGAATACTCTGGTGTCCCGATAAAGCCAAATGATGAGAACTTATTGCCAGTATTCATCCTTGCTATTCCCAAGTCCATCAGTCGTACATTGGATCCATTCTCGATCATGATGTTCGAGGGCTTGATATCTCTGTGTATGACTCCTCTTGAATGGACATAATCCAAAGCATCCAGCACGGAACAAATAGCATTACATATTTTTTCCACCCTGTTGGGTGATTGTCCAAAGCCTTGTACATATTTATCAATATTATCACCTTGGACATAATGACTCAGGATGAAAATAGGTCCATTCGTTGGAGCATATTCACAATAACCTATCATCTCCACAAGATTTGGGTGTCTAAACGCCAAAGAAGCTTCCTGTCTTGCACGTTCGCGAATCATTTTATTGTTCGCATACGCATCCTTTACTTTCTTGATGGCTATCATCTCACCTGTCTTGCATCGATAACCACGATATACGTCACCCATAGCTCCACTACCCAATGGCGCTTCCATTGGATTATAACAATACCATTCGCCCATCACAGAAAGATAGACGTAGGGATCATTGGGACGTCTTACAACTGTTCGTTGTCCGCGCATTTCTCAAACCTTCAAGAAGAAAGTGTGCTACATGCCTATTGTTCCTCCATGACCTTGAGGTCCAGAGCCATCAAGGCCTATTGTTCCGTTTGGCTGAGTGTATCCAGAATACATTTGGAAATCTTGTTCATTCTTGGTGAACCCAGGCTCCAACAGTTCATCTGGGCCAAGAATCTCATCTGTCTGTTCTTCAACAGGAATGAAGTTCTTTGCTACAGAAAGACCAAGTGTAGCCGCGTCAAGTAACACCAGATAAAGCTCATAGTTATCACCTATCGTGATAATGTCACCATTCTTACACTCTTCGGCGGTGAAAGCCAAACTCACGCCATTCAGCATCGTTCCATTGGTAGAGCGAGCGTCACTGATTGAAGCAATAACCTTCTCCGGATTCTTCATCTTACGGACAACGAGTACTGCATGATCAGAAGAGACCGTACCTTCCGGTAAAGATATATCACAAGAAGGGCTCTTACCAATAGTATTCTGACCTACATGAAGCGGCCAGAACTCACCTGCTGGTGTACGAGAAATGGAATAGAGAAAACCTACAATTGGTTTTCCCGAAACCACTGTCTTCTGATTTGGCTGATGCGGCTGGGCATCACCAGCAAGATTAGCAACATTACTAGGAGTTCCCATCATGCCGGGCACGATAGTTCCTCGAGGATCGGCAGTACGTCCTCCTCTAGTATAAAAACTTGAGCTGGCGCCACTATTGACATTTCTATAGTTTGAAGGCGCATCATCTGGCTCTAAACCTTGAATAACAGTTTTGTTTTGTGACATTTTGTTATATTTTTAGATTGTTTAAAATAGTCTACATATCAGGAACCAACATACAAAATATGGCTCTATGTATTAAAAATAGTAATAAGCAATATGTGCACTAATAGCACAAATAAACATGTTTTTATTATCTTTTCCCGTTAAAGCATCAATAAATTCACATTCAGACTCTGCAAAGATACAAAAAATAATGAAACCGCCATCATCTTTTGTTATTTTTTTTAAGAAAAAGGATGATTCAACGAGAATATCTATAAAAAAGATGAATAGCAATAACTATTTGTTAAAATGAATGAGCATCAGATTCAATGTGCCCATGATGAAACCTAACAAGGCACCGAGCCAGACGATAGCCTTGAGTTCTTTGTCCATCACCTCGAAGATGAGCTGTTCAGCCTCGGCCATGTCCATCTCATTGATACGGTTCTCGATCATCTTACTGATATCAATGGCATGGAGGATACGGGGCAGACGGTCGGTGATGACATGCTGATACAGGGAGAGAACAGAGGATCGCAGTTGGGCTATCTGTTCCTCTTTGTCTTGCAACAGCTCACACATCTGACAGTCTAACAGCCGTTGTCCTTCTTTCTGGATCAGACTATCCACAATCTCTCCCGCATTGTTGCGCATCATCTCGTTGATATGCTTTGCCAATGCCTGTTCCACAGGAGCCGCCAAGGAATTGATGAAAGCGGTGGCATGCCGTTTCGAAGAACTGCCGAAAAGACGTTCAAAACCTCTGCTAATCATCTCACCGAAGCCTCCTCCTTTTCCTATTCCACTGTCGCTCAAGGCATCTCCGATATCACTGCCGAAATGCTGCATCTTCTGCATGACATGGGATACTGCCAGATGAGCAATCTGGTCACCCACCTCGGAAGCCCTCAACTTCTTCGTGATTAAGGAAGACAGCTCACCTTGGACACCAGAAGACACCTCAGCGATCTCGTCTTCAGACATAAACCGTTGCAAAAAGGCCCCCAAAGGTTCGTGACTCTTTTTCTGTGTTTCGAAGAAGCGGTCGAAGGCAGATCCAATCTTCCCGATCATCTCCTCTGAGAGGAGATTCTTTTCCATCACCTCCTTGTTCATCAGGTTCTCGCTGATAGCTCCTCCAATGGCACCAGCAATCCTCCCCTTCTCCTTGGGGATGATACCTGGAGTAAAAGGCACTTTAATGCCCAAAATATATTTGGCACGATGAGGACGGAACAGCATCCGAATGGCTATATCATTGGTGATATAACCGATCACACCGCCAATAACGGGACCGATGAGATAGGAAAGCATGGGAGAGAGAGATGAAAGATGAGAGATGAAAGATGAGAGATGAAAGATGAGAGATGAAAGGGGGTGTGTCATTTCTGAGGGAATGCGCTTCGCGCAGAAATGACACACCCCCCTTATCTTATACTGGAATATCCTTGTTCACGTTCTTGCAGCCATGGAGGGCATAGTAGAACATATAGGCTACGGCGAGGAAATAAACGAAGTAACTCGGCATATAGCCCATGAAGTCGGCGAAGAAGTTCTGCACCACGGGGAGCACGCCACCGCCTACCACCATCATCATGAAGATTCCACTGGCCTGAGCCGTGTATTTGCCCAGTCCTTCGGTGGCAAGGTTAAAGATGGAAGCCCACATCACAGAGGTGCAGAGACCGCAAAGTACCAGTAAGAGAGCACTCAGAGGTACCACCACAGAAGAGAAGGAGCCCTCGAGAATCGAGAACAGCGGCATGGTTACGGTCACCGACTTCGGTATGATGATAGCGGCAAGGATCAGAATCATTGCCACGAAAGTGGTGAAGAGCATCAGCTTACGTGAAGACACCTTTCCGGCAATCACGCTGGAGCAAAGGCGCCCAACGAGCATCAGCAGCCAATACATGGCAGCCACGGCACCACCGATAGTGGCAGCGTTTGTCACAGCCTCGGGATTCACCCAGGCACCGTTAGCTGTTGTATCAGAGAGATAGAAGTTCAGTCCGCCAGGGATACCTACTTCCACACCCACATAGACGAAGATGGCGATTACACCCAACAGACAGTGACGGAATGACCAGGGAGAATGCTCGAATACAGTATCCGCCGTCACCTTGCCCATCTCTGGATCCTGAATAGGAATGAACAACAGGATGATAAATGCAGCAGCAAAGACGGTCATGGCGATATACATCACGAGGTTCACGTCGGCCATCTGGGTACTGGCTGTCACCGTACCAATCAGAGCACCCACCAGCATCGGGGTGAGCGTACCAGCGAGTGAGTTCAGCGTACCACCAATCATGTTCAGCTGGTTTCCGCGGTTACCGCCACCACCCAAGAGGTTGAGCATCGGGTTCACCACCGTATTCAGGATACATACAGAGAATCCTGAGATGAAAGCACCCAGCAGATAGATGCAGAATCCCGGTATACCTCCTGAGAAACCAGAGAGATACTGGATCAGTACGCCGAAGAATCCCACGGCAATACCGATGAGAGCCGTCTTCTTATAACCCACCTTGGTGAGCATCTTACCTGCGGGAATACCCATGAACAGATAAGCGAAGAAGTTCATGAAGTTACCCATGATACCCAACACGTTCGAGCCGCCGATTTCTGGCTGATTCTTCCAGATGACACCAATCGGTGCACCCAAGTTCGTCACGAACGAGATCATGGCATAGAGGAAGAACATCGTGATAATGGCGATGATGCTTCCGTTTTGTTTGTTAGTTTGACTCATAGCTTTATTGTTTTTAATAATCAGATTACTTGGAAATCCCCTTCCCTCCGTTCAGGAAAGGGGTTAGGTTTAGTAAGGAAAAGGTAGGATTAATCCTCTACAGGAGCATCCTCGTCTTTCTTCCGGCGAATGGCACGCTTACGCTTGGGTTTCTCGTCGGTAAGCGGTTTGTCAAGCTTCACACCAGCCAGCTCAGGATCGATCATGATACGACCGCAATACTCGCACACGATGATCTTCTTGTGCATCTTGATATCCAACTGACGCTGGGGCGGGATCTTGTTAAAGCAACCACCGCAGGCATCACGCTGCACATAAACGATACCCAAGCCGTTGCGGGCATTCTTACGGATACGCTTGTAACTGGTCAGCAGTCGCTCCTCGATCTTCAACTCGAGTTCCTTAGCCTTCTCCTTCAGTTTCTCCTCTTCAGCACGTGTCTCGTCCATGATCTCGTCGAGCTCGCTCTTCTTCTCATCGAGCGCAATCTGACGGTCTTTGATCAGCTCCTCAGCCTGCTCTAAGTCATGTGAACGCTCCTCCACTTTCACGTTGGCTTCACGGATCTTCTTGTTACAGAGTTCGATTTCCAGTTCCTGGAACTCAATCTCCTTGCTCAGCGTGTCATACTCACGGTTGTTCTTCACGTCATTCAGCTGACTCTTATACCGTTCCACGCTGCTTTTTGCATCCTCGATCTCACCACGTTTCTGTGTGATAGCCTGCTGGAAATCAGCGATCTCCCCTCTGATCTTATCCATACGGGTATTCAGTCCGGCGATCTCGTCCTCAAGGTCCTGCACCTCAAGGGGCAGTTCTCCTCTCAATGCTTTTTTCTCATCAATTGCCGACAAAGTGGTCTGCAACTGGTAAAGGGTCTTCAGTTTCTCTTCCACTGACAAGTCTGTTGGATCTTTCTTTGCCATAAATCGGAGCCCCCCACTTATCCCCCAACAGGGGGAGGCCGCAAACAGGGACACGGGCCATTGTTGTTATTCTATTTATTTCTCGAGGAAGGAGGAGGGACGAAAGAGGAAGGAGAATAGCTTAAAGTATTGCGCCTTTTGCTCCCATCTCGTTTCTCGGTATCATTTCTCCTTACTCCTTCGTCCTTCCTCGTCAAACATAAACAATCGGATTCGTATTCACCTCCGTGAGATAACAGTTCACACCCGGGCACTCCCTTTCAATGATCTCCTTGAAGAGTTCACTGGTGTATTGCTCACTTTGGTAATGACCAATCACGGCAATCTGGATCTGCTGCTCATGACCGAAGTATTCATGGTAGTGCATCTCACCTGTCACAAAGGCATCGGCACCCTCGGCAATGGCATCGCTCAACAGGAACGCTCCTGCCCCGCCACAGATTGCTACCTTCTTCACAGGTCGTAGCAACAGTTCATTGGCCTGAATGCAATCCACGCCGAAACGTTGCTTCACCATCGCAAGGAAGTCATTGGCTGTCATCGGCTCCTTCAGCTCACCCATCACGCCACTGGCACCCTGCACATCACCTACGGTTTTCTCAGGACCGAAGAACCTTGGCTCCAGCAGTCCCATCTTCTCCGCTATCTTGTAGTTCACACCACCCAGCGCATTGTCCATGTTGGTATGCATCGACACCACGGTGATATCATGCTTGATCGCCTTCACCACAGCACGCTGCACATCATCCTTACCCGTGATTTTTTTCAGGGCATGGAACAGCAGAGGATGATGACTCACAATGAGGTTACAGCCCTTGGCCACAGCCTCATCCACCACTTTCTCGGTCACGTCCAGACACAACAATGCCCCTGACACCTCCTGCGTCTCTGTCAATCCAACTTGCAGACCGGCATTGTCGAATCCTTCCTGCAAGGGCAGAGGCGCGAAACGTTCAAGGGCATTCACCACTTCTTTTATGTTCACGCTTTTCAGCTTTTGTTAATCAACTGCAAAAGTACAAATTATTCCTGAACCATACTGACTTACATCCTCTTTTTTTGGATTTCTTAACGAAAAGAGTTGTCGTCAGTATAATAGCGAACACGGATCGAACGGATAAACACGGATATTATCATCCGTCAGATCCGAGTGATCCGTGGTCATTTATGTCCCGCAGAGATGGCAGATATAGCAGAAATCTCTCATCTCTCACTTAATCTCGACCTTCTTGCCGTTGTGAACAACAATGCCCTTGTAGTCCTTCCCTACCCGCTGACCGCTCATGTTGTAGCGCGGTGCGTTGTCATCTTCGTTATTGGTTTCAACGGCTTGCAGGTCAGTGGCAATGGAAGCGGTGGCTCCCTCATACAATACCCAGTTGTTCGAAACGTACTGATAAGTGTCCCAATTCTTGCTCTTTGCTACGTTAACATGTTTACTATAGCAGACATTCTGCTCATTACTTGTATTCGAGAATACTTTTATCGAGCCGCTGGTCTTGCCGTTTCTATTAGGAAGACTGTTAAAGAGAGCATCCATTGCAGATCCTTGAATCTGATTAAGGGAACAGTCGATATCAGTCAACCCTGGACTATTTGGTAAGGTAAGAGATGTCAGTTGGTTTTCATCACATAACAACTGTACCAATTGGGTACAGTCACTGATGTTGAGAGATTCCAATTTACCATATCTACAACTCAAACTTTGCAGTGCTGTGCAACGCGAAAGATCAAGTGAAGTAACACCAGTGGACATGCAAACCAGACTATTTAGTTTCGTACATGAGGAAACGTTAAGTGAAGTAAGCTTCTGACTATTAAACAACATCAAACCTTCCAAATTGGTACACCCTGAAACATCTACCGACTTAAGGCTATTCATATATAGACAGTTTATGGAAACCAGATTCGTATATGACGAAGCATGCAAATATAGGATGCCGGTATTATTGCAGCTTAATTCCTTCAATGAGGTTTTAGTGGAAGGTAAGGTCAAAGAGGTCAGACTGTAGTTGTAACCGCAGTTTAACTTTATTAATTTGCTGCATCCTTCCACACTGAGATTGGTAAAACTGTTGTTGTTGCATTCTAATTCCTTCAAGTTATATATATTACTGAGGCTCGTCAGGTTATTGTTCCCACAATAAAGGTATTGGAGGGTAGAATAAATTGGAAGCGAGAGGTTTTTCAATTGATTGTGGTCACAATACAGTGTAACGAGGTTTTCGTTCTTACTAAGATCAAGGCTTGTCAGATTGTTATAGGAACAATAGAGGTTTTTCAAATCTGTTAGCAATTGGATGCCTTCAAGAGAACTGATACCTCCGTTAATTACATTCAGCGATGGGTTTTCTTCTATCCTCTGTTTCGTGATCCAGGCACCACCATACGTATTAAAAAGACTTTGGCCGAATTTTTCATCAGGGAAGAAATTTTTATTCACCGCAGCCACATATTTATTAGTGATGTTGATTTCTCTTCCAGATACGGGACCACCAGAATTCAAAATGCTCTTTGCATTCTCATCAAAGTAATCATAATATTCCTCACCATCTACAATATCAACGAAGGCAACATCACGTACTAGTACTTTTTCAGGTGAATTACCAATTATGTAATCTTTTATTTGATAGCTTGCCTCATCCATACTTTTGAAATTTTTCATTTTCGCAACATTCACCACACTGGGATATCCTGAAAAAGTGCTCTTCAACTGTACTTCCAAATCTTTGGGGGGTTGTGGGAGCTGATTTGGGTCATACGGTGCTACATATTGTTGTACTGTATTCATATCTACTATATTACCTTTGGGGCCATAAATCTGAAATTTTCCACCCACAAAGTCTAAATTGGTACTGCTATTCCCTTGTATTGCGATGTTGGAGGCATCTATTCTAAAAAATCCATCTCCAATTGTTTCCAATTGAAGACGTATGAGTCCTTCTAAACGGATTCCACTTTTATTTCCTCCACAGATACTGGTTGTGCCCGACTTTACGGTAAATGTAGTATTTTTATTACAATATACGGTTTGGTCTCCAGAACTTTTCAATGTATTTGTTCCATCGAATACCACAGTTAGACCAGGACAAGAATTATTCTCGATGATTGTATTTGACGAATCGAAACTGACATTAGTCATTCTAAGAATATTAAGCGTGTAATCATATATCACCTTGCCGTCACCCAAAACATCGCTGAAGTTGGTGGTGGTAACCTCCGTACCGTTGATTTTGAAGCCGTAACCTTCAGCCTTCACCTGCGTACTCATCGCAATTGCCATGAGCAGCGTTACTAATAGTCGTAGTCTTGTCTTCATAATTATGCTATTTTGATTCTCAATTCTCAATTTTCAATTGTCCATTGTCCATTAATCAACAATGGCCTTTTTGCCGTTGTTGATATACACTCCCTTCTTCGTGGGCTTGCCGTTCAGCCTCCTACCATCAATGGTGTACCACTCTTGACTTTGAACTTTAAACTTTGAGCATTGAACTATATCTTGAGGCGAAGCCTCGCTGATGCCTGTGCTGATGCCACTGTCCTTGGTAATGGTGACAGATTCGGCTCTATAGCCATCAGAATCATAGGTTACACCACCACTGATATATACCCCTTGCGGATCGGTGATAGAGCAGTTTTCAAACTCAATACTACCACAAGCTGAAGCCAGATAGTTGGTTGTGATGGTAACATCAGACGACTTGACAAGGACTTTGCTCGTGGAATAAGCAGAATAGAATCCATAGGAATAAGCGTCTATCTCCATCGTCATATTATCAATGGTGGCCGAAGTATTTGCACGCCCCAAATCTATACCTATAGCACCTTTTAATGTCACTTTCCCATTTCCCGTAATAACCAAAGAGCCTTTTAACTGTTTTATGACTGTTGTTCGTTTTTCAATGGAGGATTCCAACACCACATCATTCGTCACATCAATGGTCAGTCCATTGATGCTGTTCTGGATGATGTGATCAGCTTCAGTATTTGTATAGCTGCCCTTCACCGAGAGTTTCTTGCTTGAAGGAGAATATTCAAAAACGCCATTGCCAAGAATATCGCTCTTGTTCGAACCCGTTACTTGAGTATCTGCCACTGTTAGGTCGTAGGTAAGAACGTTATCGCTGGTCAGGTAGCCGGGGCTTGATTCACCTCCGTCGATGCGCGCATATCCTTTATCGACATAATTTACATTGTATGCCGTGCCACCGCCGCCAACCAAATTCTTGCAGTATCTAAACATATTATCTGATACTGTTACGTTTTCAGTACTCCATCCAGTACCAACATAGATTGTGGTCAGGTCTTCGCAATAATAGAACATCTCTTTCATGTCCGTTACGCTACCTGTATAAAATCCGCTCAAGTCAAGGCTGGTGATACGTTTACAACTTTCGAACATATCGCACATGTTCGTTACTATTTTTGTATCAAACCCACTCACATCAAGACTCGTAATTTTGAAACAACGACCAAACATATCTTTCATGTTTGTCACATTACTGGTATCGAAGCTGCTCACGTCAAGACTCGTCAGACTACTAAGGCAATAGAACAGCCCTCCCATGTTAGTTACTTTCCCTGTATTCCAGCCACTTACGTCAAGACTTGTCAGTCCTGTGCATCCAAAGAACACTCTTTCCATGTTTGTCACGTTGCTAGTGTTCCAACCGCTCACATCAAGAGTTGATAATTGAGAACAAGACCAGAACAAACAGCTCATATCCGTCACGTTTCCTGTGTTCCAACCACTCACGTCAAGGTTTGTGAGGGCTTTGCAATTATAAAACACACGGTCCATTTTTGTCACGTTACTGGTATCCCAACTGCTTACATCAAGGTATGTCAATTGTTCGCAAAACTCAAACATCCTTTCCATGCAAACCACATTTTCAGTATTCCAACCGCTCACATCAAGGTTTGTAAGGGCTTCGCAATATCCGAACATACTAGTCATGTCCGTCACGTTGCTGGTGTTCCAGCTACTTAAATCAAGACTCTCCAACTTTCGGCAGGAATGGAACATACCAGACATTTTCGTTACATTATCCGTAACAAAACCGCTTATAGGCAAGGTCTCCAAAGCTTTGCAATTAGAGAACATGTATTTCATATTGGTCACGTTGTCTGTCTTTAAGTTGTCTATTCCTATAATCGTTTTTAGGGTATTCTGTCCACTGAACCAAGAATAGGTGGTTGTTGGCCTGAAATCCTTGAATGACGAATCGAACTCCACTATTTCGAATGTAACATGACTATACCATCCTGGAGAGGAGTCGTTACTGGGGTTCAGACTATACGTGTTGTATCTGCTACGACGCTTGTCATCATAATAAAATGTAAGTTTTTTACCTTCCTCTAAACTGGAAAATACGGCATACGCCTCTTTCGTTGCAGCCTTCACCTGCGTACCCATTGCAATTGCCATGAGCAGCGTTACTAATAGTCGTAGTCTTGTCTTCATAATTATTTAGCTTAGATATTGTCTATAGGTTTTGCATGCAATGCTGCGATTAAGCGAGAGCAATGATGCTTGCTTATATTGCCGAGTGTGAGCAGTTTCGCACGCTTGTGTGCAAAGATACAAAGATTCTTCGAAACTTCCAAGGAACTGCCTAAAAATCTGAGGAATAAAGAAAACGACCACGGATTGCGCGGATCTAACGGATAAAACCCTGAAATCCTTAGACTCTAATAGATAGTGGTCAACAACGGAAGATTGCGAAAATAAACGGAAAAAAGATCTGTGTAATCAGTGAAATCTGTGAGAGATAATGATAACACGGCCACGGATCAAACAGATAAACACGGATAACATTAGTCCAATTAGTCCAATTCGTAGAGAATAAGGATAACAACCACAGAGCGCACGGATAAACACAGATAACATCAGTTCAATTAGTCTAATTCGTAGAGAATAAAGAAGCGACCACGGATCGAACGGATAAACACGGATATTATCATCCGTTAGATCCGAGTGATCCGTGGTCGTTTAGAAGTATCCACGGTTAGCCTCGATCTTCTTTTCGATGTCGTCACGCAGATTAGGGAAGAAGTCGATGCCTGTGAGCTGCTCGATCTCATCCACGTTCGTGGCGTTCTTAAACAGACTGCGACTGTTATGACTGCTGTTCTCGTAGATGAAGCCGATGGCCTTGGGACCGTCCTGCAAGCAGAGAATCACCTTAAAGAAGCGTTTGGGCACCACTACTTTCTGTCGTCCGATGGTACGGTGCTCCGAATCATCGAGAATCGGTCCGCACACGATATAGACATCCCCGTATTTCCTTGCCCAGCGGCGACAGGCCAGTTCAAGATCGTTCCACGCCCCTTCGTTCAAAGCATGCACCTGCGGACAGATATTCGTGAAGAGGAAAGTCTCACTCATTGCCTTACGGTCCCATTTGTTATCTCCAGCAGGACACATGTGACCGCGATCAAAACCAGAATTGAAATAGTCGGCATCGGTGACACGTGGCGCAGGTGCCTCGCTATCCTCACGGAACACCTCACTATGGCGTTCCACCGAACCACTTGTATGTTCAGTTGTGAGATGCCATGCCACCCAATTGGGAATCTTCGTCTGGGTGTTATAGCTCACGATATAACCAGTACGTTTCAGGATCACTTCCGGAACGCCTTTCATCTTGGCAGGCTGCTCCATCGGGTTGTTGTCCTGTTTCTGCACCTTCCCCAACTTCCCATCCTTCACATCGGAAGACTGTGTATAAAACGACTCTGCCAGTCCCTGCGGGTTCCCGGTTCCCTTACATGCCATAAGCACCATGCTCAGGCACGCCACCATATAATATAATTGAAGTCTTTTCATATCGACTGCGAAAGGACTAACGGGCGTAGTACTTTTTACCATTCACGATATAGATGCCCTTCTGGGTGGGCTTGCCATTGAGCCTCACACCTTCCAGGGTGTACCATGCCTGACCAGTCTGACCATCTGTTGGAGCCTCACTGACACCTGTAGCGATGCCGTCGAAGGTATCCTCGATCATGAACAGGAAGCGAGCATTGGAAATGAGATTCGTGTAGCCGAGATAGGCGCGATAAGGCGGTATCACCTCCCCATCATACTTGAAGAAGCCCACCTCGCCATTGCTGTTATATCCAAGGGTAAGCGTACCACCGGAAGCAGAAGTCTCCTGGTTCACATCAAGACCCCACTTGATTTTGCCCATTTCCGTCTGACCGATATACGTTCCAATAAATTTGTTCTTATACTTCTCCACATCAGGTACACTACCTGTATAGAGCACCAATGGGTACAGTCCGGCACTCTCTGCATTGATAATCACCGGTGTCGTGGCAGGAATGACTCTTCCGATGCTCTTCAGGGTAATGACATCCTTTCCTTGAGAGTAGGCCGTGTTCACATCCTCGGTAGCCACATAGGCCGTAAGGCCTTCCGGCAGTTGCGTGGGGAAGCCGATGTAGAGCGTGGCCCACATGGCATTCGTGACATTCAGCGGATAGTAGATATGCAGATGACCAGCATCTTCGTAGGTTCCCCAATAAGGATCGTTCTGATAATCCTTGAAGAGCTTGGACTGATACGAACCGTCGTTGACATAGATATCCATCATTTCTCCACTGTTCTCATGGATGATGGGCTGTTCACTTACTTCTGGTTCAACCAGGTTTCCTTCTGGCAGACAATTATCGATGTAGATATTCCTCAGTTTCGGAACCTTGTAGAATGCATAGTCGTCGATGAAGTGGAACAGTGTACTGATGGTAGCATCAGCCTTACCGCGTCCTGGAGGATAGATCACCAGATGCTTCTTCCCTATGTTGTCGGTACTAAATAACGCACCGTCGATGCTCTCCATCGTCTTATGTTTGCGATTGACGAAGATATCCTTGATACTTGATTCGTAGAGAGCACCCTCATTCATAGTAGTGAAGGTAGCAGGCACTGTTATCTCCTCTAAGCTGGCACAACCGCTGAAAGCCTTCTCGGCAATGGTAGTGAGTTTCTTCGGCAGTTGCAGTTCGCTCAGTTGAGCAAGATCAGAGATCATCCCCTCTTCGACGGTTTGGGTATTGGTAAAATAGCGGAACTCAGGGAAGGCTTTCAAATCTTTTACATTTGCTTTGGCACTGGCATTGAACACTGCGAAGTCATCCTTAGTGGCCTCCACCAGTTCACGAAGGGTAAGAATTTCATCTTGATTCTTGTCGAAGGCAGTCTCAGCAGCCGCCTGTGCCACTTCATCCTTGAAAAGGAAATGAGTTAATCCGCTACGGAGGTTCAGGGGCAGTGTACGTCTGGCTCGTGTACACTGACTCTCCACGTTCTGAGCCTCAGCTATCAGAATCTCCACATCATTACCTGTTTCCTTCACAATCGATGCGGCTCCGCAATCGTTGATCACATCAATATAGGTTTGGCCATGGAGGGCCTTCCAGAAAACATCCTCCGTGGGGAACTCAAAGATGTAGTTCACATCGCCTGCACGGTCGACGGTATAGCGATCAGCGCCCTCGGCTTTGTCGAACAAAACAGGAATGGTGAGCAACTTGCCATAAGGTGTGTCAGCAAAAGTCGTCAGCATCGGGTAGCGTTCCTCTTCCTGCTGCCATGTGTTGAAAGGCTTCATCAGATTGTTGTTAAGCAGTTCATCGGTGGTCATGGCATCATCCTGGCCTTGAATATAAGACTGTTTCGGTTCTCCCAGCATCTGCGTGTCGAAATAGCATGCATTATTCACGTCGCTGTTTTTAGAAATGCCATAGCCCCATGAAAATCTATCTACCCTTCCAACAGAGACACATCTTTCAAGAGTGGCGGGAGTGTCGTAGCTCACACCGCCTGCCCCATTAGGAGATACGCCGTTTGCGGGCCATGTAAGGTGGACACTGGTGAAGCAGTCGGTAATCGATGTGTTATTACCATCCACAAGGGCAGCGATTCCTCCGCAGTAGGAGTCGATACTGACCCGTCCGTGGAACAGACAGTTGCTGACCGATGCTCCCTCCTTCATGGTTCCGCACAGCAGACCGGCGGAGGAGTCAACGTTGGAAGCTTTGTTCGTAGAAACATTACTGTCAACAATGGCCAGGTTCTTCACCGTTCCATAGAGGTTTTTGAAGATGCCTAGGGTCTCTCCTGCTGCGAGGTTATCCTTATTTACATACACTCCGTACATGGTCTTGCCGTTACCGTCGATGTTGAGATAGAGGTCGTACGGACCCCATTGGCGTGCATCTGATCGTGGCATACCGTCAGATTGCAGCAGGTGGGTATTGAAGAAGATGTCGTTGGACAGTTTGAAATAATAATGTTCCCCTTCCTTATTCCATTTGCGATACGGATCTACTGCCGCTGCCAGCTGATTGGCATTATGGATCATAAAGGGATTCGCTTGCGAACCATCCCCTCCATCAAACACCCAATTCGGTCCACCAGTCCATTCCTTGCCATACGTAATGTCGAGATGCACCTTGCGCTGCAGTCCGTTCCATTTCACGGTCACGTCCACCTCTCCCGGGTCAAGCGGATAGATATGTTTATCAACCACTTTGATGCACGTCACATTGTCGGGCACGGTGAACTCAGCACGTTCACCAGTAACACTGTTGGTATGGTCTTCAATGGAGAAATCCACTGTGACATCATTGGCCGAGTAAAGTATCTTTTTGTCATTAGTGATGTAAAAGAGGACATCACAGAGCACATAGTTATCGGTGAAACACATCTCAATAGGATCATCTTGATCATAATGTGCTGTTGGAGCAGGATTGCCCAAAGAACCGTACTCCCAAAGCAGTTTGTAGGTGCCGTAGAACCCTTCATTCTTAGTGGGATCCTCTCCGCTGTATGGAATCAACTTGGCATTTTGTCCCGTTGAGGCGCCCAGTTGCCATCCCATACCATTGGTCTGCATGTTGCACATCATAGGACTGTAGTAGAATATACCACCCCATAAGTTTTTGTAATTATCCTCACTTACATTTGTGCTATATCCCAGAATGGTTCCATAATAATTCGAAGATGTGGGCTTGGTCATGGTACCACAGAAGCTATTAGAACAGCCATGTTGTCCCAGCCACAAAGTGCCGCTATCATTAGCAAATCTCTTTAGATGGCCTATGACACCTCCTGCGTAGGTGGCATCGCGTGCATTGATATAGGAAGAACTGGCATTGTTCTCAATCGGGATGGTAGTATTAGTCATTGGCTGCGAGAAACAGTAGCCTATCAAGCCACCTAACGTATGACCACCAGTAATGGCCACTGTAGTGGCACAGTATTTGACACTTAGTGGAACTGAACGATGTTCCAAAATACCCATTAGGCCACCCGTTACCGCTTGTGAGTTGGCATCAACGGTTACATCGCCAGATGCAGAACAGAACTTGACAGCGCCTTTGCTCATGAATCCTATGACACCTCCTAAATAGCTGTCATTGCTTGTGGAGAGATTTGTAGCAGTCATATTGACAATAGCATGACAATCGAGCATCTTTCCATAGTTTAGACCCACAACACCCCCTGCTCTTACCACGTTAGTACCGTTGCCTGTTAGTCTGATTGCCGTTTTTACCACGCAACTGACAAGACGGTTCTTTTCTCCACCATCATTATTATTCTCGCCTACCAAACCACCTATATTGAGTACATTATCAGAATTAGAACTGAGAGCCTTAGCGGTAATAAGATTATTATCCCCCTGTACCCAACAGTTGGCAACATATCCTTTATTCAGATAACCACAGAGCAGTCCTGCATAATACTCGCCACTAAGGCCACTGATCTCTATCTCTCCAGCTTCCAGCTTCACACCATCCACTGTTCCTGTCACACAGCCAAAGAGTCCAAAGTAATTGGTAGTCTCCGTACTATTTGCATAGATCACCATGTTACTGATGACATGGCCATCGGGATTGGTCAGGATTCCCTTGAAAGGCTTTTCACTGCTAATGCCTATAGGTATCCAAACTACAGGTTTGCTATCAATATATTTGTATAGATCAATATTATCGTCGAGTTTAAAATAACCCCCCACGCCTTCCACATTCACCTGGTAGGACAACAGAGCTAACTGCCCAGGTGTCTGTATCAAATAAGGATCATTCTTACTGCCGCTACCGCCAGCATATCCCGTAGCGCGATATTCATACCACGTAGGACCCACGAACCCCGCCACTTCATCATAAGCATTGGCCTTTGTCATCACGAGAGCCAACAAAAGGCTCAAAAGGATTGTTCTTTTCATTGCTTGATATATTTAAGTATTTCGGAACCGTCACTGATGAGATAGATGGTGTTGCCCTTCAGGGGCACGAACACCTCAGTATCGGAATTCTTTCTGTTATAAACTTGTACGCCATTCACGGTGAAGATACGCAGATGCGCGCCTTTCCTGAGGTCGCTGATGCGTACGCCGCCGTCGGCTTCTTTAACAGTAAACGACACATTGCGAGCCGTGCCACCCTTGACGATCTGTTCCACGATGGTAGGATCGTTGTGGGGCAACAGGGTGATGTAGTGTGCATTGTTACGACTCTTGTTCATCACAGGTGCCATCTCCCGGTCTTCATAGCTTTCCACGTAGAAGACATGTGCATTCAGGTAGGCACGTATCGGCTCCCTGATGCCTGTCACTTTCACAGTGGTATATGCCTTACGCACCCCGCCGATCTCTGTGAAGTCTTCAGCTTTCACGACGCAGAACCCTTGGTCAAGCAAGGGCTCCATCAGACTGGAATGTGCAAAGATGCCCACGAGCACAACATTCTGTGGTGACATGCCTCTTACGGAGTGGTCGATGAGTTCCACCACGAAATTGTTCACACCATTCTCCACGCTGTGACCGATCAGACGGCACTCGATGTCCTCCATGCCCACATTGGTCATCGGCTTCGACTTCATCTGTCTACGCATACTGGAGCGACGCACCGGATGAACATTCGTCTTGAAGACATTGTCATAATCCACAGTCACATCACTGGTGATATAGCCATCGAATGAGTCGCCGATGGGATAGTTCACCACGAATGTCCGCTTCTGGAGAGGTGGTACATAGGAGTCTTTTATGATGAACTCGCTGTTGTTGATATTGGCCGTAACCTGATTGATAGCTGATGTTCCGGTATTGCGGACTTCGAGGTTGAGCGGCAGGAACCTGCTTGCGAGGATAGTCTGACGCGGATAGGAGATGTCGTATTCGAAGCTATTGTTGAAGTACTTCTCGTTTGTCATGATAACGGCACCTCCCGTCTCGATGTTCGAGAGCGAATACACCACTTTGATATGTGCATCATCGAGGAATCCGTCGAAATCTGTCAATATCAGACTGTCACGTTCACACCCCACGGTAATGGGGGCCGTGATGTGCGGTTCCGGTTGCAAACTGATGCGTGAAGCATTAAGCATCTGGTGTACCTCTTCCGTATTGATATCATCATCACCGCCGTTATGAGCCACATTGTTCATCTCCGTCCAGAGGATGGCAAAGTCATCCAGATCCTCAGCGGCCCTGTCACACACGATTTTCACACGGTTCGGTGAACAGTAGTTTGCCCCCACATCACTACCGACGACACCGTTGCCACGTCCACTCATGGCGAGTGTCTTCACAAAGATATCGCGTGTGGAGTCGTTCTTCTCATAGAGCATGGCAATGACACCGTGCTTTCCTACGCGGTTCATGAAGAAGTGGAGAGGATTGAGCGGGTCTTCCGTAATTCTCACCCTCTTCGCCTTCACATCAACGGAGGCATAGCTGAAGTGCCGTTTGATATTGACGGAGTCAAGTGGGTTGTCGGTGAAACTGGCACCCAAAAGTACCGTATCGTTTCGCATGATCAAATCATACTCCGAGGCCACATGGTTCTCATTAAGATCATCCAAGATCACAGGACTGCTCCAGGTATTACCGTCATAGATGGAGAGCACGAGGTTGCCGCGGATTGAATTGTTATAGAGCGTATCGGAAGCCACCGTCTGAGTCTGGGTGAACATACTGCCTCGCTGCCATACACAGGCAGCCTTACCGTCTTCCTGGATGGTCACCACGGGTTTGCTATCGACCTTTCCGTCTTGGGCGATGATCGTACTCTTCTCCCACTTTCCTGTCGTGACATTCTTGATACGAGCGGAGAGGGAGGTACGGGCAGACATCTCGTTGCTCTTCTCCAAGCTGTTGTCCGACTGTATCTCATCAGCACCAATCTTCCTGTCGAGTTCCTCGAAGACCACGATTTCGTGCTCACCGCGCTTTGAACGCATATGGCGTGTGCTGACCGTTTCGGTCTCCGACAAGTCGGTCTTGGTCTTATCTTCTATATTCATCAACGTCACGCGGTCGTCGTTATAGTCGGCGGGATCCCTCAGGTCGTTATACACCACATGCTCCCCGTCGATGAAATGGGGATTGGCATCCGAG
Source organism: uncultured Prevotellaceae bacterium (assembly GCA_902768785.1). Classification (GTDB taxonomy): domain Bacteria; phylum Bacteroidota; class Bacteroidia; order Bacteroidales; family Bacteroidaceae; genus Prevotella. The sequence goes on from CACXMM010000013.1 coordinate 104,031, forward strand.
GCCACATCGTTGGTGAGCGCATATCCGAAGGTGGAAGCTCCGAGCAACGGTGCCCGGCGGTAACTGTCGGCAATGCTCCTGGCACCACTTTTGGAAACCCAATAGGGATACTTGGAGTGGAAGGGGTTGTGGTCGTTGGCAGGAGCCAGCCACTTCTTGCCGAAAGTGACACCGGCCCTAGCAGACCAGTTGAAGAGGAAGGTATGGATACTGGCGTAGGCCTCCACACCACCCACCACAAGGATATAGGTGCCGAAGTCGGGAGCCTTCGACTCGAACGGTCCTGCCATACCCAACCCCGAGCCGATCTTGATTCCTCCCCTCACACCGGCAGAGAACGAGAAGATTGGGTTACCGGGAGTGGAGAACTCCGCCCATGCACCCACCTTCACCTTTCCTGAGAGGTTGCCGTAGTAGCCCCAGCTGTCGTTATCGAAGGTAGCCCCCTTGCTGTCGTACATCTTGATGCCTGCATCGAGTTGCACCCTCGCATCGAAGTTCAGACCGATATGGAAGCAGGGCAGTTTTTTGAAGATCTTGGTGAACCCGCTGCTGGAGAAGTAGTTTTTCATCAGGTCGGGCGTAGCAAGGGAGACACCATAGCCCACGGAGAGTCCTAACTGTTTGAAGACAATGTAGTTCCCACCTTTCCCCGCGTTCTTGCCAAAGGGGATATCGAAGGCTGCCGTTCCCGTGAAGAACCATCCGGCACCGATGGTGGCCGGAGAATAGCTGAAGATATCATCCATCTCCTTCAGGATCCAGTCATCGAACGAGTTGGTTCCCTTCCCATCCCATTTGAGCTTTTTGCCCTCGTCACTATTCTCGTAGAAAGTCTCTTTGCCTCCCTTGCTGAACTCCTTGGCCTCATCACGGAGTGTCTGGGTGTCCTTATCGGAGGCAGCCGTGCTATAGCTGACAGACGCCTTGACGTTGATCACCTGCTTGGAGAAGTTCACGTTGATGGAGGTGGAGAAGTTCACGGGTTTCACATCCAGCGAGAAGTTACCGGGGAAGCTGAAGTTGAAATCCTGGGCGGCAAACATGTTGTCGCGCTCGTCATTGCTCGCTCCGGGCATCTGTCTGTTGATGTCATTATCCACCTGTTCATACATATCTCTTCTGTCGAGATACATGTTGTAGAAGAAGGGGAACTCCTTATACTCATAGTCACCCGCCTCCATCCTCAGACTACAGGTCGTGTTCTGCGGCAGCACATCCACCATGCGGTAGTCCATATCCACATAGTTGTACTGGAACGAGGGGAAGGAAGATATATCGACGGTACTGGTAGTCGGACGTCTGAACGTATATTCCCTGTCCTCATCTATATCCTTGGCAAAGAGCATCACGGAGCTGATGGACTGTCCGCGGGGACAGGCGAACGACAGCTTCAGATGGGCGTATTTCTCCACCTTACTCTTGTTGCTGAACACCTTCGGGTACTGGTGACCGGCATCCTCCACGTAGAAGAGGGTGTCGGCGGCAGGACGGAAGGTGATGTCAAGATCATCCAAGTCGCACACCGCATAATCGGTCTGTCCGATGGCTATCACCGTCTTGGTATCGCGCAGCACCTCCACATGGGCACTGCTCATGGCGATACTGCCATCGACGTTACGGTTGGTGAGCAGCTGTACGGTGACAGAGCAGAGCGCCTCATCCACGATGCGCGTCTTCGGGTCGGCAGCACCGGGATATTGGTATAGACGGGGCACATAGCCAGAGGCAATGACCTCCATATAAGCAGGGCGTCCATAGGTGAGGATCTTATGCTGCTTCATAATACGGTCATAGCCGATGTACTTCATGCCCTGTTCATTGGGGATGCGCTCTCCCTTGTCATTGATGGCCTCAATATTGAAAGTAGCACGTGGGATATCTTCACCGGTACTGTTCAGCAGCTTTATATAGAGGGTATCGAAACGCTCGTACAAGCCCGATCCAATCCAGTTGAAGTTTATCAGCTCACGGTTCTCGTGTTTGTCGAGTTTGAAGTTCGATGACAAGGTGGTGACACTGAAGTCGGGATCTAGGGTCACACCGGTATGCAGTCGTGCCTTGTTGAGTCGAAGCTTATGTTCTTCCTCAGGCTTACTCTCCTCGCCGCTGACAAGGAGCACATCCAACAGATCGTGCCGATCCTTGACATAGAAGCTCTGGAACGTGCTGTCACGCAGGGCAAGCGTCGTGGTGTCTGTCTGGTACTCCCCTACTTCATCGGTATGTCCTAACACGTACTGCAGTCGATAGGTCTCCTTCGCCAGCTGACGTTTGGAGTCAAGCTGGAAGACATACAGGTTCTCATCGTTCCAGTCATATACTCGGTACTTGAAGTTGATGACATTGCTCTCATCACCCACCTTATAGACACGGATCTTCACGTCCTCACCCTGACGGGGCGCATTGACGTAGAAATAGCTACTGACAGTAAGTGTCTGTGGTTTCTTTCCCACACTGTCAGTAACCTCCACGACATAACTCCCTGTGGTACCACTTCCGTCATTGATGCGGAAACAGAGCAAGCAATGGTCGCGCATGGTCCAGAACTGCTGTTGCTGCTGCTTGTATTTCCGCTCCGTGGAGTTGAACATATTGATCACCTCGGTAACCTCTGCAAGGTTTCCGCTCATGTCGGTGTTCCTGACTTCACGCCATGCTAATGGAGAACTGGCATCCTCGATCTTGGTGAAGTCGGTGATGTCAGAGACATTATTGGCGAAGTATAGTTTAAAGTCCTGCGCAACAGCCGTTCCACTCCACCCAAGGAGGATGAAGAAGGTCAGCAGGATGTGCCTTGCAAGGACATTCATGGAAAAATCTTTAAACCTTTTCATAAGATAGTTCTTTTCTTTCAGTTTGACTTCATTGAAATTACGAATTGCTCATCAACCATCAATTATCAAATTTCATTCTTCCCAAAACCAGAATGCTCTTGAAAGCGCATCCTTTGTAGGACTGTCCTGATCATAAGGCAGAGACCTTTCACTGGCAGTGAGTAAGAGCTCCATATTCAGAGTCCTCACCCGGATAGTTGGTACGATATAGGGTTTCATGTTCATATTTATTATAAAGATGAGTTAATTAACTCTTGCGGTAATGTTGGGGCAAAGATACAAAAAAAAAATTACTAACAATCACTAAAAAACAAAAAAAGGGCATCACAACACCGAGAAAAATGTTGTGCGCCCAAACAGTGTAAGGTACAGTGCTAGAATAACTTCCCTAATGACATCAAAATTCTATCCGATAGGCGATGTTGGGGAATGTAAGGGAGGTGAACTTATCTACGATCCGATGAGTGCGGAGGTCGAAAGTCTGTCCCTGGAACGTACGCATCTGCAAATATTCAAGGATGAAATGGTGAGCCGTGTGACGCTTGTTAATGGTATATTTCACAGAAAAAGCATAGCCCACATTCATACCCTTCTGCTTACTAAAAGGATGAAGACCTTCGTCCTCGGGAATCGACTTGTCCGGACGTTGCATGACATCCTCGAAGGTGATGTTCTCTGGTATCGGGGTATAACGGTCACCGCCCATCAGGGTAAGACGGCCATTCAGCCCAAACACGTTTTTGCGGGCATGTCCCACCATCCACTCCTTTCCACCCAGGATATTGGTGATATAACGACGGTCGTGTCGTGTGTTGTGCCATTGTCCCTGTGCGTCACGGTACTCCGACTTAAACAACGTGGCGGTCAACATTCCATAGAAGCCATCCTTGAGATAACGCTCCAACGTGAGATCAATACCATAGTTACGACCGGCACCTTCATTGACTAAGGCACGATCTTGAAAGAATGTGCGATGGTTCATGATGGAATAGGTTGTTCCTTTCTCCACAGGCACATCGAAGAGCCATTGCCAATAGGGCTCGATCTTCAGCATCACATTCTCTCCCAAACGCTGGGCGAAAGAGGCGGAGATGTGATGGGAACGGGTTAGACCCAGGTCTTTATTGACCCATGAGCACTGACCATTGTAGTCTTTGTCATCCGCAAGACTGGAGTCAAGGGTTACAAAGTAAGTATCGGTGGCTTCCCTTCGACTGTTCAGGGCGTAAGCCAGAGAAAGGGTACTCGATGGTGAAGTCTTGTATTGCACACTGACGCGGGGTTCCACCAGCCACTGGTTATTCAGGTTGAACCACATCACGTTAACACCTGCCACGGTGGAGAGACGACGACTCAGTGCCAGTTTATGACTGCTGTAAAGACGTGTCAGTCCAGTATTCCCCTCCGACTCATAGACACGTTTCAGCGGTCCACCCACTACATCGATGTAGTCAAGCCATGTATGGAAATGAAAGTGTTGGTGCACCATACCGTTCAACATCGTATATCGCGACGACAACTTATACTGGTGTTGCATGCTGGCTATCAGGTTCCATTGTGCGTTCCGTCCCGCCATATCAGGCATCTGGTGCATCTCATCATCGTAGTCGCTCACCCCCAACTTCCTGTAATCACCTGTAAAGGCCACACTGGAATGAAGCGTTCCTCCCGACTTAAAACGATAGGTGTGGGTGAGTCCCAAAGCACAGTTGCGCTGCTTTGACCAGGAGTCATTTGAATCCCACAGTGTCTCCCACTCCGACACATCCGGCACTTTGTTCTCATAGTTGTCGATAAGCCCCGTGAACCAAACGGCGAACGTGCCGTTCTTGACAGTGGGCATATTCAGCTTGAAACTCAAGTCCTGGTAGTCAAGCGTCTCATTCTCCATGTTGATCGCATGCAGTTTCTTGGCAATCTCAAGGAAACTGTATCGGTAATTCACAAGGTAAGATGCTTTCGACCCTTTACCCAGCGGACCCTCCGAAGCGAAGTCCACCCCGAGTGTTCCCACCTGTACGGCATGCTCGTATTTTGTATTGTTACCCACACGCATCTTCATGTCGAAAGCACCGGAAAGAGCATTACCAAACTCTGCGGGCATCGCTCCTGTCAGGAAATCGCTGTTGGCCAGTACAGTACCGTTGAGTGATGTGAAGATACCACCTCCGGCCTCGGTAATCTCCGCAAAATGATTAGGGTTGTTCACCTCTATACCCTCCACACGCCACTGGAGCATCTGAGGCGAATTGCCATGGATACTGATACCGTTGGTGGCTCCCCCTGTGGCCACTCCTGCAAACATCGAAGCAGTACGGGCTGGATCAGCCATACCACCGGCATAGCGCGTTGCCTCTTCCACACTGAACATGCGGGCACCCACCTGCGCCATCTCATTCAATGGCATCTGCTTGTTCACTCGCGGTTTGATGATCACCTCGCCCAACTCGGAAACATTCTCCCGCATACGCAGGTTCAGCACCAATTCCTTTCCCGAAGATAGCAGCTGTTCTTTCAACAGGACAGGCTCATAGCCGACATAGGTTGACCTGACGGAATGCCGTCCCACAGGCACATGAGCAATCACGAAGTTGCCGTTGACATCCGACACAGTGCCCATCGTGCTCCCATTCTCCACTGTAATCGTCACTCCCACCATCGGTTCTCCCGATGCGATGTCACAAACTTGTCCACGAATGGTCTGAGTGGCCAGATGGTCCTGTGCCGCCGTCATCATTGGGATCAGTAGCATCAACATGATGGCTGAACCTAAAAACAATCTTTTCATCTCTCTACTAATCTGTTTCATTCTTTTCATCGTTCTGTTTGACGAAACAAAGGTACAGATAGTTGCAGACATCCTAAAAAACATGCAATCCTCATTAACTCCAAGGAAAGAGAAAGAAAACTGGCTTACCTTTTTCTTTTTCTGCCGATTATTCGTATCTTTGCACCAGATAAAGAAGAAGATGGAGCAATTCAAGGACAGGGATACTTCCCTACTCAGATTTCCTGCGGAATGGGAACAGCAATGGGGTGTGCAGCTGACATGGCCCCACAAGGATACTGATTGGAAACCATACCTTCAGGAGATTACCGACACGTACATCGAGATGGCACGTGCCATTACGCAACATGAGATGCTGCTTGTGGTGGTTCCGGATGTCGAATTAGTGCGCCAACAACTCTCTGATGCAGAGATAGATTTGCAAAAGGTGGTGTTCCACCAGTGTCCCACCAACGATACCTGGGCACGCGACCACGGGTTTATTACTTGTGGAGTAAGATTACTTGATTTCCAATTCAATGGCTGGGGCAAGAAGTTCGAGGCTGAAAAGGACAATGCCATCAACAAAAGCCTATACCCTACTCTGTCTTCACTCCTCACTCCACACTCCTCACTCCACGAATACGATAGTCATCTCGACTTCGTATTAGAAGGTGGCAGTATAGAGAGTGACGGGAAAGGTACCCTATTCACTACCACAGGTTGCCTGCTGGCGCCCCATCGCAACCAGCCCCTGACAAAAGAGGAAATAGAAGAAGAGCTGAAACGCAGGCTCCATGTGGAACGAGTCCTCTGGATCGACTACGGACATCTTGAGGGAGATGACACCGACGGCCATATCGATACATTGGTACGCATCGCTCCAAACGACACCTTATTATATATAGGCTGTGACAATCAGACGGATCCACACTATGAGGATTTGAAGAAAATGGAGCAACAACTCATGACGTTCCGCACCAAAGGGAACCGGCCCTATCGGTTGTTGAAGCTCCCTATGCCCGATGCTATTCTTGAAGAAGGAGAGCGACTGCCAGCCACCTATGCGAATTTCTTAGTAATCAACGGAGCTGTACTTGTTCCCACTTACCAACAGCCCGAGAAGGACCAAGAAGCTATCCGTCTTATTCAGGAAGCCTTTCCCGACCGACGGATGATCCCCATCGACAGCAGAACGATCATCCGTCAGCATGGCTCCATCCATTGCTGTACGATGCAGTTTCCAGAAAGATAAATTTTCGGAGCAGCGAGAGCCATTGTGCTTGCTCATTTGGCCGAGTCGTGACGAAAATCATCGAACGAATGACATTAAGAGGAGAGATGAAAGGCTACAGGTAGGCGAGCAAAGCTCGGAAATAAGAGGAAAGATTCGTCTAATTCATCTAATTTGTCTAATTCGTCTAATTCGTAGAGTAAAATAGAACAACAATATGCGCGAACTGAAGATTGGATTCCTGCAACAGCATAACGTTGCAGACAAGATGGTGAACATGAAACGTTTGGCTGAGGGTATCAGTGACCTTGCCAAGCGCGGTGCCGAACTCATTGTGCTGCAGGAGCTACACAACGGCTTGTATTTCTGTCAGGTGGAAGATGTGAATAACTTCGATCAGGCAGAGACAATCCCTGGTCTCTCCACTGCTTTCTATGGGGAGCTGGCCAAACAGCTGGGAGTGGTGATTGTCACTTCCCTTTTTGAGAAACGGGCATCAGGACTATACCATAACACCGCTGTCGTTTTCGAGAAAGATGGAACGATTGCCGGGAAATACCGTAAGATGCATATCCCCGACGATCCTGCCTACTATGAGAAATTCTATTTCACCCCTGGTGACTTAGGGTTCCAGCCTATAGATACCAGTGTGGGTCGTCTCGGCGTACTTGTATGCTGGGACCAATGGTATCCCGAGGCAGCCCGACTGATGGCACTCCGTGGTGCCGAGATTCTCATCTACCCCACTGCCATCGGCTATGCGGCAAACGATGATGAAGCAGAGCAGCAACGTCAGCGCGAGGCATGGACAACGGTCATGCGCGGTCATGCCGTGGCGAATGGTATTCCCGTAGTGGCAGTGAACCGAGTGGGCTTTGAAGAGGATCCCTCCAAGCAAACGGAGGGAATCCAGTTCTGGGGAAGCAGCTTCGTAGCAGGACCGCAGGGCGAATTGCTCTACCGTGCCTCGACAGATGAAGAAGAAAGCATCATCGTGAACATCGACATGGAGCACTCGGAACAGGTTCGCCGTTGGTGGCCTTTCCTACGCGACCGCCGTATCGATGCCTACGGCAACATCCTGAAACGGTTCATTGACGAGGATTGACTACCTTTTTACCGTCACGGATATACACCCCGTTCTGAGTCGGCTTGCCGCTGACTCGCTGTCCGTCGATCGAGAAGACTGGGACATTGCTTTCGGCATCGTCGCTGATGGGTGACATGTCCGTAGTGATGCCGTTTACGTCGATGCCTTCGAATCTTATTTCTTCCCCATCGGCATCATATGTCCAAACACGCCAACGATTTTTCTGGGCTATCTGTACGTCGCGCGATTTGACAACGTTCTGTTCTCCGCCCAATGAATAGTAAGGGAAGATATCTCCATCTGCTTCTGGCAACGGCAAAGAACGCACCAATTGGTGCATATAGTTCTCGTTAATATTGTTTTTTTGGCATACTATTTTTTTCACACTCTTGTTGTTCGACACATCGAGCGAGATCAATTTGTTGAAACCACAATATAACTCTGTCAGCTTGGTATTTTGCGACAAATCAATGGAGGTCAGAGAGTTGTTAGTAAAAGCCAGTACTTCCAGCTCTGTATTCGCAGACACGTTAAGAGTATTCAGCAGGTTTTGTTCGACGTTCAAATATTCCAGTAAGGTGTTTTTTGATACGTCAATCATTTCCAGTTGATTATTGCTGCAAGACACCTTCTTCAGTTTGGGGTTTTCTGACAAGTCAGGCGACTCCAAGTTGTTGTTACTAAAACTCAACTCTTCCAGACTAGGGAAATACTTGATACCGTTGAGCTTGGTGATACCCTTTCCATCGACATTGATTTCCTTTACTCTCAACATCTCCGAGAGACAGAGGTAGCTGTCACCGTCCTTGTCGCAGTTACTCTTTACGTACTGACGGAAGTTCATGTCGGGGAAGTTGTCATCAATGGATACCCTAGGTATCATATATGAATAATAAGTATAGTATTCATACCAAGCCCCGAGTACATAGCCAAAGGTGATCCATCCCCGTGACAATAGAGTAGAATACCAGCTTTGGTCAACCATCTCGTTCTTCTCGTTATCAGCATCACCGTCGATTAAATAGACTTTCCTCGAGGTTGCTCCGCTGTACAGAGAAACCATAGGAAGACTATTGAGGAAATCCGTCATTTTCTGTCCCTGGAGTTTGTTTTGCTCACAATGAACCGTTTCCAGATGGTAGTCACCGGAAGCTACAAGCAGTGATGTGAGACCACAATTGGAGCAATCGAGTGTTTCAAGATTGACATTCCTCTGCAAGTCGAGTGAGGTCAGATTGTTGCCCTCGCAATTCAATTCTTTCAGTGCGGTGAAGAACTCGATACCATCGAGTTTTTGGATCCCCTTGAATCTGGGATACAACCCCGTCACCTTGGCAATCTCCGCATCGGTAAGCACATCGTTGTTATCATTCTGCGCTTCAAGCTTCACAAAAGCGCGGAAGACACCATCGGGGAAGTTGGTGGAGTTGATTTGTACATCAGCCCATGTCCCAGTTGCTGTGCCGAGAAGCGCAAACAGCATGAATAATAATCTTCGTTTCATTGTTGTATATTGTTTGATTAAGAATTCTTCTTCATTTTCATCCCTTCCAAAGGCAGTAGGGAGGTAACCCAGAAGGTAACGGCACACAGCACGATCACTACGATAAAGAAGGTACGGTAGCCCCATGACATCTGGAGGGTTCCCGCTATCATGGTGGGAATCATTATCGAGAGAGCCATGATGGATTTCGCGATGGTACGGTGACTGCTTCCCTCGGACTGGCAAGTGAAGCGTCCGAGACAGTGGAGGTAGAAGATAATGCCAAAGCCATAACCGAACTGTTCTATACAGACACAGGCACTGATCAGTGACAGACTCTCGGGCAGCATGTAGCTTAGAAAGACATAAAGCAAATCAGGAACGGTCATGGCACATGCCATCCACCATTTCCAATGGTTCACACCGTCACGTTGCAGCACCTTCGCACCGAAGACGCCACCCAACGACAGACCGATGATACCCACCGTTCCCATCACCAAGCCATACTCCTGTGGTGCCAAACCCAGTCCGCCACCTTGCATCGGATCAAGAAGGAACAGTAGTGTCATCTTCCCCATCAATGCCTCTGGCAAACGATATAGCAACAAGAACAGGATAAAGACTGCTGCCGATGGTTCCCGTAAGAAGGACCGCCAGCTGTCCTTCGTTTTCTCCCACACTCGTCTGAATCCCACACGCTGATGCTGGGGAGCCTCTTCGAAAGACCGACCGTAAAGATGATAAAGAAACAACATCAAGAAGATACCTGCCACGATAAAAAAGACCAGACTCCAAGAATAACGGATATTGTTCCGATAGAGAACCTGCAAGTTCCCTGCCAGCATGACAAGTACACCTTGTCCCAATGCCATTGCTACCTTCTGTGACAGCTGACGCACCAGCTCCACCCGATGATGCTTCTTACCGATTCCACTATTCCGATAGAGATGGTCAGCCGCCTCATTATGAGTGGCAGAAGCAAAAGCAACTAACCAAAACAGGAGCAAGGAGCCCTGTAGCCAGGACTGTGCATGAACGGTAAAGGCGATACCGCCAAATCCCGCACCCAGCAACAGCTGTGTGAGTAGTATCCACCATCTCCTGCTACGAGTATGATCAACGATATGTTTCCACAAAGGTTTAATGACCCACGGAAGGTAGAGCCATGCCACATAGAACGTTATTGCCGCATTGCTCAATCCTAACTGCTTGTATAGAATCACTGCAAGCGACATCACAGTAACTTGCGACAGCCCCTTCGCAAAATACAGGGAAGGCAGCCAGCGCAGCACGCCACGTTCTATGTTCAACTCATCCTTCATCTTTCATCCTTCATCCTTCATCTTTCATTCTTCATCTCTCATCCTTCATCCTTCATCCTTCATCTTTCATCCTTCCTTTTTCTTCTTCCCAAATTCCGGATCGATCTTGATGAACAAGCACACGAGGAAGGTGGCCAGACAGCAGATAATCGTCCATACAAAGAAATGACGATACCCCAATGTCTCTTGTAACCAACCCGCCGCCATTCCCGGCAGCATCATTCCCAAGGCCATGAATCCCGTGCAGATGGCGTAGTGGGATGTCTTGTGTTCTCCCTCGGAGAAATAAATCAAATAGAGCATATAAGCCGTGAAACCGAAGCCATAGCCGAACTGTTCGATGAACACACACACGTTGACGGCCAGCAGACTCTCAGGTAACACATAGCTCAGATAGACATATACCAAGTCAGGCAAGGTAATGGCACACACCATCGGCCATAACCATTTCTTCAAACCACCGCGCGATGCCGCGATACCTCCTAATATACCACCAAGAGTCAGACCGACGATTCCCACCGTTCCGTAAGCCAGTCCCACCTGCTCAGTTGTAAGTCCCAGTCCGCCCTTCTCCATCGGATCGAGCATGAACGGACTGATCAGTTTCACCAGCTGAGCCTCCGGCAGACGGTAGAGCAGCATGAACAAGATAGCGACAAGCGCATGCTCCTTTTTGAAGAACGACTTAAACGTCTCCAGGAACTCACTCATGATATTCTTGGCCGTCACGTTCTCCACCGGATGGTCACTGGCAGGCCGCGGCAATATCCACCCGTGATAGAATGCCATGATCAGGAAGAAAGCCGAAAGAATACCGAACACCACCGTCCACGACAGCGGCACATTCCCCGTTGACTTCTCGATATTCCCCGCCACTATCACCAGGAGGCCCTGTCCTGCCAGGGTGGCAATACGGTAGAACGTACTGCGGATTCCCACGAAAAGAGACTGTTGGTGATCATCCAAACCATGCATATAGAAACCGTCGGCAGCGATGTCATGGGTAGCCGAGGTGAAGGCCACCAACCAGAATGCCGCCAGTGTGAGCTGGAAGAAGAACGAGGTAGGCAAGGCGAACGCGATACAGGCGAAAGCAATCGCTATCAGCAGCTGCATCGTCACCGTCCACCACCGTTTGGTCTTGATCAGATCCACGAACGGACTCCAGAAAGGCTTGATTACCCACGGCAGGTAAAGCCACCCCGTATAAAGGGCGATATCGGTATTGGAGATCTCCAGTTTCTTATACATGATCACCGAAATGGTCATCACGGCCACATAGGGTAACGCCTCAGCAAAATACAATGTGGGTATCCACGCCCAAGGATTACGTTTATTCTTTTTCATCTTTATGAATAAATCTTTTTAATTTCAGCACCTTGATAATAATGTAACAGAATCTCATCGTAGGAATAGCCTTGCTCTCCCATCACGGCAGCACCGATCTGACACAAGCCTACGCCATGGCCCCATCCCGCACCTTTCAGCACGAACTTCTGCGGCACACCGAGGATGAAATCCCGCGACTCCACCTCGAAGGCACTGCTGTAGAGATGCGTCTCGCTCAGTGCACGTCGGATCTCCAGTTCCTTACCGATGGTGAACTGTCGTTCCGTTCCCACGATCTTAAGTTTCCAGATCCGTCCGCTTTTCCCTCGTTCAAGGGGTTCCAGAGAGACAATCTTCCCGAATTTCATCTTCAGCTTACGTTCGATCAGTTCGCATAGCTCCTCCTGCGTATATTCCACCTGCCAACGGTAGAAATCGGAAGTTTCCTGATCATAGTCGTTCAGCACCTGACTCAGGATATGCTTGTCGTGGGTATGACAGAACGGATCACCGTCGGGTGTCGCTGCATCCCTCACTGAGACAAGGTAAGGCTTCGGCGTATCTTCCCAGCAGTACTGGAACTCCTCTGTCACCCCACCGCAGCACTTACTGAAACGGGCATCGCAGATCTCCCCGTCATAGACAAGAATCCTGCCACGGGTGGCCTTGATAGCCTCCACCACATGTACGTTACTAGCCTTGGTGATGCCCTGATAGCGCTGACAGTGATCATCGGCACAGACGTCAAAGATGGTATGGTCGTCACGGTCGTACCACCGGATCACCTCATCCTCCTTCTTGATGAACGAGAAGAAACCATTACCGCCCGCCGACTGATGCATTCGTTTCTCCATCTGTGCCAGTAGCCAACTGCGAGAGATCACGGCATGCGCCTTGAGGAACTCCAGTGACGACGTAGCACTCATCTCACTGGATATCACACTGGTGAGATAGCTCTCCACAGGCAGTTCGTTGATGGCACAGATCTTTCCCTCCTCCACCACCAGACGGAGCATGCCCAGGAACGTCTGGGTCTCCTTACGCTCCCAGTGGAAGTTCACACCGATAGTCACATCCTTGATGGAGAACGAGGCATCTTTCGACTGTGGGATAAATTTCAGTTCACGGTATGGGTTCCCGTTCCACAAGATACCGCCCTCGGAGAACTCCACCATCTGTTCCCCTTCGATCTGCTCACCCTTGGCCGTATAGACCTTGTTCAGTGAGAAGAGGATACGCTCGGCACTCACGATACCCACCTGGACGGTAGGCTCCGTCTTCCAGGAAGAAGAAAGAACGGTCTCCGTCTCACTGGCATTACCTTGCTGACGGATGGCAGCAATCACCTGCTGGGCTTCCTCTTCCGAGAGACTCACCTCCTTCAAGATAGCCACCGCACGCTCGGGTGTCAGCTTCTCATAATCCTCCCAACGGGGTGTGATCAGCAGACCCGCCATATCCAATGCCCCAGGACTGACCAGTATCTGTTCGCTGTCCTCAGCATAGTAGCAGTCAGGACGGTGCTTTTTCCGCAGGAACACCACCGACAGGTAATCCTCCCCCTGGCGCCAGCAGACGATATTCATCATGGGCTCACCGCCTTCCTGTCCCTTCTCTCCTTTCGTGAGAGCCTTATAGATCTTCCGGAACAGCTGCTCATCCCCTTTCTGGGAACGGCTTTTGATCACCAGGGCGGGAGCAGGATAGTCATTGATATACGAGATCGTCTCCTCATCGTTCAAAGAGAATACGGGAGTGAGGTTCCTGCTCAGTCGCTGCCAACTACCCTGTAAGGGCAGCATCCCACTGGTACCTGCCTGGAAATGCAGATGGTCGGGAGCACTGGCACCACAGAGGGGCCCGTTATAGAACACCATCAGCTCCGGGTATTTCTCCAGGATGCCGTGTATCTCACCGTATGACTCCTTGATCCGTTGCGGTTGGTGTTTCTTGGCAGGAATGGTATAATGGGCAGGAAGGATGGGGAAAGGATTCACCAACAGATGGAACCTGCTGTTCACATCCTTCGCCATCTGTTCGGCAGGACGGTTCTGGTCGCAGAGGAAGCAGGGACGTTGTGCCAAGGTCTTGGCATCGATCTTCGCTCCCGTCGAAACCATCCGGGCAGGATTGAACTGCACCCGAAGCGTCAGGTCACCGATGGGTAAGTCACGTGTCTGCACATTCCGCAGTTCATTGAAATGCTGACGTGCCGTCTCCCATGTCTCCAGCTGGCGGTTGAAGAAACGCGTCAGGGCATCACTCACCCCCATCACGCCCTTTCCGCTTGACAGCTGCTGGCGCGCCATCACCTCCATGGTGCGCAGTCTGTCTTTATATAAGTTGTTAGCATTGATCTTCTCCACACTCAGGGCCGCATCACTGTTTCCGCCCCAACGGCGACAGAGGTACAGTTCCGTGAAGATCCTTCCGATGCGATAACGTCTGCTGAACGCCAGTCCCAAGGCATAGTCCTCACCGTAACTGGTATTCGGGAACTGCACCTGTCGCAGCAGCGGGGTGAAGAAGGCACGCGGCGCCCCCAGTCCGTTGATGCGCAGCGCATTGTTCATTCCGTTCTCATCGGTCCACTCCGCATGACTGATCAGTCCTGGCGGGAGGGTGTTCAGATTGAAGTCGCACATCCGGTAGCTGCCCACAATCATTGCCGCCTTCTGCTGATAGAAAGCATCCACGATCTGCTGCAGCGTGTCGGGGGATGAATAGAGATCGTCACTGTCGAGCTGAACGGCAAAGCGTCCGCAGCGGGCATCGTTGATGGCCAGATTCCAACAGCCGCCGATGCCGAGGTCAGTGCGTTGGGGAGAGAGGATGACCAGCTGGCCTTTGGCAGTAGTACGTTCGATATCCCCTAAGATCTCTCCCGTCTTGTCGGTGGAATGGTTATCCACCACGATGACGTTGAAGGGGAAGGTGGTCTTCTGCCCCAGTGCACTCTTCACCGCATCAGCAACGGTCTTCTCACGGTTGAATACGGGGATGACCACCGATGCCTCCACCTCGAAATGCTGTTCGTTGAAGTCGGGCTTCACATATCCCGAGGGGTCCACCAGGGCATGCAGTTCCTTGAGATGAGCCGTCACGGCCTTCTCCATCTCTATCTGTACCTCGCGATTGGCAGGGTTCACATAGTCGAACTGTTTCTCCCCGCTGGCCCGCAGGTCACTCTCCTCCTCGGTGTATAAGAACTCATTGAGATGGAACAGCTGTCCTTTCCGACTCATGAAAAGACGCAGGTCGTAAAGGGCGGCAAAAGAATAGCTCACCGTCTGTCCCACCGTATTTAAATATTCATGGAGCACATCCCCACGGATCAGCAGCACACTACCGAAGTCAAAGTCATCGCGCACACTGCCCAACTGATAGTCAATCACAGGGTGACGCACCACCTTTCCCTGCTCCACAGAATAGCGGTCGGCATATACCCAGACGGCCTCAGTATCCATCGCCGCACGCAACATCCGATGCAGCGCCCCGTAACCGAAGGTCAGGGGGGTACTCTTCAGGCATAGCAGCACAAAATCAGCCGTAGCCAGCTCACCGATCTCCTGCAGGACAGCCGATGGCATCAGTCGTTCCGTCACCTCGCCTTGAAGCAGGTGAACACGATTCAATACGCCATTTTCCCTGAGTTGTTCTATCGTAGAAGCCTGGGAACGTTCATCCCCAAACAAAAAAGCATCTATTCTTTCCCTCATCTTAGAATCATTCTATTTTTCGGCAAATGTAACGAAAATCTGCTGATTGGCCAAATAAATCCCCACTTTTTTACCCGTCGCGGCATTCAACAGCCCTGACAATGATTCCTGCTTAGATAACAGAACACGAAGACACGAAGAGACAAAGGTCCTCCATACGTGCATCCCATTATTGTTAAAAATTCAGAATATCCTTTACGATTTAACTTCATTTAACGCGCGAGAGTGGCCTCAGCGGTCACCAACTGCCCTTTCGGTCGAAAAAACGCCATTCTCGCGAGGTTTGGTAAATCGTTGATAATGAACACATTGTGAAAATACACCATTTTTTACTTGCGAAAACAGCGTTTTTAGGCTCCAAAAACATGGGTTTTTTTTGCGAAAACCGCCGATTTTTGATAACTTATTGACTTTCAGCAATGATTAGAACCAATATTTTGGAGAGGTTACGAATTAGTTACATACGGGAGTCCGAAATTAT
>CACXMM010000014.1 GCA_902768785.1 uncultured Prevotellaceae bacterium
AGCCTCACCAACATAGCTGGGAATAGGCATCTCGATGATCATGCCGTTGGTCTTCTTGATATAGTAATCCACAGAGAATGTCAGCTTATTGTTCCATAAACCGAGGTCGAGACCGAGGTCGGTCTGCTCACTCTCCTCCCATTTCAGGTCTTCATTAGAGAGGCGGTTAGCTTTCGAGCCATAGACCATCGCAGCAGTTCGTCCGAAGTAATAGTTGCTGCTGGCACCCGTTGCAGTCAGTGTGGTGTAGGCGAAATCTCCGATGTTGTCGTTACCGTTCTTACCCCAGCTGGCGCGGAATTTCAGGTTATTAAGCCAGCTGCGGGTGTCTTTCATGAAGTTTTCGTTCATGATGTTCCAACCAACAGATACCGAGGGGAATGTACCATATTTATTATTGGCACCGAAACGACTTGAACCGTCACGACGGATGGTAGCCTGAAGCATATAGCGCTCGTCATAGTTATAGCTCAGACGGGCAAAAAGTGAAGACAAGCGGTGTTCGGTATATGGGCCACCCCATGCGCCAACCAGACTCTTGGCACCTGTAACCTTGCCATCGGCATCGGTAGAGAGTTCCAGATCGCCACCTGTGGTATAGTTGATAGAAGGCTTGTTGATATTCACCAGGTTCCAGTGAGAACCGCCCAACTCATCACCCTTGAATTTCAGGGCACTCTGTCCTAGTACTACACCGATGGTGTGCTTGCCGAATATCTTGTCGTAAGTAAGCGTGTTTTCAATCTGCCAAGTGGTGTTGTTTCCTTTGTATGCCGTGGCAGAGGTGTGGTCGGCATTGTTGTTGCCCGAGAGGTAGTACTTCTGCAGGGTAGCAGCATTATAGCCCCAGAAGGAGAGTTCAGCACTGTAGGTGAAGTGATATCTGAGTTCATCGAAGAGCTGTAAGTCGAGTGAGAACTTCGGCATGAACTTATGACTCCAGTTCCTGGAGGGATTGCCCTGCATCATGGCGATGGGGTTGTTCTGCTCCTGGTAGCTGCCCACATAACCGGGAATCGTATAAGGATTACCGTGGGCATCATAGTAGAGGTCGTAGGCACTGTAGCGGTCGATCATAGCCTGAGCGTAGCGGGGAATCATCTCTTCACCCACTTTATCGTAACCCAGCTGTGTCAGTGTGACGGGCAGTGTAGGAGCCAGATAGAGTGCTGATCCCAGAGGAGAACCCCATGTGGAGTTGGCGTCGATACCTGTATTATGCACGCGCATATAAGAAAGGTTTGCACCCAAGTCGAGCTTATTCAGGAAATTACGCTCCTTGGAATCGTCGAAGAGATTGAACTGGTTGTTCGAACGCAGTGTCAGACGGTCGTAGTTCGACTGTCCGTAGTTACCACCCACGATACCCTCCTGTGTGAAGTAGCCCAGAGAGAGGTAGTAGTTTACTTTCTCTGAAGCACCGCTGATGGAGAGGTCATGCTGCTGGATAGGTGCATTGTCGTTGAACAGCAGATCCTGCCAGTTGGTGCCAAAGCCCTTGATGGGTTCGCCATTGGCATTGATGAGATTGTGGGGATCGGCATAGAGAGGAGCGGAACCGGTTTGTACGGCACGCTCGTTCTGCAGGATGGCATAGTCCATGGCGCCTGTGACATCACGTTTCTTCCAAGCTGACTGCCAGCCATAGGAGAAGTTGTAGTTGATGGAAGCCTTACCCATCTTACCTTTCTTGGTGGTCACCAGGATCACACCGTTGGCGGCACGGGCTCCGTAGATGGCACCAGAGGCAGCATCCTTCAGTACCTCGATACTCTCGATATCACTGGGGTTCACGCTCTCCATACCATCCTGATCGGTCGGCATACCATCTATAATATAAAGAGGATTGGAGTCATTGATGGTTCCGATACCACGGATACGGATCATTGACTTGGAACCAGGTTGTCCGGAGGCAGAGGTCACTTGCACACCGGCGGCCATACCCTTCAGGGCATCCTCAGCACGCAGACGGGTCTTGCCATCGAGGTCATCGGATGATACTTTGGCGATGGAGGCTGTCACCACGCTCTTCTTCTGCACGCCATAACCAATCACGACGACATCGTTCAGCAACTGGGTGTCGTCATTTAAGGTAATGCGCATGTCAGGCGCAGCCTTTAGTTCTTGCGATACATAGCCGACGTAGGATACTACCAAGGTTGATCCCGGCTCCACACTGATGTTAAAACGACCATCGAGATCGGTAATCGCACCGTTCGATGTTCCTTTCTGAACAACAGAAGCACCGATAACTGGTTCTCCTGTCGCATCAAACACTGTACCCGAGAAATTCTGTTTCTGGGCAAAGGTCGTTACTGACAACAAAAATGCCAATAACAGGAATAGATACCTTTTTTGTTTCATACTTTAGGTTTTTAATTATTTAATGAATACACTATCGTTCAAGATTGCGTTGCAAAGATAGAGAAAAAAGAAATCGGTATATGGGAATACAAGTGAAAAAGTGGATTTCAAATTATCTCATTTTTTTGTATTTTATTGGAAAACAGACATTTGTAACTTACCTTTGTTTTAAAAAAAGTGGATGGAATATAGAGGTGTAAAACGTACATTTTTCGGGATTTTCCTGCTTTCAAAAGGGGCGTTTCTACACTTTTTTAGGGTTTCCCCCACTACTTTTAGGAGAAATCCTTTGCATTTCTGAGAAGAATTGTGTTACTTTGCATCAGAAATAAAAATGATGTGTCTTCCCTGGAGACCATCGAACGAGTTAGATAATTATTAGGTATAACCACTTAAAAGTATCCGATTATGAAAAAGATCATGATGATGATGGCACTGATGCTGACGATCGTCACATCCGCCAAGGCAATCACATACACCGAGGCTCGCACGGAAGCCCTGTTCCTTACCGACAAAATGGCTTACGAGCTCCGGCTGAGTCCTGAGCAGTACGAGGCTGTGTATGAGATTAATCTCGACTACATGCTGACTGTTGCCGTTCGCGACGATCTCTTTGGCACTGCATGGGCACGTCGCAACAGCGACCTCCGTTACGTACTCTCTGTGTATCAGTATGAGGCTTATCAGGACACCAACTATTTCTATCGTCCGCTCTACTGGGCAACAAACAACCGGTTTGAGTTCAGGATCTATACGATGTACACAGACCGTACACGCTTCTACATGACAAGACGGCCAGTAGGCTATGACACCTTCAGGGGTGGACGGAACATCGGCTCCTCCAGCTACTACGCTCATCGTAACTTCAACCAGCCCGTGAACGTGCGTCCCGCCATGACGGGCAGGCCCAAGCCTACTTGGCGCGATGTTCCTACGAACAGCAGAAACAACAACTGGCGTAGTCAGGCCACACATTCCAACGGTGTGCAGACCAAGACCACCCGTCAGATGTACAACGACAATAGTCTCTCGCGTACACGTACCGTGACGACGACCACCACCACACGCAGCAGCTCTACCTCCTCACATGGTCAGACTACTGCTCCAGGTGCGAACACCGATAAGTCGAAGGCTAAAGGCTCGTTCGGAGGAAGAAGATAATCAAACAGAAACGGCGTTTTCTCACAAGAAAACGCCGTTGTTATTGTATAAAACAGGAAGATCAGTTCGCCATATCACTGAGGAACTTGATACGTACCAGGCGCACCTCATCTTCAGAGTAGTCACTGCCTAATTCCTCCATAGCCGTGTCAAGGTCGTCGGTATCACTTTCGCGGAAGTAATCGAAGATATCATCCACATGATCCTCATCCATCACCTCCTCTAAGAAATAGTCGATGTTGAGCTTGGTACCGCTATAGACGATGGCCTCCACCTCATCGAGCAGTTCCTCGAACTCCAGACCTTGTGCGTTGGCGATATCGTCGAGGGCCACCTGCCGGTCGATGCTCTGGATAATCTTCACCTTCAGCATGCTCTTCTTTGCCACTGTGCGCACACGTAGGTCCTCAGGACGTTCTATCTGGTTCTCTTCACAGTGTTTCTTGATCAGAGCCACGAACTCCTTGCCGAACTTACGAGCCTTGCCAGCACCCACTCCCTGGATATTCTGCAACTCTTCTAAGGTGATAGGATAGACGGTGGCCATCTGTTCCAATGAGCCGTCCATGAACACCACATACGGAGGCAGCTGATGACGTTTCGCCACCACGCGCCTCAAATCCTTCAGCATAGAATAGAGTGTGGGATCGAGAGCAGAACCCTGTCCGTCTGTCATCTCATCATCGTCATCATCACTGAACTCATGATCCTCGACGATGAGGAACGATTCCGGTTTCTTCATGTACCGTTTCCCTTCAGCCGTAAGTTTCAGCAGACCATAGTTCTCCACATCCTTGCGAAGGAAACCGGCAATCAGTGCCTGACGAATCACTGGATTCCAAAGCTTCGGATCCAGATCTTCGCCGGAGCCGAACTCCTCCAGCTGATCATGCTTATGTGCCACGATATCATCTGTGGCCTTTCCTGTCACGAAGTCAATGACATAATCCGTGTGGAAATCCTCCTTGATGACCTGTACGGCACGGAGAATAATCAGCAAGGCTTCCTCGCCCTCGATTTTCTTCTTCGGATGGAGACAGTTGTCGCAGCTGCCACAGTTCTCCTGTGTATATTCCTCTCCAAAATAGTGGAGCAGCATCTTCCTGCGGCATACCGATGATTCAGCATAGGCTGCCGTCTCTCGGAGCAGCTGACGCCCGATATCCTGTTCTGCCACGGGCTTGCCCTCCATGAACTTCTCTAATTTCTGCAGGTCCTTATAGGAATAGAACGCGATGCATTTCCCTTCTCCGCCATCACGACCGGCACGTCCTGTCTCCTGATAGTAGCCTTCCAGGCTCTTGGGGATGTCATAGTGAATCACAAAACGAACATCAGGCTTGTCTATACCCATTCCGAAAGCGATGGTAGCCACAATCACATCAATCTTCTCCATCAGGAAATCATCCTGTGTCTGTGAGCGGGTGACACTGTCAAGACCGGCATGATAAGGTGCCGCCTTGATCTCGTTGGCGCACAGCACAGCGGCAAGCTCCTCTACCTTCTTTCTCGACAGACAGTAGATGATACCGCTCTTTCCTGGGTTCTGACGGATGAATTTCACGATCTGCTTATCAATCTCTTTGTTCTTCTGCCGTACCTCATAATACAGGTTCGGACGGTTGAACGAGCTCTTGAACTCTTTGGCATCGGGGATGCCCAGACTCTTCATGATGTCGGTGCGCACCTTATCGGTGGCGGTGGCGGTGAGTGCGATGATCGGTGCCATTCCTATCTCGCTGACGATCGGACGGATGCGCCGGTACTCCGGACGGAAATCATGTCCCCACTCAGAGATACAATGAGCTTCATCGATGGCGTAGAAGCTGATCTTGCACGACTTCAGGAAATCCACATACTCGTCTTTCGTCAGTGACTCCGGTGCCACATACAGCAGCTTCGTCTTCCCTGCGGTGATATCTGCTTTCACCTGGTCGATGGCAGCCTTGTTCAAGGAGGAGTTCAGGAAGTGGGCTATGCCGTCCTCCTCGCTCATGCCATTGATTACATCGACCTGGTTCTTCATCAGGGCGATGAGGGGAGAGATGACGATGGCTGTTCCCTCCATGATCAACGAGGGCAGCTGGTAGCACAATGACTTCCCGCCGCCGGTAGGCATCAGCACAAACGTGTTCTTCCCATCCAAAACATTTCGGATGATAGCCTCCTGGTCGCCTTTGAATTTGTCAAATCCAAAATATTGCTTTAACTTCTGTGTAAGATTCACTTCTTTGGTCATACAAACGCAGTCTCCTTTCTTTGCAATGTTTTGATTATCTTTCGACGATCACTACGCACTTTCCAGCTGCTGCATGCGTGCCTTGCCCAGCTGTTTTTTGGCGTAGTCGAGAGAGACCTCGAAGGTTTTCACCTTTTTCGAGGGTATTTCATACATGGCGTCCATCATCACGTTCTCCACGATAGAACGCAATCCGCGGGCACCCAGTTTATATTCCACAGCCTGATCCACGATCAAGTCGATGGTCTCTTCGGGGAACACCAATTTGATGCCGTCCATCTCGAAGAGCTTCTCATATTGTTTTACGATGGAGTTCTTGGGCTCCACGAGGATGCGCCTCAAGGCAGAACGGTCGAGTGGATTCAGGTAGGTGAGTACTGGCAGACGACCGATAATCTCCGGGATCAGTCCGAAGGACTTCAGGTCCTGCGGCTGCACATATTGCATCAGGTCGTTCTTATCGATGTTTCTGACGTTCTGCACACTGTTATATCCCACCACATGCGTATTCAGCCGTTGTGCGATCTTCCGTTCGATACCGTCGAAAGCACCGCCGCAGATGAACAGGATATTTCGGGTATCCACGTGGATGTAGTCCTGGTCGGGATGTTTCCTGCCACCCTTGGGTGGTACGTTCACCATCGTTCCCTCCAGCAGTTTCAGCAGTCCCTGCTGTACGCCCTCACCACTCACGTCGCGTGTGATGCTGGGGTTATCGCTTTTTCTTGCAATCTTATCGATCTCGTCGATGAAGACGATACCTCTCTGTGCTGCCTCCAGGTTATAGTCGGCCACTTGTAGCAGTCGGCTCAAGATGCTTTCCACATCCTCACCCACATAACCGGCCTCAGTGAACACTGTCGCATCCACGATGGTGAAGGGAACGTCGAGCAACTTCGCGATGGTCCGGGCCAGCAAGGTCTTTCCCGTACCCGTACTTCCCACCATGATGATATTGCTCTTCTCGATCTCTACACCATCATCCGTCGAGGGTTGCTGGAGACGTTTATAGTGGTTATAAACCGAAACGGCCAGATAGCGTTTGGCCTCATCCTGCCCAATGACGTACTGATCGAGGTATTCCTTGATCTCCCGCGGTTTGGGAACGTCTTTCAGTTTCGGTGCCTTCGAGTTCTGCTTCTTTCCTTGGTTCAGGATCCCTGATGACTGTGCAATCTCATAAGCCTGAACCACGCAGCTCTCGCAGATATAGCCGTTCAGACCAGTAATCAACAGGCTCACCTCATTCTCACTTCTTCCACAGAAGCTACATACTTTCTTTGGCATAGTATCCCTTACTTCTTCCTCTTCAATACCTGGTCAATCATTCCGTACTCTTTTGCCTCATCCGCAGTCATCCAGTAGTTACGGTCGCTGTCTGCCCATACCTTCTCATAAGGAGTGTGGGAATGCTCGCTGATGATGGTATAGAGCTCTTTCTTCATTTTCTGGATCTCGCGGGCCTCAATCTCGATGTCAGATGCCTGACCTTGCACGCCACCTAATGGCTGATGGATCATCACACGGCTATGGGTGAGTGCCGAGCGCTTGCCTTCCTTTCCGCTCACCAGGAGCACGGCGGCCATCGAGGCAGCCATACCCGTACATATCGTAGCCACATCGGAACTGATAAACTGCATGGTGTCGTAGATACCCAGTCCTGCCGTCACACTGCCGCCAGGACTATTGATGTAGATGGAGATATCCTTCCCGGGATCGGTGGAGTCGAGATACAGCAGTTGTGCCTGTAAGGTATTGGCTGTATAATCATCAATCTGTGTACCGAGGAAGATGATGCGATCCATCATCAGTCTGGAGAACACGTCCATCTGCGTTACGTTGAGCTGGCGCTCTTCGAGGATATACGGGTTCAAGTACTGGTTCTGTGCACTGATTACGTCGTCGAGCGTCATGCTGCTCATTCCTAAATGCCTAGTAGCATATTTCCTAAAATCGTTCATGTTTTCTTTTGTTATTAGGACGAAAAAAGAAGGTTATCGACTTTTTCCCGTCTTTGTGAGATACAAAGATACGAAAAAAAGTCAATAACCTTGTATATTAAATGGTGTTTTTTTATAAAAAAACTTTTTTTAACGCTCTTATTTGGCCTCGAAAAGCTTGTTGAAGTCGTCAAGGGAAATTTCCTTCTCGTTCAACTTCACCACGTCCTTCAGGGCGATAGTGAGTTTGCGGTCGATGCTGCGGTCAACGAGATTATCCACATACTCCTTCTTCTTCAGCATGTCGGCAGCATAGTTCTCCAGGTACTCATCAGGTACGTTGTTCATGCCATACTGAGCGAACTGGGCACGTGCGGCCTCTTTGGCAGCCTCCTTCACGTCGGCATCTTCGATCTTAATGCCCAGGGCCTCCACGAGCTGTTCCTTGATCATGTGCCATTTCAGTTCCTTGATGCTCATGTCGAAGTTCTTGTTCACAAAGTCCTCACCTTTGTCCTTGTTGTTGTTCAGCATCACGCGCTTCAGCAGTGCCTCGGGGAAGGTAAGGTCGCCCACCTTCTTCTCGCAGTGAGCACGAACATCCTGGATGAACTTGAAGTCGCTGTCGGTAACGAACTGTGCTTTCAGACTCTCGGCAATCTTCTCACGGAACTCCTTCTCGTCTTTCACGGCACCCTCGCCAAACACCTGATCGAACAGTGTCTGATTCACTTCAGCCTTGGTATAACGGGAAATCTCGGTAATCTGATAGCTGAAATCAGCTGTCAGGTTCTCAGCCTCCTCACGTGAGATCTTCAGCAGAGAGCTGACCTCACCTGTGTTTTCGGGATAAGCTTTCTTCGGGTTGAAGGTGATGATGTCACCAGGCTTTGCACCGTTGAACAGCTTCTTCTGATCCTCTACCTTAATATATGAGGGCAGCATCACGGCATCGGCCACGGTGATACCGTTTTCTTTGGTATTTCCATTCTCGTCCAGCTCACGCAGGTCACCTTTCAGCATATCGTTCTCGGCATACTCCTCCACTTTCTCATAACGGCCGGAACGTGAGGCATACATATCCACCTGCTGATCGATGATCTTGTCATCCACGGTGATGTGGTAATAGTCGATTTTGTCGCGACCTGTCAGCGTAACCTTGAACTCAGGTGCCACAGCGATGTCGAAGACAAAGGTGTAGGGGGCAGGACCTTCCACGTCAACAGCTACCTGCTTGTCGCTGGGCAGCGGCTCACCCAGCATCTGGATCTTGTTCTCGTTGACATACTTGTAAATCTCCTCACCCAGCAGCTTGTTGATCACATCCACTTTCACAGCGGTACCATACTGCCGTTTGATCATGCTCATCGGCACCATTCCGGGGCGGAACCCTGGCACCTGTGCCTTCTTGCGATAGTCCTTCAGTGTCTTCTCTACATCTTTCTGGTAGTCAGCCTCCTCTACAGTCAGCGTCATCAATCCATTCACTTTGTCTGGATTCTCAAATGTTACTTTCATCTGTGTATTGTTTTTTATTCAAGTTTCACATTCACTCAACTTTCTGAAAATGAACCATTTCTATTTTCAGAAGCTGGGTTTTATTGCTAATTTCGAAAATCGAGGTGCAAAGGTACGCATTATTTCCTGAATATTATATATATAATGTGGAAAAATACGTTTTTTTAACGTGACAGATGTCTTTGCGCCCCTTAAGCTTGTCAGCCTTCCTCTTCTCTTTTCCTCTTCTCCTCGTCAAGCAATTGGAAGTCTTTCTTCTGGAGCACGAAGTTCGTACCCAGGTATTTCTCTTTCACGATGCGGTTGGCAGCCAGCTCCTCGGGCTTACCCTGAAACAGGATACGTCCTTCAAAGAGCAGGTAGGCGCGATCGGTGATATTCAATGTCTCATGGACGTTATGGTCGGTGATCAGGATACCGATATTACGGTATTTCAGCTGCCACACGATATGCTGGATATCCTCCACGGCAATAGGGTCGACACCGGCAAAAGGCTCGTCGAGCATGATGAATTTCGGTTCGATGGCCAGACAGCGTGCAATCTCCGTACGGCGGCGTTCACCTCCTGACAGCTGGTCACCTTTGTTCTTCCGCACCTTTTCCAGTCGGAACTCCTTGATGAGTGCCTCCAGTTTCTCCGACTGATAGGTACGGGGCTTTCCTGTCATCTCCAGCACTGCCATGATATTATCCTCCACACTCAGCTTGCGGAACACGCTGGCCTCCTGCGGCAGGTAACCGATGCCGGCACGGGCACGGCGATAGACAGGATAGTCGGTAATCTCCTGCTCATCAATATAGATATGTCCAGCGTTGGGCACAATCAGTCCCGTCGTCATATAGAACGAGGTGGTCTTGCCGGCACCGTTCGGTCCGAGGAGTCCTACGATCTCCCCTTGTCGCACGTTGATGTTCACATCGTTCACCACCGTACGTTTCCCGTAGCGCTTTACCAGTCCTTCCGCACGGAGGATGGATCCCGTTGTCGCCATCTCATTGATTTCATTCACCATAACGATTCCTTTCTTTTCAGCCGACAAAGGTACGGAATAAAATAAAACCCACCAAAGATTTGCAGGATTTTATTTTATTCCGTACCTTTGCGCTCGAAACCTGAAAGTACGGCGTGGAAGAAAGGTGCCGTTTCCGACGGGTTGATAAAGACATTGCGATGAAACGTACATTATTGTATAAATGGCTTTACGCCTTAGGCAGATACATCATCCTGATGGGGAGAACCTTTTCGCGCCCTGAACGGTTCCGCATGTTCATGAAGAAATACGTCACTGAAATGCAGTCGTTGGGTGTTGACTCCATCGGCATCGTACTGCTCATCTCGTTCTTCATCGGAGCGGTCATCTGCATTCAGATGAAGCTGAATATCCAGAGCCCGTGGATGCCACGTTGGGTGAGTGGATACACCACCCGTGAGATCATGCTGCTGGAGTTCTCCAGCAGTATCATGTGTCTGATCCTCGCCGGCAAGGTAGGGTCGAATATTGCCTCTGAGCTCGGAACGATGCGGGTGACGCAGCAGATCGACGCCCTGGAGATCATGGGCGTGAACTCCGCCGAATACCTGATCCTGCCTAAGATTGCGGCCATGCTGTCGATGATGCCGTTCCTCGTGGTGTTCTCCTCGGCTATGGGTATCGTGGGAGCCTATGCCACGGCATATATCGGTCATGTGCTGCCCCCTGATGATCTCACCCTCGGACTGACTCACGATTTCGTACCGTGGTTCCTCTGGATGAGTATCATCAAGAGTCTGGTGTTCGCCTTCATCATCAGCAGCGTGTCATCCTACTGCGGATATACCGTGGAAGGCGGTAGCGTGGAGGTGGGAAAGGCATCCACCGATGCCGTCGTATCCTCGAGTGTCCTCATCCTGTTCAGTGATGTATTCTTAACTCAGCTGCTATCATGATCGAAATCAATCATCTCTATAAATCGTTTGAGGACAAGGAGGTCCTTCACGACATCAACGCCACGTTCGAGAATGGTAAGACGAACCTCATCATCGGACAGTCGGGCTCAGGCAAGACCGTACTGATGAAGAACATCGTGGGGCTCCTCGATCCCACAAAAGGGGAGATCCTATACGACGGGCGCGACTTCGTGGCCATGTCGAAGCGTGAGAAGGTGCTGCTGCGCCGTGAGATGGGAATGATTTTCCAAAGTGCTGCTCTTTTCGACTCACTGACCGTCTTGGAGAATGTGATGTTCCCCCTCGACATGTTCTCGAACATGAACCTCCGCGAGCGTACCCAGCAGGCCATGAGCTGTCTGGATCGCGTGAACCTCGTGGGCTCGGAGAAAAAATACCCGGGTGAGCTCTCAGGAGGTATGCAGAAGCGTGTGGCCATCGCGCGTGCCATTGTGCTGAATCCGAAATACCTCTTCTGCGATGAGCCGAACTCTGGTCTGGACCCCAAGACCTCCCTGGTGATCGATGAGCTGCTGCACAGCATCACGCAGGATTTCCAAACCACCACGATCATCAACACCCACGACATGAACTCGGTGATGGGCATCGGTGAGAATATCATTTTTATCTACAAAGGCGAGGCCGCCTGGAACGGGAACAAAGACCAGATCATGACATCCACCAACAAAAAACTGAACGACTTTATCTTCGCCTCCGACCTCTTCAAAAAGGTGAAAGAAGAGGAGATGGCACACCATGAATGATGCAAACGTTTGCGCAATAAAACGGGCATTTACCGCATCCCCACCAATTCTTGTCTGAGAATAAATGCGTAATTTCGCAACATAAAACTAACTAAATGGTCTATGAAACTAATATTTAACATAGAGTATCAGACAGTATTCGGAGAGGAACTGATTCTGAATGTAACGATGAACAACGGAAAGGATGCGCCCCTTGTGTCCTCCTACCGTATGGGTACCCTCGATGGTACGAACTGGAGTTATGAACTGAATGGCAAGTTCAGCGTTGGCGACGTCCTGGACTATTATTACAGCGTGGAGGCCAACGGAAAAGAAAGCCGGCATGAATGGCTTGTCAATCCCCACCGCCTGGAGCTGGTGAGTGAGAAGGGAACCAACTACCTTATCTATGACCACTGGATTGACATGCCCGATGATTCCTACCTCTACAGCTCTGCCTTCACGGATTGCATCGCCAGGCATACACCTGTGAAGAGTCCGTCGAAACCCTTCACCTACACCGTACGTCTGAAGGTGCGCGCCCCGCAGCTGCGTGAGGACGAGCGTCTTGCCGTGGTAGGTGATGCCGAAGCCCTTGGCAACTGGAACATCAAGAAAGCGCTTCCCATGACAGAGCACAGCTACAACGAGTGGATGGTGAATATCGATGCCACGCGACTGGAGAGGCCCGTCTTCGAATTCAAATTCGTCGTTCTCGACGAGGAGGATGATGTGACGCCTCTGTGGGAGAATGGTATGAACCGCACCATCTGCCTGCCCCTGCTGAACGAAGGAGATGTCGTGGTGTATGAGCTGCCACAGGCCTTCTTCCCCATCTATAACATGAAATGCGCTGGAACCTTGGTACCGGTGTTCTCCCTGCGGAGCAAAGAGAGCTTCGGTGTCGGCGACTTCGGTGACCTGATGAAGATGATCGACTGGGTGTCGGCTACCAAACAGCGTGTGCTGCAGATCCTGCCGATCAATGATACCACCATCACCCATACCTGGACCGACAGCTACCCGTATAGCTGTATCAGTATCTTCGCGCTCCATCCGCAGTATGTCAACCTTCAGGCCCTGCCGCCATTGAGTGATGAGAAGAAACGTCATGAATATGAGGAGCTGCGGAAAGAACTGAACGCCCTGCCGCAGATCGACTACGAACGTGTGAACAAAGCCAAACGCGAGTACCTGCGACTGCTCTTCGCCCAGGAAGGAAAGAAGGTGATGGCCTCCGCCAAATACAAACGGTTCTTCGAGGAGTCCAAGCAATGGCTCGTGCCCTACGCACAGTACTGCTTCCTGCGTGACAAGAACGGTACTGCTGACTACACGCAATGGCCCGACCACCAGACATGGGATGAGCAGGAGCGAGAGGCGCTGTCATCACCGCGTACGGCTAAATTCAAGGAAGTGGCCTTCTTCTATTTCGTGCAGTATATCCTGAACACCCAGATGAGCGAGGTGCACGACTATGCCCGGAAGAAAGGGGTCATCCTCAAAGGTGACATCCCCATCGGCGTGAACCGCTATGGCTGCGATGCCTGGCAGGAGCCCCGTTATTTCAACCTGAACGGACAGGCAGGAGCACCCCCCGATGACTTCTCCGCTAACGGACAGAACTGGGGATTCCCCACCTACAACTGGGACGAGATGCTCAAAGACGACTGTGCCTGGTGGGTGCGCCGTTTCTCGAACATGGCGAAGTTCTTCGATGCCTACCGTATCGACCATGTTCTCGGCTTCTTCCGCATCTGGGAGATTCCCATAGACTCTGTACATGGACTGCTTGGACAGTTCTCTCCGGCATTGGGCATGACACGTGAGGAGATTGAAGCCTATGGCCTCCACTGGCAGGAGGAGCTTTTCACCGAGCCGTTTATCATGGACTGGGTGCTCGACCGTATCTTCAAGGAGAAGGCCGACGAGGTGCGCGAGACCTTCCTCGAGCCCAAGGGCAACGGCTACTATCGTATGAAGGAGGAGTACAACACCCAGCGGAAGATTGAAGCCTGGTATATGAACAGCTCGGATGATGCTGGTGATTCCAGCCTCTCAGATCTCCGCGACGGTCTCTATGCCCTGATCAGCGACGTACTCTTCGTGCGCGATCATAAGAACCCCTATAAGTTCCACCCCCGTATCTCGGCGCAGCTTGACTTCATGTATGAGAGCCTCTACGACAGTGATAAATACGTGTTCAACAAGCTCTACAACGACTATTACTATCGCCGCAACAACCAGTTCTGGTACCGCGAGGCGATGAAGAAACTGCCCAAGCTGGTACAGGCCACCCGTATGCTGGTATGTGCAGAAGATCTCGGTATGGTGCCCGACTGTGTGCCATGGGTGATGGACGAGCTGCGTATCCTCTCGCTGGAGCTGCAGTCGATGCCGAAAGATCCCACAGTGAAGTTCGGTCACCTGTCACGTAACCCCTACCGTTCCGTATGCACCATCTCCTCCCACGACATGCCTACACTGCGACAGTGGTGGGATGAGGATCCGGTTCGCACGCAGGAATACTATAACACGATGCTGTACCGTGGGGATCAGGCACCTCATCCGCTGCCGGGATGGCTGGCTCGCGACATCATCTCTCGCCACCTCACGTCACCGAGCATGCTCTGCATCCTCTCGATACAAGACTGGCTGGCCATCGATGAGAAGCTACGGTTGCCCGACCAGAATGCGGAGCGTATCAACATCCCCGCTAATCCCAAGCACTACTGGCGTTACCGCATGCACAAGAACATCGAGGACCTGATGGCAGCCGATGCTTTCAACCAGGATATCAGTACGCTGATCTTGCAAAGTGGTCGCAAATAGACCTGTCTATTCATAAAATAGATACTTTTGCACCGTGTTTTTCATAGTAAAAAGTGTGGCTCTTAACCCATTTCATTTGGTTTGGGAGCCACATTTTTATAAGCACAATACTCATGTAAAGTTCAGTGAGTCAACAATATACAAGTATAATTTACTAATTTACCAATTTACCAATTTCACTTTTTAGTTTTGGAAGGTGGAAGAGAAGAGATAATAAATATATAGCTATATATAGATATATAGATATATATTTATATATATATTATAATATATATATAAATATAAATTTTTCTCTCCTCTTTTTCGCGGATTCTAAAAAGTGAAATTGGTAAATTGGTAAATTGGTAAACACATCCCATAACACACTGAATATCAGTGACTTTTAATACAACTCCATGCTGCATTGATTGTCATGACACCGCCAAATTAACTGAAAATTGAGACCAAAAACGGCTCATTTCAGCTCATTTTTGGCCTCCAAACTGATGTTTTTGCACAAAAAAGCACGTTTTTGACTCAAAAAACGCCCTCACCGCTCCCTTTTTTGTCACACGGATTTGTCACACAGAAATCACCGAATACACAGAAATATTCAGCCTACTGCTGTGCCTATAATCCTAATAATTTTGATTTTTAAAGTCCCACAGAAATTGCAGAAATTGCAGAAATTTGGGCTGCGCCCCATGCCATGCGGACAGAAATCATATGATCCAAAAAGAATAATTTCTGCCTTTCCCGCCATTTCTATAGGACGATTAAAAAACAGCTGTATAGGCTATGATGTAAGGGAACACGAATTTCACGAATCACACGAATACAGCCGTACAGGCTGAAAATTTCTGCGATTTCTGCGATTTCTGCGGTACGATTAAAAACAGCCGTACAGGATGATAATATTTCTGTGTATTCCGCGATTTCTGTGTGACAATTCCGTGTGAAACAGCCTTTGTTTCACTTGGAAGTAGCCCCTACGTAACCATTAAGTAGGCTTTACTTCCATCGCAAGTAACCTTTACTTTCAATGCAATCAGCCTTTACTTCCATCGCGATTCTATGATATTCATACCGCCTGGCATTCCCCTCCTTTGGTTAGTGAGCAGGGGTGGACTCCTAAAATAACCGACTATAACCGACCATAACCGACCATAACCGACTATAACCGACATTCCCATTTTTTATTGATGTATCTTTGTATCGTCAAAAGAGGAAGGGCGCTCAGATGACACAACAACCAAACAGCCCTTGAGTGATACCGATGAGATGGATACAGACTGATTCAGGACAAAAAAGTAAAGATGACAGACACTTTTTTGCGCAGAAAGAGGGAAAAAGTGCTCTACTTGAGAAAAAAATGGTTATATTTGCAGACAAATCAATGATGCGAACCATGAAAACAATCCTTCTGAGACTCATTGTCTGCTGGCTTTGTGTACTGCCCATGATGACAGGGGCGCAGAACCTCGACTCCCTATACCGCTGCCTGGACCAGGAGATCATCCAGTTTCCCCGCTATGTGGCACAACATGACAGGGATGTGGCACAGCTCCTGGGAAAGCTGCAGACGGCCACTGACGACAGTACCCGATACAGTCTTTCCTTCCGCCTGTATGAGAAGTACTACCCCTTCAAGAACGACTCCGCCATCTACTACCTTCACCGCTGCATCGAACTGGCACAGCGCATGAACCGTGTGGAGGATGCCGACCAGTGTGCCTCGCTGATGGCACTGCGCTGCTCGAATACGGGAATGTACGACGAGGCGATGAATATCCTGGAAGGTGTGAAGACCCCGTCGGGCACGTTCTATCGCGCCTATGCCCATGTGTATAACGAACTGGCCTACTACACCCACCTCGATGAGATGCGTGAGAAATACTACCGGCAGGCCGCCTACTATGAGAATCTGATGCTGGAAACCTTGCCACCCAGCGATGATGCCGTGATGCTCGCACGCGAGATGCGGCTCCTGAACAGTCAGCAGCTCGAGGAGTCGATGAAGATCAACGACGAGTGGCTGGGTATGACGGAGCGCGGCTCCCACCGCTATGCCCTTGTGGCCCTCTACCGCTACCTGGAGTTCAAGGCGCAGCAGGACTCCGTAAAGATGATGTACTGGCTGGTGGAGTCGGCATTGTCGGATGTGCGCAATGGTGTGATGGACCAGGGGTCCCTGTGGGAGCTCGCCAACCAGCTGATGCTCCAAGGGGATGTTGACCGTTCCTACCGGTATATCAACTTCACCAGTGAGTGTGCTAACACCTACGGGTCGCGGCAGCGCAGCTGGCAGATTGCCCCGCTGCTCTCCCACATTGCCCAGGACTACAAGGTGGCCAACGAGCAGGCGATGAACAAACTGCGGCAGATGTTGATCGTGATC
This sequence comes from uncultured Prevotellaceae bacterium, assembly GCA_902768785.1. Classification (GTDB taxonomy): domain Bacteria; phylum Bacteroidota; class Bacteroidia; order Bacteroidales; family Bacteroidaceae; genus Prevotella. Next base: position 17,102 of record CACXMM010000014.1, read on the forward strand.
AGTGTGCTCGCCCTCTGTCTCATCGCCTCCCTGTTCTATGTGAACCGCCAGCGCAAGCGACTTGCTGTGGCGCAGAAACAGCTGAAGGTGAGCAATGGTAAGCTGGCGCAGACCAACGGGATGCTGGCCTCGGCCAATCAGCAGATGAAGCTGACCAACGGAGAGCTGTCGGCGGCCAACCAGCTGCTGTCGAAGCTCAACGCCCAGCTGTATGAGTCGAACAAGGTGAAAGAGGAGTATGTGGGACGATTCCTCCGTCTCTGCTCCCTCTATATCGATAAGATGGATAATTTCCGTAAGCGCGTGAACAAGATGGTGAAGAACCATGAGTATGAGGACCTGTACCAGGCCACACGCAGTCAGGAGTTCAAGGACAAGGAGCTGGAGGAGCTTTACGAGAGTTTCGATGCTGCCTTCCTCCACCTCTTCCCCAATTTCGTGGAGCGTTTCAATGCCCTGCTCATCCCCGAGGAACGTGTCACCCTGCAGAAGAACGAGCGGATGAACACCACCCTTCGCATCTTTGCCCTGATCCGCTTGGGCGTGGATGACAGCAGCAAGATTGCCGAGTTCCTCCACTACTCAGTGAACACCATCTATAATTATCGTGCCCGTGTGAAGAACGGTGCCATCGGGAACCGCGAGGATTTTGAGCGGAATGTGCGGGAGATTGGAATAGATCGTTAAACGGGGCAGGGGTGGTTCAAATCTCCTCCAACGCGTAATACTGATAGTCTTTGACGATGCGCCAGAGGAAGGTGTCATCGCTGCGCTCCAAGGGTGTGCTGATCTGTAGCAGCTGCTTCACCTTCTCGGCCAAGGCATGGACGCGCGGGTCGTCGTCGGGCAGTTCCAAGGTCCTGCTGATGAGATCGATCTGTTCCAGGGAGAGGTCGGCAGCCTGTGGGTAGATAGGGCGGTAGTCCCTGCTGAGGTGATTGAACTCATCGAGGCTCACCTGGATATTGTGGTAGCTGTTGAGTTTGATGACCATCGTTCCTGCCGCTATATCACCGATGCGTTGGTTGTCGTTGTTGAGGAGCATGACCAGGATGCCGATGCCGCACATCGAGGGACCGTCGATGAGGAACAGGAGCCAGCGGAGGATGACGCTGCCGAGGGTGGGCAGGGAGCCGTCGCGCTTCACCACCCTGAGCTTCATGATGCGCTTGCCCAGGGTCTGACCATGGTAGAACAGTTCGCAGAGCGGACAATAGCAGGTGATGAGAAGTACCGTGATGATCATGCCCACTTGGGAGAAGCCATCAAATTTCCCCCCTAATTCCGCGAACGCGTATAGGAAGGTATAGAGGAAGATGCCCTGGATGAGCCAGTCGATGAGCTGCGCACCGATGCGCTCACCCACACTGGCGGGTGTCTGACGGATCTGCACATACTGTCCGGTGAGGAACGCTGATTCTGCCATTTTTCGAATTATTCTCCTTTTTTGCTTGCAAAAGTAGATAAAAGTTCCTACTTTTGCAAACGATTCGAGATTTTTGTGAGGATAACTCCTTGAAGGTACAATGAAATGAAGGAAGTATCGTTTATCAGACGGCATATCGACAAATGGCGGAATCTGGAGACGGTGGTGGAGAACGCTGCCGCTGAGTCACCCGATGTGCTGGCTGATGCCTACACCGATATCACCAGCGACCTGGCCTTCGCACAGACCCATTACCCGCAGTCGCGCATCACCTTGTACCTGAACAACCTCACCTCAGCACTGCACCATACCATCTACCGGCACAAAAGGGAGAAATGGTCGCGGGTGATCACTTACTGGACAAGGGAGGTGCCCCAGACGATGTATAACGCGCGAAAGGCACTGCTGTGGTCGTTCCTCATTTTCGTTGCGAGTGTGCTGATAGGCGCTGTGTCGCAGGGGCACGACACCGATTTCGTCCGACTCATCTTAGGAAACGGGTATGTGGATATGACGCTGGAGAACATCGAGAACGGGGAGCCGATGGCTGTCTATGACGGTGGTGACGAGGCGATGATGTTCTTCGGTATTACGGTCAACAACATCCTTGTGTCGTTCAGGATCTTCGTGATGGGCATCTTCACGAGTATCATGAGTGGCTTGCTGCTGTTCATGAACGGTGTGATGCTCGGATCGTTCCAGACCTTCTTCTTCCAGCAGTCGCTGGGGGCGGAGTCGATGCTGGCCATCTGGCTGCATGGAACCTTGGAGATCTCGGCAGTCATCGTGGCGGGTGCCGCAGGAATCACCATGGGCAACGGGTGGCTGTTCCCTGGAACCTATTCGCGCCTGACCTCCTTCAAACGGTCTGCCATGCAGGGCATGAAGATCGTGGTGGGCACCGTACCCATGTTCATTATCGCCGGTTTCATCGAGGGTTTCATCACCCGTCATACGGAGTGGCCGGATGCTGTGCGCCTCACCATCATCCTCCTGTCGTTCGCCTTCGTGGTGTTCTACTATATCTATTGGCCCTCGCACCTTCGTCTTATGGTCAAAGTTCAACAATGAAGATATGGATAATCAACAGTTTCAGCGCCCCTTGATACCTTTGTACAAGGTGCGCACGTTTGGAGAGAAGATCAGTGACACGTTCTCGTTTATCAGCGAGAATTTCCGTACACTGCTCAAGTATATTACCTACTTCCTGTTGCCGCTGTGCCTCTTCCAGGCCTTGGCGTTCAACGGACTGATGGGCGACTATTTTTCGGCCATCGCGCAGATGGTGGGGGAGGGAAGTGATGTAGGAAGCGACATGCCCTTCTCATCGATGAGCAGTCTGATAGCCTATGCACTGGCCACCGCCATTTTCTACGCGGTGGGATCGGTGCTGCTGCTCAGTGTGCTCTATACCCTGATGCGCCTGTATGAGCAGCGTGACAACCGTCTGAAGGATGTGCTGTACAGTGAGGTGTGGCCATTGCTGAAATGGAACATGAAACGTGCTGCCGTACTGGTCTTGGCCGGTATCCTGCTGGGTGTGGTGGTCATTGCCCTCGTGGTACTGCTGGCCCTGGTGTCACCGGTTCTCCTTGTGGTGGGCTATCTCCTGGCCCTGATGGCGCTCCTGCCCTTATCCCTGGCAGCACCCGTGTATCTCTTTGAGGAGTTGAACGTGATCGATGCCTTCGTGAAGGCGTTCCGTCTGGGATTCAAGACCTGGGGCGGCATCTTTGCCGTATTCTTCGTACTCACCCTGATTGCCAGTGTACTGCAGATGATCACGCTGCTGCCGTGGGAGTTCGCGATGGTCTTCAAAGGCATATTCTCGATGCAGAACGCGGAGGAGAGCATCACGTCGACGGTGGGCTACAGCTTCCTGACGTATATCCTGGGAGTGATCCAGTGCCTGGGTGCCTACCTCACCTACACGATCCTCTTCGTGGGTAACGCCTATCAATACGGACATGCCAGTGAGAAAATCGACCACGTGACGGTGCAGGACGATATCGAGCACTTCGAGACCCTCTAATCCCTCATCCCTCATCCTTCATCCCTCATCCCTCATGTCCGACACCCTCTCCTGCGATACCCTCCAGCTTTCCCTTTGGCGGAGCGACGGTGCTTACGACTATGGTCGTGAGCTGGTGGCTCCGCGGGTGAACCTGATGGAATGGCTGTTGCAGCAGATTAATGATTTCTTGAACAGTCTCTTTGGTGAGGTGATGGGTTCTCGTCTCACCCTGCCCCTGATCGTCATGGCAGGAGTGGCACTGATCGGTCTGATCGTGTGGTATCTCTATCGTACCCATCCAGGCTTCTTCACCAAGAGTGGACGGCAGACCGATGAGATGGAGGGAGAGGAGACGATCTATGGCATCGACTTCGAAGGGGAGATCGCACGGGCGGTGGCGAAGGACAATTATACGGCAGCCGTGCGCTGGGTTTATCTGCAAACCTTGCGACAGCTGAGTGACACAGGACGCATCGACTGGCAGCTATACAAGACACCCACACAGTATGTGTATGAATGCAGACATCCCGCCTTCCGTGAACTCACGAACCATTTCCTGCGTGTGCGCTATGGGAACTTCGAGGCGGATGAGTCATTGTATCACCGGCTCTGCGACCTGCAGCATGAGGTGACAGGACGTGACAGCAGAGAGAAAGGAGGGGAGGTATGAGGTTCAATCGCTGGTTCATCACCTTTGTGGTGGTATTCCTCGCCCTGGTGTTTGTGATGGAGTACCAAATGCCGCGACGGTTCACGTGGAATCCCTCGTTCAGTCATATCGACAAACAGCCCTTTGGCTGTTATGTCTTCGACAGTGTACTGTCGGCATCGTTGTCAGACGGCTATGAGGTGACGAAAAATACACTTTATCAGCTGCGGGGGGAACATCGTCGGATGGGTGTCCTGGTGGTGGCAGAGTATCTGTATAACATGAGTGAGACGGACGTGGACAACTTACTCGCCATGGCAGCAGAAGGCAGTAAGATCCTGCTGGTGAGCGGAGGCATGCCCAGTTGTCTGAGTGACACCCTTCACTTCGATACGGACGGCTATTATCATGAGCTCACTTTACGGGAATATGCGGTGCGCGGACTGACACTCGATACTGTCACATGGGTCGCTGATGCCGTCTATGACAGGAAAGAGTATTATCTCTATCCCCAGTTGTCGAGTTTCGAGATCCTGTTGGATACAGACTCCGTGAAAGGGAGGATCCTGGCCAAGAACACCTCTCATCAGCATGAGGAGGAGAACGATTCGGTGTCATACTCCACAGCCGTAGCTATCCCTGTGGGAAAGGGGGAGGTGATCCTCGCCATGACACCGCTGGCTTTCACGAACTACGGTATCCTGGAAGGAAATATCCACGACTATGTCTTCCGGCTGCTTACCCAGATGAAAGGTCTTCCGATGGTGAGGACGGAGGCTTACACCCCTGCAACGGCACAGGCGGAACAGTCACCGCTGCGCTATTTCCTCTCACAGCCACCGCTGCGCTGGGCTGTGATCCTGTCATTCCTCACCATTCTTGTCTTCATGATCTTCACCGCGAAACGTCGTCAGCGGGTAATTCCTGTCGTGGAGGAACCCAAGAACCGCAGTCTGGAATTCGTGAAACTGATCGGTACCCTCTACTACCAGAAAGGGGATTACCGCGATCTGGTGATGAAGCAATATGCATACCTGACAGAAACGATCCGCCGCGTGCTGCAAGTTGACCTGAACGATAGGGGGAATGACCTGCGTTCCTTCGCTGTGATCTCGGCACAGACGGGGGTAGAGGAGAAGGAGATCGCAGCGCTGGTGGATACCCTCAGACGACTCTCCGACGATGAGGAGAGGACGGTGGATGCCAAAACCATGAGGATGCTCGTCGGCAGGATGAGACAGATAAGAGAAACAATCAATGACTAAGATATGGAAGAGAACAGTACAAGAACCGATGTAACCCGCTTTGCGGAGAAGGTGCGGATGCTGAAAGAGCAGATCGCACAGGTGGTGGTGGGACAGGAACAGACCGTTGACTTGGTGCTGACGGCCATCCTCGCCAATGGACATGTGCTCATCGAAGGGGTGCCGGGCGTGGCGAAGACCCTGCTGGCACGTCTCGTTGCCCGACTGATCGATGCTGATTTCAGTAGGGTGCAGTTCACACCCGACTTGATGCCGAGTGACGTGCTGGGCACCACGGTGTTTAATATGAAAAGTCAGGAGTTTGACTTCCATCCAGGTCCTGTCTTCGCAGACATCGTCTTGGTGGATGAAATCAACCGTGCGCCCGCCAAGACACAGGCTGCTCTCTTCGAGGTGATGGAGGAACGACAGGTGACCATCGACGGGGAGAGTCACCGCATGGGCGAGATCTACACCATCCTGGCCACTCAGAATCCCGTGGAGCAGGAGGGGACGTACAAGCTGCCGGAGGCACAGACCGACCGTTTCATGATGAAGATCACCATGGGATATCCTTCCCTCGATGAGGAGGTGGAGATCCTGGCACGCCATCACCAGCATGCTACACTGACGCGTCTGGATATGATCCAACCGGTGATTACCAAGGAGGAACTGCTGGGGATGCGACAGCAGATTGAACAGGTGTTCGTGGAACCGTCGCTGCTGCGCTATATTGCCACCATCGTACAACAGACACGTACCAGCAAAGCCGTGTTCTTAGGGGCCTCACCACGTGCCTCAGTGGCCATCCTGCACACGTCCAAAGCTTATGCCCTGATGCAGGGGCGTGACTTCGTGACACCTGAGGACATCCAGACAGTGGCTCCCTCTGTGCTCCAGCACCGTCTGCTGCTCACCGCTGAGGCGGAAATGGAAGGTCATACCCCCCTGAAAATTGCACAACGGCTGATTAACAAGGTGGAAGTGCCGAAGTAGGACGGGGGGAAGGAGAAAGGAGGAAGGAGACAGGAGTAAGGAGTAAGGAGAAAGGAGTAATCATAAAGTTCAAAGTTCAAAGTTCAAAGTTCAAAGCTCAAAGTTCAAAGTAAAATTGTATCTCACTCGTAGGTTTTATATTGTGATGACACTCCTGATCCTGCTGATGGCTGCAGGTTATCTGGTGGCACCGCTGTTCAATATCGGACGGTGGCTGCTGCTGGTGTTCCTGTGTCTGACGATAGCCGAGACGGTAATACTCTATAGCAAGAAGGGCATGGAAGCCTCACGCCATTGTGCCGACAGGTTCTCGAATGGGGATGAGAACAGGGTGACGATCCACGTGATGAACCATTACGTATTCCCTGTACGCATCGAGGTGATTGACGAGGCTCCTGTGGTGTTCCAAAGAAGGGATGTGTGCTTTGAGGAGAAGGTTCCTGTCCATGGCGAACGAACCATCTGCTATTCCCTGCGGCCTGTCAGCAGGGGCGTCTATTCCTTTGGTGTGATCCGCGTCTTTGCCACCACCGTTCTGGGCTTTGTGCAGCGCCGCTATACCTGTGGAGATCCCCAGGATGTGAAGGTGTATCCTTCTTTCATGATGTTACGGCAGTATGAACTGCTGGCTGTCAGCAACCACCTTCGTGAGCGGGGGATCAAACGCATCAGACAGGTGGGTAACCTCACGGAGTTCGAACAGATCAAGGATTACGTACAAGGTGATGACTACCGTACCATCAACTGGCGGGCAACAGCACGCCGTCATCAGCTGATGGTGAACGTCTATCAGGATGAGCGCTCGCAACAGGTGTATAACATCATTGACAAAGGACGGACCATGCAGCAGGCTTTCCAGGGGATGACGCTCCTCGACTATGCCATCAATGCCTCACTGGTGCTTTCGTATGTGGCAGTGAACAAGGAGGACAAGGCGGGACTGATTACCTTCGCCGAAGGCTTCGATACCTTCGTGCCAGCATCCCGGCATACGGGACATATGCAGACCTTACAGGAAACGCTCTATGCCCAGCAGACAACCTTTGGCGAGACGGATTTCTCCGCACTGAACGCGCATGTCAACCAGCATGTCAGCAAACGGAGTCTGCTCGTGCTCTACACACATTTCATGGGGAAGGTGAATCTGGAGCGACAACTTCCCTACCTGCGACAGCTGAACAGTCGTCACCGTCTGCTCGTGGTATTCTTCGAGGATGCAGAACTGCACGATTTCATCGACGGTCGGGCAGAGACAACGGAAGAACTGTTCCAGCATGTCATCGCTGAGAAATTCGCCTATGAGCAACGACTGATCGTCAATACGCTCCGACAATATGGTATCCTGTCACTGCTCACGCAGCCCGACAAACTCACGGTAAATGTGGTGAACCGCTATCTGGCTCTTCGTCATGAAAAGCACGTTTTCTAATCCAAATCGACAAACGACCAGATGAAACACAGGAGCGTGGGTGACATCCCGTTGCCATCATCATTGACGTTTTTCATGCTTTGGTCGCGTTAAATCGTATTAATAAGGTAAGTTTTTAGTGAAAAGGATTTTGTATGTGGATTTTTATTGCTAATTTTGCACGCAATAAATTTTCAAATAGTATATGGCATCATTTGTTGCAGACAAAATTGTGATGGACGGTTTGACATTCGATGACGTCCTTTTGATTCCCGCTTATTCGGAAGTACTGCCCAAGTCGGTAGAGTTGAAAACCAAGTTCTCGAGGAACATCGAGCTGAACGTGCCGTTTGTAACGGCTGCGATGGACACGGTGACCGAGAGCAGCATGGCTATTGCTATTGCCCGTGAGGGTGGAATCGGCGTTATCCATAAGAATATGTCCATTGAAGCACAAGCCCGTGAGGTGGCTATTGTGAAACGAGCAGAGAATGGTATGATCTACGATCCCGTGACGATCCGCCGTGGCAGTACGGTGGCAGAAGCATTGGCGATGATGGCGGAGTATCATATCGGAGGTATCCCTGTGGTGGATGATGAGAACCATCTGGTTGGTATCGTGACGAACAGGGATTTGCGTTTTGAGCGCAGGTTAGACAACAAGATCGATGATGTGATGACATCGGAGAACCTGGTGACGACTCATCAGCAGACAGACTTGATCGCTGCCGCACAGATTTTACAGGAGAACAAAATTGAAAAGCTGCCGGTTGTTGACAAAGAGAACCGATTGGTAGGACTGATCACTTACAAGGATATTACCAAGGCCAAGGATAAGCCGATGGCATGCAAGGACGAGAAAGGTCGTCTGCGCGTGGCTGCAGGTGTGGGTGTAACAACTGATACCCTGGAGCGTATGCAGGCACTGGTGGATGCCGGCGCTGATGCCATCGTGATCGATACGGCTCACGGTCATTCAAAAGGTGTGATCGAGAAACTGCGTGAGGCCAAGAGTTCGTTCAGCAATATCGACCTCGTGGTGGGTAACGTCGCTACAGGAGCAGCTGCACGCATGCTGATGGAGAACGGTGCCGACTCTGTGAAGGTGGGTATCGGTCCGGGTAGTATCTGTACCACTCGTGTGGTGGCAGGTGTGGGCGTTCCCCAGCTGAGTGCCGTATATGATGTGTATAGTGCTTTGAAGGGTACGGGCGTGCCTCTGATAGCTGACGGCGGACTGCGCTATTCGGGTGACATCGTGAAGGCATTGGCAGCCGGTGGCTCTTGCGTGATGATCGGTTCTCTGGTTGCTGGTACTGAGGAGAGTCCGGGCGATACGATTATCTATAACGGACGAAAGTTCAAGAGCTACCGCGGCATGGGCTCTCTGGAGGCCATGGAGCAGAAACACGGCTCAAAGGATCGCTATTTCCAGGGCGATACGAAGGATGTGAAGAAGCTGGTGCCAGAGGGTATTGCCGGACGCGTACCCTACAAAGGTACGGTGCAGGAGGTGATCTACCAGATGGTGGGAGGACTCCGTTCTGGTATGGGCTATTGCGGCGCTTCTACAATCGAGGCCCTTCACGAGGCGAAGTTCACACGTATCACCAATGCCGGTGTGAATGAGAGTCATCCACATGACATCACCATCACCAGTGAGGCTCCTAATTACAGTCGTCCGAATGACTGATTTTAATACAAATGTCAAAAATGAATAAGATGCGAGTTAATAAGTTGGAAAGGTATCATGCTTTGCGGGCTTTATTGTTGCTAGTCTTTTCATCCTTCATGAGTCATGCTGTGGCACAGTCGGATCCTGTCATCATGAATGTAGCAGGAGAGGATGTGCTGCGCTCGGAGTTCGAGTATTCATACAACAAGAACAACACCGAGGGAGTGATCGACAAAAAGACCGTGGAGGAATATGTCGATTTGTTTGTGAACTACAAACTGAAGGTGAAAGCCGCCATCGATGCACATCTCGATACACTGACCTCGTTCAAAGATGAGTTTGCCATGTACCGTGATCAGCAAATCCGACCGTCGTTCGTGACCGATGAGGGTATGCTGCGCGAGGCACGGAAGGTATATGACGATACCAAGGAATCTATTGGTCCGCGAGGACTGATCATGCCCGCTCATATCCTGATGCATGTGGAGCAACAGGCTCCGGCTTCGGAGATGGAGAAGGCAAAGGTACGCATCGACTCCATCTATGCCGCCTTGAAGAACGGGGCTGATTTCGCCGATTTGGCAAAACGGCTCTCGCAGGATCCAGGCTCTGCCAAGGATGGTGGTGTGCTGCCGTGGATAGGTCCTGGTCAGACTGTGAAGGAGTTTGAGGATCAGGCCTACGCCTTGCAGAAAGGGGAGATGAGTCAGCCGTTCCAGTCACCCTTCGGCTATCATATCATCTTGATGAAAGACCGTAAGCAGTTGGAACCGTTCGACTCACTGAAAAATGATATCCTCCGTTTCATTGAGGCACGGGGAGGTAAGGAGCGCGTAGCCGATGTGGCGATAAAGGAAACAGCCGAGAAACAAGGCATCACCACGGCACAGCTGATGGAGAACCGTGCTGCAGAAATGTCTGCCAACGATATGGATCTGAAGAATCTGATTCGTGAATACCATGATGGCCTGCTGCTCTATGAGATCAGCAATACCACTGTCTGGGACAAGGCTGCGAAAGATGAACTCGGACTGGCTAACTATTTCTTGAAGAAAAAGAAGAAGTACGACTGGGATCAGCCACGCTATAAGGGCATGGTATATCATGTCAAGGAGAAAGGGGATGTGAAGGCTGTCAAGAAAAGTGTGAAAGGCCTGCCGTTCTCACAATGGGCTGACAAACTCCGTAAGACGTTCAACAACGATTCGATCATCCGCATCCGGGTGGAGAAGGGTATTTTCAAGGCTGGTGACAATGCTTTTATCGATAAGATGGTGTTCAAGAAAGATACTACGGTGAATGCTGTCAAAGATTATCCCATTGATGCCGTATATGGTAAGCTTCTGAAGAAAGGTCCCGAGGAGTATCAGGACGTGCGTGGTCTGGTGGTGGCCGATTATCAGGAGGAACTGGAAAAAGCATGGGTGGAGGAGCTTCGTAAGCGCTATCCCGTGAGAATCAACAAAGAGGTATTGCAGACGGTAAACAAGCATTGACCGTTTGATCATTAAGGAGAAAGAGAATGAGACTATTAAGTAAGATCATGGCTTCGGCGGTTGGAATCGCCTTCATGGCCTTGGGACTACATGCTACTGCTCCGGGAAAGGCTTTCTCGTGGAAGGCAGTTAACGATACGACAGAGGAGAAAAGACCAGTAAAGGTGGTGCGTATTCCAGAGTCGAGCATCGTGGATGAGGTTATTTGGGTCGTGGGTGATGAGCCGATTCTGAAATCTGATGTGGAGGCCATGCGCCTGCAGGCGGAGGAGGAAGGAATCCGTTGGCAAGGTGATCCCGACTGTACGATTCCAGAGCAGCTGGCTCTACAGAAACTCTACTTGCATCAGGCTGAGATCGATAGTATAGAGGTGACTGAGACAGAGGTGGTGTCGGAAGTGGACCGTATCATTAACCATTGGATTCAAGGTATCGGTAGCCGGGAGAAGCTGGAGGAATATCGTAAACAGAGTATTACGCAGATGCGACAGGAGATGCGCGAAACCTTCCGCGACCGACTGATGATCGAAAAGATGAAACAGAAACTGGTGGAGAATATCACGGTGTCACCAGCTGATGTGCGCCGTTTTTTCAAGGATGTGCCGGAAGACAGTATTCCCTTTGTCCCCACAGAGGTGGAGGTGCAGATCCTGACGAAGACACCACGTATTGCTCCCGAGGAGATAGACCGTGTGAAGAACGAACTCCGCAGCTATACTGATCGTGTCACAAAGGGGGAAACATCGTTCGCCACATTGGCACGACTGTATTCTGAAGATCCGGGCTCTGCCCGTCAGGGTGGTGAACTTGACTATACTGGACGCGGCTTATTGGATCCTGCTTTTGCCAATGTCGCATTTAACCTCACGGATCCGAAGAAGATCTCGAAGATTGTGGAAACGGAGTTTGGCTATCATATCATTCAGTTGATTGACAAACGTGGGGACAAGATCAAATGTCGTCATATCCTGCTTAAGCCGCAGGTGTCGCAGGAGGCTATCGAACAAGGGAAACTGAGGCTGGATTCCATCGCCAACGATATCCGTGCTGGGAAATTCTCCTTTGATGAGGCTGCCTCTTATCTCTCCGATGATAAGGATACGAAGAGCAGTAAGGGTCTGATGGCCAACATGACGGAGGAAGGACGGACATCGAAATTCCGTATGCAGGATCTTCCCACAGAGGTGGCACGTGTCGTGGATACCCTGAAGGTAGGTGATGTGTCACAGTCGTTCCAAATGATTAACAGCAAGGGAAAGACCGTTTGTGCCATTATTAAACTGAAAAGCCGGGTGGAAGGGCATCGGGCTACGATTACTGAAGACTTCCAGGCCATGAAGAACGTAGTGTTGGCAAAACGTCGTGACGAATACCTGAAAGAGTGGGTGAAAGGAAAGCTGAAGGATATCTATGTTCGTATGAACGATCGTTACAAGGATTGTACGTTTGAATACCAGGGATGGAGGAAATGATCAAGAAAGGAAAGACTTGCCGATTGCTGAGCGGGCACAGGACCATCTTCGTTGTGGTGCTGTGCCTGTTCGGTCTGTGTCTGGCAGAGTCACATCAGGCTCCTGTGAAAAAACGTAAGCCGCGCACGAAAACAGACGAGCGCGTGTATCTGGTTCATGCCAATGAGCTGAGTTACAACCGTTATGGACCGAAGCCTGATGCGCAGTTCCTGAAGGGAAAGGTACAATTCAAACACAAGGGTGCCACACTTACCTGCGACAGTGCATATTTCTTTGATGCCTCCAACTCTTTTGAGGCTTTCGGACATGTGAAGATGCGCCAGGGTGATACGTTGACGTTGGACAGTGACTATGCTTATTACGACGGTAACGATCAGTTTGCCAAGGCGCGACACAATGTGGTGCTTACCCATCGGGGTACGAAGCTTTATACAGATAGCTTGGACTATGACCGTCTGTATAGCTACGGCTATTTCTTTGAGGGTGGAAAAATGATTGACAAGAAAAATGTCCTGACAAGCGACTGGGGTGAGTATCATACGGATTCGCGGGAAGCGATTTTCAATTTCAACGTGAACTTGAAGAACCCGAAGTTCTTACTCACTACGGATACGCTGCATTATGATACACGGACGTCCATCGCACATATAGTAGGTCCTTCCACAATTACTTCCGGTGAGAGCATTATCAATACTTCCTCGGGCTATTACGACACGAACAAGGAAAAAGCACAGCTGTTCAGCCGTACCACCTTAATTAATAAGCAGAAGGAAATTGTTGGTGACAGTCTATACTATGATGATAAGAATGGTATCAGTGAGGGCTTCCGTAATGTGATCTATACCGACAAGGAGAACAAGAACCAGATGTACTGTGATTATTTCTGGTACAACGACAAAACAGGCTATGCCTTTGCAACACAAAAGGCCAAGCTGGTGGATTTCTCCCAGAAAGACACGTTATACCTGCATGGCGATTCCATCAAGATGTACACATATAATATTGATACCGATTCAGTGTGGAGGAAGTTCCATTGCTTCGATAAGGTGAGAGCGTATAGGGTGGATGTGCAGGCTGTATGTGACTCGTTGGTATATGACACGAAAGACTCATGCATGGTGATGTACAAGGATCCGATTACATGGAACGGTCCACGACAGCTCTTGGGGGAGGTGATAGAAGTATTCATGAAGGACTCGACCATCGATAGGGCTCATGTGATTGGTCAGGCTCTTTCGGTAGAGAAAATTGATCAGGAGGATCATTTTAATCAGATCTCGTCAAAGGAGATGTTTGCTTATTTCGACAAAGGGGAGATCTACCGCAGTGACGCCGTATCGAATGTGCAGTCGATCTATTATCCGATAGACAGCAAAGACAGTTCGTTTATCGGCATGAACTATGCGGAGACGGACACCATGCGGATGTACCTGAAAGAACGTAAGCTCCAGCGGATATGGATGCCGGCAGCGGAGTGTACTACCTATCCGATCACGCAGATTCCTCCCGGACAGATGAAACTTCGTAACTTTGCTTGGTTTGAGGAGATCCGTCCTGTGGATAAGGACGATATCTTCAACTGGCGGGGAAAATCTCAGGGCTATGAGGTAAAGAGATTGGAACGCCATTCGGCCCCCTTGCAGAAGCTGTCTGATTTCGGAGAAAAAGACAATACGCCCCCACCTCCTCCCACAGAAGGACTTGGGAAAGAACCTGAAGGGGAGGAACCGTCACAGTGAGTCTGTTTCACCAACGTAAACCCCACCGTTTCACACATCATTACCTGTATGTGGATGAACGGAAAGAACGCCTTCGGCAGATAGAACAGCGTGTAAGGAAAGAAAGGGGGAAACCTAAGGCAGGATCACTATTACCACAAACGATCGTGATCTTTCTGCTCGTTCTCGTACTCATTGTCATTTGGAACCTATTATTAAGCTGAGGAATGACGGATATTATACAAGTATTACCAGACAGCGTGGCCAACCAGATTGCTGCAGGTGAGGTGATTCAGCGCCCTGCCTCAGTAATCAAGGAATTGGTGGAGAATGCGGTGGATGCCGGCGCCTCCCATATCGACGTGATTGTGGTGGATGCCGGACGTACCTCCATACAAGTGATTGATGATGGCAAGGGTATGTCTGAGACGGACGCACGGTTGTCGTTTGAGCGTCATGCCACATCGAAAATCCGTCAGGCAGATGACCTTTTTGCCTTGCATACCATGGGATTCCGTGGAGAAGCCCTTGCCAGTATTGCGGCGGTGGCTCAAGTGGAGCTGAAGACACGGATGGCTGAGGATGAAGTGGGCACCTCGTTGTCAATCTCTGGAAGTAAGGTGATGGGACAGGAACCAATAGCCTGTCCTGTCGGTAGTAATTTCTCCGTCGAAAACTTGTTCTTCAATGTACCGGCGCGTAGGAAATTTCTGAAATCAAATGCCACAGAACTGAATAATATCCTCATCGCCTTCGAGCGAATCGTACTGGTTAATCCACATATAGGCTTTACCCTTCACAGTAACCATACCGAGCTGTTTAATCTCCGACCTTGTTCCTTGCGACAGCGCATTATAGACGTATTCGGCAAGAAAATTAATCAGGAACTGTTGCCCGTGGAAGTGGATACAACAGTATGTCGTCTTTATGGCTTTGTGGGAAAACCTGAGACGGCCAGAAAAAAGGGAGCACATCAGTATTTCTTTGTGAATGGGCGTTATATGAAACATCCATATTTCCACAAAGCGGTACAAAATGCGTTTGAACGGTTGGTACCCGCAGGTGAGCAGGTGCCGTATTTTATCTATTTTGATGTGAACGCACAGGATATTGATGTAAACATCCATCCTACCAAGACGGAAATCAAGTTCGAGAACGAACAGACTATCTGGCAGATCCTTACAGCTGCTGTGAAGGAGGCTGTGGGAAAGTTCAACGATGTCCCATCCATTGATTTTGACATGGTGGGGAAACCGGAGATTCCAGTCTTCGATGAGTCGAAACAAGCTGTGGATGTACCGAAGATCCATGTCGATCCCCAATATAATCCATTCAAGCAGTCAGCAGGTACCCGTCAACATGCTTCTGTGCAGAATTGGGAACAGTTGTATGAGGGCTTGGTCCAAAAACAGCCAGAACAGTCTTCTTTATTTGATGAAACGGCTATTGAAGTGGGGCATGAGGTGGTGACAGATAAGTCGCCGATGCACTACCAGTATAAAGGTTGCTATATCATGACTGCCGTAAAATCTGGTCTAATGATTATCGACCAGCATCGCGCGCATGTACGTATTTTATATAATGGCTATATGCAGATGTTCGGTAACCACAGTGCCACATCACAGAAGATCCTTTTTCCTGAGGTTGTACAGTTCCCACCCTCCGAGGGGGTTGTTTTAGACAAAGTGATTCCTCAGATAGAAGACTTGGGGTTTGAACTGACAAACTTGGGTGCAGGAAGTTATGCAATCAATGGTGTTCCTGCTGGTCTTGATGGCGTGAATATGGTGAGTTTGCTACAAGCCATGGTGACGGCAGCTGTGGAACAGGGAAAAGCGATTGGTGAGGATCTTCATCATGCCTTGGCATTGTGCCTGGCTCGTCATGCTGCCATTCCAAGAGGACAGGTCCTTAACAACGACGAGATGGAGAATATCGTTAATCAGTTGTTTGCTTGCAATGATGCAAACTATAGTCCTGACGGGAAACCTGTCATCAATATTATTAAGCAGCAAGATATAGAAAAAATGTTTTGATTGTTGGGTAATGATGCGCTTTTTATTGATTTTTGTTTAGTTTTTTATGTTTTTTTGAACTTTTTCTTAATAATTTTGGTATTATTGAAAAATATTGTATATCTTTGTACCCAAATTGATGTGGGCGACTCAAGAAATAATTAATTATTTTAGATAAACAGCAAATTTATGAAAAAATTATTAATGCTTTTGGCTGTTGCAGGTTTCTCGACAGCCGTAATGGCTCAGGAGGAGACAACTCCTGAATTGAAGAATGGATTCGTGATGAATTCTTTCTGGAGTAATTGGTTCGTGGAGGCAAACGCTTCTTACAACGCTTTCTATTCTAATGAGGAAAAGCATGCAGACTATTCTAAGAGTCCGCTTAAGCACTTCCGTAGAAGCTATGGCTTGTCAGTAGCTATTGGTAAGCGTTTCACTCCGGTTCTTGCCTTGCGTACTAAACTCTCTGGCTTCTGGGGAAAGAGCGTGCTTGGTTTTTATGGAAAAGGTTACGGCGATGCTCGTGTAGGCGAGATCCAGAGACCTGGTGATGACTATTGTAACGCTATAAAGTATTTCAACCTGCAGGAGCAGTTCATGGTGAACCTCAGCAATTTGTTCTGTGGCTATAATGAAGCTCGTGTTTGGAATGTTACTCCTTATGTTGGTGTAGGTGTTATTCGTAACTGCTCTTACGATACTTGGGAGTTGGGTTTCAGCGGTGGTATCCAGAACTCTTGGAGACTGAGCGACCGTTTCAAGCTGAATCTTGATTTGAACTACAATATGTGTGGTGATGACTTTGAAGGCGAAGGAAATGTTTGGGGTGGCCACAACCAGAAGAACCACGACCACTGGTTCTCTGCTGAAATCGGTCTGACTTACAATATCAGCAAGAAGTTTGACTGGGATCGCGTTCCTGATGTAGATGCTATCAAGCAGCTCAACCAGGCTCAGCTCGATGCTCTGAATGCACAGCTTGCTGATGCAAATGCCGAGATTGAGCGCCTGCGCAACCAGCCGATCCCCGAGCCCAAAGAGACGATTGTTACTCAGAGCGTGAAGGACTTCATCACAACTCCTATCTCTGTATTCTTCAACCTCAACAAGACTGAGATCGCTGTGCTGAAGGACCTCGTGAATGTGAAGGCTCTGGCTAAGTTCGCCATCGAGAACGATCGCAGCATCCTCGTTACTGGTTATGCTGACAGCGCAACAGGTACTCCCGAGCACAATATGTGGTTGTCTGACAAGCGTGCAGAGCGCGTAAAGAACGAGTTGATCAACATGGGCGTGAAGCCCGAGAAGATCTCTACCGCTCACTTCGGTGGTGTTGAGATTCTGACTCCGGTTGACTTCAACCGTCGTGCTACTGTTCAGATCACAGAAGATTAATTTTATCACATCATTCAATAAAAAATCCGCATTCTGTTATGAGAATGCGGATTTTTTTGTATATTTGTACCCAAATCTAACCACAAAGAATATTGTTATGATTTGGAATGAAAGTATGGAGTGCATGGATCGTGAACAATTGCGCGAAATCCAAAGCATCCGTTTGAGAAAGATGGCTGATTATGTATATCATAACACGCCCTTCTATCGTAAGAAATTTCAGGAGATGGGACTTGAACCTGGAGATATCAAGAGCATCGATGATATCGTCAAGCTACCATTCACCAATAAACTCGACTTGAGGGATAACTATCCTTTCGGTTTAGCAGCCGTTCCGATGAGTCAGATCGTCAGGATCCATGCATCATCAGGAACCACAGGAAAACCTGTAGTGGTGCTCTATACAAGAAAAGACCTGTCCATGTGGACAGAATGCATATCTCGTGCTTTTACATCCTATGGGGCATCAAAGGATGACATTTTCCAAGTGTCTTATGGTTATGGCTTATTCACGGGAGGATTAGGCGCACATGACGGTGCCACCAATATCGGTGCCAGCGTAATCCCCATGTCATCGGGTAACACCCAAAAGCAGATCACCCTGATGCATGATTTCGGCGCAAGTGTGCTCTGCTGTACTCCTTCTTATGCGATGTTCTTAGGAGAAGCGATGCGCGAGAGTGAATGGCCACGGGATGAGTTCAAACTGAAGGTCGGTGCCTTTGGTGCTGAGCCTTGGACCGAGGAGATGCGGGGTAAACTGGAGGAGACTTTGGGCATCAAGGCTTATGATATATATGGTTTGAGTGAAATTGCAGGACCGGGTGTGGGTTACGAATGCGAATGTCAGCACGGTACCCATCTCAACGAAGACTATTTCTATCCAGAGATCCTTGATCCTAACACTGGCGAGCCCTTGCCGGAAGGAACACTTGGGGAGCTCACCTTCACCCATCTCACCAAGGAGGGAATGCCATTGCTTCGCTATCGTACTCACGACCTTACTGCTCTTCATTATGACCGCTGTGCATGTGGAAGAACGTTAGTGAGGATGGATCGTATCCTGGGACGTTGTGACGACATGTTGATTATCCGTGGTGTGAACGTGTTCCCATCACAGATTGAGGCTGTAATCTTGAGTCTGCCTGAGTTTGAGCCACATTTCATCTTGACCGTTGACCGTGTAAACAATACGGATACATCTGAGCTAAAGGTGGAGGTGAAGGAGGAGTATTTCACTGATGAAATGGCGCAGTTGGTGGGCTTACAGAAGAAATTGGAAGCAGAACTCCGTAGCGTGATCGGTATTGGCTTTAAGGTGCGACTGGTGGAACCGAAGAGTATTGAGCGCAGTACGGGTAAGGCCAAGCGAGTGTTTGACAATCGAAAATTTCAATAATACAATCTGATATCTTAAACGAAAGAATATGAAAGCAAAGCAATTATCTGTATTTCTGGAGAACAAAAGTGGTCGGCTGACCGAAGTGACAGATGTGTTAGGCAGTGCAGGCATTAACTTGTCGGCAATGAGCATAGCAGACAACAGCGATTTTGGTATCTTGCGCTGCATCGTGTCAGATCCTGATGAGGCGTATAAGGTATTGAAGGCTGCTGGCTTTGCCGTGAAGATTACGGACGTCATTGGTTTCACCTGTCCGAATACCAGTGGATCCCTGGCCTTGGTACTGAGATACCTGTCGGATAATGGGGTGTTCATAGAGTATATGTACAGTTTCGCCAATGGCGATGTGGCTAATATTGTGATTCGCCCTACCGATCTCGACAGCTGTGATCGCATCTTGGAAGAGAAGAAAGTTGACCTTTTGGCAGCAAGCGACTTGTATCGTTTGTAAACACCAAGGTACTTTTTTTATGAATTTGCTACCATGCTACCACTAACGTCCTGAATTGCCTTTAAACAAAAGGCTTTTGGGTAGTGGTAGCAAGGTGGTAGATGGTAGCTAAAGGACGAAAAAGCATATATTCTTTTCTATGAATAAGTATCATCATTTCTGTAAGAAACCATGATACTTTTTACGATTCATGAAAAAAACTCAAAAAAAAATTTGGTGGAACGGAAAAAACATCGTACCTTTGCATCGCTTTTCAAAAATAGGGGCGTTTAGCTCAGCTGGTTTAGAGCATCTGCCTTACAAGCAGAGGGTCGGCGGTTCGAATCCGTCAACGCCCACAAGGAAGTCTCATGATTCTTCATGAGGCTTTTTCGTTGGTGATTATCGAAAATCTTTTCGTCTCATTCAGAGCTCCCCATTCCTAAAATATCCTAATTCGTTTGTGTATATCAATTATTATTACTAACTTTGCACCCTATTGCAATTAATACGTATTAGTGATAAGTGATGAACCTTGATTTATTAACGGCTGTCTCTCCGATAGACGGCCGGTACAGAAGTAAGACAGAACCGTTGGCAGGATATTTCTCCGAGTATGCACTCATTCGTTACCGTGTACGAGTGGAGATAGAATATTTCATTACCCTATGTGAACTGCCCCTTCCCCAATTGCAGAATTTCAACCCAGCACTTTTTGGGCGTTTGCGCTCCATTTATCAGGAGTTTAGCGAGGAGGATGCCCAGCGTGTGAAGGATATCGAGAAGATAACCAACCATGATGTGAAGGCAGTGGAATATTTCATCAAAGAACAGTTCGATGCGATAGGCGGACTGGAATCATATAAGGAGTTTATCCATTTCGGACTGACCTCTCAGGATATCAATAACACCAGCGTCCCCCTATCCATTAAGGAGGCGCTCGACGATGTATATCTCCCTCAGGTGGAAGAGCTGATTGCTCAGCTGCGCGACTATGCCGAACAATGGAAGGATGTGCCGATGTTGGCTAAGACACATGGTCAGCCCGCTTCTCCTACACGTCTGGGAAAGGAGATTCAGGTGTTCGTCTATCGCCTGGAGCAGCAGCTTACCGCTTTGAGACAGGTGCCTGTGACGGCTAAGTTCGGTGGGGCAACGGGTAACTTCAACGCTCATCACGTGGCTTATCCTGACTATAACTGGCGTGATTTTGGCAATCGCTTCGTCAGTGAGAAGCTGGGCTTGCAGCGCGAACAGTTCACCACACAGATCAGCAATTACGATCAGCTTGGAGCCTTGCTCGATGCAATTCGCCGTATCAATACCATCATTATCGACCTCGATCGTGACTTCTGGATGTATATCTCTATGGAGTATTTCAAACAGAAGATCAAGGCAGGTGAAGTGGGAAGCAGTGCGATGCCTCATAAGGTGAATCCGATTGATTTCGAGAACTCTGAAGGTAATCTTGGGATAGCCAACGCTATCCTGCAGTTCTTGGCACAGAAGCTTCCGGTGAGCCGTTTGCAGCGTGATCTCACCGACTCTACCGTCCTTCGTAACGTGGGTGTTCCTTTAGGCCACGGCATCATCGCCCTGCAAAGTACGTTGAAAGGCTTGCGGAAGTTGATTCTCAACGAGGAGAAACTTGCAGAGGATTTGAACAACACCTGGGCTGTTGTGGCGGAGGCCATTCAGACCATCCTTCGACGTGAGGCTTATCCAAATCCCTACGAGGCCCTGAAGGCATTGACACGAACAAACAAGCACATGACGGAGGAGACGATTCATGAATTCATCCAGACACTGGATGTCAGCGATCGTGTGAAGGCAGAGTTGATGGCCATCACTCCCGCTAATTACACAGGAATTTAATACCAGCCTAAGCGATTAGGCATATAGTAGTTTTATGTTTTATTATTTTATTTAAGTTTTTAGATTATGTCAGAAGAATTAGAAAACAAAACAGAAGGAATGTCTGCTGAACAGAACCAGCAAGAAGGCAGCCGTGAGGGTTACCGTCCAACTACTGGCTATTCCAACTATCGAACACCGGGACGCAGTCCGCGTCCGCGTATCCACACAACGCGTCCTTTTAACGCTAACAGGGGTAACAACGAAGAAGATGGAGGATTCCGCCCAGAAGGATTTGGAGCCGGCTTGCAGTCGGAGAGCGCACCACAGCGTTCTTATCGTCCACGTAACAATTACAACCAGGGAGGTGGTTATCAGCCTCGCCAGGGTGGTTATAACCAACGTCCGCAACAGGGCTATCGTCCCCGTCCTAACTACAACAACGAGGGCGAGGGTGGTTATCAGCAGCCTCGTCAGGGTGGCTACGGCCAACGTCCACAACAGGGCTATCGTCCCCGTCCTAACTACAACAACGAAGGTGAGGGTGGCTATCAGCCTCGTCAGCAAGGTGGCTATCAGCCCCGTCAGGGTGGCTACGGTCAGCAGCGCGGTGGCTACAACCAGCGTGGTGGCTATGGTCAGCAGCGCGGTGGCTACAACCAGCGTGGCGGCTACGGTCAGCAGCGCGGTGGCTACAACCAGCGTGGTGGCTATGGTCAGCAGCGCGGCGGTTATGATCCCAATGCAAAATATAGCTTGAAGAAACGTATCGAATATAAAGAGGTAAACATCGATCCGAACGAGCCGATTCGTCTAAATAAGTTCCTTGCCAATGCTGGCATTTGCAGCCGTCGTGAGGCAGATGAGTTCATCTTGGCTGGTTCAGTGACTGTCAACGGACAGGTTGTTACAGAATTGGGCACAAAGGTCCTGCGTACGGATGAGGTGGTTTTCCACGATGCTCCTGTCACACTGGAGAAGAAGGTGTATGTGCTTCTGAACAAGCCGAAGGATTACGTGACAACGAGTGATGATCCGCAACAGAGAAAAACGGTGATGGATCTGGTGAAGAACGTTTGTCCTGAGCGCATCTATCCTGTAGGTCGTCTCGACCGCAACACCACGGGTGTCCTGCTGCTCACAAACGATGGTGACTTAGCTTCCAAACTCACCCATCCGAAGTTCTTGAAGAAGAAGGTATATCATGTTTTCCTTGATAAACCTGTGGCTCCTCAGGATATGCAGCATATCAGCGAGGGTGTCGATCTGGAGGATGGTGAGGTGCATGCTGATGCCATCGAGTATTGCAATGATACCGATAAGAGTCAGGTGGGTATTGAGATCCACAGTGGTAAGAACCGTATCGTGCGCCGCATCTTCGAGAGTTTAGGCTATCGTGTGGTGAAGCTCGACCGTGTACAGTTTGCCGGACTTACCAAGAAGAACCTACGACGCGGTGACTGGCGCTTCCTCACAGAGAAAGAGGTTGACATGCTCCGTATGGGTGCATTCGAATAATCCAATCTTCATGTGATGATGTGCCAAACAATGTTTGGCACATCTTTACACCTTATTATATATTATATATATGAAAAGAACAAAAGTCATCGATGCTCTGAAAAGCACCGATTATGGAAAGGAGATCACGGTGATGGGATGGGTGCGTACGCACCGCAGCAGCAAAGCTGTTGACTTCATCGCGCTGAACGATGGCTCTACAATCAAGAATATACAGGTGGTAGTGGATCCTGCCACGGTGCAGTTTGTGACCTCCGATTTGTCTGCGACGGCAGAGTCTTTACAGACAAGTGAGGCGTTGAAAGCCATCACCACAGGGTCGTGCCTTTCTGTAACGGGTACGTTGGTGGAGAGTCCTGCACAGGGACAGGCTTCAGAGATACAGGGTGCCCGTATCGAGATCTACGGTCTTTGTGGTAACGATTATCCGATGCAGAAGAAAGGCCAGAGTTTTGAGTATATGCGCCAGCATGCTCACTTGCGTCTGCGCACCAATACCTTCGGAGCTGTGATGCGCATCCGTCACAACATGGCCATGGCTATCCATACCTATTTCCATGAGCATGGATTCTGTTACTTCCATACCCCGCTGATTACAGCCAGCGACTGCGAGGGTGCGGGTAATATGTTCCAGGTAACGACCAAGAACCTCTATGACCTGCAGAAGGATGAGAACGGGAAGATCATCTATGATGATGACTTCTTCGGACAGCAGACTTCCTTGACAGTATCCGGACAGTTGGAGGGTGAGCTGGGCGCTACGGCATTAGGGGCCATCTATACCTTTGGTCCTACATTCCGTGCAGAGAACTCCAACACCCCCCGTCACCTTGCTGAGTTCTGGATGGTGGAACCAGAAGTGGCCTTCCTTGATCAGGAGGAATTGATGGACCTGGAAGAGGACTTCATCAAATACTGTGTGCGCTGGGCACTGGATAACTGCAAGGATGATCTGGAGTTCCTCAACAAGATGATCGATAAGTCGTTGATTGCCCGTTTGGAGGGTGTCCTTACAGACAGCTTTATCCGTCTGCCTTATACCAAGGGTATTGAGATCTTGCAGGAAGCCATCAAGAATGGCAAGAAATTCGAGTTCCCATGCAACTGGGGTGATGACCTCGCTTCTGAGCATGAGAGATATCTCGTGGAGGAACACTTCAAGAAGCCTGTCATCATGACCGACTATCCTTCGAGCATCAAGGCGTTCTATATGAAGCAGAACCAGGCTCAGGGCGAAGGGTCTGTAGGCTATAAGGGATGTGTGGCTCCAGGTCCAACGATGCAGGGAACTGATGTCCTCTTCCCGCAGATCGGTGAGATCATCGGTGGTTCTGTCCGTGAGGAGAACTACGACAAGCTGATGGGCGAGATCAGTAGCCGAGGAATGGAAACAGATAAACTGTGGTGGTATCTCGATACTCGTAAGTACGGAACATGCCCACATGGTGGTTTCGGTCTGGGCTTTGAGCGTCTGATCCTCTTTGTCACAGGTATGCAGAACATCCGTGATGTCATCCCGTTCCCGAGAACCCCGAAGAATGCAGAGTTCTAACTCCAAACATTGATTTCTACGTGAGATTAAGCAAAAGCTCCTCAATAGAGGGGCTTTTTTTATAAAAATATACCATTTTGGAACGATTTCTTCCAAAAAAGTTTCTTGTTTCCGTTTCTTTTCATATCTTTGCACCGATTTTATGAGTGAAAGCTAAAATAGAATAGTATATGGTAAAGAAATCCATTTATATGATTGTTACACTGCTGACGTTTGTCGTTAGTAGTGCATTTGCACAATTAGATACAGATAAGTATAAGTACTATCGGGTGCAGAATTCGAAGTCACTGCGTTATGTTTCTGTGAGAGACGGCATCGGATCTATTGATAAGAATAAGTTTACGGCTGACTTCAAGGCGATTGATGTCATCAGTGGTGCTGAGAATGTGATCAGCGATCCTGGGTCGATTATCGGTATCGTTGACGAGGGTGCTGGCTACTATGGGTTGGAAGCACAAGGCACCAGCGTCTCTGAAATTGTTTCTGGTGTAAGTATCATTATCGTCGATAATGGAGACGGCACTTATCTCGTTTGTGGAACGGCAAAAGGCAGTAAGGGTGGCATCTCAGGATCTGGAAACGCTTACTTGCTGGATCCAGGTTCTGGAGAAGATCTCTCTTTTATTGTCTCTACTTCTGTTGGTGCCAGGTCCAAGGGTACAGGCAACTGGAAAGTTTACCCGGTTGACAGTAGTGATGACAGCAACTATTTCGGCTTGAATATGAATCTGTATGCTGAGGGAAAGTATTATACTACCTTATATACATCGTTCGCCTACACCTTGTCTCCTGATATGACTGCTTATGCTATCTCTGAGGTCGCTGATGGAAAGGTAACCCTGCAGGATTTGGGCTCTTACGTTCCCGAAGAGACTCCCGTCATCTTGGAGAGTTCTTTCTCCAGTGCTTCGGCAAACCGCCTTCAGCCAGTAGAGGGTGGTGGCAGTGTTCCTGGGAATTTGTTGAGCGGTGTCTATTTCAATCATAACAGGGGAGGCATCCATACGGTACGCACTGCTTTCGACAAGAATTCCATGAGAGTGCTGAAAGTTGTGGATGGAGAAATCACGTTATCCGATGAAGGTGACGAATACCTCCCGGCAAACTCCGCTTACCTCAGTGTGCCTGCAGGAACACCTTCTGTGCTGAAGTTCGGTGTGAAGACCGCTATCAAGGAGATTCAGTCCGATCAGGGCAAGACGGGCAGGATCTATGACTTGCAAGGTCGTCAGGTCAGGAACCCGCAGCAAAAGGGTATCTATATCATAGATGGTAAGAAGGTGGTAGGGAAGTAATCCCTACACCTTATTATATATATAATATAACGCGCTGTAGCGCACAAAACAGACATTTGCCTATGGAGAAGGAGGAGTAAGTAAGAAATGAGAAATCGAGATGCGTGCATCGCGCTTTGAGGATGTGTGCAACCAGTCAGTATGCATGGAATCGCCCTATTTAAGGAAGATTTCCGATTATATTGGGGATGGAAAGCGATATAAATGTTAAATTTTGTTCCTTTTATGAAAAAAGATTGGGATTTGTTTGCGCAACATAATAAATAAGCGTATATTTGCACAAAATTATTGGCATCTCTCCACAAGAGAGGTGTAAATCATTGAGAGAATTTAAGCATAAAGTATATATTTAGTTTAATTTAATTTTTTAGTCTAATGAAAAAGAAAATTTTTAGTACGTTGCTCTTAGTGGCCTTCGCACTGGCTTCTACGAGCATGTTCGTTTCTTGTAAGGACTATGACGACGACATCAACAAGAATGCCGCCGACATTACCAAATTAAGAAGCGAACTCGAACAACGCTTGGCTGACTGCAAGTCTCGTTGCGATGCTGAGCACGCTAAGTTCTTGACTGAGCATCAGAGCTTGGCAGGCTATGCAAAACTGTCAGACATTCCTACTGACTATGTTTCGCTGTCTGCTCTTCAGGCCGAGCTTGCTAACTACGTAAAGGCTGATGCCATCCAGGGAGCTCTTGACTATGTTAAGACTCTTCAGGACAAGGGCCTCACAGCTGAGGGTCTTGCTAATCTGGGAACTAAGGTTGCTGCTATCGACGAGGCTCTTCTGAAGCTTCTGGGCAACCCCGAGATTGACAAAGCTGCTGCTGCTGCTGAGAACTTGAAGAATCAGATCGACGCTCTGAACCTTTATAAGGAAGCTCTCCAGAAGGAGAATATTGATCCTGACAAGCTGGTTGAGTTGCTGAAGAAGGTTGACGGTATTAGCACAGAGATCCAGAAGTATCCTGCTGATGACCTGACCAAAGAAGAGGTCGCTACCTTGAAGACGTTGATCGGGAAGGCTGACGAATTGATTAACAAAGAAGCTGGTGCTAACATCAATATCATTCAGTTCATGATTGATAAGACTTTGGCATCTATCGTGCTGAAGCCGGATACATATGTGGCTGGTTTGGCTACTATCGAGGTTCCCGCACTGTATTATCAGCCGGTAATCGAGGTAAAGGATGACAACTGTAAGGAAGAGGCTTACTACTATATTGATAAGAATGGTAAGTCACTCTATCAGAAAGGTAAGACCAACTGGCGCTTCGACGATGGTGAGAACGCTCCTGTAGCTACTGCTCCTGCTTTGAAGTGGGATCCCGCTACTATGAGTGGTTACGATTACACTGGTGAGCCTGTTGAGGGTACTATGCTGCCGCTCTATCGCGACTTCGTTTCTAAGTACACAGCTCTGAAGACTGCTAAGATCGTTCCTGCTGCTGTTGCTACTTATCACGTGAACCCGACAACCGTGAAGTTGGATAGCTACACATTGAGCTTCTATACCAATACTGCTACCGTGACTGATCAGATCGAGTCTCGTAACACTGGTTACAAGAAGAGCATGGCTGACAACTTCGCTGCTCCTGTGAAGAAGGATGGTAAAGACTACACTGTAAAGGATGGTACTCTTGAGGTTCCCTTCAAGTTGGCTAACTGGGAGAACTATGTAGAGGATCTGGTTTACTATGCTGACGGTATCGCTATCAACAAGGGTACAAAATCTGAGATTGGTGCCATTAGAGACTCTGTGAACTTCATTGCTCTGCAGATGACAAAGGGTGACACTGCTACTATCACTTCTGACTATGCAGCTGTTGTTCCCGCTCTCCTGCACATCAACGCTCTCGCTGATAACAAGCCTGAGAATAAGGTGCTGAAGTGCTCTGCTCCTGATGAGAACTGGCCAACAAAGGGTAATGACAACGCTGGTCACATGTACAAGTATGCAAAGCAGGCTATTGATGCTGACTTCACACACTCTATTCCTTACAACAAGACTCTCGACATTCTGCCGTTCGTGGAGACACACTTTACCTACATTGGCACACAGGCTCGTTGGATCGACTACGACCAGAAGATGGATGCTGCTACATTCAAGAAGCTGGGTCTTCGCTATGAGTTCTCTGTAGTTGACTATGAGGATGGTAACCACGCTACTGGTGAGTCTCGTCACATCACAATTGATGCAGATCCTTATAAGAATCCGAGTGCTGACTTTGGTTATGACAAGGTTATTCTGACTCCGCGTTCTGTTGCTTACGATAAGGAAGGCAAGAGCTACTCTACCATTAAGGATAAGGTTGCTACACGCGAGGCTATCGACCGTGAGCCGCTGATCAAGGTTGAGATAAAGGATGAGGCTGATCAGGTGCTCGAAGTTGGTTACATCAAAATATTGATTACTGATAACTACGAGGCTCTCCAGAAGGAGATTCCTATCGAGGATGACTATGTAATGAACTGCACCTTCAAGGGTGGTATCAAGTGGTCACAGGTTGAGGAGTCTATCCTTGCTGAACTTGCTGGTGGCGAAGGCTATACCAAGAAGCAGTTCGAGGATGAGTATGAGATTGACCTGAAGGATGCTACATTTGCTCAGCGCTTCAAGAAGGATAAGGATGGTAAGTTTGTGATTGATACAGATCCTCTGGGAGATGTTGACTACACGAAGGTTACTATTGACGACCCGGAGGATAAGCAGACCAATGTGATTAACTGGGATCTCGGTAAGGATTATGCTCGCATCGTGAAGGGTATCACAGGTAAGGACAATGTTGAAGATGCACGTCAGGCACTGTTGGATAACGGTGGTGATGGTATCGCTCCTAACCAGCTGGAAACAACTGTTCGCTTCGTGAAGAAGGGCGTTGATGCTAAGTACAAGGATATGACCGCTATCTATGTAACGATTACAATCGCTGCTCCTCAGGTACACTTCGCTTATGGTGAGGTTACTAAGAAAGACCTCTCTCACTGGTATGCTCTGAACAGCTACAAGCATGGTTCTGACGCTGCTGATGTGAAGTATCCGACTCGCGCTATCGACATCCTCGAGAACGTTCCGACACCTGCTGAGAACAACAAGGTGAACCTGGAGAATGATCTCACTGGTGGTACACGTACAAATGAGTTCGAGCGTCCTCTCTACGAGAACTTCTTGAATGGTATCGTGAACATTGAGATGGGTAAGACTAAGGTTAAGTGGAATGGTAAAGAGCAGGAGCGTGGTAAGTTCTTTGACAAGTATAAGTACCTTGATGCTGCTGGTAAGAACATCAATGTTGACTTTGAGTTCACTCTGCCTGTTAAGGATAGAAATGCCGAGTTCAGCCACGTGAAGGGTGCTTGGACAGTTAAGGGTATCTCTGGACGTACATATACTCTGACTCTTGGTCCTAACTCTAAGGATGAGCCCAATAAGGGTATCTGGGATGACTGCACACCGAAGACTCTGATTGCTGAGATCATTACTCAGAAGGATGGTGACGGTAACGACGCTCCGTACATCCGTCTGCTCGACAATGACTGCGCTAACGACATTCTGAACTATGCTGGTCGTTACGATCAGGATGGCACAGACCTCGCTAAGGAGGGTACATCTGATCCGTTCTATCTCCAGAACCCGGATGGTGACGCTGACAAGCGTATGACCTTCACTGCTTACTTGAAGATTGTGACTGAGGATGAGTGCTACGACCTCCTCCTGAAGGATCAGTACTTCAATGCTAAGTTCCTCCGTCCGATCAATGTATGGGGCAAGAAGGGTGCTTGGATCGATGCTAAGAACGATGTTCAGTACATCTATCCTGTTGACCTGCTTACTGCTAAGGATTGGCGTGACTACACTCTGACTCTGAACATGGACAAGAACTTCGAGGATGGTCAGATCGGTTGGGATTACTACAATATCTTCGCTATCTCAGTGAACTATGATGAGATCTACACCGACCACGCAGCTGAGAAGTCTGTACGTGATGCTATTGAGGGTGAGTTGACCGAAACAGCTAAGCTGTCTAAGGTATTTGGTCAGTACAAGGCTCAGATGAACAAGGCTAGCGAGATTCCTGCTCTGAAGAAGCAGTATCTGAATGTTGCAGCTTTGGCTCAGTATCCATTCGAGTTCAACAAGAAGACCTACCAGACTGCTCCGCAGACTCGTATTGAGTACACCAACAATGGTGGTAATGTTCAGCAGTTCCACCTCTTCGTACCGGTTTACATCCAGTATGCTTGGGGTCACGAGCTTGATCACTTCAAGGGTGAGCCTAACACCTTCAAGGTTTGGACAGTTGTAACTGTTGGCAAGACCGAGGGTACAGGTGCTTCAGCTAAGAAGAACTAATCATCAATAGATAGTACATCTATTAGATACATTCGAAGGGGTGTCACTCGTTGGCACCCCTTTTTAAAAACCAAGTAAATTGATAAATGAAGAAGAATTTATTTTACGCTCTTGTTTTTGTGCTGCTTGTCGGTATGGTAAGTTCTTGTAAGAAGAAGAAAACCGTTGATGAGTATCGTGAAGAGTATCTGACTGTTCCTGAGATGCAGCTTTCACAGGCTGATTCTACTGAGGTTCGTGCCATGGTGGATAATTATCTCCAATGCTTACGTAACAATCAGTTCGAGGATGCAGTGGATATGCTCTATTATCAAAGTGGCGTAAATACTATTATTCCTATGCCGAAGGAGTTAAAAGCGAGTCAGCTTGCGATGATCAAACGGTTCCGTGGAATCAAGTACGAGTTGCAGAGTATCACTTATTCTAAGGATTACGACAACCTTGCTTGTTATCTGGTAACGATGTTTGAGAAAGAGAAGAATGACCCTCGTCCCAATACGGCACAGTTCTTTATCAAACCCGTCCGTGTAGAAGGCAAATGGTATCTTACCTCGCCTGATTCCAGATCTGATCGTCTGGGAACACATGGATCGCTAATACAAAATTAATACATTAGTCATGAAAGTATTCAAAACACTTTTGGCAGTTGCTTTGCTGGCAGCCAGCACAACTGCAATGGCACAGACTCGTAAGGTGGTTGACCGCGTTGACCAGCGAGTAGAGAAGGTTCTTGATCGTCAGGATGTATCCTATCAGTTCAAGAGCCATGCATTCCTGGATCTCCAGGGAGGTGCACAGTACACTCTTGGTGAGGCTAAGTTCAAGGATCTGATTTCCCCCAACTTCCAGGTTGGTCTGGGTTATCAGTTCTCTCCTGTTTTCGCTGCTCGTATTGCTGTGAATGGTCTTCAGAGCAAGGGTGGTTGGAAGCACTATCTCCTCAACGGTCAGAATATTGAAGCTCCTACCTTTAAGATCAAGTACTTTGCTCCTGGTATCGATGCTATGTTCAACCTGAGCAACTTGTTCTGTGGCTGGAATCCTGATCGCGTACTCAATGTAACCGCTTTCTTAGGTATTGGTGCTAACATTGTTACCAATAACGACGACGCTCTTGAGATGCACAAGCAGGGCTATGAGCTGCAGCACATCTATGACGCTACTTCTTTCAGTCCCGTTGGTCGTGGTGGTTTGGAGTTTAACTTCCGTCTGAGCGATGCTGTTAGCCTAATGATCGAGGGTAACGCTAACATCCTCAATGACCACTACAACTCAAAGCACGCTGATAACCCCGACTGGTATTTCAACGCTCTGGCTGGTCTCCGCATCAACTTAGGCAAGAGCCGCAAGGCTGTGACCACAGACATCTATAAGGATGTGGTTTACAATGATACCGTTTGGAAGTACATCGCTGAGCCTGCTAAGAAGATTGAGCCGATCCGTCGTGATATCTTCTTCACTATCAACTCTATCGAGGTTGCTGAGCTGGAGCAGGCTAAGATCAAGGACATCGCTGATTACATGAAGAAGTATCCGAAGGCAAAGGTAACCGTTTCTGGTTATGCTGACAAGGGTACAGGTAATGCTCAGATCAATGCTCGTCTGGCCGCTGGTCGTGCTGACGTGGTTACTCGTGACCTGATCGAGAAGTATGGTATCGCTGCTGATCGCATTACTTACGATAGCTATGGTGACACTGTACAGCCGTTCGCTGAGAACGATCTGAACCGTGTATCTATCTGTATTGCTAATCCCGAGTAAGGAGTCATAGAGTACTATAATCATAAAGAGCATCGCAATCGCGATGCTCTTTTCTTTTCACACAGAGTTAGCAGAGTCAACGGAGTTTGTTGTACGCTGATGTGTTTTTCCCCTTCCTATTTTAATCATTTTGTTTTATCCCAACTAACTATATGGCATAAGTCCCAACTAACTATATGGCATATGGGTTGATAATGCGGGTGATTCCTTCTTTCAGACTAACTGTGTTAAAATTGATAAGATAACCAATAGGACAGTTGGTGAGTCTTAAATAGGTATATAGTTGTTTACTGTGAACAGGTAAGACCTCTTGGACTGATTTGATTTCAATAATTATCTTGTTGTCTATGAGAATGTCAAGCCTTAATTGATTGTCTATGATGGTGTCATGATACTTGATAGGAACATTTACTTGGTTATGGACGTAAAACCCTTGCTCTTTCAACGCATAGATGAGAGCTTTCTCATACACGCTTTCTAACAATCCCGGTCCGAGTTCTGTATGTACATCATACGCACATCCTAAAATCCTATGTGTATAAGCATTATCAATTTCTATCATTTGTGTGTCTCATTTATATCATACATTTGTGTGTCTCATTTATATCATACATTTGTGTGTCTCATTAATATCATACATTTGTGTGTCTCATTAATATCATAACTCCGTTGACTCCGTTAACTCTGCGTGAGGCCTTTTTTACTCTGTTCCCTCGATTAGACCGTCACGCAGGTGGATGGTTCGGTCGGTGATATTGGCGAGTGATTCATCATGGGTGACGATGACGAATGTTTGTCCGTAACGGTCTCGCAGATCAAAGAACAGCTGATGGAGTTCGGCTTTGTTCTTGGTGTCGAGGCTACCGCTGGGCTCGTCGGCAAGGATCACAGCAGGGTTGTTTACCAATGCCCTGGCCACAGCAACGCGTTGTTTCTCACCTCCCGACAGCTCATTGGGTTTATGGGAGGCGCGATCGGCGAGACCCATAAAGGTCAACAACTCCATGGCCCTTTTCTTTGCCTCGCTATTTCCCATCCCTGCGATGAATGCCGGAATCATGATGTTCTCCAGGGCCGTAAACTCTGGCAATAGCTGGTGGAACTGAAACACGAAGCCGATATGCTGGTTCCTGAACTCCGACAGTTTGTTCTTACTCATGGAGCTGATGTCCACACCGTCGATGCAGATTGTTCCTTCATCGGCTTTGTCCAATGTGCCGATGATCTGCAAGAGGGTTGTCTTTCCAGCCCCACTGGGTCCTACGATGCTCACCACCTCTCCTTTGTCGATATGCAGAGAGATGCCCTTGAGTACATTCAGGCTTCCAAAACTCTTCTTTACATCTTTTATGTCAATCATGATTCTTTGAACTTTGATCTTTGAACTTTATGATTACCTCTCTCCCTATCTCCTCCTTTTCTCTTCCAGCCAGTCACGCAGCTGCGTATAGGCACTCATCTGTTCCCGTTTCTGTGGGGCAGTGAACGACATAGCATCCATGGCCTCCCCATATTGATCGGGGAAGATAATCATCAAGTTCTTCTGGTGATAATACTGGGTCAGTTCCTGTGGCAGCTTCTCGAAAACCGTCTTATACGACACGGTGCTCTTACGGGCAGTGATCACGACAAGCAGATGGTCGTCGTTCACCTGCTGTGCCAATCGTGGAAACTCGTTCCAGTGTGCCATCAGTGTATAGTCAGCCCTGATATCGGGATGGATATTCTGGATATATTGGTTAATCATCGAGAGGGTGGCTTGCTTGCTATGGAACTGGATGCGACATTCCAGATTCCCTGCCATGCGTGCTAAGCGATCGAGCCATCGATGGAATCCCGGCTCAAATTCCGCCCTGCTGGGCACGGCCACCTGTATCCTACGCAGTGTATTCAGCGGCTGACCGAATTTTGCGATGATAATCTGTCTGTTCAGTTCCGTAAATAGGTTCTCTGTGAACATCCCCCAGAAGTGGTCGTTGGCAGATGTCTGCTCATGCATACCTAAGATCACCTCACTGGCATCATACTCCTTGAAGGCATGCATGATACCATTGGCAATGTTTGTGGCGATGCGACTTTGTGTCTGCATGCGCACATCTGCCGAGGCCGCTGTCTTCACTGCCTGTTCCAACAGTTCCTTTCCTTGCTTCTGGTGTTTGGCGGTGTTCATATCGTCAAGCACCACGTTCAGTCCTACAAGACCGCGGTTCAGTCGTTCGTTTCGCATCAGGATTGCCAGGTTCACCAGTCGTTCCGTGTTTCCATGGTATTTCAATGCGAGGAGCATCTTCTCATCATCACCTGTCTTCTCCTCATTCACGGGTACATCCTCTATGGCAATCTGTTGTGATGCCTTCTCTGTGACGATTGACGAGATCACACAGGTGAACAAGATCATCATCACTACACCGTTAAGCATCTCAGCATCGACCATGGTCTGTCCGGGTGCCACCATCAGTTTCATTCCCACCATGACGATGGCGATGGAGCCTGCAGCATGGGCTGAGGTCAGACCGAACATCATGTGTCCGTGAGAAAGTGGCAGACGGAAAGTGAGTCCCGCCGCATAGCCCGCAATCATCTTTCCCACCGTTCCGATGATGACCATACAGGCAACGATATATGCCGTATGCCAGCTCTCGAACAGGGCGCGGATGTTGATCAGCATACCTACACCAATCAGGAAATAGGGAATGAAGATGGCGTTACCGATAAACTCGATACGCCCCATCAGAGGAGAGACCCGTGGGATGTATCGGTTCAGAAGCAAACCGGCGAAGAAGGCGCCGAACACCCCTTCCAAGCCTATCAATGAGGTGAGGGCCGCGTTCAGGAACATGATGCCCAACACGAAGATGAACTGTGTGACGGCATCGGAGTTCCTTCTCAGAAACCACCGTGTGATCCTCGGTATGACAAAGATCGTTGCCGCACAGTATAGGGCGAGTTTGGTGAGCATCCACACCACTAAGAGGATAACGGTGCCCATGCCTTTCCGTGCACTGTAGTCATCGTTGCCAATCACACCTACGATGAGCGATAGCGAGAGCAGAGCGAGCAGCAGGGCAATCATACTGGCACCCACGCTAAGGGATACCGCCTTGTGCCGTTGTAAACCGTATTTACAGACGATGGGGTAGGCGATGAGAGTGTTTGAGGACATGATGCAGCAGAGCAGAAGGGTGGCCTCCTTGGAATAGCTCATCATGTGCAGTCCTGCGAAATATACCAGGATGAAGGGCATCAGGAAGGTGAGCAGACCGAAGGCGATCATCCGTCGCAAGTGTTTCTTCATACCTTCTGTATCCATCTCCAGTCCTGCCAGGAACATGATATAGTAGAGTCCTACCTGTCCAAACAACTCAAACGAGCCGTCACGCTGCAGGATGTTCAGTCCGTATGGCCCCACCACGACACCAGCCAGCACCATTCCGATGATGTGCGGAATGCGCAGCTTGCTCATGATCATCGGTGCGAAAAGGATAATCGCCAATACGATGAAAAAGATCCACGTACTGTCAGTAATGGGGAAATATGAGGAGATATCGAACATTCTGAGTGCAAAATTACTAAAATTTCTATCAATTCTGTATGTAATCCCCCGAAAAGTTGTAATTTTGCAGCTGAAAACTCAATATAAAGAATATGAAAGTAGCAATTGTTGGCGCCAGTGGCGCTGTAGGACAGGAATTTCTCCGCATACTGGATCAGCGGAACTTCCCGATGGATGAGCTTGTTTTGTTTGGCAGTGAACGTTCTGCCGGTACCAAATACACCTTCCGCGGAAAGGAGATCGAGGTGAAG
The DNA here is from genome assembly GCA_902768785.1 of uncultured Prevotellaceae bacterium. GTDB lineage: Bacteria > Bacteroidota > Bacteroidia > Bacteroidales > Bacteroidaceae > Prevotella. The sequence continues at coordinate 52,582 of CACXMM010000014.1, forward strand.
CTCTTGCAGCACAACGATGATTTCAAGGGTATCGATATCGCCTTCACCTCCGCTGGAGCAGGTACCTCCAAGGAGTTTGCCGACACCATCACGAAGTATGGTACGGTGATGATCGACAACTCCAGTGCTTTCCGTATGGACGATGATGTGCCCTTGGTGGTGCCTGAGTGCAATGCCGAGGATGCCTTGAACCGTCCGCGGGGTATCATTGCTAACCCCAACTGCACCACGATCATGATGGTGGTGTGCTTGCAGCCCCTTGAGAAGCTGTCGCACATCAAGCGTATTCATGTGGCCAGCTATCAGAGTGCCAGTGGTGCTGGTGCTGTAGCTATGGCAGAGCTGCAGCAGCAGTATAAGGAGATGGTAGAGGAAGGTGAAGTGAAGACCATCAAGAAATTCCCCCATCAATTGGCTTATAATGTGATTCCGCAGATTGATGTGTTCCAGCCCAATGGTTACACCAAGGAGGAGATGAAGATGTTCAACGAGACACAGAAGATCATGCACACCGATGCCAAGTGCTCGGCAATGTGTGTACGAGTGAGCTCACTGCGCAGTCATAGTGAGAGTGTGTGGATCGAGACTGAGCGTCCCATCAGTGTGGAAGAGGCACAGAAGGCCCTGGCTGCCGCTCCGGGTGTCACCCTGAAGGATGATCCCTCACAGCTCGTATATCCGATGCCGCTGGAGACAGCCGGACTCGATGACGTCTATGTAGGTCGTGTTCGTAAGGATCTCTCCGATGAGAATGGTCTTACCTTCTGGCTCAGCGGAGACCAGATCCGAAAGGGTGCTGCGCTGAATGCCGTACAGATAGGCGAATACCTGTTGCAAGAGAGAGACCTGCCATGCTTTGCATGAGCATGTCCGAGCGCAGCAAGGTATCGATGAAATCAATACCTGTTGCAAGAGAGAAACCTGCCATGCTTTGCATGAGCAAAAGGGTTGCACACTTTGTGCAGACCCTTTGCACACTTTGTGCAACCTATCTGCACAACTTGTGCAAAGCATCTGCACAACTTGTGCAAGCACTCTCCAAACAACAATCAAGTAAAAGGGGGTAGAATACGCGAAGTTTTTTTATTAAACCCATCGGGTGCAACTGTCTTGATAACAGTTGCACCCGTCTTTGATTTGTAAGGTGTCGACACTTGGAATCGAACCAAGGACCCCCACCATGTCAAGGTGATACTCTAACCAGCTGAGCTATGCCGACTTATCTGCTGTGCGCCTGACAGGACTCGAACCTGCACATCGTGAGACACTAGATCCTAAGTCTAGCGCGTCTACCAATTCCGCCACAGGCGCCTGCGAGGCTTTTCTCACAAAGTTGGTGCAAAGGTACAAAGAAAAGTGAAAAGGGACGAGGGAAAAACGAAAAATCTTCTCCTATACTGTATTTTTTTTCTTATTTCGGGGTACGGGGGCTCCCATGTTCCTCCGTTCCCTTGTCCCTTTGTCCCTCGATAATCATTTCATCCTAACCTTCGAGGAACGAATTGTCCCATCTGACAGTGTCTCGCAAATCAGGGTCACTCCGTGACAGAGTCGGTTCACGGGCTGTCCGCTGGCATTGAAATACTGGCGGCGTATCACTTCCCGACAGTCGCTATTCACTGAGACAATATCTGTCGATGCTTGTTTATCCGTGATTTGCTCTCCCAGTACGCCAAATGCACTGATGGCCTGTACGCTGATTGTCTCGTGACCTTGATAGGCACATTCCCTGTCGGTGGTTACTGTTGCCTGTCCGTCGATGATTAGCAGGAAGGCGACGGCGAAGCCTGTCGGGTCGTTCCATGTGAGCTTATCGTCATGTCTGAACAGTTGGGGCGCAGGCAGGATAAAGGCTGTCCAGTCGGCATCCCACTCATCATCACCGCGCAGGATATAGTCCAGCTGGTAGTTCGAGGCCTCTATCAGTGAGAGCACCGCCTTACTGCATTCCTTGGTCTGGCCGTCAACGGTGAAGGCCGTCTTGCGCTGACTCAGGTCAACGGTCTTTCCCTCGGCATCCATCGTGTTGTATTCCGCCATCTGTATGGGGTATGCCCCCATGTCACGCCATCCTTCGGCTGGTATGGTCACACCTTCGGTAAGACGGGTGTTGATGAACGACACCTTCGGAGAGTCGGTCCATGGCCTTCCCAAATGGGTCTGTGCTCCGTGGGTGGCGCTGGTAATCACGGCATCTTTGAACACATAGCCATAGCGAGCCCCGTTATGAGCGGGAGCGGTGATGACATTTGACTGTCTGAGCACATGCAGCGTGTCGCTGTCGAAGAACACTTCCCCGTCGTTGTAGATAAAGTCGGTAGTGCCCGAGATCTTACAGTTTCGTACGATATGCCGCTGTCCTTTCTTTCCCGTCCGGTAGGTATCTTGCCACCCCTCCAGGTTACAGCTGGTGATACTGATACGGTCGGCTTTGGTATAGAGTGCCAGGGCCTGTCCTTCGTTGGTGCGTGTATTGCGGATGGTGAGGTTGTCGAACGACACGTCGTTACCTGTCACGTTCACTGTGGCGGTGTTGTCCACATTCCCGTCGGCGATGGTCTTGTCATGGGTGATGATGGTATTCTGCTTGTCCTGTCCTGTCAGATGGATATTAGGTTTGTCGATGGTCACATGTTCCTGATAGGTTCCCTTCTTGATAAATATATAATAAGGTGTGGTGCCATCGGCATGGTTCACAGCCTCCTGGATGCTGGTATAGTCACCGGAACCGTCTTGTGCCACGATGACAGGTGTGAAAGCCTGGGCTGTTGCCTGGTGCTTGGTGTAGCGTGTTGCATCAATGGTTCTGTCAGCCACTCCGTTCAGGAAGAGTTCCAGATTCGAGTAGCCGCTGTCCGTGAGCTTCGCTCCATCGGTGGCATCTGCGGGATCCAGTCCTTTCTCCTGCTCATAGGCATCGGGCATGCCGTCACCGTCGCTATCGATCACGCGGCAGTCATCACTGTCCATCTGCAGTCGGGGATAGCAGGTCACGTCTATCTCCTTATTGTCAGCGGCTTTGTCTCCTTCGTAGAGTGCCCCAAAGACATCATGCTCGGAGAGAGCGATGTCGTAGGGAGAGTCGATGATACCATATTTCCCGTTGTTGTTCCACGAACCGCCATACTGCGGATCGATGGTTCCGGCAGCTTCCGCCAGAACCCGGGCATCCACCTCATCATAGCGAGGTAGCGAGACACCTGCGTTTCTCACCACAGCATGATAGGCCTCGTCGGCACTTTCGTAGCTCATGCCGCTCGATGCCGTCTGTGTCTTCAGGATATATTTCTCGTAGGTATCCTGTGAGTTACCCACGCTCTCCAGATTGATGGCCTTGTACGAAGCATCGGAAGTAAAGCCGTAGAGGTTGTCAGCATTCACCTTTTCTAGCACCTCCCTGCTCCAGTCGTTGTTGGCGGGTGCCCATTTACTGTCGATCTCGAACTTGTTACCACTCAGATACCACTGTCCGACACCGTTGCTGCTCGATGCACCTACGAACCACCGTTCTCCTGTAACACCCCGCTGGGTGGCTGGTCCTGGACGGAAGTAGTTGTTGATCATGTAGGTACGGTTATAGCCGTTGCAGCTCACATCGTTCTCTCCGCCATAGATACTGTTGCGCTTACCCCAGTTATAGACCACGTTGTTGATGAACTCGCTATCCACATGACGGTCGTTGGTACTGGCGCGAACACCGTTGAAACGGGGAGAGCGACTGTTGCAGCTGGCAAACAGACAGTGGTGCAGTGTGCCATGCTCGCCACCCCATTGGGCAGCGTAGGAACGGGCACCCTTGTTGTTTCGTGAGTTGTAAAGACCCTCTGAGAAGATACACCACTGCACGGTGGTATAGTCGGTATCGTAGAGGGTGAGGTTCTCTTCCATTGACCATGAGAACGAGCAGTGGTCGAAGATCACATGGTGGGTGTTCTCCGTATCCACACTCGACATACTGTTCTTCGGCAGGTCACCGGCACGGAAACGGATATAGCGCACGATGGTGTTGGGCTGACAGAGTTTCAGCTGATAGCCAGCGATGCAAATGCCACCGCCAGGTGCAGTCTGTCCGGCAATGGTCATATTGGGATGACTGGCTGACAGGCGGGAGGTGAGGTAGATGGTACCGCTCACCTTGAACAGAATGGTGCGCGGGGTGTCGTCACCACTGCGGAGAGCCCACCGGAAGGTGCCTTCTACCAAGTTGTTGTCGGAGCAGTCGTCGAGACGTGTCACATAATATACCTTTGATCCACGACCGTCGATGGCCCTTCCTCCTGTGGTGAAGCGGCCATATCCTTCGGCACCAGGGAATGCCACAAGATCAGGCTGGTAGTTCTCCATGGGCACGAAGACGGCATACACCGTGCGGTCGCTCGTCACCTCGAAGGTGTATCTCGTATCCTCCGACAGCCGTCCACCCGTACCGTCATCCCAGTGGTCAAAGCGATAGCCGTTAAATGGCGTAGCCGTGAGGGTGATGGTGGTGCCATAGTTGAACATGAGTCCTCCATCGGTCACTGTACCAGCCGGACTCACCGTTACGCTACCCATGTCCTTGCAAGTGGGATCCAAGAAGCCCCTTACCGTGTTGGCAGCCTGTGCCTGGAAGCGTGCCGTGAGGGTGATATTGCTGTTCAGGGTGAAGGTATGGGGATTCTCCGTTGACACACAGTTGTCACCGGCATACCATCCCTCGAAGACATAACCGGCATGAGCCGTAGCAGTGGCCGTAAAATCCGTGCCTTGCAGGACCGTTACCGTGGTGGGAGACACGCTTCCCGCACCCTCAGGACTCACGTTCAGTCTGGCGGTCACCTCATTGCTCTCTCCTGTGGAGAAATACAGACCGTAGAGGCCCACCTGACTCCTCGGGTTGAACACCCAGTAGCTCTTCCCTGCCTCCACGGCGAAGGTGATATAGCCTAAGGCCGGACGGTTTTGGTTGTAGCCGTTGGTGTGCTGGATGATATAGTCGGCGGGTAGCGTACCCCTCACGAACGATACCGTCGTACCGTTGTCATTGAAGGTGAAGCCGTTGTTCTGGTAGTAGAACTCCGCCTGGATGTCACTGTGGTTCAAGGCAGTGATCGTTGACTCTTCCACCACATACAGCGGATGGTTTCCCTTGTTGATATACACACCCATCTTCAGACTGCCATTGGCTTTGGCTGTTACCTTGATGTACTGACCGTGTGCAGGCAGCAACCCACAGCCGGGTGCCCAGCTGGAAGCGTTGGGATCGTCACGCCATGACCGTCCGTTTTCGGTTTCTTCCCAATGACCGCCGGCATCGGTGACATAGGGGTTGCCCATACCCTTCAGGAATTGGTTGAAGGGTGGGGTGCAGTCGGTGGTGTTCAGGGCGGTGTTCGACGAACCGTCCTCCTTGCCTTCTAAGATCCACGGGTTCTTACCATCCTCGATGTCTTTCTCGTTCAGCACCGAGGCAATCTTCAAGGTGATGCTGGGTGTTGCCTCAATGGTCTGCTCGGCGGTCTTGAGATCTGTTACGGCATTGGCGTTCCAGATTTCTTGTGCACAAAGAGGCATGGCAATTACCGTCATCAGCCATATAATGATATTCCTTTTCATTTTTGATTTGTTGAGTGATTCTTTTTGTTAGTGATTGCAGTTTTGTCTTATCTCTGCTGCAAAGATACACTTTTTTTATCACATAACCGAATAATTTCAAATCGAATCACTTGTGGTAATATTTTCGATATACCGATATATCGATATAACGGTATAACGAAATGCCGAAATATCGATATAACGAAATATCGAAATGCCGAAATACCGACATCTCAGATGATATTCAGGGTTCCATTGCATTCAGGATATCCGCTGCAACTCCAAAACTCCCTGCCGGAGTGGATGCCTTTCTTGGCAACACGTTTGATCATGGGTTTCCCACAGCGGGGACATTGTGGGGCGTTGTTCTGAATGTTTTGCTGTGTTCGGTGATTCAGTCGCTCGGCTGTGAGACTCTCTGTAAAACCACCTTCTTCCTTGAACGTTTCCAACAGGTGCTCTATCTGACGACTCAGCATTTGTGTCAGTCGGTTGCAGAGCACCAGCATACAGTTGGCAGCAACGAGGGAATCGCCATTGTTGAGCCATGGATCAAACTTGTGTTTCTGAGCAAGGATGTGGACACTGCTCTGATGCAGTACATCGTCCTGATAGGTAGGACGATCAAGACGGATGTTATTAACTGACTGAAACGCTGCATCTTTTACTGACCAGGGAATGCTTTCATGGCGTAAGAGCCAGTTTTGGTAGTCATTTGCCAGCTCTGACAGTGTAGCCCTGGCCACATCGGTGAGTTTCATTTCGGTCTCCTTCGAAGTCGAGTGACGTGAGTTGCCTTCGGCTATGTTGGCGGGAGCTGATCGTGCTGCTTGTGTCATCTGGTCGAATTGTCGTCCGCAAGGATCATTGTTGCGGTTCAGATAGCGCATACAGAAGTCTTGTGTCGCTAATTGAACCACATTGGCCAGAATCCATGTGTCTAACCAGAAATAGCCAAAATGTTTGATTGTGATCATAGTAGTTTTTTATTATTGTCGTTATTTCGTTATTTCGATATACCGTTATATCGTTATACCGATATGTCTTTTCCTGATTTCGGTTGACAGTTTTTTGCTTATTTCCTGATGTGGTTGACAGTCGATTTACTGAACGAGTTGACAGTCTTCCTGATATCGTTGA